>JAUSMJ010000081.1 GCA_030645575.1 Caulobacter sp. | reverse complement strand
GACGCGCTGGTGGGCCTGGGCGTCGCCGCCGGTACGCTGGCGGTCGACTGGAAGGGTGAAACCGATCTCGCCGTCGCCACCGGCGATGGTGTGAAGGAACCGCTGAACCGCCGTTCGACGATCTCGATCAACTTCTGATCGGCAATCTTCGGCGTAAAGCCTGAACCAAAGCGGGGCCCCGGTGGAAACACCGGGGCCTTTGCCTGTTGGGACGTCGCCTCTGGCCTGAGGGTTGGGCCGTGCCCGTGTTTGTCCAGGTCGCGAGATCTCCCGGCCGGTCGCGGTCTGTTTCGCGGCGCTGTCCGGGAGCGCGCGCGGATGGAAAACCCTGTCCGTCGGATCTCCCCAGGGGCTGGTCGCGACGATCAAGACTGGCGGACCGTCGCGCAATCAGACCGCGGTGCCCGCCGCGACCATGGAACGCGCCGGCTCTCCCGAAACGACAGGTGACGAAGTTCGGCCTCAGCGCGCTCCGGGGTTGACTTGAATTCGCGCCTCAGGCGAAGCTGCCTCTCGCTCAGGCTGTGGCTGGCGGGCCACCCCGAAGACCATGTGTCGCGTTTTCGCCGCACCGCGTTCCTTTTCATCGACCCGTTACACAAACAGGGGTTGCGAGGTTCGTGAGGGAGAGGTAATGAAGTCGCGACGCTCAGGTGCCATAGGTCCTTGCGTTGTAACCAATGAAGAGGTGATACATGCTTCGCAAATGTGCCGCCGCCCTCGCTGTCAGCCTGGTTTGCCTCTCCGGGCAAGCCTACGCTCAACAGGCGACGGCGAAGGTTGCCACGAGCGCTGTCGAGCGCGTCGGCGCTCAAACGGGTCAGTCGAACGAGTTCGACGCGGCCTCGCCTTGGCTGCTGTACGTGATCTTCGGCATCGCCACGATCGGGATCATCGTCGCTGCCAATGACGACGACGACGCGCCGGTCAGCCCGTAGGGGTCGATGGGCCGCAAGGCCCAACGAGTGCCTTAGATTCAATGATGGAGGCCGCTGGCTCAAGTGGACAGCGGCCTTTGTCTTGAGTGCGCTTGCGGCTGCCGGGAGCCATATTCCGGGCCTCGGGTGGAGTGTGGTCCCGCACGAAGATGGCCGCGCTCGCCTCATAGACGGCCGGGGGTGGGCAAGACTTTCGCGACCGCAAACATCGCGATGGCTACGGCGAGTATTCGATATGCTGCGGGACGGCCCGGCGAGCGTTGCAGCGCCACTCATTTTGACCGAACGATGTCGGTTTGCCGATGAGATGTGTTGCGGGTGAGGCGCGATTGACCAGTCAGGATGACTTTGAGGCCTTGGTGTATGCTGGCGTGACGCTTCCGGACTTTCAGGAACAACCAGCGGCCGTGGCTACAAGTATTGTCAAACGGGGCCTGGACATAGTCGGGGCGGGAATGGCCCTGGTTTTCATTGCACCCATTATGACGCTGCTTGCCTTGGCCATTCGGCTTGAAACACCAGGCCCCGCGCTGTTTCGGCAGCAACGTACCGGCCTGCACGGGCGGGCCTTCACCGTCTATAAGCTCAGAACCATGGTTGCGCGGGAAGTGGCGGGCAACGCGCCCGCAGAGAAAGACGATCCGCGTATCACCAGTCTGGGCGCGGTGCTACGGCGCCTGAGCCTCGACGAATTGCCTCAACTCTTCAACGTCTTGCGTGGGGAGATGTCTCTCGTTGGCCCAAGGCCCCATGCGACCGATCACGACGCGAAGTATCTGGCGCTGATTGATCACTATGGATTGAGGTTCAGAACGCGTCCTGGCCTAACCGGCCTTTCGCAGGTTCGTGGCTCCCGAGGCGGTGGCGATGTTTCAGAGATGCATCGACGGGCGGCGCTTGACAATCGCTATATCGAGGAATGGTCCGTGACCATGGATCTGAAGATCATCCTGATGACGATCCCGCACCTACTGACCTACAAGCCTCATTGAGCCTGCGCCTGTGTCGACAATGGGCTACGAACCGGCGCGACCGCCTGCCCCTTTTTGGGGGGGGGCAGCCCATCACGGGCATTCGCCAGGCGAGTTCTCACGCACCCGCGTGGCCGGTCTTCGTCTGGGAAGGCGGGCGCGCGGCAATCCCGCGATCCGTCCACAGATCGGGCGACATTCCTCTCGCGCCGATGTAAACATATGGTCTGCGGCGTCGGTGGTTCTATGGCCTTCGCCAGGGTAGCCAGTCGCGCCGCAGCCTTGTGGAGGGGGGTGGCGCTGATCGCCACGCCACGGTTGGGGAGTAGGGAATTGAACGGTTCGAGGATGATAGGGATCGCCGGCTTGGCTGCGGCCGTCATGTCAGCGACCGCTTGCGCCTCGCTGGGCGTCGCCTCGGGAGGGCCGCAGCCGGTCTTCGCGGCCGCGAGCGGCCTGCCTCAGCAGGGAGCGTCGCAGGACTACCGCATCGGGCCGCTCGACAAGCTGAACATCACCGTCTTCCAGGTCAAGGATCTCACCTTGGAGGAGGTTCAGGTCGATGGCAGCGGGCGGGTCTTTTTGCCGTTGATTGGCAGCGTCGTGGCCGCCGGCAAAACCACTCAGGAGTTGTCCACGGAAATCGCTGACCGGCTGCGGGGGCAGTTCCTGCAATCGCCCCAGGTCGCGGTGTGGGTGGCTGAGGCCATCAGCCAGAAGGTGACCGTCGATGGATCGGTGGTCGAGCCAGGTGTCTACGCCATGAGCGGGCCGACGACGCTCCTTCAGGCGGTGGCCATGGCCAAGGGGCCGGACCTAAAGTATGCCAACTTGGGTCGCGTGGCCGTTTTCCGAACGATCAACGGTCAGCGCAATGTGGCCGTCTTCGATCTGAAAGCCATTCGCGCTGGTAAGGCATCTGATCCGGTGATCTTGGGCAACGATATCGTCGTCGTGGAGGGGTCCCAGCTTAAGGGCACCTTGCGCGAGGTTCTCGGTGCTCTGCCGGTGCTGGCGATTTTCCGCCCGTACTGACTGATCGCATCCAGTTTCAAGTTCCAATTCGAGGTTTGACGTTCCATGGCGGCCAGAGGCGAGTACGAGGGTGGGGCCACGCCGCCCCTGTCCGACCGAATGTTGACCTCCAGGTACCAACCGATCGTCGTGCGCGACGATGACCGGTACGATGATGGCGATGGCTGGGGCTCGGTCGGGTTCGACGAGTCGCAGCGGCTTCAACTGGCGGCCATCTGGGGCGCGGCGCTCAAGCACAAGTGGGTGATCATCGGTTCGGTCGTCGGCTGTCTGCTTCTTGGTGTTGCCGCGACGCTGCTCATGCAGCCGCTCTACACCGCCCAGACCTTGCTGCAGATTGATCGGGAATCAAGCAAGGTGCTGAATGTCGAGGGCTTGGTTCCGGCCGAAGCGCTAACTGGCGACGAGTTTCTCGTTACCCAAGTGGGCCTGCTCAAGAGCGAGACTTTGGCACGCCGGGTCGTTCAGTCGCTAAACCTCGGCCAGGATCGTACCTTTCTGCGGATGGCCGGCCAAGAATCGCCCGACAGACGGCGCGCCGAGGGAGAACCTGACAAGGCCAAGTCCGCCGCTACCCTGGAAAGCGAACTGGCCCAGACCCTGATGCGCAAAACGACCGTGACGCAGCAGCGCGGGTCCAGGCTGGTGAGCATTGCCTTCACCAGCCCAGATCCAACTCTCTCCGCACGCGTCGCCAACGCCCTCTCCGCGAACTTCGTCACCACGAGTATGGAGCGTCGCTTCGAATCCTCCTCCTACGCCCGGACGTTTCTCGAGGAACGGCTGCGGCAAGTGAAACAGAAGCTGGAGGAAACCGAGAAGGAGCTGGTCGCCTACGCGGCACGGCAACAGATTATCAATGTCGCGACCGAATCCGGTTCGGGACCGACCGCCGACGGAGCCACCCAATCGTTGACGGCATCGAACCTTTTAGCCCTGAATTCTGCCCTCACCGCCGCCAAGGCCGAACGCATAAAGGCCGAGCAACGCTGGCGCCAGGCTCTGTCCACGCCCGTACTGTCTCTCCTTGAAGTCTTGGGGGACCCGACCGTCCAGAGACTCCGCCAGGATCGGGCGACCCTCTCGGCCGCCTATCAGCAGAAACTGAAGATTTATGCGCCAGATTTCCCCGAAATGCAGCAGCTGCAAGCGCAAATCGACGAGATCGACCGGCAGATCAATGCTGTCGCCAATGCCAATCTCTCGTCAATTCGGTCCCAATACGAAATCGCCCTCAAGCAGGAAAGATCGTTCGCCGAGCAGGTCGAGAAGTTGAAGGGGTCCTTCATGGATCTGCGTGAGCGGAACATCCAGTACACGATCCTTCAACGTGAAGTGGACACCAACCGTACTCTCTACGAGGGCCTGCTCCAGCGTTACAAGGAGGTTGGCGTCGCCGGGGGCCTGGGCTCGAACAACATCTCCATTGTGGACCAGGCGCTCGCGCCGGACGGGCCATCGTCACCCAAGCCCCTGATCAATCTAGCAATCGCCCTGATGCTCGGCTTAGGGCTCGGCGCCGGCGCTACCGTGCTCCTGGAACTCCTCGACGAATCAATCCGGACGCCGGACGATATCGTCGCCAAGCTGGGGCTCACGCTGGTTGGCGCCATTCCTGAACTGGAAAAGGGCGCCACGCCGCTCAACGCGCTCTCCGATCCGCGGTCGGCCTTCACCGAGGCCTATTCCTCGGCGCGCACGTCGCTGCAGTTCTCGACCAACGAAGGCTTGCCGCACAGCCTGCTCGTCACCAGCTCCCGCCCGTCCGAGGGCAAGAGCACGACGGCGCTGGCGCTGGCCAGGAGCTTTGCCCACCTCGGGCTTCGGGTCCTGCTCGTGGATTCGGACCTGCGCAATCCGTCCCTTCACCGGGTCCTCAGCCTCAACAACAGCGTCGGTCTGAGCAATTTCCTGACGGGCGAAGAGCTGGATGCCGTGATGCAGACCATCGGCGAACCGGCCATGGCCGTCGTTCCCTGCGGCCCGCTGCCGCCCAATCCGGCCGAACTCCTGGCCGGCGCCCGGTTCCCGCAACTGCTGGAGGAGGCGAAGGCGCGGTTCGACCTGTTGGTCATCGACGGACCGCCGGTGATCGGCCTGGCCGACGCCCCGATTCTCGCTTCGAGGGTGGCGGCCACGGTGCTCGTCGTCGAGGCCGGCGGCGCCAGGCGAAGCGTGGTGCGGATCGCGACCAAGCGGCTGCTTCAGGCTCGCGCCAGGCTTCTTGGCGCCCTGCTCACCAAGTTCGACGCCAAGTCGTCCAGCTATGGCTACGGCTACGGCTACAGCTATGCCTACTCCTACGAGTACGGTCAAAAACGCCTGGACAAGGATGCGGCCTGACGGCGGCTGGCGCCGGGGGAACGCCATGGCGAGCGCATCCGGATCTCCGTGGAAGACCCTTGTGCTTCCGGTTCTCGTGACCGGCCTGTGCATCTGGTTGGCCTACTGCGCGATCGCGACCGGCATGGCCGGCTACCATGAGAACCGGGGAGAGGGCGATCGGGCCTTGGGTTGGCGGGCGAACTCGCCGCTGGCGTTGGCCATTAAGGCCGACCGTCTGGTCCGGCGCGACGACCACACCGTCGCCGACGCGATGGCGCGCCGGGCGCTGCGACGGTCCAGCCTGCGGGCGGACGCCCTCAGGACTTTGGCGTTGTCGGCTTCCGCCAGAGGCCGAGCCAACGAGGCCTTGACGCTGATGAGCCAGGCCGGCCGGCTCAATCCGCGTGATGGTGAGACCCAAAGCTGGCTATTCGAGCGCGCTGTGGCCCGCGGCGATTATCGGCGCGCCGTGTTGCACGCCGATGGTCTGATGCGGCGATCGCCCCAAGCATGGACGCCGTTGTCCTTCACGCTCGCTACCCGGCTGGGGGACAGCACAGTCCGGGCCGCCCTCGCGCAGCGCCTCTCGGCCGATCCTTCCTGGCGCGGGACATTCCTTTCCATCGCCGCCAGGAAGGGTGCCGACGCGGATGTCGCAGCGTTGTTTCAGGCGCTCAAGGGTACCGCATCGCCGGTCACCGACGCGGAAGCGACCGCCTTCTTCAACCGTCTGGTGGCCGAGGCGAAATATCGTCAGGCGAAAGGATACTTCGACGCCTTCGTAAGCGGGCCAGGTTGGGCGGCGGCCCTGGTCTATGATGGCGGGTTTGCCGGTCGGCCGGGACCACCCCCCTTGAACTGGAAAGCCATTCCGGCCTTGGGTGGAAGCGCCCGCTGGGCGCTGGACGATGGTGCGCCGTTGGGAAACCTGCGGCTCAGCCACGACGGCTTCAGCTCCTCCGGCGCTCTCGTGGGTCAACTGATCCTGCTCTCGCCGGGATTCTATCAGGTCGCCGCCCGCGCGCGGATCGACGATCCAGTGGCGGACGGTCGGTTCAAGGTCCAGGTCGCCTGCGCTAGCGGGCCCGGGCTCGTCTCGATGACCCTGCGGGGCGCGCCCGGATCCTGGGTGCCATCGCGAGCGGGGTTTACCGTTCCACCTGAAACCTGCGAGGCGCAGTGGCTGCTGATTGTCCCGGTCACAGGCGATCGCCGGGAGATGGCCGAGATGCTGATCGACGACATCGTCGTCCGCCGCGTCGTGATCGGCCCTCTTCCGCGCAAAGAACCGGATTGGACCCCATGACCCGGGCGAACCCTCTTCGACGGGCGATGGCTCGCGGCCGCACTATCGCAGCGAACGATACGGAGCGACAGGTCGCGACGCCCCTGTTCTGGCTTTCAGCAGCGCTGCTCTCCCTGGCCTTCGTCTTCGGCGGAGAGAGTCGCGACAATCCGCTTTCGACCATGATGGTCGAGCTGCTGGGCGTCACGCTGCTGGCCGCGACGGTCTGGTCGCGCGTCCTTGCCGGGACTGGGCGGGTCGGCTGGCCGGAAGCCGCCCTGCTCGGCGTGATTTTCCTCGTCCCGGTGCTGCAGCTGATTCCGCTGCCGCCAAGCCTATGGATGACCTTGCCGGGCCGGCACGAGGCTGTGGAGACGCTTCGGATCGCCGGCATCGAACCGGGCTGGTCGCCGCTCAGCCTGGACCCGGAGGCGACGTTTCGCAGCGTGCTGTGGCTTGTCCCGCCGACGGCGCTGTTTCTGGCGATCGCAGATCTGGACACCGGCGCGCGGGTCCGACTGGTCGGTGTCGTCCTGGCGCTCTGTATCGCCAGCCTGATCCTGGGCGGCCTGCAGATCACCGACCGGGATGGTGGCCTCTTCGCATCACCCGCAGGGGGGCGTACCGCCCTGCCCATAGGATTTTTTGCTAACCGCAATCACCAGGGGATCGCCATGGCCGCCGCGCTTCCCTTGGCGGCGGCATCCGCGGCGATCTGGGGCTCGGCCTCCTCGCAACGGACCCGCGCGGCGAACATCGTCTTCGCCGCCCTCGTGGCGTTGCTCATCGTCGGCGTGCTCGTCACCCGCTCAAGGGCGGCGCTGACCCTCAGCGGACCGGCGCTGCTCGCCAGCATCGGCCTCTTCTGGGCGGCTTCCGGCGCCAAGCGTTTGAGGCGCGAGGCGGCCCTGATGATCGGCGCCGCAGCGGTCGCCCTGGTGCTCGCCGCCCAGTTCGCGATCAGAGCTATGCTTGATCGCTTCGAGACACTCGCCGATGGAGACGGCCGCTTCGACATATGGCCATCGACCGTGAAAGCAGGCGCTGATGTAGCGCCCTTCGGCGCGGGTCTGGGTGCGTTCGAGTCATTCTACCGCGCCTGGGAGCCCCTGGAACGCATGGGTCCAACCTTCATCAATCACGCTCATAATGACTATCTGGAACTGTTCCTTGAGGCCGGGTGGCCCGGCGTTTTCACCTTTCTGGCCTTTTTCACCTGGCTCGTTCCGGTGGCTTGGCGAGCCTGGGCGATCCGTTCTCCGCAGACGGCGCTGGCCCGGGCCGGGACGATCATCATCCTGCTGCTGCTGATCCACTCGGTGGTCGACTATCCCCTACGTACATTCGCCCTCTCCGGATTGTTCGCCTTGGCCTGCGGCCTGATTGCAGCACCGGCGCTTGGGGGCAAGGACGCACGATTGCTGCCCGGAAGCTCTCGGCGGCGCGACCGGTCGTCATCGACGATCCCTGGAGACGCCGATGGCCGCTAGGATCGTCTGTAATGACCGAATCATGGCGTCGCCCGTCACGGGTGTGCAGCGCTATCTGGGCGAGATATTGCGCCGCACCGGTGAGGCCATCGACACCGTCGCCCCTGCTCGTCCGCTGAGTGGGGCCAAGGCGCACCTTTGGGACCAGGCCGTGTTGCCGTCAAAATTGCTCGGACGCCTGCTCTGGAGTCCCAGCAATTCTGGCCCCCTGGCGGTTGGGCGGCAGGTGCTCACCATCCACGACACGATCAGTCTCGACCATCCGGAGTGGATATCCGGCCTGAACGCGCGTTGGTATCGGGCCATGCAACCGTCGCTGATGCGGCGGGTGGCCCACATCATCGCCGTTTCGGAATTCACGCGCCAAAAGGTCATAAGTTGGAGCGGCGTGTGCGAGGACAAGGTCACCGTCATCCCTTCCGGGGTGGACGGCAGATTTCAACCTACCGGACCAGCGGCTGCCGGCGAAGTTCGGACTCGTCTCAACCTTCCCGTCGAGCGCTACTTTTTGAGCAACTGCTCTCTAGAACCGCGAAAGAACTTGGCTGGCCTGTTCGCGTCATGGTCCGCAGCCCAGAACAGCCTGCCAAACGATGTTTGGCTTTACATCTCCGGCGGAATTGGCGCCAGCACGACCTTCGGCGTCTACAATTTGCCGCCCCTGCCGCCGAGGGTGCGTCTCCTAGGACGCGTGCATGACAACATCCTCCCAGCACTTATGTCAGGTGCCACAGGGTTTCTGTACTTATCGCTCTATGAGGGATTCGGCTTGCCTCCGATCGAGGCGATGGCTTGCGGTACCCCGGCAATCGTTTCGGATCTAACGGCCATCCCCGAGGTGGTCGGTGACGCGGCCCTGCGCATCGATCCAACCGCGATTGCCGATGTCGCCGCCCTCATCGTGGCGGTCGCGCATGACGAGGCCTTGCGGGCCGACTACCGGGCCAGGGGTCTCGCCCGAGCAAGGCGGTTTGACTGGGACTACTGCGCTAAACGCACGCTCGATCTGTTGGAGACCGTCGCAACCGAGCCGGAGCCAGAGGGCTGACCTCGCCGAGATGGCGCTGAAATGTCACCTCGCCACTTCCGCCCCCCGTTCGTGGCGGGTACACTTTTGGCCATTGGGAGATGATATATGATTTCCGATCTTCGAGTATTGGGCGTTTGTCCAGCACGGGGTGGCTCGAAGGGGATACCACGCAAGAATCTGAAGGTTATCGGCGGTGAATCGCTAGTCTCTCGCGTTGGTCGGCTAGCGGCTCAGGTTCCGGAAATCGATCGCGTTGTAGTCTCCACCGACGACGACGAAATCGCCGCCGCCGCGGTGCAGGCGGGCCTCGCGGCGCCGTTCCGTCGTACGCCGGCGTTGGGGGGCGACCAAGTGGCCGACCACCCTGTACTGGAGCATGCGCTTCATGAGATGGAGCGTATCGACGGAGTGAGATACGATGTCGTGGTGATGCTGCAACCCACATCGCCGCTGCGCCGGCCCGAGCACGTATCCGAATGCGTGAAGATGCTGGTCAATGGGGGCTGGGATTCAGTCTGGACCGTTTCGGAGACAGATTCCAAGAGCCATCCGCTCAAGCAGTTCACGATTGTGGGGCGGCGGCTTGACTATTACGATCCCGCCGGCAAAGCGATCATCGCCCGCCAACAACTGACGCCGGTCTATCATCGCAACGGCATCGCCTATGCCATCACGCGGCAATGCCTGGTAGAGCAGGGTTCTATAATGGGCGCGCGGTCCGGCGCTCTGGTGCTCGAAGGCAATTTCGTCAGCATCGACACCGAATGGGACTGCGACCTGGTCGAACTGATCATGGCGCGCGACCGAAACCCGGCGATCTCGGCATGAGAATGGTGGTTCCTGAGAGAACGACCGCCTCCGACCCGCAGAGGCGGGACACCGCCTCGCGGCGCTGGTCGGTAGTCATGGGCCTCGCGCTGTTCGCTGTCCTGTTTACCTTCGACATCGAGTTCTCGATCGGACAGTTCGCGACAGTGTCGATCTGGCTCATAGTCGCCACACCGTTGCTGGTATGGACCGCCGGTCTCGGGAAAAATCTGGGACGGGTGATCGTCTTCGCAGTGGCGCTGAGCGCCTTCTTCGTCACCCACCAGCTATTTGCATCCCTGTTTCTGAATAGCGTGCCGATCAGCCGCTCGTTGACTGTTGGTCCGGTGTTCGCGGTTTCTGCAGCCTTGCTCTTCAGTTCCGCGATCAACAACAGCGAGAAACTCCTCTCAGCCATTGTCATTGCGACGAAGACATTTCTGATCGTACAGTTTTCCATCCAGTTAGCCGAATTGCTTTTCTCATTTAATTTCATAGCGCCCCGGGACTACCAGCACTATTTTCTGCCCATGCGGCGTGTCTCCGGTTTGTTTTTAGAACCGTCTCATCTAGGTGTTGCATTGGCCATTCCGGTCGTGTTCCTCGTCGCCTATCCAAAGATATGGATGGCGCGATTCAGGGTCGGCTATACGGCTCTCTTTGGTTTGATCGCTCTTGTGTGCCCCTCCGCGACGCTACTGGCGACCGTTGTGATCGCCATCGCGCTTCTCGGGCTGCGAAGTGGTCGCAACGCGGCCGCACTTTCGATCCTAGGAGCACTGATATTTGTCTGGGGCTCCGCCTCAGTCTATGAGAACCGCGATTCCGATCCAATCGCCATGCGCATCTATCAGACGGCGCAGGCGATCTCCGGTGAATCTCCAAATAACGTGAACCGGTCTTCCATGGTTCTTGCCAAGGGATTCTACATAGCCCGGCGGGTGTTGATGGAGAAGCCGCTCGGGTTCGGTTTCGACAACGCCTCGTACGCCAACGAGGACTATGGGTTCGAGTATGGCGGGCGGGAGTGGCGCGAGAACGACAAGGACCTCGTCTCGATCTATTCGAAAGTCGCCGCCGAAATGGGCTGGATCGGCCTTCTTGCCTTGATCCTGGGCATCCTCTTCCTCGTGCGAGCGGCGCTTCGCTACAAAACAGAGGCTGCTGGCATCCTCTCGATGATCGCTCTGGGGTTGTTGCTGGCCAACATCGTGCGCGGCAGTGGCTATTTCAGTCAGGGTGTTATTTTGCCCTTTATTTGGTGCTGGGTGCTCGTGTTCGAGCGCCGCCCCACGCCGTTACGCCAGCGCCGGCAGGCCGCGCTCGATCGAGTCCGGCCCGCATTTGCGATGCCGCGCGGGCCCGGGAATCCATAGGCGCCACGCCTCTTGGAATGGAGCCTCGGGGCCGATCCTGAAAGTGGCGGCGGCCCCGCGGCGGCGGACTTACCCCGGGCGTGTTTGGACGGGGGAGCCAATCACCTGGCCAATCGGTGAGCGGCCGGATACCGTCTGCGGAATCCTCATTCATGGTGGGACGAAAATGAAGTTCTCTGTAGTCGTTCCAACTTATCAAGCGGCTGTCCACTTGGACTCATTGTTGCCCGCGCTGCGGGGTCAGACGGTCCAGCCTGAGCACTACATCGTCGTTGATTCGAGTTCATCTGACGGGACACGTGATGCGTTCCGGGCGTTCGGCGCTACCGTCCGGAAGATCGAGAAATCAGCGTTCAATCACGGTGGGACTCGGCGGTTCGCATCGACCCTGTCCGAGGCCGACGTCCCCATCCTGATATATATAACACAGGACGCAATTCCTGAGCGGGCCAACGCTTTTGAGCGGATACTGTCGTCCTTCGCCGATGAAACAGTCGGCATTGCATATGGTCGTCAGATGCCGCGCCCGGAAGCGGGACCTCTTGAGCGGTTTCCCCGGTATTTCAATTACCCGGAAAAGGATCAAACGAAGGAACTCGCGGATGCTGCCCGTCTCGGACTAAAGGCTTTCTTCTGCTCCGATTCTTTCGCTGCCTACAGGCGCAAAGCTTTGCTGGAAGTCGGAGGGTTTCCAATCAGCGCATATTGCTCCGAAGAGCAGGTGGTTGCCGCCAGGATGCTCCTGCGCGGCTGGAAGGTCGCCTACCGAGCGGATGCGATTGTCACGCATTCCCACGACCTCTCGGTGTGGCGTGAGGCGCGACGTTACTTCGATATCGCCGCGGCTTACCGGAAAAATGCCTGGATGATGGCAGAGTTCGGCGCACCTGAGGGCGAGGGTGCCCGATATGTGGCCGCCGAACTCGCTTATCTCTGGAGGGAGGCGCCGGGCCTGATCCCAGCCGCGCTTGTCAGGACTGCTGCCAAGTTCATCTTCTACAATCTCGGCTGGCACCATGAAGTACTGCCGGTGGAGGTTCGACGCCTTCTGAGTTCGCAGCCGCAACAATGGCGGGCGGAGGCTTCAGCCTCTCTTAAATCCTGACCCACGCCCATTTTCGGTGTCCGACTGAACGGATGCGGTCTGGAGGAATCGCCAAGCGTTGGCGCCGACCGCGCGGTCCGGACAGATGGCGCCGAACAGATAGGTCGAGGTGTGCCGGTTTTCGCGCACCATGCGCGGGCGCGAACCGACCGGCGCCCAGATGTAGGCGTGGCCGCCCTTCTGGCCGATTCGCGCCTCATCCTGGAACCAGATCTTTAGCGGACTGTGCAGCGGCTTGGAAAAAGGATCCCTCATTCCGATGGTTTAGGCACGGCGGCTTGGTTCAACCGGGCGGTCGAGATCGGGATGTTGGTCGTGGAGACAGTGGTGCGGATTCGTCGTGAGCATGCGGCGGATAAACCGATCAAGGCGATTTGTCGGGATCTGAGGCTGTCGAGGAAGGTCGTGCGCAAGGCGATCCGGGCGAAGGAAGGCGCGTTCAGCTATCGGCCCGTGACGCAGCCGTTTCCGAAGACTGGGCCGGTGCGTGAGCGACTGGATCAGTTGCTGACCGAGAACGAGGCGCGGCCCCGGCGGGAGCGGTTGCGACTGACGCGGGTCTAGGACCTGTTGGCCCAGGAAGACTACGACGGCTCCTATGACTCGGTGCGGCGCTACGCGGCCCGCTGGCGCGAGGAGACCAAGACGGCCCCCGGTGACGGTGGGACGGCGTTCGTGCTGCTCACGTTGGCGCCGGGCGAGGCGTTCCAGTTCGACTTCAGTCATGAGGACGTGGAGGTCGCCGGCCAGCCGCTGCGGGCGAAGGCGGCCCATGTTCGGCTTTGCGCGTCGCGTGCGGTCTAAGTCAGGGTTTATCCGCGCGAGACCCAGGAGATGATGTTCGACGCCCATGCCCGGGCGTTCGCCTTCTTCGGCGGCGTACCCACGCGGGGCATCTACGACAACATGAAGACCGCCGTGGACGCGGTGTTCGTGGGCAAACAGCGGGTCTTCAACCGCCGCCTCCTGCTGATGGCCGATCATTACATGTTCGAACCGACTGCTTGCACGCCTGCCGCAGGCTGGGAGAAGGGCCAAGTCGAGAACCAGGTGCAGACCAGCCGGGAGCGCTTCTTCAAACCGCGCCTGCGGTTCGCCAGCCTGGAAGGGCTGAACGGTTGGCTGGAGGCCGAGTGTCGCCGCTGGGCGCGCCTACACCCCCGTCCAGAGCAGCGCGAGATCACCCTGGCCCAAGCCCTGGAGGTCGAGCGGCCGGCGCCGCAGGCGATCCTGGCGCCGTTCGACGGCTTCCACGAGGTCGAGCACGCCGTGACCGGAACCTACCTGATCACCTTCGATCGCAACCGCTACTCAGTGATGGCCAGGGCCGCCAAGCGCACGGTGCAGGTGCGCGCCTATGCTGATCGGATCGTCGTGCGCTGCGTCGGCGAGTGGTGGCCGAGCACGTCCGATCCTTCGGCCGAGGCCGGACGATCTAAGACCCCTGGTATTACCTGCCGGTTCTGGCCCGCAAGCCCGGGAGCTTGCGCAATGGCGCGCCATTCCAAGACTGGTCTCTTCCACCAGCCCTGACCCGGTTGAGGAAGAAGCTGGGCCGTGGCGATGAAGCCGACCAGCGCTTTGTTCGCGTGCTGGCAACCGAGCTGATCGATGGCCTGGATGCGGTCGATGACGCCGTCCGCGAGGCCCTGGACGCCGGCGCCGCCAGCGACGAGGTCATCCTCAACAGCCCGGCCCACCGTCTTCGGCGACGCCAAGATGACGCCGGCGCTGCTCGACCGCCTGAGCCACCACTGCGACATCGTCGAGACCGGCAACGACAGCTGGCGGCTCAGAAACCGCGCCTGACCGACACGCCCTGCTTCATTCACAACTTGTTCAACCTCCCCCCAGACCCCCCTCGGGGCAGCTGATCGATCAGTGGCTCACCCCGCGGCGATGCTCTGCGCTGGCTGAGAGCTACGCGCATCGCCGCTCGGAGCTGGATAGGGGGTCCCTATTCGGCGCCGATAGGGGGTCCTGATCGCGCGCCGTTTGACACATTGACACGGTTTTGCGGATGGCCGTTGGTCCACGGATAGTAGGGTTTGGTCAACCGGTGCTGGGTGACGTTTTCGATGCATACGTGAGCGAAGATGTGCCGACCTCAGAATACCTCAGCCGAGAAAGATCGCTCCCGCCCTTGAGAAACAGCAATTTAACAACAGACCCTTAGTATTCGAGCAAGCCTCGCAGATAGAGACCGTATCCACTCTTCTCAAGCAGCGCAGCCTGATCGAGCATCTCCTCGCGAGACAGCCAACCCTGGTGGTAGCCAATCTCCTCTAGGCAACCGATCTTCAGGCCTTGCCGCGCCTCGATGGTGCGCACGAACTCGCCGGCCTGCAGCAGCGATTCATGGGTGCCGGTGTCGAGCCAGGTGTAGCCACGGCCCATGATCTCCACCGAAAGGTCGCCCGCCTCCAGGTAGCACTGATTGACGGCCGTGATCTCCAGCTCGCCCCGGGCCGAGGGCTTGATCGAGCGGGCGAACTCGCTCGCCCGGCCGTCGTAGAAGTACAGTCCCGTGACCGCGAAGTGCGACTTTGGCTGGTCCGGCTTCTCCTCGATGCTTAGAGCACGGAGGTCCCTGTCGAACTCGACCACGCCATAGGCTTGCGGGTCCGAGACCCGGTAGGCGAAGACCGTGGCTCCGCTGGTTCGCGCGGCGGCGCGGCTGACCAGCTCCGTCAGGCCGTGGCCGAAGAAGATGTTGTCACCCAGCACCAGGGCGCTGTTCTGGCCGCCGACGAACTCCTCGCCGATGATGTAGGCTTGAGCCAGGCCCTCGGGCTTGGGCTGGACGGCGTAGGTCAGGCTGACGCCCCACTGCGCGCCGCTGCCCAACAGCCGCTGGAAGATGGCCCGGTCCTCCGGCGTGGTGATGATCAGGATCTCGCGGATGCCGGCCAGCATTAGCACGCTCAAGGGGTAGTAGATCATTGGCTTGTCGTAGACCGGCAGCAGCTGCTTGCAGACCGCTATGGTCAGCGGATAGAGCCGGGTGCCAGAGCCTCCAGCCAGGATAATGCCCTTCACGTCGCCGTCCTCTCGCCAGATAGTTCTTGCATGACCTCGTCCAGGCCGTCGCGCCAGGCACGCGGGCGGATCGCCCAGTCGCGGGTGATCTTGGCGCAGTCCATCACCGAGTTCGCGGGACGCAACGCCGGAGTTGGATAGGCGCTGGTCGGGATCGGCTGCACGGTCGCCCGGATCGTCCCGGCCAGGCTGGGGTGGGCGAAGATCGCCTCGGCGAACCGCCGCCAGGTGGTCGGGCCCTCGCCGCAGAAATTGTAGATGCCGGACGGGGCCGAGGGATCGGCCGCCATGCCCTCGGCGATGCTCAGCACGGCGTCGGCGATGTCGCCGGCGGCGGTGGGACAGCCATGCTGATCGTCGATGACGGTGAGCAAGTCGCGCTCGGCGCCCAGCCGCAACATGGTCTTCACGAAGTTGGAGCCGGTGGCGCTGAACACCCATGAGGTGCGCAGGATCACATGCCGCGCGCCGGAGGCGGCGATGGCCTGCTCGCCGGCCAGTTTGGAACGGCCATAGACGTTGGCGGGGCCGACCGGGTCGGTCTCGACGTAGGCCGTAGTCTTGGAGCCGTCGTAGACGTAGTCGGTCGATACATGCAGCAGTGGGACGCCGCGCTCGCGGCAGGCTTCGGCGGCGGCGGCGACGCTCTCGGCGTTGGCGGTGAAGGACTTTTCCGGCTCGGACTCGGCCAGGTCGACGGCGGTGTAGGCGGCGGCGTTGGTGACGACGTCGATGGCCGGAGCTTCAAGGATGGCGCGACGCACCGTCTCCGGCTGGAGCAGATCCACCCCCGGCCTGCCGACTGCCCGCACCACGTGGCCGGCGACCGGAGCGCGGCGCAGCAATTCGGTGGCCAGCTGGCCGCGTAGACCCAGTTGCAGGATATTCAGCACCATCGCCGGATCAGATTCTCAACAGGCCGCGTTCGCGCATCTCGTCCAGCGAGCGCGCGTAGCCGGAGGTCTCGACGGGCTGGCCTTGAACCCAGTCGGTGAAGGTCTTCAGGCCACGCTCGAAGGACCACTTAGGCTCAAAGCCGAGCGCCTGGCGAATGCGGGTCAGATCGGCGACATTGTGCCGGATATCACCTTTGCGGAACTCGCCGGTGACCACGACCTCCGCCTCGCGATCATAGGAGGCGGCTAGGGCGCGGGTCACCTCCAGCACCGAGACCGCCTCGCCAGCGCCGACGTTGAACACGCCGGTGGCGGAGGCCGGCGCCTCGATGGCCAACACCGTGGCCTGGACCACGTCGGCGACGTGGACGAAGTCGCGCGACTCCTCGCCGTCTTCGAACACGCGGATCGGCTGGCCCGACAGGATCGCGGTCGAGAAGATCGAGAGAATGCCGGTGTAGGGGTTCTTCAACGACTGGCCCGGTCCATAGACATTCTGATAGCGCAGGGCGATGGCCGGAACATCAACACTCTCGCAGCACATGAGGACCATCAGCTCCTGATCGAGCTTGGTCAGTCCGTAGACGGACGATGGCCGGGCGGGCGCGTCCTCGGGCGTGGCGGTCAGGCTGCATTCGGCGCCGCATCGGGGGCAGCGGGGCTCGAACACGCCGGCGCTCATGTCCTCGACCGACCGGGCGCCGGGATAGACCACGCCGTGCGTCGGGCACTGGCCGGCGCCTTCGCCATAGATCGCCCGAGACGAGGCGACGACCACACGCGACGGCTTTTTCTCGGCGTTGACGATCAAGTCCAGAAGCAGACCGGTAGCCCTGGTGTTGACATCGACGTAGCGCTCGATCTCGTACATCGACTGGCCGGTGCCAGTCTCGGCGGCCAGGTGGACTATGGCGTCGTGGCCGGCCAACAAGCGGGCCAGCAGGTCGCGGTCGCGGACGTCGCCCTTGACCAGAGTCACGCCGGGCAGGGCCACCTGCATGGCGGCCTCGCCGATATCTCCGTGGATCTGCGGCGACAGGGTGTCGAGGGCGGTTACCGCATGGCCGCGGCCGATGAGGGCGGCGGCGAGGTGCGAGCCGATGAAGCCGGCTCCGCCTGTGATGAGGACGTACATGATCGGGTTCAGGTCCCTATTGGCCGACGGCCAGGCCGAGCCGAGTGTCCTTGTGCCCCCGCTTGCGCAGAGCTTCCCACCACCAGCGGTTCTCCAAGTACCAGGCGACCGTGCGACGCAGGCCTTCGTCGATGGCGACCGAGGGCACCCAATCGAGGTCCGCCTCGATCTTGCTTGCGTCGATGGCGTAGCGCTGGTCGTGGCCGGGCCGGTCGGTGACGTAGGTGATCAGGCTGTTGTGCGGCCGGTGGGGGCTGTCGGGCAGGAGGTCGTCGAGGATGGCACAGATCGTCTTCACCAGGTCGATGTTCCGGACCTCGTTGCGGCCGCCGATGTTGTAGGTCTCGCCGTTCCTGCCGGCTTCGAGCACGCGCAGCAAGGCGGAGGCGTGGTCATCGACATAGAGCCAGTCGCGGATGTTCGCGCCTGCACCGTAGACCGGAATCGGCCGGCCTTCGAGCCCGGCCAGCACCACCACGGGGATCAGCTTCTCGGGAAACTGATAGGCGCCGTAGTTATTCGAGCAATTGCTGATCAGCACTGGCAGCCCGTAAGTGTGGTGCCAGGCTCGCACCAGCATGTCGGACGAAGCCTTGCTTGCCGAATAGGGTGAATTCGGCTGATAGGGCGAGGCCTCGGTGAACAGGCCCTCATCGCCCAGCGAGCCGAAGACCTCGTCCGTGGAGACGTGAAGGAAGCGGAAGTTGGCCTTGGCTTCCCCCTCAAGGCTCCGCCAATGGCGCAGCGCGGCCTCCAATAGTGTGTAGGTCCCGATGATGTTGGTCTGGATGAAGTCGGCCGGACCGTCGATCGAGCGATCGACATGGGACTCTGCGGCCAGATGCATAACCGCATCAGGTTTGTGACGCGCGAACACGGCCACCACAGCTTCGGGGTTACAGATATCGACCTGTTCGAAGGCGTAGCGGTTATTCGGCAGAACCTCGCTCAGGTTGTCGAGGTTGGCAGCGTAGCTGAGCTTGTCGAGGTTGACGACAGAATGGTCCGTACCCTGCAGGCAGAGGCGGACCAGCGCCGAACCGATGAATCCGGCGCCGCCGGTGACGAGAATCTTCATTGATGTGCTCGCTCAGCCGGCGATCGAAAGTTCGAGATAGAGGCAATCGGCCTGGCCGGTGGAGACTAGGTAGTCCTGCCACAGGCCGTCGGCGAGCGGTTCGATGCCCGGCATCGGGGTCCGGCCCTTGGGCGCCAGGTCGCGCAGCCAGTGCAGGGTGTTGGCCATCGGATAGCGGTGGACATAGCGCTCCGCCTCGACCTTGAAGCCGGCGGCGCGCGCGCAACGGCCCAAGCTCTCGGCGTCGAAGTACCAGCGGTGGACCTTGCGATAGAAGAACGGCGGGAAGGCGTCGGGCAGCAGCTTCATCAGCACGTCGTTGCGGTTGGGCGTGCTGATCAGCAGACGGCCGCCCGGCTTCAGCAGCGGCCGGATGCTTTCCAGGAAGGTCCGCGGGTTTAGCACATGCTCGATGACCTGGACCGAGAAGGCGAAATCGACCTTTACGCCCGCCTGCTCGGCGTCCGGCGCGAACGGGAAGACCCGGTAGCCCCGATCCTTCAGGGTCGGATGGAACAGCGGGGTCGGCTCGACGGCGACGAGGTCAGCGGCCATGCCCGCAAACTGGTCGAGCAGAGCGCCGCCGCCGCAGCCGATATCGACGATGGCCGCGCCGCGCAGGCTGCGCGGCCAGAGCTGCTCAACTGTGAACAGCTGCAGGTCGTCGTGGCCGGCGAAGTAGTCACCGGTGGTCAGGCCGCCCTCAAGTTTGGCCCGGTATTCCTCGGTCTCGTAGGCCGAGTCGGGCAGGCAGGCTCTTTCGGCGAGGCGCTCGGCACCGCAGCCGCTGCAGCGGGAGACGGTTCCGTGGGAATGCTTGCCGAACACGCCGTCCCGGATCACGCCCTCGTGGACAGGTGCCCAGGCGTCGGTCGAGCAGATCTCGCAGGAGCCGAAGTCAGTCAAACAGGAGTACCTCCGCTAGGCCCCGACGAAGACGCTCTGCGCCACCGGCCGGTTCTCAAAATTGGACGAGCGCGCCACCAGATCGAGGACCGCTTCGGCACCGCGTCGGCTCGCCGCGCCGTCCAGCTTCCCCACCAGCTCCGCGACGACCCGGTCACGAGCAAGCAAATTTATATCACGGTCGCGAAGCAGCGCGTCAACGGTTTCTCGAAGTTCCTCCCGCGAGCCGGCGAGCGGCAACCCGTCTAGATCCAGCAGCGGCTTGAAATACTCGTAATCGTACCAGCGGCGGATCGACTGGTGATAAGGCGTGTCTGGCGCATCGCCGTCGTAGGCGATGCCGACGGCGGGGCAGCCGGCTGCAATGGCGTCCAGCGCCAGCGTCGATCCCGGCACCAGACAGGCGGCCGCGTGATAGAGCATGTCGGCCAGCAGGATCTGGTCCTCTTCCGGCGCCGGCCGCAGCCGGCCCCACTTCATCACCTTGGGTACGTTCAGCCGCACGGTTCCCGGGAAGTCGGCGGCTAGGGCCTCGTACGCCTCAAGCCGTTCGCCGAACACAGGGTCATCGACCACCTGGGGGTGGATGCGCACCACAACCTGCGGCTGGCCAGTCAGAGCGCCCCTCTCGGAGAGCTCGGCTAGGTGGCGGACGATCTCTAGATTGTGTGGGAAGAACTTCGGCGTGATCGTGCCGTAGACTAGGTAGGGCCGGCCGGGGTCGAGACCCAGGGTCCGGGACAGGCTGGCGCGGTCGTGGCGTGGGTGGCCGGGGCCGTAGCTGTCGAACTGCATCGGGCCGGCGACCTTAACGCGGTCCACCGGGAAGTCGTGGAAGGCATCCGCCTCGCGACGCATCACCGCATTCCAGACGACCAGCAGGCCGGCCTTCGCGCCCATCACGCCCTTGGAGCTGAGGTTGTCCCAGCTGGGGACGATGGCGACGGTGGGAACGCCGCGCCTAGTGGCGGCCGTGAACAGCCGCATGACGTCGGGGTCGGCGCCATAGTTGGCCGCTATCACTGCCGCCGGCCGGTGCCGGTCGATCAGGAAGAGGGCGTCCGCCAGCGGCAGAAGCATGCGTTCGATGGCCGTCCAGGCTGAGCGCACCACCTTCCAGCGGCCGATGGTCAGGTTGGCCGCCCGAAGGACCCGATAGAGGCCCGGGTTGTCGTGCTTCATGCTCAAGGAAAACAAGTTGACCGTGCGGTTTCGGCGCGGATTTACCATGACGTATCGCCGCACCGCCGCCAGCTGCCCCTCAAAGCGCCGCGGCCTGCAGGGGAGGGCCTCGACCAAGCCGAGATCGCCGACATAGGCCTGCAGCGGGGCCACATCCTCGGGCCAAGTGGCGAAGACAATCTTGAAACTCTGCGCCAAGTGTTGCGCGAACCCCATATTGATGAAGTTCCTCACGTGCGCGCCGTGCGAAAGATATATCAAAATCGTCCGCATTCTATTTCACCATACATTCGCCAGACGACCACATTTCGTTCATCTTCGCTTCCCCCAGAATTCTTCGAAAGATCGAACTTTCAGCGGGGCAAGAGTTTTCCGCTTTGCTGCCGATTGTCGCGGCCACGGCTAACAAGCGCCGGGCGCTTGTGCAAACGCGAATGCGGAGCACGCGCTACAATGGCCATCATTGACGCTGGCGTGGCCCCGCTGGTACTAGACCTAAGTCCCGAACGCCAGCGAACCGGAGTCGCCATGCTGAGTCAGTTCAATTTTCAAGATCTCTTTGTGCTTGACATGGCGAACAACCATCAGGGCAGCGTTGAGCACGGAACGAATATCATCCGGTCCATGGCGGAAGTTGCCCGGAAGAATGATGCTCGTGCGGCGCTGAAATTCCAGTTTCGGCAGCTCGACACCTTCGTCCACCCGGATCATCGGGTGTCGACGACCAACAAACACGTCCCGAGGTTCCTCTCGACTGAGCTGAAGCGTCCTGACTACCAGCGCATGCTGGACGTTATCCGCGAAGAGGGGATGATTTCAATCTGTACTCCCTTCGACGAGGAATCCGTCGATGTGATCGTCGATATGGGCTTTGACATCCTCAAGGTCGCCAGCTGCTCGGCCAAGGATTGGCCGCTGCTTGAGAAGATCGCCTCGGCAGGCCTGCCGGTCATTTTCTCCACGGGTGGTCTGAACATCGGCGATATCGACAATCTTGTCAGCTTCATGGACCACCGCGGCGTCGATTACGCGATCATGTACTGCGTCGCGATCTACCCGACCCCCGAAGCCGAATTCCACCTGAACCAGATCGAGTATCTGCGGAGTCGCTACCCGAGCACCACGATCGGCTGGTCGACCCACGAAGATCCCGATGAGGCGGCGGCGGTCACCATCGCCTACGCAAAGGGCGCCCGGATGTTCGAACGCCACGTCGGTGTCGCCACGGACGAGATCAAGCTCAACGCCTATTCGTCCACGCCGGCCCAGGTCGATAAGTGGATGGAAACTCACCGCCACGCCAAGGCGCTCTGCGGCGGCGTCTCACCCCGTCCCGTGCCCAAGGCCGAGGCCGACTCCATCCTCGATCTCAAGCGCGGCGTCTTCGCCAAGGAACCGCTTTCGGCTGGTGAAGTGCTAACCCGCGACAAGGTGTTCTTTGCTATGCCGGCGACGGAAGGCCAGTTCGACAGCGGCCTGTGGCGCGACGGGGTCGTCCTCGGCGCCGACGTTGGCGTGAACGGCCAGCTAATGCTCGCCGACCTGGATATCCCGGCCGATCCCGAATGGTCGGTGCTGAAGTCAGTCATCCACGACGTCAAGGCCATGCTCAATGAGGCGCGCATCCCGCTTTCGTCTGAGTTCTCTGCCGAATTCTCACACCACTACGGAATGGAGACGTTTCGCGAGGTCGGAGCCACCATCATCGACTGCATCAACCGCGAGTACTGCAAGAAGATCATCGTGCAGCTGCCCGGCCAGAAGCACCCGCCGCATTACCATCAGCGCAAGGAGGAGAGCTTCCAGGTGCTTCATGGCGAGCTGCACGTGAACATCGACGGCCGCGAGCGCGTCCTGCGTCCGGGCGACATCGCCCTGGTTCAGCCCGGCGTCTGGCACAGTTTCTGGACCGATACCGGCTGCATCTTCGAGGAGGTGTCGACGACCCACTACAACGACGACTCCTTCTACGCGGACAAGAAGATCGCCCAGATGCCCCGCGCCGCCCGTAAAACCAAAGTCCAGCACTGGGGCCGCTTCCAGCTCGCCTCAATGCCAGTGGTTAGGCTCTCTGTGGTCGTGCCGACGGCCAAGGAGTCGGTGGGCGGCTGAAGCGCCGTTCGGTCGAAGCCGTGAGGCTAACCCAGACGTCCGCGCCGGATCGTTCGGCCAAGACACAGCGTTGCGCTCCGGCCGGCCCGGTGCGCTGTGCTGTGTTTGATTTCGACGGCACCTTGGTCCACTCGAACGAGATAAAGGCGCGTGGCTTCTATGAAGTCGTGAGCGGCGTTGAGGACGCGCAGGAAGCCCTGGTGGCGATCCTTGCCCGGCCGGACGCGGGTGATCGCTCGGCGGTCTTCGCGGCGTTAGCCGCCGACCTGTCGCGCCGTCACGGGCGGGACTACGATCATCGCGATTGGGTTGGCGCCTATACCCAGCGTTGCGAGGTCGCTATCGTGGCGGCGCCCGAGATAGAAGGAGCAGGGGCGGCCCTGCGTGCGCTGCGAGAGGCTGGGATAGCCTGCTATCTCAACTCGGCCACTCCTGAGGAGCCGTTGGCCGCCATCGTCGCGCGGCGCGGCGATCTCGGCTCGTTCCGCGGGTGCTACGGCGCGCCCGCCAACAAGGTTGAAAACCTGGAGCGCATCGCGACCCTCGAGAATCTGGTCCGCGAAGAGATCGTCATGGTCGGGGATGGTCAGGCCGACCTGGACGCCGCTCTGGCGTTCGGCTGCCAGTTCGTGGGCGTTGGCCTGGATCTATCGCGTTTCGTCACGGCGCCTGAGCGCCTTCTTCCCGACCTTTGCGGGCTGACCGGGGTGATTTTGGCAAGTTCCAGTCGCCCTGACGCGAACTGACGGCTATCAAATACGTGCTGCATCGCGCCGGGGGTCTGCCGGTCGAGTGCGGATGCTATGAATAGAGGCAGGGGATACCGCGTGACTCGAAAGGTTAAGGTCTTTGGCGCCGGATCGATCGGCAATCATCTTTCCAACGCCGCACGACGCATGGGCTGGGCGGCGGACATCTACGACGTGGACCCGGCCGCGCTGGAGCGTACCCGTTCGCAGATATACCCCGGCCGCTACGGCGCCTGGGATCCCGAGATCGGTCTTTACGAAGCGGGCGAGGGTCCGCGGGACAAGGCCTATGATCTGGTGTTCATCGGCACTCCGCCCGACAGTCACATCCGGTTGGCGCGCGAAGCCATCGCCGGGAAGCCGGTCGCGATCCTGATCGAGAAGCCATTCTGCACACCCGACCTGAACGGCGCCCAAGAACTGTATGAGGAAGCCGCCGCCGCCGGTGTCGCCCTGTTCGTCGGCTACGACCACGTGGTCGGCCACGGCGCCCAGAAGGCGGCCGAGCTGATGCGCTCCGGCCTCATCGGCAAGGTCGAGACCCTCGACGTCGAGTTCCGCGAATACTGGGGCGGCATCTTCGCGGCCCACCCCTGGCTGGACGGTCCGGCCGACACCTACCTTGGCTACTGGCAGCGCGGCGGCGGCTCCTGCGGCGAGCACTCGCACGCCCTGAACCTGTGGCAGTTCTTCGCCCACGCCAGCGGCCTCGGCACGGTGGTGAGCGTGCAGGGCACCCTGACCTATGTTCGCGAAGGCAAGCTCGACTACGACGACCTCTGCCTGCTCAATCTGACCACCGAGAAGGGTTTGGTCGGCCGGGTGGTGCAGGACGTGATCACCGAACCGCCGCGAAAATGGGCGCGCATTCAGGGCAAGGATGGCTTCATCGAGTTGCACATCGGCTTCGAGCCGGGAATCGACATGGTGCGCTGGCGCGGGACCGACAAGCAGGTCCACGAAGAGAGGTTCAACAAGACGCGGCCTGACGACTTCATCCTGGAGATGACCCATATCGACGCCGCATTGAAATCCGGCGTGCCCGGCGACTCGCCTATCGCCGGCGCCCGGGGCTTGGAGAGCATGATGATCGTCGCCGCCGCTCATGAGTCCGCCCGCACCGGCGGCACAGTGGATATCGACCCAGAGGGCGGCTTCACACAGGCTGCGATTAAGGCGCGATCAGATGACTGATGCCCTGCTCGGGCGTCGGTACGCCAGGACCGCGCCGCCACCGGCTCTGAGTCCCCGGCAGACCGACACCCGGCGCAGGATCGAGGCGCAGGACACCCCCGAGGACTGGGAGGAAACGCCCTGTCCATGTGGCGCCGGCGACGACATCCTTGTCTCCGAGGTTGAGCGTCACGGCCTACCTTACCCCAAGCGGCTGTGCAGAGCCTGTGGGCTGATGCGGGTCTCTCCGCGCTGGACCCAGGCCCGCTACGGCCGCTTCTACGCCCATGAATACCGCGATCTGTATGCGAGCCGAGGCGATCTGAATGTCGAGGCTTACGTTCGCAAGCTGGCGGGACAGCCGAACGCCCAAGGCGTGGCGCGCTTCGTGGCGTCGGCTTGTGCCGACCTCCTTCCTGGCGTGGAGCGGCCGACGGTGGTCGAGATCGGCGCCGGCGGCGGCTGGAACCTCGCCGGCCTGCCCGCATCGTGGACGCGGATCGGCTTCGATGCCGATGATGATTATCTCAAGGCCGGCGCGTCGGCATTCGGCGTTGCCATGCGCAACGGCTTTTGGGAGGAGGCTTTGCCGACCGTCGCCGAGGCCGACATCACCCTTTTGTCGCATGTGGTCGAGCATGTGCCCGATCCGGTCGCTACCCTGTGGGCCTTGGGCCGCACGGTCCGGCCGGGCGCGCTGATCGTGGTTGAGGTACCGGGCATCTTCCGTATCCATAGCACCGTGCGCGACCCCATGCGCTACATGCAGAACGCCCACACCTTTACCTTCTGCGCCGAGACCTTCACTGCGGTCTGCGAGGCGGCGGGATTGGAGGTGGTGCGGGTTGACGAGTTCTGCCGCGCGGTTCTGCGGGCGGGGCTGGCTCCCCAGGACGCGCCGCGACCGACGCGGCACATCGCGGGGCTGGCGAGGGACGTCCTGCGCTATCTGCGGTGGTGCGACGCCGGACGGGGGCTCTCGCAGGGCGTTGGAAATGTGCTTAGAATGACCCGGGCTGCCAGCGTCGTGGAGTTCTGCTGGGACGCATTTACGCGGATCTTGCTACGTCTCGGCGTCTTTGGGCGCCATGTGCGATCAAGGTAGAGTCAGGGTGTGGCTATGAACAGTATCGTGTCGGATCTGCGGACCCGCTGGTCGCTCGTGAAGGGCGCCCTCGCCATATCGATGGCCGCGCCTGATCGCGCGGAGCGTCGACGCGCTGCAACCACTTATCTGACCGCCCCCGAGGCCGATGGGGGCGAGGCGGCTCGGTTGCAGGCGGACGGCTTCGCCCCTTGGGCCCTACCGACCACTACAAAGAACGCTCTGATAGCCGTTTATCGCGATACAGAGGCCAAGCGGCGCGGCACGCCCAACAAGAATCAGTCATCAGGCAAGGCCTTCTTCGACGAGGCGCTTTCGACCGACGATCTGAAGCGTCATCCAGTCTTTCTCGAAGCGGCGCTGGACGAGCAGTTGCTGAGGACGCTGATCCGTTCGTCGGGCCTGGTCCCCCACCTTGAGTCGATCGACATGCTCATTTCGAGTCCGGCGCCCGGCCCGCTGACCGCCAGCCAACTGTGGCACCGGGATGTCAACGACCAGGTGATCTTGAAGCTGTTTGTCTATCTTGAGGACGTGGGTCCCGAGAACGGCCCGTTCGTCTTCATTCCGGCGGGACTGTCGTCGCGGGTTCCCAGACGCGGTTCACACTACCGGTCGGACGAAGCGGTCGCTGCCTGTGTTGGCCAAAGCGAGTGGCGGGAGGTTCAAGGTCCGGCGGGTACGGCCTTTCTCATCGATACTGGCAACTGCATGCACTACGGCAGCCGCTGCCAGGCGCGCAGGGCTGCCTATGTCGTCACCTACAGCAGCGGCCT
Source organism: Caulobacter sp. (assembly GCA_030645575.1). Taxonomy (GTDB): domain Bacteria; phylum Pseudomonadota; class Alphaproteobacteria; order Caulobacterales; family Caulobacteraceae; genus Caulobacter. Next base: position 57,314 of record JAUSMJ010000081.1, on the reverse strand, counting down.
CAAGTTCATGGATCGCGCGCGAAGCTGGGAGGCGATCGCCGGCGAGCGGGCGGCGTCCCTAACCTCACTTCAGCGGCTTGTCTGCGGTTTCTGAACTTAGCGACCTGACTTGCTTGGCAGGCTGACCAACGATCACGGCGTGATCGGGGAAGGACTTGGTCACGACGCTGTTAGCGCCCACGACGCAGTGCTTTCCAAGCGTTACACCCGGCATGATGCAGACGTTGATGCCTAGCCAGGATCCGGCTCCTATGGCGACCGGCTCCGCTGCGGTCACGCCTTGGGCCAGCACTGCCCGCGTTACGTCCTCGAAGGCGTGGTTGTGGTCGCTGATGAAGACGCGGTCAGCGATGAGAACCTCCTCGCCAATATCGACACCTCCATGAGCGGAGATCACCGCGTTGCGGCCGATCCGGCTGTTACGGCCGATGCGGACGTAGCTATTCTCGGCGGCGTTGAGAACGGCGTAGTCCTGTACGACAACTCCCTCACCTAGCGCGATTTCCCCCACCGCGACGACCCGGGAGCCACCGCCGACGTAGGCTCCGCGAAGCAGGAAGCAGAGTCGCACGCGTTCGGTCCTCAAGCGGTCGAAAGCGAAACGCATCCAGATTCGCAGTCCAGTCCGAAAGGCGATCACGTCAAATCCTTCGTATCACTCGGCGAAGATGCAGTTCCGCGCTTGCGTACCATAAGCCGGCACCGAGCACCGTGGCGATCAGCGTCCCCAGCGCGGCGCCGAGGCCGCCGCGCATGTAGCCGCCTACAGCTGCGCCCCCAATCACCATCAAGGTGGTCGCTATCGAGATCATGCTGAAAAGGCCAGGCTCCTCATCGGCTAGTAGGGCGCACCAGGAGAACGTGGAGATCATCACGAACGGTGTCGTCAGGAACAGCAGCGCCGCGATTGGACCAGCCTCACGAAAGTCGGGGCCATAGATGAAAGGCACGGCCCACGGACTAACCGCCGCGGCCGCGAGTGAGGCCGGCCCAAGAAGCAGCGCCCAGTTTCGGATGGTCCGGCGCAGGAAACGACGGGCCGCTCGGCCGTCTCCTTGACGCTGAACGAGGTCGACGAGGCGGTTTCGGACCACCAGTGACTGAATGCTTACCGGAGTGGCGAACTGGTCACGCAGATTGATCCCGACGCCATAGGCGGCAAGGTTGGAAGGCGAGATCATGGTGGCCAAGATAGGACGGTCGATACGTTGGCTGAGTGCTTTCAACACAAATCCCGGGTAGCCCTTCAACCCGTAGGCGTAGACGGTCTTCACTTTGGCCAGCAGGGTGCTTTCCGTCCGCCTGGCCCCGTTTGCGCGGATCAGGAAGGCCAGCGCGAGACCGATGCCCAGCGCCTCCGAACCGGCGCCGACGTACATGAGGAGCGACGCGTCGAGATGTGTGAACCCCAGCAGAGACAGGCTCAGGGCGATGGCCGCCAGCGGTATAGCGCAGCTAACGACGGCGTAAGCTCTTAGCTGGCTGCGGGGGACCAGCATCGGCACGAACAGAGCCGAGCCCAGCTGTACGCTGGTTAGGATCATGGCCGGTAGCAAATGACCCTCGAGCGCCGCGCCAGCCTCCGCGGCCGCCAGCGGAGTCAGCGACCAGGCCCACCAGAGCAGCGCGACCAACGGGGTCGCAGCCAAACAGTGCAGCCCAGCGATCATCGCATAGTCGCGCACTTCGCCGCGATCCCGGCGCAGCAGAAATCCATTGGCGTTGGGCGCGCCGATATCCATGACTCTGACGAAGATCGCTGAATAGCTGATCACCAGGACATAGAGGCCGAACTCATGCGCGCCGGCCGCCCGCGCGATGATCACGCTCTGTATGACGCGTAAGGCAAGCGTCCCCGCGTTGCCAAGCCACAGCGGACCGGAACCCGAGCCCAGCCGTCTGATTAGGCGCGTCGTGAGACCCGATGGGCCATCCGTCATGATCTGTCCCCGACTAAGGCGGCGTCGCGCGCCTTCAGCGGGGCTTTGCGATGATTTCCATGCAATCCCCCTTGCCGAACAGGTCAGGGATCTTGCTGCCCCAATGAGCGAGGATCTTGAACACCGGATTGCGCATCACCCAGCCGTCCGACGAGGAGCGGCCGTTGTCGCGATTGAGGTAGATTTGCAGGCTGCCCAGCCAACTGGCAAAGTTGGAATTATATTGCACCCGGACCGTCCTGAAACCGGTCTCGTCAAGCAGGCGCCTCAAGGTGGCGGGGGTGTAGTTCACCGGGTGGACCGGCGGGCCGAGATTCCACCAGTGCGGGCCGAACAGCTTGGCCGCCCAGCCGGCGCGGTTGGGCACCCCAATGAACAGCGTGCCGTCGGGCTTGATGATGCGCCGTAGCTCGGCCAGCACTTCCCTGGGATTGATGATGTGCTCGAAACAGTGGTTCAGCCGCACGTAGTCGAAGTCGGCGTCCGGCAGGGCAGCGTCGTGCAGGGTGCCGACGCGCACATCCAGGCCGTGAGCCGAGCGGGCGGCTTCGGCGGCCTGCTCGCTGATCTCGACTCCGACTGTATCCCAGCCCATGCGGCGGAACTTGGCCAACGCGTCGCCATTGGCGCAGCCGACATCGACCATGCGTCCGGGCTTGGCGAACTTGGGATCGCCCGTGGCCTCGGTCACGAAGCCCAACGCCGCTCGGATGAACTCCTTCAGCGGTGTGGTGTGGGTGATCAAGTAGACCGAGTAGGTGGTCGGGTAAGCTGTGGCCAAATAAGCCAGCGTCGGCATGGGGTTTAGAAGCCCCGCTTGGCATTCCTGGCACTCGTCGATCGGGAACCGCCCCGGATTGCCGTAGTGAGGGTCGCGCGCCTCCATGACGGCCTTCAGGCGGTCGCTGCCGCAAATGATGCAGCGGTCCAGCCTGGTGAACAGCTTGCTGTTCATCAGGCCGGCGCCGGCGCGCGAGGCGTCATCCTTGGCCATACACTGATGCCCCTACTGGTCGAGAAGATCGGCGACCTTCTCCTCGGGGGTCATGAAGATGTTGTCGTAGTCGTATGCGTTCTGGATCTCGTGGCGGACGATCTCGCCGTTGGCGTAGGCAAGGTGCTGGTAGCCGTAGCGGGAGGCGAACTCGAGCACTTCGCTGCTCTTCACGGTGACGGCGCTGTCGTCGCCGACCTCGACGCTGATGATGGGGCGAAGGTTGCGCATGGTCTCGGTCATGCCGGTCAGGATGGCCAGCTCGGCCGACTCCGCGTCGATCTTCATCAGGGTGGGGCGGACGTTGTTTTCGGCGATGTAGTCGTCAAGCTTCACCGCGCGCACGCTGTGCGTCTGGGCGTGTTTGGCGGCGCGGTCCGGGACCATCTTCGGCACCATCAGGCTGTTGTGCGAAGACCAGCCGATGCCGAGATCGGTCAGCTCCAGCGTGGAGTCTTCCGACCAAGCCGCCATGTTCTCGGTCTTGGCGTTCGGGAAGGCGCTCAGGTTGGAATTCAGCACGGCATAGGTTCGCGGGGTCGGCTCGAACGCGATCACCTTGCCCTCTGGCCCGATCATTTCAAGCGCAAGTAGAGAAAAGTAACCATAGTGACTACCGACATCCATGAAGGTGTCGCCTTTCTTCAGGGCGCGGATGAAGAACGCGGTCAGGCCTTCTTCGAAGTAGCCGTAGCGATACAGGAACGTCGATACCGGCTCAGGCAGGGTGATGTGCATGTCACCGCCCCAGAAGGTGGAAATCTTCTTGCCGCTCACAATTCCCGAGCGCTTGGAGAACTCGGAGACAACCATTTTCTCGGGTGCCCCGAGGAGCTTTCCGATTCGACCGCGGTCTTCAAAGAAGCTGGCGTGGCTATTCAGCTTCTCAAGAAGCATCTGGCGCCGAGAAGCGGTGGAATTCATTGTGAAGGAGTCTCCAAAGTGCACGGGGGCAACCTCGCGTGGCGACAACCTAGCGGGACAGGCCGATCAAGCCAAGCCGCAAGAAGCCGACCGTCGATGGTTATCGAAAGGAGCCTTGAGATATGGCGAAAGCTCGATGCATAAGGCCTCGGAAACCGCCCTCCCACCCACACGACGGATACAATGCAGATCGACGATTTCTCCATCCAGGGTCTCAAGCTCATTACCCCGAAGAAGTTCTGCGACGACCGTGGCTTCTTCTCCGAAACCTACAACCGGCGACTGCTGGAAGAGCGCGGGATTGCCTACGATTTCGTGCAGGATAACCAGTCGCTGTCGCGCGAGACTGGGACGGTGCGCGGATTGCATTTTCAGACCCCGCCGCGCGATCAGGTGAAGCTCGTCCGGGTGGTCAGGGGCAGCATCCTGGATGTGGCGGTCGATGTGCGCGTCGGATCGCCAACCTATGGCCAGCACGTGGCGGTCGAGCTGAGCGCCGAAAACTGGAAGCAGTTATTGATCCCGGTTGGCTTCGCGCATGGCTTCTGCACGCTCGAGCCCGACACCGAGATCGCCTACAAGGTGACCGACTACTACAGCGCGGAATGCGACGGCGGGATTCTGTGGAATGATGCAGCCTTGGGAATCGACTGGCCCGGCGTCGCCGGCTCGCAACTGTCGTCCAAGGATGCGGCCTTGCGCCCGCTCGGAGAATTCGACAGCCCCTTCGCCCTAGAGGGCTGACGATGCCCTGTCAGTGGTCAGGGGAAGCGCCAGGCCTTCCTTCCACGCCGCCCTACGTGCCGGGACGGTGCTCCAGGACTCGCGGCCGAATATGTAGCGGGCGGTGAAGCGGCAGGCGTGCATGAGCAGTACCGCGGGCCATGCCCGCGGGAAGAATTTCCGTGTGAAGTAGACCAGGTTGCGGGTGTCGTAGCGCAGGCTGAACGGCGACTGTCCGCCGCCGGTCAGGGCGCTGACCTTGTGCGCCAAGGTCAGACGGGGCGCGTAGCGCAAAACCTTTCCCGCCCGCCGTGCGCGCAACATGAAATCGACGTCGTCCCAATAGACGAAGTAGCGAGCATCCATCTCGCCGACGTCGGTGAACAGGGTGGAGCGGACCAAAAGACAACAGGTTGGGGCATAGGCGATCGATCCCGGACGGTCGAACCGGCCATCGTCGGGCGCGCCTTCGTCTAGATGCTCCGCCATCATGCCCGCCAAAGGCAGGAACCGGCCACCGCCGAACCAAACGTGGCCGGGCCTGTCGTGGTAGGTGATTTTCGGCGTGATCATGTCAACGTTCGCGGCGTCCATCTCGGCGATCAGGCCTTCCAACAACTCCGGTGTGAACACCGTGTCGTTGTTCAACAGCAGGATATAGGGGCAGCCGTCGGACAGGGCCGCCCGGATGCCCTGGTTGTTGCCCTCGGCGACGCCGAGATTGTCGATGTTGGCGATGACCCGAATGCGCCCTCCCTCCCCCTCCGTCGCCATCAGGGCGAGCGACTCATCGGCGGAGGCGTTATCGACCGCGTATAGGCGGAAGTCGCTCAGGGTCTGGCTCCACAGCGACTCCAGGAAGTCGGGCAGCACCCGCGCGCTGTTGTACAGCACGGTCACGACACCGATCCGCGGCCCGACCGTGACTGCGGCGGTCGAGCGGTCGGCGGCGGAGTTTCTGGTCATCGGCGGAGTCCTTGCGGCGGGTTCATTGGGCATTTCGCGGATCGTGGGCGTGGATTTCGCGCGATGGTGGGCAAGCAGAAGACTGACCGAGGGTGGCGATGGAGTTAGTGTCTGATCGAAAAGGAAGTTGGGTGATATCAGTGGCTTATAATTCGGTTGGTGTGGCGAAGCATCAACGGAGTGTCACATGTGGACCGACACTACCTGCGGGGAGCATGCCCGCAAAGGCCTGCGGTAAGCGGGCGGCCCTCAAGGACCTGCCGGGCGCCGGACAGCCGACTATGAAGAGGCCATCGTCACCGTGACCTCGTCCAGCGGCTTTGTCCTGCGCAAGGTGTTCTACAGCACGCCATCGCGCCTGATTGGCCACCGACCGCGGGCGCGACTCCACGGCGACCGCCTTGACGTTTATCTGTGCGCCAGCCTTCAGATGACCATGCCGCGCGCGCGCATCCCAATGGCAAGCACAGTCACGTAGTGGACTACCGACACGTGATCCATGCCTTGAAGCGCAAGCCCGTGGCGCTAGCGGGGCTAATGTTCGCGCCCCGAGCGCCAGAAGGCCTGTAGCAGCGGCTCCAGCAGATAATCCAGCGCCGAGCGCTTGCGCAGGGGCACCAACACCTCGACAGGCAGACCTGCCTGCAGGCCTGTGCGCGGGCCCCGCACCTTGCGGATGCGATCAAGCTCTCTCGGCGGCGCCGAGACCTCGGCGCGGAAGAAGCGTTGGCCCGTTTTCTCATCGACGAAGCTGTCGGCGGAAAGTTTGGTCAGCCGGCCTTTCAGGATGGGCAGGTCGCGCTCATGCAATGAGGTGAAGCGGATCTGTGTTTCCTGACCGATCTTCAGGTCATCGGCGTCACCTGGCGCGACCATGGCCTGGATCACCAGGACGCGATCCTGCGGCACGATCTCCATCAGGGTCGCGCCCGGACCGACCACCCCGCCCACCGTGAATACGGTCATGCCGACCACTTTGCCGCCTTCCGGAGCGCGAACGACGGCTCGGGCCACCTGATCGCGGATGGCCGCGAGCTTGGGCTGCAACTCGTCGAGCCGAACCTGAACGTCGCGCAGCTGGCCGGCGACCTCTTCCATCATCTGGCGGTCGATCGAGAGGAGCTGCATTCGAGTCTCGCCGATGGCCTCGCCCGAGCGGGCGATCTGGGAGCGGTAGGAGCCGTCTTCTCCGGTCAGTGCGGCCTCGGTCCGTTCCAGCGCGCGGACCTTGTTGACCGGTGCGTAACCTTGAGCGGCGAGCTTGCGCATGCCCTCGAGTTCCTCGCCGATCAGCCGCTGCTGTTCGCGGTTGGCGGCCAGTTGACGTTCATAGCCGGTGATCTGCTCGGATATCTGACCGATGCGCTGGCTGAGCACACCCCGCTGCGCGTGGATCGACCGACGCCGGGCCTCGAACTGCTGACGCTGCAAAGTCATGGCTTCGTCGGCGAGGATCCGGTCGCCGGTCGGTAGGGAGGCGAACTCTGGGGGGGCGGAGAACCCGACAGCATGGACGCGCTCGCCGTTCAGACGAGCCCGTTGGGCCACCAGGGCGAACACCTCGCCCGTCATGGCCCGTTCGTTGGCGCGCAGCTCTCCGGCGGCGATCTCGGCCAAGGCCTGACCCTTGGTCACCATCTGGCCCTCCGTCACATGGATCGCGCTGACGACCCCGCCCTCGCGGTGCTGGACGGCCTGGCGGTTGCCGGAAACGGCGATGACGCCGTGAGCATAGGCGCCCGCGTCCAGCCGGGTGACCGCCGCCCAGCCGAGGAACAAGATGAAGAAGGCCGCAGCGATCCCGGCGCCCCAACGCAGATCGTCGCGCGGATCGTCGCCGAGGCGGTCAAGCATCTCCACGTCCCTGGCGGGGCGATCAGGCGCCAGATCCGCATCGGCGGAGGTCATTGCGGACCCTTCAGTTCAACGACGTTGAAGTTGGCGGCGGGCCGCGCGGCCCCGGCCATGGCGGTCAGCACTTCAGCGCGCGGCCCGACGCGTTCCACAACGCCATCGCGCAGGACCAGCAAGCGGTCGGCGATCGCCAGAACGCCGGGGCGGTGGGCGATGATCAGGATCGAGGCCCCGCGGGTCCTGGCGTCGGCGATGGCCTTGGCCAGGGCCATCTCGCCCTCGGTGTCGAGGCAGGAATTGGGCTCATCCAGCACCAGCAGGGCGGGGGCGCCGTAGAGGGCGCGGGCCAGCGCCACCCGTTGCGCCTGGCCCGCCGACAGGCCCCGGCCGCCGTAGGCTAGCAAGGTGTCGTAGCCGTTGGGTAGCCGAAGGATCATCTCGTGCGCCCCGGCCGCCTGGCCAGCGGAGACCGCAGCCGCGTCGATCGCCGAAGGTTCCTCTCCCCGCCATATGGCGAAGCGGGAGATGTTGTCGCGAACGCTGCCCGCGATCAGGGCGCTGTCCTGGGGCAGGTAGCCGACATGGCGGCCCAGGCGGTCTGGATCCCAGTCGGCCAGGCTGGCGCCGTCCAGGCGCACCGCGCCCGCGTCCGGCGCGACCGCGCCAGCCGCCAGTCTGGCCAGGGTTGTCTTGCCGGCGCCGCTGGGGCCCACGACGCCAAGCACCTCTCCCGGCGCGAGCGCGAAGGACACGCCCTTGAGCACCGGCGCCTCCACGCCGGGCGCCCGCTGGAAGACCTTGTCGAAGCGCAGGGCGCCTTTCGGCGCAGGCAGCTGGGTGCGCGGCGTCTCCCGGTCACCGGCCGCGAACAGCTCGGCCAGGGTCTGGAGGGCCCCGCGGGCCTGGATGACGGCGCTCCAGGAGCCGACCACCTGCTCGACCGGCTGCAGCGCCCGGCTCATCAGGATCGAGGCGGCGATGATGGCGCCGGCCGAGATCTGCCGCTCGACCGCCAGCCAGGCGCCCAGTCCGAGCGCGGCCGACTGCAGGAACAGCCGCAGGAACTTGGTCCCGGCCGCGAAGGCGCCGCCGGTGAACTGAGCCCGGCCGGCGAGACCCAGACCCGTGCGGCGGTCGGCCAGCTGGCGCTCGCGCAGCGCGCCCGTCATGCCCAGGGCGCGAACGATGTCGGCGTTCTGGGCCGCCGCCTCCTGGGCGGCATAGGCGGCGCCGCTCGCCCTGGCCGCCGCCTGCGACCCGGCCTTGATCGACCGCTCGTTGAGCACGGCCAGAACGACCAGCGCCGCGCCGCCGACGATGGTCAGCAGGCCCAGCGCCGGGTGCAGCATGAAGGCGACGATCAGATAGATCGGCGTCCAGGGCGCGTCGAGGAAGCCCAGCGCCGCGGGCCCCGAGAGGGTCTGACGCAGGATGTCGAACTCGCGCATGCCCTGGATCGGCGCGCCGGGCGCGGCATGGGCCATCAGCTTGTCGAGCAGCGGCCCGGCCAGCACCCTGTCGAGCCGCAGTCCGGCCCGGACCAGAAGCCGGGCGCGGACGCCGTCGAGCAGCGCCAGCGTGGCCAGGGCGAAGGCCACCGCCAAGGTGATGAACAGCAGCGTCAGCAACCCGCCCGTGGGCACCACGCGGTCATAGACCTGCATCATGTAGATCGAGGGCGCCAAGAATAGCAGATTGAGCAACCCGCTGAACACCACGATGCCGACCAGATGCGGCCGGCACGCCCGAAAGGCGGCGGCCATGGGTTCCGGAAGCTCGACGCCGAGAATCTTCAAGACTGACTCTTTCGAGTTCGAGCGCGCGCCCGTTCGCGGGAGGAGCTTATTCCACAAGCGGGGGCGGGCCAACCGGAGGTGGGGCGAACAAGCGGACAACGGCAACCTGTCAGCGAACGCTGCTATCGCAACAAGGGAAACCGTGATTAACCTATGATTAAGTCGTTGGGCCCTTGCCCATTTGGGGCGAGTTCGCGCCGGCCGAAACATCCTTGGGCTCTTGGCCGGAAGGGGCGCCGCTGTGAAACACTACGTTCGGGGAATGGGGCGGTACGCCACGCCAGGCGAAGGTGACCGCGACACGTTTGCTCCATTGCCAACGCCCTGGCGCGCGCCCGAGGAGACGGAGCCGCTTCAGCCAACGAACGGCTGGGTGCAATCCGCCCCCGCCGGCATCGGGATGGCGTCCAGCCTCGATCTCAACGGCTGGATCGCGGTCGCGCCGACCGGGGGGGGCGTCGCGCTTGAGCTCCCATCTGAAGCGAATTCCAAATCCAGTTCCAGCGGGGACGACTACGGCTCCACAACCGCCACCACCGGGACGGTCAGCGTCGGGAGTTCATCGACCGGCAGCATCGAGACGGTTGGTGATACGGACTGGTTCCGGATTACCTTGACGGCTGGGGCGACCTACCAGTTCGACCTTCAGGGTTCCGATTCAGGTCAAGGTACGCTGCCGGATCCATTTCTGCGGCTGAGGGACAGCTCTGGCAACTCCATCACCTCGGATGACGATCTCGGCACGGGGCTGAACGCCCGGATCAGCGGCTTCACGGCGACCACGTCCGGCACCTACTACCTATCGGCCGGCTCAGCGACCCCGAGCGGCACCGGCACCTACCGGGTGAGCGCGACGCAAACGGCGGCGCCGCCACCAACGGATGACTATACATCGACGACCTCCACGACCGGGACGATCAGCGTTGGCGGGACGGCGACGGGGAACATCGAGACGGTCAACGACACCGACTGGTTCAAGATCACCCTGACGGCCGGCAAGACCTACCAGTTCGACCTGGAAGGCAGCGGCACGGCATTCGGCACGCTGGTCGATCCCTATATGAGCCTGCGGGACTCGACGGGTAACACCAAGGTCGCGGAAAGCGACAACGGCGGCATCGGGCTCAACTCGCGCTTCACCTACACCGCGACGACGACGGGGACCTTCTTCGTCGCGGCGGGAGCAGGCTTCAACCCCAACGGGACGGGAACCTACCGCGCCAAGGTCACGGAGATCGCGCCCGCGGACGACTACGCCTCCACGACATCGACAACGGGGACGATCAGCGTTGGCGGGAGGGCGACGGGAAACATCGAGACGGCGGGCGACACCGACTGGTTCAAGATCACGCTGTCGGCGGGAGAGACTTACCAGTTCGACCTGGAAGGCAGCCCACCCCTTCCGGGAATGCTCTCCGATCCGTTCCTGCGGCTGAGAGACAGTTCAGGGAACTCGATCACCTCGGACGACGACGGCGGCTCCGGATTGAACTCCCGTATCAGCGGCTTCACGGCTACGACCGCAGGTACCTACTACCTGTCGGTAGGTTCCTCGACCACCAGCGGCACCGGTACCTACCTAATCCGTGCGACCAATGTCTCGACCACAACAAATGCGGCACCCGTTGTCTCCGGTCAATTATCTGTAACCTTCTCGACAGGCCAGATCGTTGCCGCGACGCAGCTATTCACCAGCGCTACGGACAGCGATGGATCGGTGTCTTTCATTCGATTTTGGGACACGACACCCGGCGCTGGATACCTTGCCTATGACGGCGCCCGAATTTCGGGAAGCTATATTGATGTCGAGCCGAGCCAACTCTCGCGTCTCACCTATGTCACTGGAAATGTCGCGGGGACAAACGACCTCGTCATTGAAGCGTTCGACAATCAAGGCCGCGACAGCAACGATTTCCAGGTTCGGATCAACCTCACCAACGCAGGCGTCAACATAGCCCCGATTATCGCAGGGCCTTCCTACGTCAATGCAATATCCGGCCAAACACTTACCGGATCACAGCTATTCACCAGCGCTACGGACAGCGGTGGATCGGTGTCTTTCATTCGATTTTGGGACACGACACCCGGCGCTGGATACCTTGCCTACGACGGAGCCCGAATTTCGGGAAGCCATATTGACGTTGCACCGGGCCAACTCGCGCGTCTCACCTATGTCACTGGAAATGTCGCGGGGACAAACGACCTCGTCATTGAAGCGTTCGACAATCAAGGCCGCGACAGTAACGATCTCCAGGTGCGCGTCTCCGTGGCCGCTTCGGGTGGCAATCTTGCCCCATCTGTGAGGGGGCCAGCCAGCGTCGCTTTCGGGACAAATCAGGTGATCTCGGCGACGCAATTGTTCTCAGATTACTCGGACAGTGACGGGAGCGTGGCGCGCATCCGGTTTTGGGATTCAACTGAAGGTGCCGGGTATTTCGCGCTGGATGGCCAGCGCATCACGTCAAATTATGTAGACGTCGCCACCTCCCAGATATCTCGCCTGACATATGTGACAGGGCCGAGCGCCGGTTCAAACGATATCCTTGTCGAGGTCTATGACAACCAAGGCCGCGACAGCGCCGACTTGCAAGTTCGTATCAATGTGACGGGCGACCCGACCGGCCCACGGCCAATCGGGGCCAACGCCGTCATTCCTTATGATGATCTGACGCCGAATGGTGCCACGCCCGACGAAATTGTGCAAATCGCACGAATGTATATTGGGGCGGCATGGGGCAAAGAAAATTGCACCGGATTCGTTTGGCTGGTCGCAGATCAGGCAGGTGAACGGTTTTTTGACCATAACGGCCACTATACCGACGCAACTCAGAGTCATGTAATTGATGCTGGCATTCAGACTGTCTACGTCGTGCCGGGGAATGGTTCGGGCGATGTTTTCTGGGACCACTGGTCTCTGGTATCTAATAGTCCGAACTGGTTTGGCGTCGTGCAGCCGGGGGACTTAGTCCGAATCCACATGGCGGGGTACGGCGGCGTCCATTCGTTCGTCGTGACACAAGTTACCAACTCGGGAGGGGCGCGACACGTTTGGGTGGTAGATAATACGACGCCGGACACTGGCACCATCCGTGAATATGAGATGGATGGTAGTACAGGTTTTCGGCAAGCGGTGATGAACGCAACTAGTGCGTGGGTGCATCGTCTCGATCCCGAAGCGGCTTCGAATCTCGAGGATGCCGTCGCATCATCCTGGACCGTGGGCTCAGAAGTCCGCGAGTTGACTGGAGCCAGTGGTATTGACGCTATTCAGATACGGGCTCCCATTACTTCGGCGAGTTCTTTTGTATTCGGATCCGATGGCAGCGGACGAGTCCTTCTGACGGACGACCGAACTGGTGCTGCCTTGTTAACAGTCGATGACTATGAAGAATTGTCGATCGAAGGCGGGGCTGGTGCCGACATTGTTCGAATCGGGTCTCTTACAGGAACGGATATCGCTAACAGCACTATTTACTTCTATGGCGGTGACGGCGCTGATCAGCTGGACGGAGGTGTCACTGATCGGAGAGTCGTGGTTTCTGGCGGGGATGGTTCGGACACAATCATTGGCGGTTCTGCAGCGGATGACTTGTCTGGTGATTCGGGCAATGATCACTTGGATGGCGGCGCGGGCAACGACCTCATCTACGGCGGTGCCGGCGACGACATCCTGATCGGTGGTCGCGGCTCTGACGTTATGGACGGCGGATCTGGAACCGATGTTCTGATGCTGGAGGGCGGGGTGCGGGGCTATACCGTGCTGCGAACCGCCGAGGGTTTCAGCGTGCGGGGCGGATCGGAGACGGACCGGATCAGCAATGTCGAGCGGGTCAGTTTCGACGGCGGCGCGACCTCGATCAGCCTCGCCGAGTTCGAGACCCAGAGCTTCAACCCCTTCGGCTATCTGGCCAGCTACGCCGACCTGCGGGTCGCGTTCGGCGCCGACGCCGAGGCCGCGCGCCAGCATTTCGAACTGTATGGCCGCGCCGAAGGCCGCGATCCCGGGGCGTTCGACGCATGGCTGTACGCCGCCTCCAACGTCGATCTGGCGCGCGCCTTTGGGTCCGACAGTTTCGCGGCGGCCGAGCATTACGTCCGATATGGCCTGGCGGAAGGCCGGACGATCACCGGCTTTGACGCGCTGCGCTATGGGGCGTCCCACAACGATCTGATCGGGGCGTTCGGCGCGGACAGCGAACTTCTCCTGCGGCATTACTTGAACCATGGCGCCGACGAAGGCCGCTCGACCACCGCCTTCGACGCCCTGCAGTACGTCGCCTCCTACAGTGATCTGATCGGGGCCTTCGGAACCAACGAGGCAGCCGCCACATGGCACTTCATCACCAACGGCTTCTCCGAGGGCCGCGCGCGTGACGCCTTCGACGCGGCGCAGTACGTCGCTTCCTACAATGACCTGATCGGCGCCTTTGGTACCAACGAGGCCGCCGCGACGGCGCATTTCATCCAGTACGGCTTCTCCGAAGGGCGTTCGCGAGACACCTTCGACGCCCTGCAGTACGTCGCGTCCTACAGTGATCTGATCGGGGCCTTCGGAAACGACCAAGCCGCCGCCACACGGCACTTCATCACCAACGGCTTCTCCGAAGGCCGTTCGCGGGACGCCTTCGACGCGGCGCAGTATCTGTCCAACTATGGCGACCTGCGAGCGGTGTTCGGGACCGACCAGGCCGCCGCCACCCTTCACTTCATCCAGTATGGCTATTTCGAGGGGCGAACCGACCATGCCCCCGGATCATCGGCCCCCGCGACGGGTCCCGGTGAGGCCAAGGATGCTGACGCCTTCGCGATCTTCGCGACAGCCGGCGGCCTTACCCATGAGGGCGGCTCCACGCTGGCTGGCGGCGGGCTGGGAGACGATCCATTTGTCGATTGGTTCACGGGCCGTGACGACGTTCCACCCGGCATCCTCGATAGTCCCGGCCCGGGCTCCGAAAGGAATCCGCATGAGATCTATGTGCCATGGGGCACGTCCGAGAATGTGTTGATGGCCTGGGACCGTGGCTGGTTGATGGCCTAGACTAGGCCAGAGCGCACCTGGGTTTGGCGAGAGGAAGAACGCGTCGGATATGGCGCCCCGGGACGGGACTGCCATGCCCACCGTGCGGCGATGATGTCGCGGCGCGTAGCTCTTGGCATTTCACAAGAATACCGTGATCCTGCGCCCGAGAGTTTCGTCAGGGCTTCCTCGGTTGGAAGGGTTTTGGTCGGATGGCCTATTTTCGTGACGGTGTGTTTTCGGGCCGGTCCGGCGAGAGCGATGATGCGGGCTTCCCCTTCGTGCTCGCTCCGCGAGACGAGACCATCGTTGACCATGCCGCCGATGCGGTCATTGGCGCTGATCCCCCGACCGGGGTCGTGACATCCGAGATTCTCGTCGCCGATGACGTTCCGGCCCCCCGATGCGGCTGCCCAGCCTGCTCGGGCAAGCTCTTCACCATCGACAATTCCGATCCGCAAACACGTCCGGACCATTTTTTTAACGCCGATGAGCGCGGCGGCGTCGATCCCGGCACCGGCAAGGTGTCGAAGACGGTCGCCCAGGCCGCCTTCTGGCTGGATCGCGACTACGCCACCTGGAATGCTTTCAACGTTCGGCCAGGTGTGCCCGACGAAGAGAACCGCTGGGACGATCCCTACTGGGGCGGCGCAATCACCTATGTGACCTTTGCCTTCCGCCAGACCGCGCCGGCGTCGGGCATGCCGGACGATACTGACGGTTTCAGCCGTTTCAATGAAGCCCAGATCAACGCCACGCTGCTGGCGCTGGCCTCTTGGTCCGATGTCGCCAACATCGTTTTCGTACGAATCGGAACGGGCGTCACCGGCGAGGCGGCGTATTCGAACGACGCGACGATGCTGTATGGCAACTACGCGACCGGTTCGGACGGTGCGGCGGCCTTCGCCTACTCGACGTCGAGCACCGCTTCCAGTTCGTCGGGCGGAGATGTCTGGGTCAACAGTAGCCTTGCCTACAACGCCAACCCCGCAGCCGGAAATTACGGCCAGTTAGTGCTGATCCATGAGTCGGGTCATGCTATCGGCTTCTCGCATCCCGGCGAGTATGACGCGGGCAATGGCGGGACGATCACATACGCGGCTAATGCGGAGTACTACGAAGACAGTCACCAATACACGGTGATGAGCTATTTCACCGAAAACAAGACCGGTGCGAATTTCGGGCCTGTCTATCCCGCGACGGTCATGCTGGACGACATAGCCGCCGCGCAGAGGTCTTATGGCATCAACACCACCACCCGGACCGGAAACACGGTCTACGGCTTCAATTCGAACGCGGACCGGCCGTGGTTTGTTGCCAGTTCGGCTTCGACCATCCTGGTATTCGCAGTCTGGGACGCCGGCGGGACCGACACCTTCGACTTCTCCGGCTATAGCAATCCCCAGACCATCGACCTGAACCAGGGGGCCTTCTCAAGTGTCGGGACATATTCCGGTGGCAACCTCGTAGGCAATGTCGCCATCGCTATGGGCGTGGTGATTGAGAATGCTGTCGGCGGCGCGGGTGTGGATATGATTATTGGCAACTCATCCGCCAATCGGCTGATGGGAGGCGGGGGTGACGACACACTTGTCGGCGGCGCCGGCGATGACTACCTGGACGGAGGTGTGGGGATTGATGTCGCCTCCTATTCGGGAGCCATGGGGAGCTACGGTCTAGTTTCGTTCAACGGCTCATTGGCCATCCTTAACGCCAGCCTTCACGAGACTGATCGTCTGACGACAATCGAAACGCTGCAATTTTCCGACGCCAGCGTCGCGACGGGTTCGATCAACCAATTTAACGCGTTGGGCTACATTGCTTCCTACAACGACCTGATCGCTGCTTTCGGCGTCAACGACTCTGCGGGTTTTGAACATTTCGTCAGCTACGGTTTCATTGAAGGCCGCTCGACCACCGCCTTCGACGCCCTGCAGTACGTCGCCTCCTACAGTGATCTGATCGGGGCATTTGGAACCAACCAGGCCGCCGCGACGGCGCACTTCATCCAGTACGGCTTCTCCGAGGGCCGCTCGCGCGACGCCTTTGATGCGGCGCAGTACGTCGCCTCCTACAATGACCTGATCGGCGCCTTTGGGACCAACGAGGCCGCCGCGACGGCGCACTTTATCCAGTACGGATTCTCGGAAGGCCGCTCGCGCGACGCCTTCGACGCCATGCAGTATGTCGCGTCCTACAGTGATCTGATCGGCGTCTTCGGAACCAATGAGGCCGCCGCGACGGCGCATTTCATTCAATACGGCTTCGTCGAGGGCCGCGCGCGCGATGCCTTCGACGCGGCGCAGTACCTGTCCAACTATGCCGACCTGCGAGCGGTGTTCGGGACAGACCAAGCCGCCGCCGCCCTTCACTTCATTCAGTATGGCTATTTCGAGGGGAGAACCGACCGTGCCCCCGCATCATCGGCCGCTGCGGCGGCACCGACGAACCTGGACTCGGGCAAGCATGAAGGCATCGATTTCGTGTTTGCCTGGGTGGGATCTTTTGGCACGGACCACGACCGTCCGGCGCTGTCCGGCGAGACGGCGGAGGGCGACCCCTTTGTCGATTGGAGAATGCCCGGCGACGGCGTCCCGCCTAGTATCTTTGATGTCCCCAGCGCGCTCTCCCAACAGGGTTCGCACGGCTTTGACGCTCATCCGAAAGCCGGGGAGGGCGACTGGTTAATGACGTAGCAGGCAGCCGTTGCCACCCTCACCACACCCTCACCTCCGCCTCGCGCACGTACCCGCCGACGACGGTGGGGGAGGTCCAGCCGCCGGCGGTCGTGATGTGGAGGAGGTCGCGGCCGGCGCGCATGAGGTCCTGGGCGGCGCCGATGCGCATGGAGTGGCCTGACAGGCCAGCGGCGATATCCTCAGCCAGGCCGGCGCGGCGGGCTGCGGTCTTGAGGGTGCGGTTGACGGCGACCGGGTTCATCGCCGCCCCGTCGATCTTGCCCGCGATGCCGACCTTGCCCGCGATGACCGGGCGAAGGAGCGGGCCATCGACGATGGCGGCGGCGGCGAGCCAGGCCTTGAGATGGTCCATCGTCGGCGGCGAGAGATGCGCCCAGCGGCCGTGGCCGAACGGGTTGGTCTTGGCCCGGCGGACCAGGATCCTGGCGCCGCCATCGGGCAGGGCACGCAGGTCCTCGATCAGCAGCCCGACCAGTTCGGAGCGTCGGCAGAGACTGTCATAACCCACCGCGATCAGGGCGCGGTCGCGCAGGCCTCGAAGCCCGTCCGCCGGGCAGGTGTCGATCAGTTGACGGCGCAGATCGGCGTTCAGGCCGAGCGCCTGTTTGGGACGTCGGCGTTTGGCGCGCAGGGCCCGGCGCAGGGCGATCGAGACCACCTCATCATCCACCGGATTGGGCAGCCTAAGCGGCCGGTGCAGCTTGCGGATCGAGGCCAGGCGCCGGCGCAGGGTCGCCGATGACGAGACCCTCGCGTCGTCGGCGATGAAGGCGGCGACCGTGTCGGGCGAGGCGGGCAGCAGCGGCTCGCCGGGCGACCGACGCCAGGATTGGGGCGCCCGGCGCCGCGGCCGCGCTAACCGCCCTGGCCCATCTGCATATGTTGCGGGTCGAGGCCCGGCGGCTGGAGGTCCTCTCCCAGAACGTCGAGACCATCCTCGCCCGGCTGGTGGCGCTGGGCGGCGTTGAGGCCGATGTCGCCGAGCTGGCCCTGGCGCTTGGCCTGGCGCAGGCCGCCCCCGAGCTTTTGGCGCTTGAGCGTCACCGGCGCCGAGCCCTGTCGCGTCAGCGGCGCGCGCTGCAGGCGCTGCTCTCGACCGACGGCGCCGTCCGATGCTGACGACGGGGCGTCAGCCCGTTTGAGCGTTTTGGCGGAACGAACCCAAAGTGCTCCCACCACCTGCTCCGTTATCGGGAATGTCCGATAACACCCATTATCGCCACCACGCCGCCGCCCCTTGACACCGCCCCATCCGCCCCGCCACTCCCAGTTGAGACCCGGAGGCGTCGATGTCCATCTTCCCCGTGATCATGTGCGGCGGCGCCGGGACGCGGCTTTGGCCGGCGTCGCGGCCTTCGCGGCCCAAGCAGTTCGTGTCGTTGAGCGGTGGCCGATCAACGTTCCAGAGCACCATGCTGCGCATGGCCCCGTTGAGCGCGCGCGGGCTTCCCATCGTGGTCTGCGGAACGCGCTATGAAGACCTGGTCCAGCGCCAGCTGGCCGAAATCGGGCTCAAAGCCCTGCTGCTGCTCG
This sequence comes from Caulobacter sp., assembly GCA_030645575.1. GTDB lineage: Bacteria > Pseudomonadota > Alphaproteobacteria > Caulobacterales > Caulobacteraceae > Caulobacter. The sequence goes on along the minus strand of JAUSMJ010000081.1, from coordinate 38,868 downwards.
AACCGGAGCCTCGGGATTCCGGGCCCGCCATGGCCGCCGCCGCCGCCCTGATCGCCGAGCTTGACCCGGACGGCGTGGCCGCGATCGTGGCGTCCGATCACCATATCCCCGACGACGAGGCTTTCCGGGCCGCGGTCGTCATCGCCGCCGCAGCAGCGGCCGCGCGCTGGGTCGTGACCCTGGGCATAAGGCCGGCCTCGCCCTCGACCGCCTATGGCTACATCGATCCTGACGACGAGGCCGCCCTGGGGCCCGTCCGGCGGGTGCGGCGCTTCGTCGAAAAGCCGGACGCCGAGCTGGCGGCGCAATTCCTGGCCGACGGGTTCCTCTGGAACAGCGGGAACTTCGTCGTCGGCGCGGGGGCCATGCTGGACGAACTGGACCGGCACGCGCCGGACCTGGCCGCGGCCGCCCGCGCGGCGGTGGCCCGGGCGACCCGCGCGGAGGACGTGTTGCGTCTCGATCCCTGCTTTTGCGCCGCGCCGAAGATTTCGATCGACTACGCCCTGATGGAGAAGACTGATCGGGCCGCGGTCCTGCCGGTGGACTTTGTCTGGTCGGACCTGGGCGCCTGGGACGCCATCCATGCGGTGGGCGAGCGCGACGACGCCGGCAACAGCGTCACGGGGGACGCTCTGCTCATCGACTCCACGGGCTGTTTCATCCGCAACGACGCGGGCGTCCGCCTGGCGGTCGTCGGACTTCGCGATATCGCGGTGGTCGCCGAACGCGACGCCCTGCTGATCTGCGATCTGAACGCTTCCCAGTCGGTAAAGGCGGCGGTAGACGGCCTCAAGGCCGCTGGCGCGCGGGAAATCGACCTTCCGCCACAGATCGACCTGGCCGGCTGGGCGGGACGGTACGACGCCTGGCTGCGGACCAGCGCCCTGCCGCTCTGGTGGGTTCTCGGCGCAGACCATCGGCATGGCGGATTCCACGAGGCCCTCGACGCCGGAGGGGCGCCGGTCGGCGGCCCTCGCCGGGCGCGCGTGCAGACCCGCCAGACCTATGTCTTCGCCACGGCCGCGCACATGGGCTGGCCCGGTCCCTGGCGCCAGGCGGCGGAGCATGGGCTGGACTTCTTCCTGCGGCGCTACGCTCGCTCCGACGGCCTGTTCGCCACCCTGGTGTCGGCGGATGGCGCCACGGTGCTCGACGATACGCCCATGCTCTATGACCAGGCCTTCGCCCTGCTGGCCATGGCCGCCGTGGTCCGGGCCTGGCCGGAACGGCGGGACGTGAGCGAACGGGCCGAGGGCCTTCTGGCCAGTCTGTCGTCGATGCGAGCGCCAACTCGAGGCTTTCGCGAGAATGGACGCTGGCCTCGCCAGGCCAACGCCCAGATGCACTTGCTCGAGGCCGCCCTGGCCTGGTTCGAGCTCACGGGCGAGGCCGCCTGGGGCGAGCTGGCCGACGAACTGGCCGAGCTGGCCCTGGACGCCTTCATCGACTCTCGGGGCCTGTTCCTGCGTGAGGTGTTCGACGAGGCCTGGCGGCCGGCGGCGGGGGATGACGGCCGGTTCATCGAGCCTGGCCACCAGTTCGAATGGGCCTGGCTGCTGACGACCTGGGCGCGCCTGCGGCCGGGGCGTGACGTCGCCGCCGTGGTCGATGGCCTGATGAAGGCGGGCGCCCGGGGGGTTGATGCGCGCCGCGGCGTCGCGGTGGACGAGTTGTGGGACGACCTGTCGGTGCGCAGCGATCGGGCTCGGCTGTGGCCGCAAACCGAACGGCTGCGGGCTTCGCTCGTCTGTCTGGATAGCGCCGGCGCCGAGTCCGGCGCCCGTCGGACGCGGGCGGCGACGGAGGCGGCCGGCGCGCTCTGGCGGTACCTGGAGACGCCGGTTCCCGGGCTTTGGCGCGACAAGCAGGACGCCGCTGGCGATTTCCTTGAAGAGCCGGCGCCGGCCAGCTCGCTCTATCATATTCTCGGGGCGGTCATGGCTCTCAAGGCCATGGCCCTCTAGTCGCCTTCAATGGAAAGCACGGCCGTGGTCACGCCATCTTCGCCGCGCCGCGCCTGCAGGAACCGGCGCGCCTCGCCGTTCAGCTCGACCGCTGTTAGCACGCCGGTGCGGTAGGCCCAGGTATCGACGCCGATGCGCCGGTCGTCGATATGGGGTTCCGTCATCGGCGTGTGGCCGTGAACGATCACCTTTTCCAGACGTCTGGAGTCCGACAGGAACGGCTCGCGAATCCAGCGCAGATCCTTGACGTGCTGGGCGTTCAGCGGTCGCTGGGGATGGACGCCCGCATGGACGAAGAGGTAGTCGCCCAGGTCGATCCGGTCCTCCAGGCCCCACAGAAACCGCATGTGGTTTTCGGGGATGGCCGCCTTGAAGGCCTGATGGGTTTCCCGCCAGGCGTCGAGATTGGTTTCGTCCTCGGGCGTCGAGACGCCATAGGATCGCATGGTCGCCTTGCCGCCATAGCCGGTCCAGGCCATGCCCGCTTCCAGATCGTCGAGGAAGTGCAGCATCGCTTCCTCGTGGTTGCCGCAAAGGAAGCGGGCGCCGGGGGCGCGATCCCGAAGGTCCAGCAACTGGTCGATGACCTTGCGCGATCCGGGGCCGCGATCCACGTAGTCGCCCAGGAAGATCAGCAGGGGCGGCGTGGCGTCCCCGCTCGTCTCCTCGAAGACAGCCTCCAGCAGGCCGGACAAAAGATCGTCGCAGCCGTGGATGTCGCCGATGGCGTACACGCGTCGATCATCCAGGGCGCCAGCCTGCCGTCTGGGCTTGCGGCTGAGGAGTCGGGTGAAGAAATTCAAGTAGGACGTCCCAAATGGCCCATGCAGGTTTCAACGTTGGAGCGCCACGATCCCCATCACACGGGATGCTGCTTTTTCACAGCGCGCCGCCACGGTCAACGCAGTGAACCGGCTGGTTGTTCAGCGAGGCGCGCGCTCTTCGAAGGATATCCATCTGGCCCCGGTCCCGGGCCCCCGATCCGACCCCCGAGATATCCGTGACACGACCGAGAATTCAAGCCTGGGGCCACTTGCCTCGCGCCGGGCGTTCGGTTCACATCCCCTGTCGCGCCGAAGCGGCCAAGCAGGAGCAGGGGAGCCGTCATGAGCATCTGGAAGGCTGGCGTGATCGCCGGGATCGCGGTTCTCGCCGCCACGGCCTGTTCCAAGACCGGAGACGGCGACGCCATCGACAAGGCCGCGCCCGCCGCCGTCGAGGTGCCGAAGCGTAAGCCGGGGCTGTGGAAACAGACCATGCTCGTGGAAGGCGCCGACGTGCTCCAGACGGTCAAGCTGTGCATCGACGAAGCCAGCGATCCCAAGCTGGCCTGGTGGGGCCAGCAGGGCTTCAAACAGGCTTGCAGCAAGAACGAGATCAATCGTCAGCCTGACGGGTCGTGGAAGTTCAGCTCGGTCTGCGAGGGCGCGGGGGTGAAGACCACGAACGACGGGGCGGCGGTCGGTGATTTCAGCTCAAGGTATCAGCTGCGGGCGGAATCGACGACCACCGGCGCCCCCATCCCGCAGCTGAACGGCTCGCGGACCATTACGATCGACGCCGAATGGGTGGGCGAATGCCCCGCCGGCATGAGCCCCGGCGATCTGGAACTGCCGAACGGCCAGCGCGTGAACATGCTGGAAGTAAGCGGCCAGTAGTTCGCTATCGGGCCGCCTACCGACTTTCGCTGGTCGCCAGACGAGCGGGAGTCGGCGTCAGCGGCTCTCCCGTGGCCTGTTTGCGTCGAATCTCCTCGACCGTGGCGGCGATGTTGGTCGCCCGCTCCAACGAGCCGGGGTGCGACCACTGGGCGTAGCGGGAGCGGCCGAAGTCGGCGCCGTACTGCCGCCAGAAATCGCGCGCCGCCGCGTAGTCGTATCCGGCGCGGGCTATCAGATAGAGGCCTACATAGTCAGCCTCGCGTTCGACGGTCAGCAAGCTCCCGGGCATCGTGCCGGCGTTGCCCAGGATCGCCCCGGCCGGGCCGCCGCCGGCGATCCGCGCGCGGTGCTTCATGACGTTGTGGCCCAGCTCGTGACCCAGGATGACGGCCAGCTGGTCATCGGTCGCCGCGTAGCGAACGAACGCCGTGGTGATCACCACCTGCCGCCCGTCGGCCCAGGCGCTGACGTCCTCCGACGGCGTCAGCTGGGCTTCATAGGCGCAACCGGCGACCGGCGTGAGCGTCAGCGACAGGCGCTTGCCGCTCCGCTCGACCGTCAGCGCGCCCGCGCCGTCCGCCAGGGCGCGGTCGAGCAGGGCGCGGGCCTTCGCGGTCTCGTCATAGGTCGGTGGATCCTTGTCCGGCCGGCCGGCGGTGTCGGCGAAATCAACCCCGTCGATGGCCACCAGGCTGTCGCCGACCTCGACGCCGGCCCTGGCGGCCGGACCGCCCGGCGCCACGGTCAGCACCGCCGGGCGACCGGTCAGGCCGAAATAGCGCGTCGCCACCGGACGGATGTCGATCCCGTACTGCAGGGCGTGATGCAGCATCATGCCCGTGAGCAGCGCCTTGTCGGCGCAGAGATCGAGGTTGGCGACATTCAGGCGGAACGCCACGGCGGCCACGCGGCCGTCCTGTTGCCGCAATCGGTCGAGACTGGCCTCCTGCTGGAACGTCACCTCGGCCCGCAGGGCGTCGGCGTCGGCCGACGGCAGGGCGACGACGGGCTCGACGGTGGAACAGCCGGCGAGCGCCGTCAGGAAGAGGATCGCCGCCGGTTTCGCCATCGTGCCCGTCTCCGTCGCAAGCCGGCCGACCATAGCCGCAGCCGGCGATCATCTCCAATCACGGTCTGCGCGAGGTTGGCGTCCGTTTGCCGACCCGACTATAAGCGGGCCCCGGATTGATCATGGCCGTGAAGGAACGGGATTGGACGCACTTCCCCTGACTCTGACGAATCCACGCATCTGCGTTCTGGGCCTCGGCTATGTGGGGCTCCCGCTCGCGGTGGCGTTTGGCGTCCAGCACGACACGGTCGGATACGATCTCGACGCGGGTCGCATCGCCGAGCTGCGCCTGGGCCGAGACCGCACGCTGGAGGTCGAGCCCGAAGCGATGGCGGCGGCGACGCGGCTGCGGTTCTCGGCCGACCCGGCCGACCTCGAGGACCGCAACGTGTTCATCGTCACGGTGCCGACGCCGATCGACGAGGCCCGCCGTCCCGACCTGACGGCGATCAGCGGCGCCAGCCGGGCGATCGGCGCCTGCCTCAAGCCAGGTTCGGTGGTGATCTACGAATCGACGGTCTATCCCGGCTGCACCGAGGAGGTCTGCGTGCCGATCCTCGAGCAGGTCTCCGGTCTGAAATACAACCGTGACTTCTTCTGCGGCTACAGCCCGGAGCGGGCCAATCCCGGTGATCGGCAGCACCGCCTGTCGACGATCACCAAGGTCACGGCGGGCTCGACGCCTGAAGCGGCGGCCTTCGTCGATGGCCTCTATCGCGCCATCGTTCCGGCCGGCACCCACCTGGCCAGTTCGATCAAGGTGGCCGAGGCGGCCAAGGTGATCGAGAATACCCAACGGGATCTCAACATCGCGCTGATCAACGAGTTCGCGATGATCTTCAACAAGCTGGGCATCGACACGCTCGAGGTGCTCGAGGCGGCGGGCACCAAGTGGAACTTCCTGCCGTTCCGGCCGGGCCTGGTCGGCGGCCACTGCATCGGCGTCGATCCCTACTACCTGACCCACAAGGCCCAGGAGATCGGCCACCATCCGGAGGTCATCCTCGCCGGCCGGCGGATCAACGACCAGATGGGCGCCTATGTCGCCGGCCGGGTGCTCAAGCTGTTGGCCCAGAAGGGGATCAATCCCGTGGGGGGCCGGACACTTGTTCTGGGCCTGGCCTTCAAGGAGAACTGCCCGGACCTGCGCAACACCAAGGTCGCCGATCTCATCGCCGAGCTTTCCGAGTTCAGCCTGAGCGTTGACGTCCACGATCCCTGGGTAGACCCCGCCGAGGCCAAGCACGAATATGGGCTTACCCTGACCGAAAATCCGGATCCTGGTCACTACGACGTCGTCGTTCTGGCTGTCGCCCACGATCAGTTCGTCGCCTTGGGCGTGGACGGTATTCGCGCGTTCGGCAAACCCTCCGCGGTGCTGTACGACATCAAGTCAGCGCTTCCGCGCGATGGTGTTGACGCCCGCCTATAGCGCTGGTCGCTAGTGGTCCCGGCGAGCGCCCCAGGGCGACAAGGTCCGTCCCCGGCTGGAATTCGGTGACCGTCGCCGAACTCCCGGACGAAGGGCGGAGGGTTAACCGGCCTTCCGCCGCCGCAGCCACAGAAACGCGATCCCGACCACGAAGAAGGCGCTGCACAGCCAGCTGCCTTCCGGGCCCTGACCGCCGCCGGTCAGGGTCGGAGCGCCCTGCGGGACCAGCTTGACCAGCAGGGCGGGCAGATCGAGCTGCAGGCCGGTGACCGGCAGCTCGAAGCCCGCGCCCAGCAGCCAGTTCCAACCGGCATGCCAGCCCATCACGCCCCAGATGTTCCCCGACCGGATCGCCCAGGCGCAGGCGAAGGCCGAGAACAGGAACGAGCTGAGCATGACCCGCGCTTCCTGATGCGGCGAGTAGTGCAGGAAGGTGAACACCAGCGAGACCAGCACCACGGCGGCCGGCAGCCCCAGCTTGCGGGTGATCACCGACAGCAGCCAGCCGCGGAAGATGATCTCCTCGACCCCGGCCTGGACGATGAAACACAGCAGGATCAGGCCGATGCCGGTCAGGGCGGCGGGTGAGGTCCATGCCGGGCCGACGGCGCCGACCTGGTATCCGCCGGCCAGACCGATGGCGATGACCACCGACAGGATGGTCGCCGCGCCGACCAGCACGCCGCCGAGAAGGGTCTTCGCCGGGGCGGGGCCGGTCAGGCCGATGCTCGCCAGCGACCGCCGCTCGACCAACTTGACCCAGGCCAGGACCAGCAGGCCGTTGACGGCGAACGGGATGACCAGAAAGGCATAGAAGCCGGTCAGGCCGATCGGGTCTCCGTGGGCGTCCTGCCAGCCGTAGTGCTCCATCAGCGGCGCTGGTCCCAGCGCGCACAGGGCGACGAAAAAGATGCACAGGAAGGGCGCGAACAGGCCCCAGGGCAGCCAGCCCTTGTGCGGTTCGGAGGTGTAGAGGGTTTTGCTGGTCATGCCGCTAGCTAGGGCGACCGGCTCAGGCGCGGCTAGAATGATCGTGCGCGGGCTTCATGGCCTTCAGCCAGGCGTTGGGCGTCAGGCCCCAGGTCTTGCGGAACTGTCGGCCGAAATGGCTCTGGTCGGCGAAGCCGCAGGCGGCGGCGACATCGGCGCCGGACCGGCCGTCCAGTAGCAGGCCGCGCGCCTTCTCCAGCCGGCGCAGGATCAGGTAGCGGTAGGGGCTGGCGCCGAACATGGCGCGGAAGTCGCGCGACAGCTGCCAGCGATCATGGCCGGTCGCCTCTTCGAGCTCGGCCAGTGAAAAGGTCTCGTCGAGGCAGGCGTCGATGTAGTCGCGGGCGGCCTGGGCCGCCTCGCGGTTGGCGCGCCGGATCACGGCCACGCCGCCGGACGCGGCCTCAAGCGCCGCCGCGATCCCGACCAGGGCGTCCTGGTATTCGAGCCCGGTCAACGGACGGTCGTAGTCGGCCAGCAGGGCGTCGACCGCGTCGGCGAGCCTGGGGTCGCTCGAAAGCCCGCCATCGATAAACGGCAACGTCCGCCCGCCGAGCACCTGCTGGAGGTCGGCCGGTCGGATGTAGGCGGTGCGGTAGCGGAACGCCGCGCCGTCGCCGGCCCGGCCATCATGCAGTTCGTCCGGGTGCAGAACGACAAGCTGGCCGGGCAGGGAGTGGCGCGTCTCGCCGCGATAGTCGAAGCTCTGGACACCGCCCAGGGTCACGCCGATGGCGTAGGTATCGTGGCGATGCGGCGCGTAGGCCGCGCCGGAGAAGCGGGCCTCGATCCGGTCCACGGCCCCCGGCGCCCTGACGAGCCAGTTTTCAGCGGCGGCGGCCAATCGATGTTCCCCTGCCTCACGACCGGCGCATGAAAGCACAGTCCGGCGGTCGCGGGGCATGAACACGGGTCCATGTTTGCGGACGGGAGCATTGCCTGAGGAAAGGGACGCGTACTGAATTAGATGTCCCCGCGCCTCGGATCGACCACGCACGGGGACATGCACTTCAGTGCGTGTCCCCTGCCAGCCTCAGGCTCTTGACCCACTCCGCTGATCCAAGGGGGGTGCCAGTCACGCTGGCCCGCCTCAGGCGCTGGCGATCCAACTCTCCGGCATCAACATCAAAGAAGCGGGCGGACTCGACGCCAAGCAATGCCCTGACCGGTCCCTGCGTCAGAAGGGGACTTGATCGACCGCCAAGATGAGCGCCCACGCTTGACCATGGCCAATCGACGGCCCGGGTCACCAGGCCCGCGCGCACGGGATTGAGGCCGACGTATCTGACGCACTGACGCAGGTAGGTCTCGTCCAACGGAAACGAGGCGAACCGGCCTTGCCACAAGTATCCGGTCCAGCTTTCGCGCGCATTGATCAGCCGCGTGTAGCGGACATGAGTCGCCCCCACGGCCCGCGCCAGACCCTCGGGCCTGGCGGGAGTGGCGATGACATGAACGTGGTTGGGCATCAGGCAGTAGGCCCAGACTTCCACATCGGCGGCCTTGAAGGCCTCCGTGGCTAGCCTTAGCCAGGAGGCGTAGTCTTCGTCACGGAAAAAGGTCGGCTGACGCCGGTTACCTCGCTGGGTGACATGGTGAGGCATCCCAGGCACGACGATCCGGGCCATTCTGGGCATGGAAACTCCAGGGGCGGTCAAATGGAATTATAACTATAGATTGTTTTGCGATCAATTGCTCGCCCTTCTGGCAGGGGACACGCACTGAAGTGCATGTCCCCGTGGGGCCGCAGTGACACGCACTTCGGTATGTGTCCCTAACTGAATCGACCTGCACCTGATTCCGGGTCCACTGTGCCGAGCGAGACAGGGGAGTAGCCGGGATGTGGGTCTTGCTGGGCGTGGCGGTGGTGGTCGTGGGCTTCGCCGCGCGGCTCAATCCGCTGCTGATCGTGGCGGCGGCGGCGATCGTCACGGGGCTGGCGGCGGGGATGGACCTGCTGGCGACCCTGGCGATCCTCGGCAAGGCGTTTCGCGACAACCGCTACATCAGCGTGGTCTGGCTGATCCTGCCGCTGATCGGGCTGCTGGAGCGGGAGGGACTGCAGGAGCGGGCGAAGGCGCTGATCGGCCAGCTGAAATCGGCCACGGCCGGGCGGCTGCTGCTGATCTACATGGTCATCCGGCAGGGCACGGCGGCGATTGGCCTGACCTCGCTGGGCGGTCACGCCCAGATGGTCCGGCCCCTGATCGCGCCGATGGCCGAGGCCGCCGCCGAGGCCCAGCACCCGGACCTGACGCCCGCCACCCGTGACCGGGTCAAGGCCTTCGCCGCCGCCACCGACAACATCGGCCTGTTTTTTGGCGAGGACATCTTCATCGCCATCGCCTCGATCCTGCTGATCAAGGGCTTCCTCGAGGAGAACGGCATTTCCGTCGAACCGCTGCATTTGTCGGTCTGGGCCATTCCGACGGCGGTGCTGGCGCTGGTCATCCACGGCACGCGGCTGCTGCTGCTCGATCGGCGGCTGGCCCGGGAGGCCGGCCGGTGATCGGGCTCGACGTACTCTACATCCTGGCCGGCCTGCTGTTCGCGATCTACGCGCTCGCGACCGTGCTGGACGCGACCAACCCGAAGCGCTTCGGCTCGGCGGCCTTCTGGGGGCTGTTCGCGGTCAGCTTTCTCGCCGGGTCCTACCTGCCCGACGTGGTCAACGGCGGCATTCTGGTCGCCATGGCGCTGCTGGCCGGGGTCAACCTGCTTGGCCGGGGCGAACACCCCCAGCCGGTCGATAAGCCCGTGCGGGCCGCGCGCTGGGGCGAGCGGCTGTTCATCCCGGCCCTGATCCCGCCCGTGGTGACCCTGCTGGGAACCCTGACGCTGAAGGGGGTGATGATCGGCGGCCAGCCGCTGGTCGATCCCAAGCAGGTGACGCTGATCTCGCTGGGCGCCGGCATCGTGCTGGCGACGGCCGTGGCCCTGGTCATGTTTCGCGCCAGCCCGGTCACCGCGACCCGCGAGGGCCGCCGGCTGATGGAGTCGGTCGGCTGGGCCGGGCTGTTGCCGCAGGCGCTGGCGGCGTTGGGGGCGGTGTTCGCGGCCGGGCACGTTGGCGACGTGATCGGCGAGCTGGCGACGACCTGGCTGCCGCTCGGCACGCCGCTGGCGGCGGTGGTCGCCTACACCCTCGGCATGGCCCTGTTCACGGCCATCATGGGCAACGCCTTCGCGGCCTTTCCGGTGATGACCGCGGCCATCGGCCTGCCGATCATCGTGGGGAAGTTCGGCGGCGACCCGGCGATCATGGGGGCCATCGGCATGCTGTCGGGCTTCTGCGGCACCCTGACGACGCCGATGGCGGCCAATTTCAACATTGTTCCGGCCGCGCTGCTGGAACTGACCGACCGCTACGGGGTGATCAAGGCCCAGGCCCCGACCGCCCTGCTGCTGCTGCTGGCCAACACGGTGCTGATGTATGTCCTCGTCTATCGCTTCTGACGCCCGGCTGACGGCGGACCTGGCCGAGCGGTTCGCCGCCATCGCGCTGGGCCACGTGGCGCGCGAGTTCCCGCACAAGGCCGACCATGTGTTCACCGGCCTGCAGGACATCGGTCCGCACCGCACGCACCACCCGATCTTCTATGGCAGCTTCGACTGGCACAGCTGCGTGCACGGCTACTGGACCCTGGCGACCCTGCTGCGCCGGTTTCCGGATATGCCCAGCGCGCCGGCCGTGCGGGCCCTGCTGGCGTCGAGCCTGACGCCGTCGAAGGTGGCGGTCGAGCTCGACTACCTGTCGCGGCCGATGAGCGCCGGGTTCGAGCGGCCCTACGGCTGGGCCTGGCTGCTCAAGCTGGCGGCCGAGCTGCGGCTGCACGAGGATCCGGCGGCGTTCAACGCCCTCGCGCCGCTGGCCACGGCCTTTTCCGACCGGTTCAAGAGCTTCCTGCCCAGGGCCACCTATCCGCTGCGGGCGGGGGTGCATTCCAACACCGCCTTCGCCCTGCGCCTGGCGACGGACTATGCCGAGACCTGCGACGATCCGCGGCTGGCGGACCTGGCCCGCACGACCGCCATCGACTGGTACGCGGCCGACGCCGACTGCCAGGCCTGGGAGCCCAGCGGCGACGAGTTCCTGTCGCCCGCCTTGATGGAGGCCGAATGCCTGCGGCGCATGCTGGCGCCGGAGGCGTTCCGCGCCTGGTTCGCCGCCTTCCTGCCGGGCACGGCCGAGCGGCGACCGGCGACCCTGTTCACCCCGGCCACGGTCAGCGACCGGTCGGACGGCAAGATCGCCCATCTCGACGGCCTGAACCTGAGCCGCGCCTGGTGCTGGCGCGGCATCGCCTCGGCCCTGACGCCGGATGACCCGGCCCGGGCCGTGGCCCTGGAGGCGGCGGAAACCCACCTGGCCAGCGCCCTGCCCCACGTGGCCGGCGACTACATGGGCGAGCACTGGCTGGCGAGCTTCGCCCTGCTGGCGCTGCTGGAGGGCTGACATCCCATGACGACTTGAGGGGCCGTCGGCGCCCGCCTAACGTCGCTAACGGCCAGATGCGCAGTGCGAACCGCCCGCTTGACTCGTTGCGTTGATATCAACATAAATCGCGCGTGACCGCCGCCCCGACCGTTTCGATCGAAGCCACCCACCATGTGCGGGACACCTGCCTGTGCCTGCACGCCCAGCGCGCCGCGCGGGTGCTGGCGCGGCGGTTCGACGAGGCGCTGCGGCCGGTCGGGCTGACCAACGGCCAGTTTTCGCTGTTGATGTCGCTGAACGGACCCGCGCCCGCGCCGATGAGCCGGGTCGCGGCCCTGCTCGGCGCCGACCGGACGACGCTGACCGCCGCGCTCAAGCCGCTGGTGCGCGACGGCCTGGCCGTGACCAGCGTCGATCCCGACGACAGCCGTGTGCGCCGGATCGCCCTGACGCCCACGGGCCATGCGCGGCTGCTCGAGGCGCTGCCGATCTGGACGCGCACCCACGCCGCCATCGACGCCGAGCTGGGCGGGACCGACCCGGCGCGCCTGCGCGGCGACCTGCGAACCCTGTCCGCACCCCGGCCCGGATCGGCCGCCCCCGCCCTGTGCGACACCCCGGAGTAAGCCCATGACCGCCACCGTCACCGCGTTTCCGTGGGTGCCGCCCTTCGCCCAGGGCTTCGTCCGGGACCTGCGCATCCGCTGGGCGCTCGAAGAAGCCGGCCTGCCCTATGATGTGGTACTGCTGGCGCCGGGTGTCACCGACAGTGACGGCTATCGCCAATGGCAGCCGTTCGGCCAGGCGCCGGCGTACCGCGACGAAGAGGTCGAGATCTTCGAGTCGGGGGCGATCCTGGTCCATCTGGCGGAAAAGTCGGAGGCGCTCGCGCCGAAGGATCCGGCGGGCCGGGCCCGGGTGACCACCTGGGTCATCGCCGGCCTGAACTCCATCGAGCCCTTTTCGGTGAACGTGGCGACGCTCGATTCCTTCCACGCCGGCCAGCCCTGGGTGGAGGGCTACCGCCCGGTGGCGACAGCCATACTGGAAAAGCGGCTGACGTCGCTCGGCAAATGGCTGGGCGACAAGGACTGGCTTGAGGGCCGGTTCACCGCCGCGGACATCATCATGGTCACCGTGCTGCGCGAGCTGGCGGCCTGCGGCATCCTGAAGGATTTTCCCAATCTCGACGCCTACCTCGCCCGCGGCGAGGCCCGGCCGGCGTTCCGCAAGGCGATGGACGACCAGCTGGCGACGTTCCGCGAGAACGCGCCAGCGTGACAGGCGACGAGCCGTCGCCATTCAATTCACAAGGAGACAGCATGAAGACGTTTCTGGCCCTGTACATGGGATCGATGTCGCCCGACGCGACGTCGCCGGCCGACCTCGGCGAAGAGACCATCGCCGCCGGCATGGCGGCCTGGCACGGGTGGATGGCACGGCACGCCGACGTGATCGTCGATACCGGCGGCCCGCTCGGCAAGACCTTGAAGGCCTCGGCGGACGGCGTGGCGGGCATGCGCAACGCCGTCACCGGCTACGTCATCGTCCGGGCGGAAACGCACGAGGCGGCGGCGGCCCTGTTCGAGGGCCACCCGCATTTCACGATCTTTCCCGGCGATTCGGTGGAAGTGATGGAGTGCATGCCTATCCCGGGACGCTGACGTTCGGGCGTGGTGTCGTCTTGCCGAATGGCATCTCCCTGACTAGTCTACTGACTAGTCAGGGAGATGATCATGAAGCACTGGCCTGTTCAGGACGCCAAGGCGCGGTTCAGCGAACTGCTGCGCGCCAGCCTCAGCGACGGCCCGCAGATGGTCACCCTGCGCGGCCAGGACGCGGCCGTGCTGGTGCCTGTCGAGGAGTGGAAGCGCCTACAGAAGAGCGCCCGGCCTTCGCTGAAGGACATTCTGCTCGGCGACGGGCCGCGGTTTGATCTTGAGCTCGAACCCCGCCCGACCCTGACTCCCCGGCCTGTCGATCTGGACGACTGACCCCCGTGTGGTTGCTGGACACCAACGTCGTCTCGGAGATGCGCAAGGCGCGACCGCATGGCGGCATGCTAGCGTGGATGAACCGCCACGAGCAGGTGGACCTGTTCATCGCGGCGGCGACGATCGGCGAAATCCAGGTCGGCATTGAACGCTCTCGACGCGCCAATCCCGCAAAGGCCGTCGAGATAGAGGCCTGGCTGGACACCTTCGCCGACGACGACCGCATTCTTGCCGCTGACGGCGCCATCTTTCGACAGTGGGCCAAACTCATGAGTGGTCGATCCCCGGCACTGACCATGGACGCGATGATCGCGGCCACAGCGACGGTTCACGGCCTCACCGTCGCCACCCGCAACGTGCGCGATTTCGAAGCGCTCGGGCTGAAGGTCGAGAATCCGTTCGACGGGTGACCCCTACGCCGCCGCCTTCACCGCGCCGGCGATCTCGCTGACCAGGGCGGCGACCAGGGCCTCGTCGTCGCCTTCGGCCATGACGCGTATGAGCGGTTCGGTTCCAGACGCGCGGACCAGCACCCGGCCCGAGCCGTTCAGCTTGACCTCCGCGTCGGCGATGGCCGCCTTGACCTTGTCGCTGTCGAGCGGCTTGCCGCCCTTGGCGAAGCGGACGTTCTCCATGCGCTGCGGCACCGGGTCGAACTGGCGGGCGAGCGCGCTCATCGGCTTGCCGGACTGGACCAGCACGGCCAGCACCTGCAGCGCCGCCATCAGGCCGTCGCCGGTGGTCGAATAGTCCGACAGGATCACGTGGCCCGACTGCTCGCCGCCGAGGTTGAAGCCGCCCGAGCGCATGCGCTCCATGACATAGCGGTCGCCGACGGGGGTGCGTTCGAGCTTCAGCCCCTTGGCGGCCATGAACCGCTCCAGGCCCAGGTTGGACATCACCGTGGCGACGATGCCGCCGCCGCTCAGCCGGTCCTCGGCCGCCCAGGCGCCGGCGACGATGGCCATGATCTGGTCGCCGTCGACCACCTGGCCCTTTTCATCGCAGATCGCCACCCGGTCGGCGTCGCCGTCGACCGCGATGCCGACATCGGCGCGAAACTCGCGCACCGCATCGACCATGGCGGCCGGATGGGTCGAACCGCAGTCGGCGTTGATGTTGCAGCCGTTGGGATCGACGCCGACCTTGATGACCTCGGCGCCCAGCTCGTAGAGCACTTCCGGCGCGACCTTGTAGGCGGCGCCATTGGCGCAATCGATGACCACGCGCAGGCCATTGAGGCTCAGCTGGCGGGGGAAGGTGGCCTTGGCGATCTCGACGTAGCGGGCCTGGGCATCGTCGATGCGGCGCACGCGGCCCAGATTGGCCGGAGCGACCAGGCCCTCCTGCAGGCCCTCGTCCATATGGGCCTCGATCTCCAACTCGCGCTTGTCCGACAGTTTATAGCCGTCTGGACCAAACAGCTTGATACCGTTGTCGGTATAGGCGTTGTGCGAGGCGCTGATCATCACGCCCAGGTCCGCGCGCATCGAGCGGGTCATCATGGCCACCCCCGGCGTCGGCAGCGGGCCGAACAGGCGCACGTCCATGCCCATGCTGGTGAAGCCCGCGACCAGGGCCGGTTCGATCATGTAGCCCGACAGGCGGGTGTCCTTGCCGATGACCACCAGATGGCGTCGGCCGTGATCGCGGCGGAACAGCTTGCCGGCGGCCAGGCCCACGCGCAGGGCGACCTCGGCCGTCATCGGATGGCTGTTGGCCTGCCCGCGGATGCCGTCGGTGCCGAAATAGGTTCGCTTGCTCATGGAAAGTCCCCGGGGCTCCTGGGCCGCAATAGTCTGCAACGCTGTTTTATGCGGCCCGCAGGTCAGCCGATGTTAAACGCCGACACGATAAAAATTCCCCTGACTTCATATCTCTTCGGACGGAAACGGCGAAACCAGCATGTGCGGCATCATCGGCATCGTGGGCAAGGCGCCCGTCACGGATCGCCTTGTCGAGAGCCTCAAGCGGCTCGAATACCGCGGTTACGACTCCGCCGGCGTGGCCGTGCAGCAGGGCGGCGTGATCCAGCGGCGGCGGGCCCAGGGCAAGATTCGCGCGCTGGAGCTGGTGCTGGAGGGCAGCCCGCTGACCGCGACGGTCGGCATCGGCCACACCCGCTGGGCCACCCACGGCGCCCCGTCCGAGCGCAACGCCCACCCGCAGACCGGCGGTCGCGTGACGCTGGTCCACAACGGCATCATCGAGAACTTCGCCGAACTGAAGGCCGAACTGATGGCGGCCGGACGGACCTTCGAGAGCGAGACCGACACCGAGGTCATCGCCCAACTGATCGATTCCTATCTCGACGCCGGCCAGGCCCCGCTGGCGGCGTTCAAATCGGCGCTCGACCGTCTGACCGGGGCCTATGCCCTGGCCGTGCTGGTCGAGGGCCACGACAACTTCATCATGGGCGCCCGCAAGGGCAGCCCGCTGGTGGTCGGCACGGGCGACGGCGAGATGTTCCTCGGCAGCGACGCCCTGGCCGTCGGCCCGTTCACCAACCGGGTGACCTATCTGGAGGAAGGCGACTATGTCGCCATCGACCATGACCGGGCCGAGATCTTCGACCAGACCGGCACGCCGGTCGAGCGGGAGACGAAGATCGTCTCCGCCGCCGCCGCCCTGGTCGAAAAGGGCAACTACCGACACTTCATGGAGAAGGAGATCCACGATCAACCGGAGGGCTGCCAGCACACCATCAGCGCCTATGTCGATGCGGTGACGGCCCGGTCGAGGATGCCCGGCGGCATCGATTTCGCGGCCCTGGAGCGGATCCAGATCGTCGCCTGCGGCACCTCCTACATCGCTGGCATGATCGGCAAATACCTGATCGAGCGGCTGGCCGACCTGCCGGTCGATGTCGAGATCGCCTCCGAATTCCGCTATCGCGAGCCGGCGCTGCGGCCGGGCGCCCTGGCCATCGCCATGTCGCAGTCGGGCGAGACGGCCGACACCCTGGCCGCCCTGCGCCACTGCCAGGCCAAGGGCATGAAGACCGCCGCCGTGGTCAACGCCCAGGAATCGACCATGGCCCGCGAGGTCGATGTGGTCTGGCCGATCCATTGCGGGCCGGAGATCGGCGTAGCCTCGACCAAGGCCTTCACGGCCCAGGTCAGCGTGCTGACCGCCCTGGCCGTCGCCGCCGCCCGGGCGCGCGGCCGGATCGACGAGGCCGAAGAGCAGCGGCTGGTCCGGGTGCTGCTCGAGGCGCCCCGCCTGATCGCCGAATCGATCGGCCTGGAGGACGCGGTGCGCGAGATCGCCGTGGACATCGCCAAGGCCCGCGATGTGCTCTATCTCGGTCGTGGCACGATGTCGGCGCTGGCGCTCGAAGGCGCGCTGAAGCTCAAGGAAATCAGCTATATTCACGCCGAGGGCTATGCGGCGGGCGAACTGAAACACGGTCCGATCGCCCTGGTCGACGAGCTGACGCCGATCATCATCCTGGCGCCCTTCGACAGCTATTTCGAGAAGTCGGCCTCCAACATGAGCGAGGTCATGGCCCGCGGCGGCCAGGTGGTGTTCATCACCGATCCGGAGGGGGCGAAACATGCCCCGGCCGGCGCCAAGGTGGTCATGACCGCCCCGGCCAGCGACCCGCTGATCTCGGCCCTGGTGATGGCCGCGCCGATCCAGCTGCTGGCCTATCACGTGGCCGTGCTGAAGGGCGCGGACGTCGATCAGCCGCGCAATCTGGCCAAGTCCGTGACGGTGGAATAGCCCCGCGAAGCAATTCGGCAATTCGGTGACAGTTTACGAATTCGCCCAGCCGGCCCGGTCGCGTTCAGGGTCGAGATGCGAATTCGTAAACTGTCACCGAATTGAATTGCCCGAATTGCCAACCGGCCCTCTCTGGATTTCGCCGCCACGCTCGGATACTCCCGCACCCATGAGACCTGTCCGCAAAGCCGTCCTGCCCGTCGCGGGCCTGGGCACCCGCGTTCTCCCCGGCGCCAAGAACACGCCCAAGGAGATGCTCAACGTCGTCGATCGGCCGATCCTCAGCTACATCGTGGCCGAGGGCCGGGCCGCCGGGATCGAGCATTTCGTGTTCGTCACCGGCCGCGGCAAGGAGGCGATCGAGGACTATTTCGATCACCATCCAGAGCTTGAGGCCCAGCTGGGGGCCAAGGGCAAGCTCGATATCCTGGCCGACCTGCATGCCGAGCTGGCGACCCCCGGCGAGATGAGCTTCGTGCGCCAGATGGCCCCGCTGGGCCTTGGCCACGCCGTCTGGTGCGCGCGCGACGTGATCGGCGACGAGCCGTTCGCGGTCATGCTGCCGGACATGCTGATGGACGCGAAGGTCCCGGCGATGAAACAGGCGGTCGATGCCTACAACCAGGTCGGCGGCAACATCGTCGTGGTCGAGCAATGCCCGCCGGGCGAGGCGCACAAATATGGCATCGTCGCGCTGGACGGCCACGAAGGCCGGCTCAACCGCATGACCGGCATGGTCGAGAAACCCGCTCCGGGAACCGAGCCCTCCAACCTGTTCATCTCCGGCCGCTATATCCTGCAGCCCGAGATCTTCAAGCTGCTGGCCGCCCAGCAGAAGGGCGCTGGCGGGGAGATCCAGCTGACCGACGCCATGGCCCGGCTGATGGCGGTCGAGAGCTTCCACGCGCTGGAATACGACGGCGTCACCTACGACTGCGGCGACAAGATCGGCCTGCTGCGCGCCAACGTGGCCTTCGCCCTCAAGCGCCCCGACCTTGCCGACGCGGCCCGGGCGGCGATCACGGCGCTGCTGTGACGAGGGTTCCTTCTCCCATGGGGAGAAGGAGGGGCCCGCCATGCGGCGCCCTGGCGACGCAGGGTGGGAGGTTGAGGGTGTACGGTTTGTCCGGCCCGCTCCGTAACCCCTCACCCTCCCATCGCTACGCGACGGGCCCCTCCCTCTCCCGTTGGGAGAGGGCGCTTTGAACCATCTCCTCGTCTTCGGCTACGGTTTCACCGGCCCGGCGCTGGCCCGGCGGATGATGGCCGACGG
The DNA here is from genome assembly GCA_030645575.1 of Caulobacter sp. Lineage (GTDB taxonomy): Bacteria > Pseudomonadota > Alphaproteobacteria > Caulobacterales > Caulobacteraceae > Caulobacter. The sequence goes on along the minus strand of JAUSMJ010000081.1, from coordinate 20,318 downwards.
CTGGACCGTGACGGCCGTCGTGCGGTCCGAGGCGACCGCCGCCAAGGCTCTCGCCCACGGCGTCGCGACCGTCGATGTCGCCGACCGGCCGGGCCTGGTCCAGGCGCTGAAGACGGCCACCGCCATCCTGATCACCGCCCCGCCGACCGAGGCCGGCTGTCCGGGGCTGAACACCCTGATCCCGGCCCTGGCCGAGGCCAACGCCTTTCCCGACTGGATCGGCTACCTGTCGACCACCGGCGTCTATGGCGACCGCGAGGGGCGCTGGGTGTTCGAGGCCGGGCCGCTCAGCGCCCGGTCGATCGAGAGCGCCCGCCGCGTTTCGGCCGAACGCGACTGGCGCCAGGTCGGCCGGGGCATGGGCCTGACCGTCACCGCCTTCCGCCTGCCGGGCATCTATGGCCCCGGCCGCTCGGCGCTCGACCGGGTCCGCGACGGGACGGCCCACGGCATCGTCAAGCCGGGCCAGGTGTTCAGCCGCATCCATGTCGATGATCTCGCCGTGGGTCTCGCCGCCTCGATCGCCCGGCCGCGCGCCGGGGCCAGCTACAATCTGTGCGACGACGAGCCGGCCCCCTCACACGCGGTCAACGCCTTCGCCGCCCGGCTGCTGGGCCGCGAGCCGCCGCCCCTGGTCGCGTTCGAGGACGCCAACCTGACCGACGCGGCCCGGCGCTTCTGGAGCGAGAACAAGCGGGTCTCCAACAGCCTGGCCAAGGCCGAACTGGGTTGGCGCCCGGCCTATCCGACCTATCGTGAGGGTCTGACGGCGGTGCTGGCCGCGGAGTCCGGAGAAGACCGACCATGACGACTCGCGCTCTGGTTCTGGGTGGCGGCGGGCCGGTGGGCATCGCCTGGGAGACCGGGCTGATCGCCGGCCTTGGGGAAGGTGGCGTCGCGGTTCACCAGGCCGACTGGATTCTCGGCACCTCGGCGGGATCATTCGTCGGGGCCAACCTGGCCCTGCGTCGCGACCCGGCGGCGATGTTCGAGAGCGAACTGGCCTACGCCAGCCTGCTGAAGGAGACCGGCGGCCCGCCCCGGCCGGCGCCGGATCTCTCCGCCCTGATGGGGCTGTTGATGCGCAAGCCGCCCAACGAGCACGCTCCGGTGGCGCTGCGGATCGAGCTGGGCAGGCTGGCGCTGGAGTCGAAGACGGTCAGCGAAGAGGTGTTCATCGCCGGTTTTGGCCCACTGGCCGAGAGCCAGCATCCCTGGCCCGCCGGCTACGGCTGCACCGCCGTCGATGCGGAGACCGGAGACTTTGTGGTCTGGAGTGACCAGACCGCCGCGCCGCTGGCCCGGGCCGTGGCCTCGTCCTGTTCGGTGCCGGGCATCTTCCCACCGATCACCATCGAGGGGCGTCGCTATATCGACGGCGGCATGCGCTCGGGGACAAACGCCGACGTGGCGCATGAGCATGACCGCGTGCTGATCATCGCCGTCGTCCCGCCGGCCTTCGCGCCCTTCATGCTCGGCGGCATCGAGGCCGAGCGCGCCAGGCTGCATGATGCCGGCCGAGACACCGCGCTGATCATTCCCGACGCCGCCTCGGGCGAAGTCTTCGGCCCCAACCTGATGGACGGCTCCCGCCGCGCCGACATCGCCCGGGCGGGCTATGCTCAAGGCAAGGCGGAAGCCGAACGCGTCGGGGCGTTCTGGGGGTAGTCAGCACCTTGATCTTCCCTGAGGAGGGGAGGGCGTTCAGCCCACCTCCGCCACCGTCGCCACCAGCCGCGCGATGTCCTGGTCGCGGCTCAGCCGGTGATCGCCGTCCTTGATCAGGGTGAAGACCACGTCTTCGCTCCTGATCGCGCCCGCCAGTTCCAGCGCATGCGTCCAGGGGACGTCTGGGTCCTCGCGGCCCTGCAGGATGCGCACGGGGACATCGACCGGAACCGGGCCGCCGAGGATCGTCCAGCGGGCGCCGTCCTCGAGCAGGCGTCGGGTGATCGGATAGCCCGTGGGCTCATAGGCCGACGGCCGGATCCACTCGCCGTCCCGCTCGATCGCCGCCAGGGCCTCGGGCGGCAGGCCGGGCTTCATCAGCGCCTCGGTGAAGTCGGCGGCCGGGGCGATCAGCACCATCGCCCGCAGCCGCTCGGGGATCTCGGCCGCGACCAGACAGCTGATCCAGCCGCCCATCGAGGAGCCGACCAGCACCAGCGGGCCTTCCGTCAAGGCCGCGATGGCCGCCAGGGCGTCGGCCCGCCAGCGGGTGATCGTGCCATCCCGGAAGGCGCCGCTCGACTGGCCGTGGCCGAGGTAGTCGAAGCGCAGAAAGGCCCGGCCCTCCGCCATCGCCCAGTCCGCCAGCGCCTGGGCCTTGGTCCCGGTCATGTCGGACATGAACCCGCCCAGCCAGACGACAGTGGGTCCGCGTCCCGCCACGCGCCGCCAGGCGATGCGCTCGCCGTCGCCCCGATCAAGGCGGCCGATCTCTTCGCTCATCTCAAACCACCGTCATGGCCCGGCTTGTCCGGGCCACCCAAGAACACAGTCTTCTCCGGCTGATTCACCACGCATGGGTGGCCCGAACAAGTCGGGCCATGACGGGGTGCGTGGACGGGGGTGTTTGTCCGGGGTTGATGCGTTATGTCCATACCGTGACCAAACTCCCCGCCCATTTCACGCTGCTGCAGGTGACGCCCGAACTCGAGACGGGCGGGGCCGAGCAGACGACCATCGACGTGGCCCAGGCGGTGATCGCCGCGGGCGGCAAGGCGCTGGTCGCCTCGCGCGGCGGGCGGATGACCTCGCGCCTGGTCTCCGACGGCGGCCGGCTGGTCCAGATGCCCGTGCAGTCGAAGAACCCGCTGGTCATGCTGGGCAACGCCGCCCGGCTGATCGACCTGATCCGCACCGAGAAGGTCAGCCTGGTGCACGCCCGCTCGCGCGCGCCGGCCTTCAGCGCCCTGTGGGCGGCCCACGCCACGGGCGTGCCGTTCATCGCCACCTATCACGGGGTCTACAACGCCCATAACAGCCTCAAGCGCTGGTACAATGCGGTGATGACGCGCGGCGACCTGGTCATCGCCAACTCCGACTACACGCGCGACCATGTGCTGGCCGAGCATCACCTGGACCCGGCGCGGATCATCACCATCCCGCGGGGCGTCGATCTGACCCGGTTCGACCCGCGCAAGGTTCCCGCGGCGCGCGTCGAGGCCCTTCGCAAGGTCTGGGGCCTGCCAAAGCGCGGGTCAAAGGTGGTGTTCGTGCTCGGCGGCCGGCTGACCCGTATCAAGGGCCACCTGTCGATCATCGCCGCCGCCGCCCGGATGAAGGCCGCCGGCCGCGAGGACTTCGTCATCGTCTTCGCCGGCGACGACCAGGGCCGCACCGAGTTCCGGCAGGAGATTCTCACGGCCATCGCCGACGCCGGCCTGACCGACGTGGTCAGGGTGGTCGGTCATTGCGACGACATGCCGGCCGCCTTCCGCCTGGCCGATGTGGCGCTGCTGCCCACGCTCAAGCCCGAGTCGTTCGGCCGCGCCGCCGTCGAGCCGCAGATCATGGAACGGCCGGTGATCGTCTCCGACCATGGCGGCGCCCGCGAGACGGTGGTCGAGGGCGAGACCGGCTGGCGCGTTCCGCCGGGCGACATCGACGCCTGGGCGCGGGCCATGACCACCGCCATCACGGTCGGCGGCGAGCAGCGGCTGAAGATGGGCCAGACCGCCGCCATCCGCGCCCGACGCCTTTATTCGGTCGATGCCATGTGCGAGGCGACGCTGGCGGTCTATGCACGCGTGCTGGAGGGCGGACGGTGACGCGCGAGATCAGGAAAGTGCTGGTGATCGAGGCCGGCTCGATCGGCGAGTTCGTGCTGTCGCTGGCGGCCATGAAGCGCATTCGCCTGGCTCATCCCCATGCGAAGATCACCCTGCTGACCGTGCCGCAGTTCGAGGCCCTGGCCCGGGCCAGCCCGTATTTCAACAGCATCGAGACCACCGCCCGCCCCGGCTCGCCCGGCGAGTGGCTGGCGCTGCGCGGCCAGGTCAAGGCGGCGCGCTATGACCGCGTCTATGACCTCGAAAGTTCCTCGACCAGCCGGTTCCTGTTCCAGCTGCTGCGGCCCTTTCCGCCGGCCTGGTCGGGCGCGGCGCCCGGCGCGCGGTGGCGTCACCGCAATCCCTCGCGCGAGCACATGCACACCCTGGAGCGCCACGCCGAGCAGCTGCAGGTGGCCGGCGCCTGGCCGGACGCCCCGACCACGCCTGGCGACGCGCCGCCGCCGGACCTCAGCTGGATCCTGCGCCGCGCGTCCGAGCCCCGGCCCGTGGCCGGCGCCGCCGCGCCCAGACCGTTCGTGCTGATGGTCCCCGGCGGCGGCGAGAACAAGCCGGAGAAGCGCTGGCCGCTCGCCCGCTACGCCGAGCTGGCCAGCCGGCTGAAGGCCCGCGGCTACGACATCGTGGTCATCGGCGGGCCGCAGGAAAGCGCCATGGCCAGGACCATCCAGAAGACCGTCGGCCAGGCCCGCGACCTGACAGGCCGGACCGATTTCGCCCAGATCGCCGTGCTTGGGGCCCGCGCGGCGCTGGCCGTGGGCAACAACACCGGCCCGATGCATCTGATCGCCGCGGCCGGGGCCCCGACCATCGCCCTGTTCGACGGCGCGCCCGACACCCTGGTCAACGCCCCGCGCGGCCATGTCGCCGTGATCCAGGCCCCGACGCTGGCCGAACTGTCGGTCGATACCGTGGCCCAGGCGGCCTGGTCGCTGCTGCCGCGTTAGGCGGCAGGGAGCAGGGCGTCGGCAGTAGACTGCATTTCCCCGGACCGTTGTGGCCTCGCCGCGCTTGATCGGGAGAGAGGGGACGGTCATATAACAGGCTGCGGACACGGAACGCTTCGGCGCGCCGCGTCCTATTGTGTAAACAGCCGCCGGAGCACCGCCTATTCGCCGTCCCAACAATACGCCGCCCGTCAAGGACGGGCCGCGCATCAACGACGAGATCCGCGTCCCGCGCGTCCTGCTGATCGACCAGAACGGCGAGAAGCAGGGTGAGATGCCGACCTCCGCCGCCCTCGAGGCCGCCGAGGAAGCCGGCCTGGACCTCGTCGAGATCGTTCCCAACGCGGACCCGCCCGTCTGCAAGATCCTGGACTACGGCAAGTTCAAGTTCCAGGAACAGAAGAAGAAGAACGAAGCGCGCAAGCGTCAGAAGGTGGTGGAGATCAAGGAGATCAAGCTCCGTCCCAACATCGACGTGCACGACTACGAGGTGAAGACCCGCTCGATGACCCGCTTCTTCGAGGAGGGCGACAAGGTCAAGGTCACCTTGCGCTTCCGCGGCCGCGAAATGGCCCACCCGGAACTGGGCATGAAGCTGCTGCAGAAGGTCCGCGCCGAATTCGAGCCGGTGGCCAAATGCGAGTACGAGCCCCGCATGGAAGGCCGCCAGATGATCATGATCCTCGCGCCGCGGTAGGCGCCGAGGTTCGATCTCCGGACAACGAAACGCCCCGGCCTCACGGTCGGGGCGTTTTGCGTTTGGGCGCGGTTGCCAAAGGCGCCAACCGTGATCGTGAAAGGTGCGCGATCCCACTTCCGACACAACGGGACGGCATGAGCCATTTTGCTCAGAGCCCCCGCAGTCCTAGGCGCCTCCGAAGGCTTCAAGGAATTCGTTTGCCGTAGTTTCGAGATGCCGGGGCAGTTTCCCAACGATGTCGCCACGCCTTTGCAGAGCGGGAATGTAGCACGGAAATTCGATATCCGGGCCCGCGGGGGGCTCGCCCAGGCCGATGTGGCAGGTTGAGTTGTCGATGCGCACCCACGCAATCCAACCGTCCACCTCAAAGCGCGCCATCAACGGTCGAGGCCGGCCGGCGTCGGGTCGGAACAGCGCCTTCAACGCCAGCAAATCCCAGTCCGGAAAGTGAAGGCCCTGCGAACTACCATTGGGTTCGAGCCACCCCAATGTCCATCGAACCAGTTCGAGAATCAGCGGCTCCAGCGCTGAACCTCGCTCGGTGAGGGTATAGCAGCGATCCAACCCGGGGGCGGCGACAAGGCCCGCCGCCGTCAGCGCTCGCAGGCGCTTTGCCAAAAGGTTGGCGCCCATTCCCTGTAGCCGAGCCTGCAGCTCGGAAAAGCGGCGTGGGGCAATCAGAAGGTCGCGGACAATCAGAAGGGTCCAGCGCTCACCAAGCAGGTCCGACCCACGGGCGACGGCACAGGATTGTCGATAGTTGCGTTTCTCCACCTTGCCTCTCTAGCGCAAACGAATTATCCGTGGGTTACTATATATAATTAAAGCGAGCTGCGCGATGGGACTGAAGCAAGCCTTGCTGCTAAACGCCGCCCTGACCGCGACCTGCGCAGCCATCTGCCTCGCCGGCGCCAAGATGGTCGTCAGCCACACTGCTATTCCGCAGCTTTGGACGATCGGGCTGGGCCTCATGCTCATGTCATACGTTCCAATGCTCCTGTTCGCGGCGTTTCGTCCGTTTGCCTGGCTGGCGCGGACGATCATCCTGCTCGACTGGGGATTTGTCGCCATCGCCAGCCTCTACTCCCTGGCGAACATGACCGTGATCGACGCCTTGGGCTGGTTTTTGATCGGCGTGCCGACCGGCCTGGTTGCCCTGTTTGCACTCTTGCAGCAGCGCGGCCTGGCGCAACGGACGGTCGCACCATGACAGGCGGAGACAACGGACTGGAGCTGATTTCACGGCCAGCCCGGCGGCAAAGGCGGGCGCCGCCACTCCTGTTCATTCATGGAGGATTTCATGGCGCCTGGTGCTGGGCCGACCATTTCATGCCTTGGTTCGCGGATCGGGGGTTCAGTTGCCATGCCATTAGCCTGCGCGACCACGGCGCCAGCCGCCGGACCGGTCGCCATAACGCCTGGCGACTTGCCGACTATGTGGATGATGTTCGCTGGGCGGTCGAACAACTAGATCAACGCCCAATCCTTGTCGGCCACTCGCTGGGTGGAACAATCGCCCAGAAAATTGCCGCCGAGGGCGACTTCCCGGGAATGGTCCTGCTGGCGCCATCTCCAATCGGAGGGTCCAACCGCGCCGCGTTGCGCATGTTTCTCACCCATCCGCAGGCCATGCGGCGCGCCGTGAGCCAGGGCGACATGGCCCAGGCCCTGCCGGCATTCCTGAGTTTCTTTCTGTCACCCGATCTCCCTGACGCGGAGCGCGAGCGCATTATTCGGCGGCTCGATGGGCTGACTGCATTCGCCGCCGCGACAGATGCATTCTACCGCGACCCACCGCGACCCGCGCCAACAGCGATGCCCACCCTCGTCGTCTCTGGCCAGCGCGACTGGTCGATCCCTCGCTACAAGAATGTGAGGCTGGCCCGAGCCTACGGCGGCGCACACATCGTTGTGCCGACGGCCCATGACGTGATGGGCGATACCCTTTGGGAGGCCGCCGCAACTCAGATCCTGACCTGGCTCGACAAGCGAATCCAGGGCAGCACGACGTAAGTCGCGCATTTGCCGCCGCCGTCGCGACGGCGTAGACCCCGCCCCTGATGGCCGCCGTACCCACAACCTCCACGCCTGCCCCCTCGCAGGGCGACAGCCGCGCCCTCTACGTCCTGCTGGCGGTGGTGTTCATCAACATCGCCGGGTTCGGGGTGATCATTCCGCTGCTGCCGTTCTACGCCAAGTCGTTCGGCGCGCCGGACTGGCAGGTGTTCGTGCTGTTCGCGGCCTTCTCGGTCGGCAATTTCTTCGCCGAGCCGCTGTGGGGCCGGCTGTCGGACCGGATCGGGCGGCGGCCGGTGCTGATGATGACCATCTTCGGCAACGCCCTGACCTATGTGCTGCTGGCGTTCGCGCCGAACCTGTGGGTGGCCTGCCTGATCCGGCTGGCCGGCGGGGTGCTGACCGGCAATATCTCGACCATCCAGGGCTATATGGCCGACGTGACCCCGCCCGACCGGCGCGCCGGGCGGCTGGGGCTGATGGGGGCGGCCTTCAGCCTGGGCTTCATGACCGGCCCGTCGATCGGCGGCCTGCTGGCCCGGGCGGACCTGGGCACCGTGGGCTTTCGTCCGCCGCTGTTGTTCGCGGCCGGCCTGGCCCTGGCCGCGGGGATCGGCATCACCCTGTTCGTGCGCGAGACGCGCCATGGTCACGGGGACGCGCCCCAGCGCGGCCGGCTGGAGGGGCTGGGCGACGCCATGGCCCATCCGGTGATCTGGCGCACCCTGCTCGTGACGCTGATCTCCATGGCCGGGTTCGCGGGCATGGAGGCGACGTTCGGCCTGTGGGCCTATGCGAAGTTCGACTGGGGTCCGAAACAGATCGGCTTCTGCTTCTTCGTCATCGCCATCACCGCGACCTTCGCCCAGGGTCTGTTGACCGGCTTCCTCGCGCGGCGGATCGGCGAGACCACGACGATGATGATCGGCCTGGCGCTGATCTTCCTAGGCTTCGCGCTGCAGCCGTTCGTCGATGCCTGGCCGCTGGCCGTGGTCGGAATGGTCACCGTGGCGCTGGGCCAGTCGCTGACCTTTCCCAGCATCGGGGCGATCATCTCCAGGTCGGTGTCGTCCGAACGCCAGGGCGAGATGATGGGCCTCAACACCGCCGCCGGCGCCCTGGCGCGGATCATCGGCCCGCTGATGGCCGCGCCGCTGTTCGCCGGCTTTGGCCCCAGCGCGCCGTTCGCCGTGGCGGCCGGCCTGTGCCTGCCGGCGCTGTTCATGGCCTGGCAAGTGAGCAAGGCGGTTCGGCGCAGCGCTTGACGCCGTCCTGTCCGTGACAGGAATTTAATCCCCGCGCCCCTTGCCACGCGGAGATCGGTAAGCGCTTACTGAGTTTATGACCTCGACCCTTTTCGACCCCGGGCTCGGCTTCGGCTCGCGCCTGCGCCGGCTGATCGACCGGCTCGACCGCGACGTGACGGCCCTCTACGCCGAGGCTGGCGTCCGCTTCGAGCCGCGCTGGTACGCCGTGTTCTCGACCTTGAGCGCCCACGGCCCGCTGTCGGTCGGGGCGCTGGCGCGGCGGCTGGGCGTGACGCACGCGGCCGTCAGCCAGGTGCGCGCGGCCCTGACCCGCGAAGGCCTGATCGAGGCCCGCGCCGATCCGGCCGACGGTCGCCGCCAGGACCTGGCCCTGACGCCGCTGGGCGCGGCCACGGCGCTGCAACTGCAACCCCTGTGGGACGCGATCAACGCCGCCACCGCCCAGGTGCTGGAGCGGGACGCCCCCGGCCTGCTCCACAACCTCGAAGACCTCGCCCGGGCTCTGGACCGCCGGTCCATCCAGGCCCGCGCCAAAGACCTCCTCTGAACGGAACCGCCATGATCACCAAATCAAAGCTCCTCGCCGCCGCCCTCGGTGCGCTCGTTCTCGCCGGCGCCGCGGCGCCCGGGTTCGCCCAGCCCCCGGCCGCGCCGCCGGCCGCCGTGGCGCCCGCCGCGTCCCTGACCCCCGCCCAGCGCGCCGCCGTGCTGGCGGAGATCCGCGCCAAGGTGAGCCAGCTCTACGTCTTCCCGGAGAGGCGCGCCGCCATCGTCGCCGCCCTGACCAAGGCCGAGAAGGCCGGGCGCTATAACCTCGACAGCCCGGTCGCCTTCGCCGAGGCGGTCAGCAAGGACCTCGCCGCCTCGAGCCACGACAAGCATATGTACCTGTTGGCCGACCCGGCCGAGTACGCCGCCCTGTCCGCGCCCGCCGCCACGGCCGAAGCCGAGGCGCTGGCCTTCTGGCGCGAGCGGGCCCTGAGCGACAACCACGGCCTGACCGAGATGAAGATCCTTCCCGGCAACGTCCGCTATCTGAAGATCGCCGGCTTCCACTGGATCGATGACGAAACCGGCCAGGCCTACGACGACGCCATGCGCTTCCTGAGGGGCGGCGACGCGGTGGTGATCGACCTGCGGGGCAACGGCGGCGGCTCGGGCGCCGCGGTCAACTACCTGACCAGCCACTTCATGAAGCCCGGCGCCCTGCTGCTGACCTTCACCCGCGCGTCGGAGACGCCGGAGCAGTCGCGAGCCAGGGAGTTCCTCCCGGCCGGCCGGCTGATCGGCAAGCCGCTCTACGTGCTGACCGACGGCGGCTGTTTCTCGGCCTGCGAGGAGTTCGCCTACCACGTCCAGCAGTTCAGGCTTGGCGAACGGATCGGGACCACCACCGGCGGCGGGGCCAACAACAACGACCAGATGCCGATCGCGCCGGGCTTCGTGCTCAGCGTCTCGGCCGGCCGCCCGGTGCATGCGGTCAGCGGGACCAACTGGGAAGGCGTGGGCGTGAAGCCCGATATCGACGCCTCGCCGACGCAGGCGCTCGACGTGGCCCTGAAACGGGCGCTGACTGGGCTGGCGGCGTCCACGACAGCCACGGCGCGCCAGCGGGAGAACTATGCCTGGGCCCTGATCGACGCCGAGGCCCGCCTGCGCCCCGTCACCTTGGCGCCGGAGCGACTGCAGGCGCTGGCGGGACGCTATGGTGGTGCGGAGATTAGCTTCCGCGACGGTTCGCTGTGGTTGACGCGCGCTGATCGGCCGGAGCGACGGCTGATCCCGCTGGACGACAATGGCCTGTTCGCGGCCGAAGGCGCCGCGAACCTGCGGGCCCGTTTCGTCCCCGGGGCCCTGGAACTGACCTGGCAGGGCGACCCCGAGCCGGTGCGGCTGGCCCGTCACTGAAGCTTGCCCAAGGCGCGTCTTTGCCGTATTAGCCCCGCCTTCCTGAACCGCCAGGCCAACGGCATGCCTTGGCGGTTCTTATGCGTCTCTACAGAGGACAGGGCCCAGGCCCTGAGCAAAATGCCCAAACTGAAGACCAAGTCAGGCGCCAAAAAGCGCTTCAAACTGACGGCCACCGGCAAGCTGAAGGCCGGCGTCGCCGGCAAGCGCCACCGGCTCATCAGCCACAACGGCAAATACATCCGCCAGCAGCGCGGCACGAAGGTCATGAGCGCTTCGGATTCGAAGACGATCAAGTCCTACCTGCCCTACGGCCTGTAAGAAGGAGCGCTGAACAATGGCTCGCGTCAAACGGGGCGTCACCGCCCACGCCAAGCACAAGAAGGTTCTTGAACAGGCCAAGGGTTTCTATGGCCGCCGCAAGAACACCATCCGCACGGCCAAGGCCGCTGTCGACAAGGCCGGCCAGTACGCCTACCGCGACCGCAAGGTCCGCAAGCGCAGCTTCCGCAGCCTGTGGATCCAGCGCATCAACGCCGCGGCGCGTCTGGAAGGCTTCACCTACTCGCAGTTTATCCACGGCCTTGATCAGGCCGGGGTCGAAATCGACCGCAAGGTTCTCTCCGACATCGCCGGTCAGGACCCCGTCGCGTTCAAGGCCATCGCCGACAAGGTTCGCGCCGCGCTGGCTTGAGGTCACGGGACGATACGTCCCCGGAACTTGAAAGGCCCTCCGGTGTGAGCCGGGGGGCCTTTTGCTTGGCCCCGCGTCGTGCGTCCTTCGACACGCCCGCTGCGCGGGCTGCTCAGGATGACGTAGAATTTGCGCACGTCATGCTGAGCAGGCCTGAAGGGCCGTGTCGAAGCACGCAAACTGGATCAGCGCCCCATTTCGCCCCCTTCCCGAATGCTCTAGACCACAGCCGCACATGACCGATCTCACCACACTCGAAGCCGACCTGTCGGCACAGGTCGCCGCCGCGCCGGATGTCGCCGCGCTGGAGGCCCTTCGCGTCGCCGCCCTGGGCAAGTCGGGCTCGATCTCGGGCCTGCTCAAGACCCTGGGCTCGATGAGCCCCGACGAGCGCCGCGAGGCGGGCCCGGCGATCAACGGCCTGCGCGACCGCGTGGCCGCCGCCCTGGGCGAGCGCAAGGCCGCGCTGGAGGCCGCCGAGCTCGACGCCCGGCTGGCCGCCGAGACCCTCGACCTGACCCTGCCCGCGCCGCCGCGCCGCAAGGGCTCGGTGCATCCGACCATGCAGGTGCAGGACGAGATGATCTCGATCTTCGCCGAGATGGGCTTCGCCGTCGCCGAAGGCCCGGACATCGAGACCGACTTCAACAACTTCACCGCCCTGAACTTCCCCGAGAAGCACCCGGCGCGGGAGATGCACGACACCTTCTTCTTCAACCCGGGCCCGGACGGGGAGCGCAAGCTGCTGCGCACCCACACCAGCCCCGTGCAGGTGCGCGCCATGCAGCGCACCAACGAGAAGCCCGCCGCGCCGTGGATCGCCACGACCATCGAGCCGCCGATCCGCATCGTCGTGCCCGGCCGCACCTATCGCTGCGACAGCGACGCGACCCATTCGCCGATGTTCCACCAGATGGAAGGCCTGGTCATCGACAAGGGCATCCACATGGGCCACCTGAAGTGGACGCTGGAGACCTTCATCGCCCGCTTCTTCGAGGTCGAGGGCGTGGTCAGCCGGTTCCGGCCGCACCACTTCCCGTTCACCGAACCGAGCGCGGAGATGGACATCGGCTGCGACCGGTCGGGCGGCGAGATCAGGATCGGAACCGGCAGCGACTGGCTGGAGATCCTCGGCTGCGGGATGGTCCATCCCAATGTGCTGCGCCTGTGCGGCATCGACCCCGACGTCTACCAGGGCTTCGCCTTCGGCCTGGGGATCGACCGCCTGGGCATGTTGAAGTACGGCATGCCGGACCTGAGAGACATGTTCGAGGGCGATACCCGGTGGCTGCGCCACTACGGCTTCTCCGCCTTCGCCGCCCCCAACCCCGCGACAGGATTGAGCTGATGTCGGACGATCAACAGACACCCTGGGTCCTGGCGGAGACTCTCTCGGCCAAGGCTTTCAACGGCCAGGCCATGTCCCTGTTCGAGCTGTACCGCGAGTGCGTGCGCGGCGGTCAGATGGTCATCGAGGACCGCACCTTCACCAACTGCCGGCTCGAGGGACCGGCGGTGGTCGCCGTGCTGAGCGGGGTCAACTTCGACTCGACCGACTTCGGCTACACGGGCGGTGACGTCGGCCGGATCGTCTGGCGCACGGCTTCGACCACCGGCGTGGTCGGGGCGATCCCGTTCCGCAACTGCCAGTTCAAGGGCTGCTCGTTCTTCGCCACCGGTTTCACCGGCCCCGAAGCCTTCCTGCAACAGATCCTGGCGTTGAAGACCCACCCATGAAGTTCACCCTTTCCTGGCTCAGGGAGCATCTCGACACCGACGCCACGACGGCCCGGGTCGTCGAGGCCATGACCATGGCCGGCCTCGAGGTCGAGCACGTCATCGACCCGGCGACCAAGCTCGCGGCGTTCACGGTGGCGAAGATCGTAGAGGCCGTGCAGCACCCCAACGCCGACCGTCTGCGCGTCTGCCAGGTCGATACGATCGACGGCCGCAAGGAGATCGTCTGCGGGGCGCCCAACGCCCGGGCCGGCCTGACGACCGTCTACGCCCCGATCGGCAGCTATGTGCCGGGCCTGGGCGTGACCCTGGTCGAGAAGCCGGTGCGCGGCGTGGTCTCCAACGGCATGCTCTGCTCGGCCGCCGAGATGGAGACCGCCGAGGAGTCCGACGGCATCCTCGACCTCGACGACGGGCTGGCGGTGGGAACCCCCGCCGCCGTGGCCCTGGGGCTGGAGGCGGTGATAGACTTCGAAGTCACGCCCAACCGCCCCGACTGGCTGGGCGTCGCCGGCATCGCGCGCGACCTGTCGGCCGCGGGCCTCGGAACCCTGCGCGACCTGTCGGTGGCGCCGGTTCCCGGCAAGTTCCCCTCGCCGATCTCGGTGAAGGTCGATGGCGACGCCTGCCGCCTGTTCGCCGGCCGGCTGATCCGCGGTGTGAAGAACGGCCCTTCGCCCGCCTGGCTGCAGGCGCGGTTGAAGGCTATCGGCCTGCGCCCGATCAACACCCTGGTCGATATCACCAACCTGATCACCTACGACCGCGCCCGGCCGCTGCACGTCTATGACGCCGCCAGGCTGGTCGGGACGACGATCGAGGCGCGGCTGGGCCACCACAGCGAGCATGGCGACGAGCACCTGATCGCGCTGGACGGCAAGACCTATGACCTGGGCCCGCGGATGAGCGTCATCGCCGACGCCGGCGGCGAGCGCCCGATCGGCCTGGGCGGCATCATGGGCGGCGAGAGCACGGGCTGTTCGAACGAGACCACCGAGGTGTTCGTCGAGAGCGCCTGGTTCGACCCGATCATCACGGCCCAGACCGGTCGCGACACCGGCATCACCTCCGACGCCCAGTACCGCTTCGCCCGGGGCGTCGATACCGGCTTCGTGGTCGGCGGCCTGGAGCTGGCCACCCGGCTGATCCTGGAGCTGTGCGGCGGCGAGCCGTCTGACGTCGTGGTCGCCGGCGAGGCCCCCGCGCCGCCCGCCGTGGTCGCCTTCGACCCCGACTATGTGCGCCAGCTGTCGGGCCTGACCATCCCGGCCGACCGGTCGGCGCAGATCCTGGAAACGCTCGGCTTCGGCATCGACCGGGCCGGCGCGACCTGGACCGTCACCCCGCCGACCTGGCGGCGCGACGTCGAGGGCAAGGCCGACCTGGTCGAGGAGGTCGCCCGCATCGCCGGCTACGACGCCCTGCCGGCCACGCCGCTGCCAGAGACGGCCCGCCCGGCCGGCGGCGTGCTGACCGCGCGCCAGAACCGCGCCCGCATCGCCCGGCGCGCGCTGGCGGCGGCCGGCTACAGCGAGCTGCTGACCTGGTCGTTCACCCGCAATGCCGTGGCCAAGTTGTTCGGCGGCGGGGCGGATGAACTGGTTCTGGCCAATCCGATGTCGGTCGAGATCGACACCATGCGGCCCTCGGTGCTGCCCGGGCTGATCGAGGCGGCCGGCCGCAACGCCCGCCGGGGTTTCCCCGACGCGGCGCTGTTCGAGGTCGGACCGGTGTTCGCCGGCGACCGGCCGCAGGACCAGCGGCTGGTCATCGCCGCCATCCTGGCCCCGCACGCGCCGCGTGGCTGGGACAGGCGCGCCGGCGACGACCTGTTCACCGTCAAGGCCGACCTGATGGCCCTGCTGGAGGAGCTGGGCGCGCCCGTCGCCTCGCTGCAGACGGCCCAGGGCTCGGCCGCGTCCTGGTGGCACCCCGGCCGCTCGGCCCGGCTGCAGCTGGGGCCCAAGGCCGTGCTGGCCGAGTTCGGCGAACTGCATCCGGCCGTGCTCAAGGCGCTGGACGTCGATGGCCCGGTCTACGCCTTCGAGATCCAGGTCGAGGCGATTCCGGAGCCCAAACGCAGGGGCAAGGGCCGCCCCGCGGCGGACCTGCCGGCGCTGATGCCGCTGAGCCGCGACTTCGCCTTCCTCGTCGATGCGGCCAAGCCGGCCGGCGATCTGGTCAGGGCCGTGGCCGGCGCCGACAAGGCGCTGATCGCCTCGGCCCGGGTGTTCGACGTCTACCAGGGCGCCGGCGTGCCGGAGGGCCACAAGTCGATCGCCATCGAGGTCGTGCTCCAGCCGCGCGAGAAGACCCTCGCCGAAGCCGAGATCGAGGCCGTCTCGGCCAGGATCGTCGCGGCGGCCGAGAAGGTTGGGGGACGGTTGCGGGGGTAGGTCGGCCTAGGGACTGCTTCCGGCGGAGCCGGTAGCTGTCCCTGTTGCCACGCGCTGCAATGGGGGACAGCTACGCTACGAGAAGCAGTCCCCGGCTCCGCGCCCTTGCCTCACCTCTCGTTCCCGCCTATCCCTGCCCCTGACATGAGCACCCGCTTCACCACCGCCGCGACCACCGCCGCCCCCGCCGGGGCGATGACGGCCTGCGCGCTCATGTCGAAGACCAGCAAAATTATGACCGATCCTTCCGGACCGGAGCTTTGCCGCGCGACCTGACCTTCGCCGGCGGATCGCAAGATCAAAAAGCCCCGCTCCGGAAACGGACGCGGGGTTTTTTGTTGTGCGGTCGGCCGGTTTCAAACCCAGCCAAAGGACCCCGACCATGCCCCTTCCCAGTTCATCCTCGCTCGACGCCAATCCCGAGGCCCGCCACGTGCTGCGCTTCACCGCCGACGACGTGGCCCAGGCGCTCGACGCCGCGCGGCTGAGTCTCGCCGCCAGCACGGCCGAGGTCTGCACCCTGAGCCTCAGCACCGTGGGGCGCCTGGTGGAAGGCGTGCTGCGCGTGCGCCGTCTCGACGAGGCGGGCGCGGTCAGCCTGGCCGACCACCTGGCCGCCCGCCCGGGCGTGCGGTCCTCGCGCGTTGAGCATGTCTGGGGGCGGTCGTGAAACCGGATGGCAAACGGCGGCTGTTCCTCGTCGGCGCCGCGGACGAGCCGGACGCGCTGGTGCGGGTGCTGAACGTCGTCACCCTGCTGCAGGCGCGGCTGCGGCGCGTCGAGGCCGAGCCCGGCGATGACGGCCTGGCCATCCGGCTGGAGATCGACGACGCCGGCGACCATCGCGCCGAGACCCTGGCCCGGCGCCTGCTGGCCTGTCCGGTGGTGACCCGACTGGCCTTCGGCTGGCGGGACGGGCTTGCTCCCGCCGCGCCGGTCCCTAATTAGGGAGACCTGAAGGAGACTCCATGACCAAGCCCCTGATCGAACGCGTGCTGGAGCGCGGCCTGTTCGCGTCCCGCTGGCTGATGGCGCCGATGTATGTCGGGCTGGTGGTCGGGCTGATGGCCCTGATCGTCATCTTCGGCCAGGAGCTGTTGCACGCCGTGCCGCCGATCCTCTCGGGCCACGCCAGACCCGAGGACGCCATTCTGCTGGCCCTGTCGCTGATCGACCTGTCGCTGGCCGGCAACCTGGTGCTGATCGTGATCTTCTCGGGCTACGAGAACTTCGTCTCCAAGTTCGACATCGGCGACCATAGCGACCGGCCCAGCTGGATGGGCACGGTCGATTTCTCCGGCCTGAAGATGAAGCTGGTGGCCTCGATCGTGGCCATCTCGGCCATCGCCCTGCTCAAGGCCTTCCTCGAGACCTCCGAGGCCGGCGCGCCGGTGGATCAGACCCGGCTGCTGTGGCTGGTCGTGGTCCACCTGACCTTCGTCGTCTCCGGCGTGCTGCTGGCCCTGATGGACTGGCTGGCCAGCCTGACCGACAAGCACTGAAAAGCACGGACAACGGAGCCCGGGCGCTTCTGGCCATCTTCAGGCTGCCTGACATCGGGATTGAACATCTAGTGCTCCGAACCCGCCGGCGCCGGCCCGACCGGCTCGGCCTTCGCGAAGGGGACCAGCAGCAGGGCCGCCAGGAACATCCAGGCCATCAGGTGAAAGATGTCGTTGAACGCCAGCGTCAGCGCTTCGCGACCGATCAGGCGCGCCACCTCGCCCTGGACCAGGGCGGCGGCGTGCGCCGCGTCCGACGTCGTCGATGAGACCTGGCGCCCGAGCTGGGCGAACACCTCGACGGCCCGGTCGGGCGACGCGGACATGCCCTCGGTCAGCCGCAGGGCGTGCAGCCGCGCGAAGTCGCCCAGCCAGGTGGTGGTGACCGCGATCCCGACCGCCCCGCCCATGTTGCGCGACAGGTTGAACAGTCCCGAGGCGTAGCGCAGCTCGGTCGGCGCGACGCCATTCAGCGCCATCCCCACGGACGGCACGATGCACAGCAGGGTGGCGAAGCCGCGCACCCCCTGCGGCAGGAAGAAGTTCCAGTAGCCCCAGTCGGCGGTGATCTGGGACATCATCCACAGGCCGAGCGCGAACAGGCAGAAGCCGACCGCGATGACGATCCGCTGATCCACGCGCGTCGACAGCCTCGCGGCGATCGGCGCGCCGAAGAACATGAACACGCCGGTGACGAACACGGTCACCCCGATCTGCAGGCTGGAATAGCCGTCGATCCGGCCGAGAAACACCGGCGTCAGATAGGTCGCGCCGTAGAGTCCGAAGCCGATCACCAGGTTCAGCGCGCAGGCCATGGCGAAGGTCGGCCGCCGGAACGGACTCAGCCGCAGGACCGGATTGGGCGAGAAGAACGACCGCTCGAAAAACACCACCGCGCCGACGAAGGACAGCCAGGCGGCGGTCGTGACGCTCACGTCGGTGAACCACTCATGCCGCGGGCCCTCTTCCAGCACGTACTGGAACGCGCCCAGGAACAGGGCCAGCGAGCCGACATGGGTCCAGTCGATGCGTCTGAGCATCGCCGGCTCGGCCTCATCCAGCTTGCCCAGCATCGGCAGCAGGATGGCGATGGCCAGACCCGGGATCACATTGATGAAGAACAGCCAGCGCCAGTCGGCGATCTCGGTGATCAGGCCGCCGACCGTTGGTCCCAGCGTCGGCGCCAGGGTCGAGACCACGCCCAGGATGGCCGGCACCAGCGCCCGGCGGGGACCGTCGAACATCGCAAAGCCCGTGGCGAAAACGGTGGGCACCATGGCCCCGCCGACAAAGCCCTGCAGGGCCCGGAAGAAAATCATCGAGTCGATGTCCCAGGCGAAGCCGCACATCAGGCTGGCCAGGGTGAACAGGGCGGCCGAACCGGCGAACAGCCAGCGGGTCGATACGGCCTGCGACAGGAAGGCGGCCAGCGGGATCATGACGATCTCCGCCATCAGATAGGCCGTCTGCACCCAGGCGATCTCGTCCGGCCCGGCCGACAGTCCCGCCTGGATGCTGTTCAGGGAGCCGGCGACGATCTGGATGTCCAGCAGGGCCATGAACTGACCGAACGCCATCAGGCCGAAGACCATCAGCTTGACTCGGTCGGGCAGGTTGGCGGCGCTCGCCGGAGCGGGGACGGCTGCGTCGGTCACGGGGCGCCCTTGCAATATTCGATCATTATATTATTCTCATCATATAAACGGAGGCGAGGCAATGCGCTACAGCGGCACGCACAAGCAGGAGACGCGGGAACGGGTGCTGGGCATCGCGGCCAGGGCGCTGCGCGCGCGCGGGCCGGAGCGGCTGGGCGTGGCCGAGGTGATGGCCGAGGCCGGTCTGACCCACGGCGGGTTCTACGCGCACTTCAAGTCCAAGGACGATCTGCTCGCCGCCGCCGTCGAGGAGGCCTTCAAGGACGGCCGGGCCCTGTGGGCGCGGGCCACCAAGGACCATCCGGGCGTCGATGGCCTGGCCCGCTACATCGATTTCTATGTGTCGGACGCGCACCGCGACCGGATCGACACCGGCTGTCCCATCGCGGCGCTGGGCGGCGATTTCGCGCGATCGGACTCGGCGGCGGCGAAGGTGTTCCGGGCCCATTTCGAGCGACTGCTGGGCGCCATGGCCGAGCGGCTGCCCGGCGAAGACGCCCAGGCCCGCGCGACCCTGGCCGCCTCGCTGTTCGCCGAAATGATGGGCGCGGTTCTCGTGGCCCGCGCCCTGGGCGACCACCCCTCGTCCAGTCGCACGCTTGAGGCCGCCCGCGAAAATCTCAGGGCGCGCATCGGCGCCTGACGCCATCCATCCTTCCTCCCCGAAAGGATCTCCCATGACCCAGACCGCCACGGCCGAACGACCGGCCAGACCGTTGTCGGAAATGACCGGCCTCGAACAGATTCAGCAGATCTTCGCCCATGGCGGACCGCCCCGGGGCCTGCCCGCGACTCTTGACTTCGACCACGTCGAGCTGATCGACGGCCGGGTGATCCTTGGCGGCACGCCGGACGAGCGGCACTACAACCCGATCGGCACGGTGCACGGCGGCTACATCGCATCCCTGCTGGATTCCGCCGTCGGCTGCGCGGTGCACGCAAGCCTGCCGGCCGGGCAGGGCTACACCACGCTGGAGCTGAAGGTCGCCTACCACCGGGCCGTCACGAAGAAGACCGGCCCGCTGCGCGCCGTGGGCCGGGTCACCCATCTGGGCCGCCGGGCCGCGTTCGCCGAGGCCACTCTCGTCGATCTCGAGGGCCGGGCCTACGCCAGCGCCACGACCACCTGCCTGGTGTTCGACCGATGAGCGACGCCGCCACGCCGGCGCCGACGAAGGCCGGGAAGGGCGGCCGACTCAGGGTGCTGATCGTCCTGGCGCTGGCCGTCGGGATCGGCGGCGCGGGCGTGGTCTGGCTGCGCTCGGCCAAGGCGTGGGAAGCCACCGACAACGCCTATCTGAAGACCGACAGCACCAATGTCGCGCCGAAGGTTCGCGGGCTGGTGGCCGAGGTGCTGGTCAGGGAAAACCAGGCCGTGGCGGCGGGCCAGCCGCTGGTCCGGCTCGACGCCCAGGAATATGCCGCGCGGGTGGCGGCCGCGCGCGCCGATCTCGCGGCCGCCGACGCCTCGGTGGCCGCCGCTGAAGCCACGCTGGCGCGCCTGGGCGCGGAAGAGGCGCTGGCCGCCTCGTCCAGTCGCGAGGCCGCCACGATGATCGCCGCCGCCGACGCCCAGGCCGACCGGGCCCGGGCCGACTGGAAGCGCTACGAACAGCTCGTCGGCGCCGGCATGGTTCCGCGCCGCGACGCCGAGCGCGCGCGGGCCGAGTCGGTCGGCGCCACGGCGGAGGCCGCGCGCGC
>JAUSMJ010000074.1 GCA_030645575.1 Caulobacter sp. | reverse complement strand
GTCCGCACCGACGGCCAGCGCAAGCGCGTGTTCATTCGCACTTACGGCTGCCAGATGAACGTCTACGATTCGGACCGCATGGCCGACGTCCTGCGGCCGCTGGGCTATGCCTTGTCGGAGAGTCCGGAGCAGGCCGATCTGGTCGTCCTCAACACCTGCCACATCCGCGAGAAGGCCACCGAGAAGGTCTATTCGGAGCTGGGCCAGATCAAGCGCATGAAGGCCCGCAAGGCCGAGGCCGGAGACGGGGTCATGACCATCGCCGTGGCCGGCTGTGTTGCTCAAGCGGAAGGCGCCGAGATCATGCGCCGCCAGCCGGCGGTCGATCTGGTCGTCGGCCCGCAGGCCTATCACCAGCTGCCCGAACTGATCGCCCGCGCCCACCGGGCCAAGGGCGAGGGCCTGGCCGCCGAGTTTTCCCCGGAGGAAAAGTTCGACGCCCTGCCGGAGACCCGCCACGTCAGCGGCGTCACCGCCTTCCTCACCGTGCAGGAGGGCTGTGACAAGTTCTGCACCTTCTGCGTCGTGCCCTATACCCGCGGCGCCGAATGGTCGCGGCCAGCCGACGCCATCCTCGCCGAGGCCCGCGGTCTGGCCGAGAAGGGCGTCCGCGAGGTCACCCTGATGGGCCAGAACGTCAACGCCTACGACGGCGCCGAAGGCGGCCTCGCCGCCCTGGTGCGCCAGCTGGCGAAGATCGATGGGCTGGACCGCATCCGCTACACCACCAGCCATCCGCGCGACATGGACGAGGCGCTGATCGCCGCCCATGGCGAACTGCCGGAGCTGATGCCCTATCTGCACCTGCCGGTGCAGGCGGGGTCCGACCGCATCCTCAAGGCCATGAACCGCGACCACACGGCCGAAAGCTACGTGAAGCTGGTCGAGCGCATCCGCGCCGCCCGGCCGGACATCGCCATGTCCTGCGACTTCATCGTCGGCTTCCCCGGCGAGCGGGAGCGCGACTTCCAGGCGACCCTCGACCTGGTGTCCGAGGTCAACTACGCGTCGGCCTTCTCCTTCAAGTACAGCCGCCGGCCCGGCACGCCAGCGTCGGCGATGCCCGGCCAGGTGGCCGAAGAGGTGATGGACGAACGGCTGCAACGACTGAACGCCCTGCTCGGCCAGCAACAGCAGGCCTTCAACGAGGCCCAGGCCGGCAAGGTCCTGCCCGTGCTGATCGAAAAGCGCGGCCGCAAGGACGGCCAGCTGGGCGGCCGCAGCCCCTATCTGCAGCCGGTCCATCTCGACGGCCCGGATCATCTGGTCGGCCAGATCGTTCCGGTGAGGATCGTCACCGGCCACAAAGGCAGCCTTACGGGCGAACTGGCCGAAGCGTTGGAGCCCGCGTGAGTCGACCGCCTGAATTCCTGCCCCTGTCCGACCTCGCCGCCCGCGCGGTCGCCGGTCCCGGCAGCCGCCATGCCGCCCTGATCGAGGACGCCTTCAAGGTGCTGCTCGAGACCCCCGGCGGCGGCGTGTCGCTGGCCGGCGACACGCGTGGTCGCGGCCAGGCCAAACGCGCGGTCCAGGCCCTGGCCGAGCTGGCCGATTCCGGCTCACCCGTGGCCGACGCCGACGTGCGGGTGGCCATCGGCGACGCCCGCGCCGGCGACCACAAGCCGGCGGCGCCCGGCGGACCGCGCCGCGGCCCGGTCTCGCCCAAGACGGCCACCCAGGCCCGCTACATGGAGGTCCTGGGCAGCCACGACCTGGTGTTCGGCCTGGGGCCCGCCGGCACTGGCAAGACCTTCCTGGCCGTGGCCCACGGCGCGGCCATGCTGATGCGCGGCGACATCGACCGGCTGATCGTCACCCGGCCGGCCGTCGAGGCGGGCGAGCGGCTGGGTTTCCTTCCCGGCGACCTGACCGAGAAGGTCGATCCCTACATGGCCCCCGTCTGGGAGGCCCTGACCCAGCTGATGGGCGCCGACCAGCTGCGCCGCCGCCGCGACAAGGGTGAGATCGAGGTCGCGCCGATCGCCTTCATGCGCGGCCGCACCCTGGCCCATGCGTTCGTCATCGTCGATGAGGCGCAGAACACCAGCCGGCTGCAGATGAAGATGGTCCTGACCCGGCTGGGCGAGGGCTCGCGCATGGCGGTGACCGGCGACCCCAGCCAGATCGACCTGATGAACCCGTCGGACTCCGGCCTGGCCCACGCCGTGGCCATCCTCGAGGGCGTCGAGGGCGTGGCGGTGACCCGCTTCACCGCCGCCGACGTGATCCGCCATCCGATGGTCGCCCGCATCGTCCGCGCCTACGACGCCGACGCCGCCAAGCGAACCGGGCAGTAGACCGTTGGGCATCGACATCGAGATCGAGGACGAGGCCTGGGCGGCGGCCCTGCCGGACGCCCAGCGGCTGGCGCTCGAGGCGGCCGAGGCGGCCACGGCCGAGGGCGGTCTGACCGTCCTGCTGACCGACGACGCCACGGTGGCGGACCTGAACGAACGTTTCCGCGGCAAGCCCGGCCCGACCAATGTGCTGAGCTTTCCCGCCCCGGCCAACCCCGAGAACCATCTGGGCGACATCGCCCTGGCCTACGGTGTCTGCGCCCGCGAGGCCGCCGAACAGGGCAAGCTCCTGGCCCACCACCTGCAACACCTGGTGGCGCACGGCGTGCTGCATCTTGTAGGGTACGACCACCAGACGGAGACCGAGGCCGAGGGGATGGAAGCGCTGGAGCGGCGGATCCTCGCCGGCCTCGACGTTCCCGATCCCTACGCCTGATACAGATGGCCCATTCCGACGACGCCAGTCCGCCCGAAACACCCCGCGCCCGCCGGGGATTCTGGGGCCTGTTCGGCCGCGTGCGCCACGGACTGGCCGGCGAGCCCGTCGCGGAGATGGAGGCGACCACCCAGGCCGGCGAGACCCTGGCGGCCCAGGCCCGCGCCTTCCAGACCCTGACCGTTGACGACGTCATGACCCCCCGCGCCGACATCGTGGCGGTGGAGTTCCACACCTCGTTCGAGGCCCTGGTGGCCCAGTTCAGCGAGACCGAGCACTCGCGCCTGCCAGTCTATCGCGCCACGCTCGACGACCCGATCGGCTTCGTGCACATCAAGGATGTGTTCAAGCTGCTGGCCAGCAAGGGCCGCCGCCCGGCCGGGGTGCTCAAGCGCCTGCGCCGGCCGGCGCCGGGGGTGCCCGGCTCGATGCGCGCGGCGACCCTGCTGGCCCAGATGCAGAGGACCCGCGTCCACCTGGCCCTGGTGATCGACGAGTACGGCGGCACCGAAGGGCTGGTCACGCTCGAGGACCTGATCGAGGCCGTGGTCGGCGACATCGCCGACGAGCACGACGAGGCGGCCGTCACGGGCCTGCGCGTGCTGTCGGACGGAACCATCGAGGCCAGCGCCCGGGCCCTGGTCGAAGACCTCGAGGCCGTGCTCGGCGAGGGCCAGATCGGCGACGGCGAGCACGAGGAGGACATCGACACGGTCGGCGGCCTGGTCATCGCCATCGCCGGCCGGGTGCCGCGCCGGGGCGACGTGATCCCGCTGTCGGCGGACTACGACATCGAGGTCATCGCCGCCGACCCCCGACGGGTCAAACGCGTGCGATTCCGGCCCCGGCCGCCCGAACCCGGCGCCGGAGAGGCCCCGGCCGCGTGACGCCGGATCTCGCCCGCATTCCGCGCTGGACCCTGGCGCTGGTCGCGGGACTCGCCGCCGCCCTGGCCCATCCGCCGTTCGGCGTTCTGCCTGGCCTGCTCGGCTATGCCCTGCTGCTGTGGCTTGTCGATACGGCCGACGCCGGAAAGCCCCTGCGCTCGGCCTTCTGGCGCGGCTGGTTGGCCGGCGTGGCCTATTTCGGCCTGGGCACATGGTGGGTGGCCGAGGCCTTCATGGTTGATGCCGTCCATCAGGGCTGGATGGCCCCCTTCGCCGTGGCCCTGATGGCCGGCGGCATCGCCCTGTTCTGGGGCCTGGCCTGCCTGCTCTATCGCTGGGCCGCCGTGGCCGGCGTCGCCCGGTTCCTGGTCTTCGCCGGGATCTTCGCCGCCTGTGAGTGGCTGCGCGGCCATGTACTGACAGGCTTTCCGTGGAACCTGCCGGGCGAGACCTGGAAGGCCGGATCGGCGATGTCCCAGACCGCCGCCCTGGTCGGCGCCTACGGCCTGACCTGGGTCACCCTGGCGATCGCAGCTTCGGCCGCCGTCTGGCGCGACGGACGCGCGGGCCGGATCGCGGTCGGCGTCGCGGCCGCGACGCTGGTCGGACTGACCGGCTGGGGCGCCCTGCGGCTGGCCCGGCCGGCGCCCGACACGCCGAACGCCCTTCGGTTGCGCATCGTCCAGGCCGACATCAAGCAGTCCGCCAAATACGACCCGGCGGAGTTCCGGCGCATCGTCGATAGGTATGTCGCCCTGACCTCCCGGCCCTATCCCGGCGGACGGGCGGCCGACCTCGTGGTCTGGCCCGAGGGCGCGATTCCCGACGCCATCGACAACTATCTCGCACCCGACACCTGGACCCGGGCGGCCATCGAGGGCGCGCTCAAACCGGGGCAGACTCTGCTGGTCGGGGCCTACCGCGTCGAAGGGACGCAGGCAGACTATCGCTTCTACAACAGCCTGGTCGCCGTTCGCCGTACAGGCGAGGGCCTCGAGCCGGCGGGGGTCTACGACAAGTTCCGGCTGGTCCCGTTCGGCGAGTTCCTGCCGCTCGACGGGCTGATGGAAATCCTGGGTGTGAAGACCCTGGTTCACGTCGGAGACGGCTTCACGCCAGGGCCGCCGCCCCGACCGCTGCGGCCCGCCGGCCTGCCCGCTTTTCAGCCGCTGATCTGCTACGAAGGACTCTACCCTGGCTATACCCGCGCCGGCGCCAAGGCTTCTGGCATAAGGCCTGACTTCATCGTCAACGTCTCCAACGACGCCTGGTTCGGCGTGACCAGCGGTCCCCTGCAGCACCTCAACCTGTCGAGCTACCGGGCCATCGAGGAGGGGGTTCCGATCGTCCGCGCCACCCCCACCGGCGTATCGACGATCATCGACGCGCGCGGGGTCTCCGACCCCCGCGCCTTGCGTCTTGGCGAGACCGGCGTTATCGATGCCGCGCTGCCCTCGGAACGCTTCAATACCCCTTACAGGCGACTTGGTGACCTGCCGTTCCTGGTCATGGTGCTCATTTCGGGCCTCCTCGCGCCACTCAAACGGGTGGCCCGACACTTGAATTCACTGCACAATAGGAACTACGGACAAAGTGAAGCGAAATCGGCATTTCACAGATCAGGCCCTCATGACGACCACAACAGAAACTGACCGCTCCCCGAACCCCGTCGATCTGCACGTTGGCGGCCGCATCCGGATGCGCCGCAAACTGCTTGGTGTCTCCCAGGAGCGACTCGCCGACGATCTGGGGCTGACCTTCCAGCAGGTCCAGAAATACGAGCGTGGCGCCAACCGCGTCAGCGCCAGCAAGCTCTATGAGATCGCCAAGTCTCTGCAGACGTCGATCGCCTACTTCTTCGAAGGTCTGGTCGATCCGTCGACCGCGCGAGCCGAAGGCGTGGCCGAGAGCGGAGCGGAGCCTTTCATCCACGACTTCCTGATGACCCCGGAAGGCCTGGAGCTGGCGGCGCTGTTTCCCAAGATCAAGCGTGGCCGCGTGCGCCGCCGGATCCTCGACCTCGTCCGCTCCATGGCCGAGGACGAAGAAAACGAGGCGGCCGAGGCCTGACGGCATCGCGCCGCTTGCGGATATAAGGATATCTTTATAGGTTCTGCGAAGCCGCTCGTTCCGGGCGGCTTCGTCGTGTTCGGAGCCAAGCCGTGAGTCGATCCTCCTACCTCTTCACCAGTGAAAGCGTTTCCGAGGGCCACCCCGACAAGGTCGCCGACCGAATCAGCGACACCGTTGTCGATGCCTTCCTCACGGCCGACCCGGAGGCGCGCGTCGCCTGCGAGACCCTGGTGACCACCAACCGCATCGTCCTGGCGGGCGAGGTGCGGGCGGCCAAGCCGGGCGCCGACAAGGGCGCCAACAAGGCCTTTCTCAAGGATATCCTCCACTCGCTCGAGCCCAAGGTCCGGGCCGCGATCAAGGACATCGGCTACGAGCAGAAGGGCTTCCACTGGGAGAAGGCCAAGTACGCCAACTACCTGCACGGCCAGTCCGCCCACATCGCCCAGGGCGTGGACGCCAGCGACAAGAAGGACGAGGGCGCCGGCGACCAGGGCATCATGTTCGGCTACGCCAGCACCGAAACGCCGGAGTTCATGCCGGCGACCCTGCAGTACAGCCACAACATCCTGCGCCGCCTGGCCGAGCTGCGCCATTCGGGCGAGCTGCACGAGCTGGAGCCGGACGCCAAGAGCCAGGTGACCCTGGAATACGACGCCAGCGGCCGCCCCGTGCGGGTGGTGTCGATCGTCGTCTCGCATCAGCACAAGAAGAAGATCGACGGCAAGACCCCGACCAGCAAGCGCGTGCTGGACCTGATCAAGCCACACGTCCTGGCGATCTTCCCCGACGGGCTGGTGACGAAGAAGACGGAGTGGCTGGTCAATCCGACGGGCCGGTTCGAGATCGGCGGGCCCGACGGCGACGCCGGCGTCACCGGCCGCAAGATCATCGTCGACACCTACGGCGGCGCGGCCCCGCACGGCGGCGGCGCCTTCAGCGGCAAGGACCCGACCAAGGTCGATCGCTCGGCCGCCTACGCCTGCCGCTACCTGGCCAAGAACGTGGTCGCGGCCGGTCTGGCCGACCGCTGCACGATCCAGATCGCCTACGCCATCGGCGTCGCGCGGCCGGTGTCGTTCCATGTCGATATGCACGGCACGGGCAAGGTCGATCCGGCCCTGCTGGAGAAGGTCCTGCCGGACCTGATCAACGGCGCGACCCCCCGCGCGATCCGCGAGCACCTGGGTCTCAACAAGCCGATCTACGCCCGCACCGCCGCCTACGGCCACTTCGGCCGCACGCCGGACAACGAGGGCGGATTCAGCTGGGAGAAGACCGATCTGGTTCCGGAGCTGAAGAAGCTGGTCTGAAACAAACGGGGACATGCACTTCAGTGCGTGTCCCCTTCTCACAGATCCGGAAAAGGGACACGCACTGAAGTGCGTGTCCCTTTTCTGCTATAGGCCCCCATGCCCGTCACCCCGCAACAACCGCACGGCGCCCTGCGCAGCTATGGCCGGATCAAGGCGCGTCCGATCAAGGCGCGGCAGGCCGAGCTGCTGGAGAGTCTCGGCCCGAAGGTCGAGATTCCCGAAGGCCCCTTCGATCCCCTGAACCTCAAGCCCGACGCGAAGGCCGTCTGGCTGGAGATCGGCTTCGGCGGCGGCGAGCATATGGCCGGCCAGGCGGAGCGGTCGCCGGATACGCTGATCATCGGCGTCGAGCCGTTCCTGAACGGCGTGGCCAGCGCCCTGCGCCATGTCGAGGACCGCGGCCTGGCCAATGTCCGCGTGCACCAGGGCGACGCCCGCGAGGTGGCCGCCCGGCTGCCGGACGGCTGCCTGGACCGGGTGTTCATCCTGTTTCCCGACCCCTGGCCCAAGTCGCGGCACCACAAGCGGCGGATCGTCCAGCCCGGGTTCCTCGTCGAACTGGCGCGGCTGCTGAAGCCCGGCGGGGCCTTGCGCTTCGCCACCGACTGGGCCGAATACGCCGACTGGACGCGCGAGCGCGTCACCGCCAGCGGCCTGTTCAGCGCCGTCGATGCCGACACGGCCACGCCCCCCGCCGATCACCTGACGACCCGCTATGAGGAGAAGAAGTTGGGCGACTGTCCCCCGGTGTTCCTGGATTTCGTGCGGGTCTGAGTATCGGCCAGGGAAGGCCGGGTGAGTCTTTCGACCCTGAACAGGCCGCGTCCTGATGTCTTGATGAGCATTCTTGCTCCGGCGGGGCGAACCATTCCATCAAGGCCTTCAGGGCTCATTGTCACCAGAACGCGACTGACGACGCCGCACGCTCTGGATTTCCGCCCCCGGAAACCCGATGTGAGCGCCTCTCGCTGTTCACCACAAATCCGGAACCACCCGACCATGACCTTCTCCATCCACCAGGCCTCCGCGCCGGTGTTCACCCGCGCCCTGACCAATCTCTCGGCCATGATCGACAAGGCGCTGGCCGCCGGCGTCACCGAGGCGACGCTGCTGGAGGCCCGCCTCGCGCCGGACATGCATCCCTTCCCGCGCCAGATCCAGATGGCCTCCGACAGCGCCAAGGGCGCCGTCGCCCGCCTGGCCGGCGTCGAGCCGCCGTCGATGCCCGACACCGAGACCACGATCGCCGAGCTCAAGGCGCGGATCGCCGCGACCATCGCCTATGTGAACAGCATCGACCCGGCCGCCTTCGACGGCGCCGAGGACCGCGAGATCGTGCTGAAGTTCCCGCAGGGCGAAATGACGTTCACCGGCTGCGACTACCTGACCGGCTTCGCGCTGCCGAACTTCTTCTTCCACATCACCATCGCCTACGCGCTGATGCGGGCGGGTGGCGCGCCGATCGGCAAGATGGATTTCCTGGCCGGCGCCCGCTGAGAATCCGGGGCTGACAAGAGCGGCGGGAGGGCCTATACAGGCGTCCACATCGTTTGAACGCGCTGGATGGCGCATTCGAGCGGCGACCGGAAGGTCGCCGCTTTTTGTTTGGGTTTGGGACGCATGCGCGCACGGACGGCGGAGGACGCTGGGCTGCTCGACCTGCTCGATCCGGTCGCCGAGGCGGCGGGGTTCGAGATCGTCCGCCTGCGCCTGATGGCCGGCAAGGAGCGCCGCCGGCTGCAGATCATGGCCGAGACGCCGGACGGCGAGATGACCGTCGAGGGCTGTACGGTGCTGTCGCGGGCCTTTTCCGAGGTGCTCGACGCGGCCGATCCGATCAGCGGCGAGTACACGCTGGAAGTCTCGAGCCCCGGCATCGACCGACCGCTGACCCGGCTGAAGGACTTCGACACCTGGGAAGGCTTCGAGGCCCGCATCGAGCTCGACCGCCTGGCCGACAACCGCAAGCGCTTCAAGGGCGAGCTGGCGGGGACCGAAAAGGACCAGGTCGGCATCAATATCGAAGGCGAGGCCGAGACCACCCTCTACATCCCGTTCGACTGGATCCTCGAGGCCAAGCTGGTGCTCGACGACAAGCTGATGAAACACGGCGCCGAACAACGCGCCGCCCGCCTGCAATCCGACACCGACACCGACCAAGAGTCCTGAACCAGGGAAACCCCACCATGGCCACCGGCATTTCCGCCAACCGGCTCGAACTCCTGCAGATCGCCGACGCGGTCGCCCGCGAAAAGGGCATCGAGAAGGAGATCGTCATCGCCTCCATCGAGGAAGCGATCCAGAAGGCGGCCCGCAGCCGCTACGGCGCCGAACACGACATCCGGGTCCATATCGATCCGAAGACCGGCGAGACCTCGATCAAGCGCTATCTCACCGTCGTCGAGGACGACGCCGAGATCGACGAGGAGACGCTGGGCCGCATCCGCATCAGCGACGCCCTGGCCCTCGACCGCGACGCCTTCGTCGGCCAGGTCACCGACGAGGAGCTGCCGCCGTTCGAGTTCGGCCGGGTGCAGACCCAGATGGCCCGCCAGGTGGTCACCGGCAAGGTCCGCGAAGCCGAACGCGAGCGTCAGTTCGAGGAGTTCAAGGACCGCGTCGGCGAGATCGTCAACGGCAGCGTCAAGCGGGTCGAATACGGCAACGTCATCGTCGACCTCGGCCGCGGCGAGGCCATCATCCGCCGCGACGAGCTGATCCCGCGCGAGATGTACCGCTATGGCGACCGCGTCCGCGCCTACATCTACGACGTGCGCCGCGAACAGCGCGGCCCGCAGATTTTCCTCAGCCGCACGCATCCGCAGTTCATGGCGAAGCTGTTCATGCAGGAAGTGCCGGAAATCTACGATGGCATCATCACCATCCGCTCGATCGCCCGCGACCCGGGTTCTCGCGCCAAGATCGCGGTGACCAGCAACGATTCATCGATCGATCCGGTCGGCGCCTGCGTCGGCATGCGCGGCAGCCGCGTGCAGGCGGTGGTCGGTGAGTTGCAGGGCGAAAAGATCGACATCATCCCGTGGACCGACAACATCGCCGACCTCGTGGTCTCGGCGCTGCAGCCGGCCGACGTGGCCAAGGTCGTGCTCGACGAGCAGGCCGAAAAGATCGAGGTCGTGGTCCCCGACGAGCAGCTCTCGCTCGCCATCGGCCGCCGCGGCCAGAACGTGCGTCTCGCCTCCCAGCTCATCGGCTGGGACATCGACATTCTGACCGAGGCCGAAGAGTCCGAGCGCCGGCAGAAGGAATTCACCGAGCGCTCGGCGCTGTTCATGAACGCCCTCGACGTCGACGAGATGGTTGCCCAGCTCCTCGCCTCGGAAGGCTTCTCCTCGGTCGAGCAGCTGGCCTATATCGAGGTGAGCGAAATCGCCTCCATCCAGGGCTTCGACGAAGAGACGGCGGCGGAATTGCAGACCCGCGCCACCGACTATCTCGCGGCCATCGAGAAGGCCAACGACGAAGAGCGCAAGACCCTCGGCGTCGCCGACGAGCTCTACGAGATCCCCGGCCTCAATGCCGCGATGCTGGTCGCGCTCGGCAAGGAAGCGGTCAAGACGATCGAGGATTTCGCCGGCTTTGCCGCCGACGACCTGGTCGGCTGGACCGAACGCAAGGACGGCGAGGTGAAGCGCTTCGACGGCACTTTCAAGGATTTCCCGGTTTCCCGCGAGGAAGCCGAGGAGATGATCCTGCAGGCCCGCCTCAAGGCCGGCTGGATCACCGAAGCCGATCTTGCCCCGCCGGCCGAATTGGCCGCCGAGGAAGGAGCGCCCGCATAATGCGGGCGACACTCACAAGGTGCCCGGCAAGGACGAACTAGAGCGGCGCTGTGCGGTGACCTTCGAGGTCAAACCGGCGGCGGAGCTCATTCGATTTGTCGTCGGACCGGACGATGTGCTGGTGCCCGACACCGATGCCAAGGCCGAGGGCCGCGGCGTCTGGGTCAGCCTCGGCGAAAAATTCGTGACCGAGGCGGTGAAGAAAAAGGCCTTCGCCAAGAGCCTCAAGACCAACGTGACGGTGCCCGACGATCTGCCGGCGCTGACCCGGCTCAGGCTCGAGCAGCGGTTCGTCTCGAGCCTGTCGATGGCCAAGAAGGCCGGCCAGCTGCTGACCGGCATGGCCAAGGTCAAGGCGGCGCTCGAAACCGGCAAGGTGCTGGCTCTGCTGACGGCCACGGACGCCGCCGAAGACGGCAAGAAGAAGCTGCTCGCGACCCTCAAGGCATCGACCAAAAGTGCCGAGGAACAGGGGCTCGGGCCCCAGGACGTGCCGCATTTCGAATTGCTCGATTCGGTCCAATTGGGTTTGGCACTCGGGATCGAAAATGTGATACATGCTGCGCCGACCCAAGGGGCAGCAGGCAAAGCAGCGGTTAAACGAGCCGATCGGCTGGCTCGTTACATCGCCAACTGACCTTTGAAAGAAACGAGTTTTTATGGCTGACAGTGACGACAAGCGTGATGACGGCGCCTCCGGCAAAAAGACCCTGACCCTCAAGGCGGGGCCTTCGGCAGGCGCGCGTCCCGGCATGTCGCGTGGTCCGGTCCGTACAGTCGTCGTCGAGCGCAAGAATCGCATCGTGCCGCGCGGCTCGACCGGCGCGCCGGCGCATACGCCACAGCCCTCCATCGCTCCCCAGCGTCCGCAGACGCCTGCGCCGTCGCCCCGCGCCGACAGCGGCCGTCCGCCGCTGCGCAGCCCGGCGCCGCGCCAGGCCGGCCTCTCGGCGACCGAAGCCGACGCCCGTGCCCGCGTGCTGCGCGAAGCCGGCGCCCGCCAGGCCGAAGACAATCGCCGCGCCCAGGAGGCCGAAGCCCGCCGCACCGAGGAAGACGCACGCCGCCGCGAGATCCGCGACGCC
Organism: Caulobacter sp.; assembly: GCA_030645575.1. Taxonomy (GTDB): domain Bacteria; phylum Pseudomonadota; class Alphaproteobacteria; order Caulobacterales; family Caulobacteraceae; genus Caulobacter. The sequence continues at coordinate 2,476 of JAUSMJ010000074.1, read as the reverse complement.
GCGGCCCGTTCCGATGCGACCCGCGCCGACGCCGCCCGCGCCGCCGAAGCAAATACCGCGACCCTCGAGGCCGCGCCCGCGACCGCCGGCGCTGCCACCGGTGAAGCGGCGCGCCCCGGCGCACCCGTCCGCCGTCCGGTCGAGGCCCGTCGTCCCGGCGCCGACGCCCGCCGCCCGACCGGCGCGACAAGCCGTCCCGGCGGTCCCGCCCCGATCCCCAATGTGCCGCCGGCGCCGCCGTCCGAGGCCGATGGCCGCCGCACCCGCACCGTGCCGCCGGTCGCCGGCCGCTCCGGCCTCGTCAATGCCGCCGAGGCGGAAGCGCCGCGCCGCGGCGGGGTCACCCGCACCACGCCCGAACGTCCCGTGCGCAAGGCCGGCGAGGCCGACGCCTTCGCGCGCGGCCGCCTGACCGTGGTCAATGCCGGCACCGAGAGCGACCGCGACCGCGGCCCCTCGCTCGCCGCCATGCGCCGCCGCCGCGACAAGAAGATGGGCCGCAACCAGCAGGCGGCGCCCAAACTCATGCGCGACGTGATCATCCCCGAGGCGATCACCGTGCAGGAACTCGCCAACCGCATGGCCGAGCGCTCGGTCACCGTCATCAAGATGCTGATGGCGATGGACCGCATGGTCACCATCAACGACGTCATCGACGCCGACACCGCCGAGCTGATCGCGACCGAACTCGGTCACACCGTCAAGCGCGTCTCCGATGCCGACGTCGAGGCGGGTCTTTACGACGTGCCCTCCGACGACAAGGCCGAGGACCTGACCAGCCGCGCCCCGGTGGTGACCATCATGGGCCACGTCGACCACGGCAAGACCTCGCTGCTCGATGCGATCCGCGAGACCAACGTGGTCTCCGGCGAAGCCGGCGGCATCACCCAGCACATCGGCGCCTATCAGGTCGAGATCAAAGGCCAGAAGATCACCTTCCTCGATACCCCGGGCCACGAGGCGTTCACCGCCATGCGCGCCCGCGGCGCCCAGGCCACCGATATCGCGGTGCTGGTCGTCGCCGCCGACGACGGCGTCATGCCGCAGACCATCGAATCCATCAAGCACGCCAAGGCGGCGGGCGTACCGATCATCGTCGCCATCAACAAGATGGACAAGCCGTCGGCCAATCCGGTGCGGGTCCGCACCGAACTGCTGCAGCACGAAGTGTTCGTCGAATCGATGGGCGGCGACGTGCTCGATGTCGAAGTCTCGGCCACCACGAAGGCCGGCCTCGACAAGCTGCTCGAGACCATCCTGTTGCAGGCCGAAGTGCTCGAGCTGCAGGTGCCGCGCGACGGTCGCGCCGAGGGCCTCGTCATCGAAGCCAAGCTCGATCGCGGCCGGGGTGCGGTGGCGACGGTGCTGGTGCAGCGCGGCACGCTCCGCGTCGGCGACATTGTCGTGGCTGGAACGGAGTTCGCCCGCGTCCGCGCGCTGATCGACGACAAGGGCGAGCAGGACAAGGAAGCCGGTCCCTCGACCCCGGTCGAAGTGCTCGGCTTTACCGGCGTGCCCTCGGCCGGCGACCGCTTCTCGGTGGTCGAGAACGAAGCGCGGGCCCGCGAAGTCACCGACTACCGCCAGCGCCAGATCCGCGAAAAGGTCGCGGGCGGCGGCGCCACCAGCCTCGAGCAGATGATGAACCAGCTCAAGGCGCAGGGCATCAGCAAGTTCCCGCTGATCATCAAGGGCGACGTGCAGGGCTCGGTCGAGGCGATCGTGTCCTCGCTGAACAAGCTCTCGACCGACGAGGTCTCGGCGCAGATCCTGATGTCCGCCGTCGGCGGCATCACCGAATCCGACGTGACTCTCGCCACGGCCAGCAAGGCCATCATCATCGGCTTCAACGTCCGCGCCAACAAGCAGGCGCAGGAACTGGCGACCCGCGACGCCATCGAGATCCGCTACTACAACATCATCTACGATCTCGTCGACGACGTGAAGGCGGCGATGTCGGGGCTCCTCAAGCCCGAGCGCCGCGAGACCTTCATCGGCTACGCCTCGATCAAGGAAGTGTTCTCGATCACCAAGGTCGGTAAGGTCGCCGGCTGCCAGGTCACCGAGGGCATCGTCGAACGCGGCGCCGGCGTCCGCCTCCTGCGCGACAACGTCGTTGTCCACGAGGGCAAGCTCAAGACGCTCAAACGCTTCAAGGACGAGGTCAAGGAAGTGCCCGCCGGCCAGGAATGCGGCATGGCCTTCGAGAACTACGAGGACATCCGCGCCGGCGACGTCATCGAATGCTTCCGCGTCGAGAGCGTGGTTCGGTCGCTGTAAGCGTTTGCCGATTGAGCATCGCAAAGGGCGCCCTCAGCGGCGCCCTTTGCTTTTTCGAATATTGTCCGTCGAAATTGTCGTTCACCCGCGAGCGGCCTTGCTTCGGAAATGAAATCGGGCACAGAAGTCGCCAGCGATGCTTTTGGTGATTTCATGCAGGAATTCTCGACCGAGTACGTTCCTTCGAACGCGGCGA
>JAUSMJ010000059.1 GCA_030645575.1 Caulobacter sp. | reverse complement strand
TGGGCCGTCGGATTGGACGGGTAGCTGAGGATCAGGATGCTCGGCGGCGGGGCGGAGTGGCGCACGGCCCGGCCGATGCCCGACAGATACTCTTCCGGCGACAGGGCCGGCACGTGGCGGATCACCCCGCCGGCCATGATGAAGCCGAAAGCGTGGATCGGATAGGCCGGATTGGGACAGATGATCACGTCGCCCGGCGCGGTCAGGGCGTTGGCCAGGTTGGCGAAGCCCTCCTTGGACCCGAGGGTCGCCACGACCTCGGTGTCGGGGTTCAGCTTCACGCCGTAGCGGCGGTCGTAATTGCCGGCCATGGCCCGGCGCAGGCCGATCACGCCCTTGGACGCCGAATAGCGACCTGACTTCGGATCGCGAGCGGTCTCGATCAGCTTGTCGACGATGTGCTTGGGGGTCGGCATGTCGGGATTGCCCATGCCGAAGTCGATGATGTCCGTGCCCTCGGCCCGCAGCTTGGCCTTGATACGGTTCACTTCCTCGAAAACGTAGGGCGGCAGACGCCGGATACGGTGGAACTCGGTGGTCATTTAGGGGCTCTCTGCGCCATCGGCGGCGCGCTGGGAGCGGATGTCGCGCATGGATAGCCCCCACGGGTGGATCGTAGCAATGGACCCTTGGGTCCGTTGTGGTCCGATCTACCCCACTTTTGGTCCTTTTCGATGCTTTGCATCGAAAGGGGGTCAAATCCAAGCAGGTTCGGGGAATGTCTTGCCTCCGCCGCGCCGGCTTACCTCGGCAGCGGAGGCGGGGTAGCTCGCTTGCGCAGGGCGCGGGCGTAGGCTTCCGACTCGGCCATCTCGGCGTCGGTCGGGGGCAGCAGGCCCAGCGGGTTGGCCTGCAGCCGGGCCTCGGCCTCGAAGGCCTCGGTGGCGGTCAGGCTCCAGGTGTCCTCGGCGGCGGCGCGGCGGGTGTGGAGGCCCTCGGCCTCCTGGTCCTGGATGGCGGCGCGCCAGGCGGCGGAATCGCGCACATCCTCGGGAATCACCGGGATGCCGGCGAAGGTCGGCCAGGGGCCGGGATGCTGGATCGCGGCCGTCACCTCGGCCGCCGCCGGCGACCGGGAATCGACCTGGGCGCTCGCGCCCGGCTCCAGTTTCGGCAGGTCGGCGCAGGCCGTCAGGCCGCCCGCCGCCCCCGCCAGGAGCGACAGCCGGAAAGTTTGCCAGAAAGTTCGCGCGGCGCCGTTCATATCGGGTCCGGTCTTATGCCATGATCAGGTTCAGCGAAAGGGCGCGAGACGCCCGACGCACCGGGAAGGAAGCGACCATGGCGGTCAAGGACGGCAAAACAGCGACCCGCAAGGCCGCGCCGAGGAAGCCGGCGGCGAAGAAGCCGGCCGCCCAAGCGCCCAAGGCCCCGCCCGTTCAGCCCGACGTCGCCGCCACGTCCGATCCCGCCGCCTTCCTGTCGTCGGAACAGCGCGCGGCGCTGGAGCGGCTGTCGGCCAATCTCGCCCGCGCGGCCGTCACGGCCCAGGGCGCCATCGCCGAGGCCGCCCTGCGCCAGGCCGACAGCCCCGCCGCGCTGAGCCCCGACCCGTTCCACGTCGCGCCCGCCCTGACCGACGTCATGGGCCGGCTGGCGGCCCAGCCCGACCGGCTGCTGCGCGCCCAGGCCGACCTGTTTTCGCGCTATCTCGACCTGTGGCAGACGACCGCCCGCAGGATGCACGGCGAAACGGTCGATCCGGTGATCGCGCCGTCCAAGGGCGACAAGCGATTCAACGACCCCGAATGGGGCGCCCATCCCGTCTACGACGTGATGAAACAGTCCTATCTGCTGACCAGCAACTGGCTGAACAGCCTGGTGTCGGACGTCGAGGGCGTCGATCCGCTGGAGAAGCGCCGGGTCGAGTTCTTCATCAAGATGCTGACCGACGCCATCTCGCCGTCGAACTTCCTGATGTCCAACCCCGCGGCCCTCAAGGAGGCCATGACCAGCGGCGGCGAGAGCCTGGTGCGCGGCATGGAGAACTTCGCCGCCGACCTGACTCGCGGCGGCGGCCAGCTGCAGATCAGCCAGACCGACATGGAGCAGTTCAAGGTCGGCGAGAACGTCGCCACCGCGCCGGGCAAGGTGGTCTATCAGAACGACATCCTGCAGCTGCTGCAGTACGAGCCGACCACCGACCAGGTGCGCGAGATCCCGCTGCTGCTGTTCACGCCGTGGATCAACAAGTTCTACATCACCGACCTGAGGCCCGATAACAGCCTGATCCGCTGGCTGACCGGCCAGGGCTTCACGGTGTTCGTCACCAGCTGGGTCAACCCGGACGAGACGCTCGCGGCCAAGACCTTCGAGGATTATCTGATCGAGGGCATCTACGACGCCACCACCCAGGTGATGAAACAGTGCCAGGTCGATAAGGTGAATACCGTTGGGTATTGCATCGGCGGCACGCTGCTCAGCTGCGCCCTGGCCCATATGGCGGCCAGGGGCGACAGGCGGATCAACGCGGCGACCTTCTTCGCGGCCCAGCAGGATTTCGAGGAGGCCGGCGACCTGAAGCTGTTCGTCGATGACGCCTGGCTGCGCTCGATCGAGGAGACCATGGACCAGTCGGGCGGCTTCCTGCCCGGCAAGTCGATGGCCGACACCTTCAACTCGCTGCGCGGCAACGACCTGATCTGGTCGTTCTTCGTCAACAACTACCTGATGGGCAAGGAGCCCAAGCCCTTCGACCTGCTGTTCTGGAACAGCGACCAGACGCGCATGCCCAAGGCGCTGCACCTGTTCTATCTGCGCAACTTCTACAAGGACAACGCCCTGTCCGGCGGCAAACTCACCCTGGCCGGCGTGACCCTGGATCTGAAGAAGGTCCAGACCCCGACCTATGTGCAGTCCTCGCGCGACGACCACATCGCGCCCTACCGCAGCATCTATCGCGGGGCCAAGCTGTTCGGCGGGCCGGTGACCTTCACCATGGCCGGCAGCGGTCATATCGCCGGGGTGATCAACCATCCGGACGCGAAAAAGTACCAGCACTGGACCAACGACGCCCTGCCCGCCACCGTCGAGGAATGGCAGGCCGGCGCCGTGGAACACGCCGGCAGCTGGTGGCCGCACTGGGCGACGTGGCTGAACGAGCGCTCGGGCGACATGGTCCCGGCCCGCGATCCGTCGAACGGTCCGCTGGGCAGGCCGCTGGAGGACGCGCCGGGGAGTTTCGTGAAGGTGCGGAGTTAGACTGGGGACTGCTTGAGGTGTCCCTTGGGACGCCTCTAGCTGTCCCCGGCCTGCAGTCTTCGGGGACAGGATATCCAGTCCCAAGGGACAGGAAATCCAGTCCCCTGCCGCAACGGTGACTGAACGCGAGACTCTCGCGACGGATAATCCCGGGACAGGGCGGGACATTCGCGGGACTCTCGACCAAATTCGGCAGGCGATCAGCGCCGCAGGCTCTCAGGCGGCCGTAAACTGCCTCCATGGCGGAGCACGAATATCGAAGCGCGACCCCTTCTCCCCTTGCGGGAGAAGGGGTCAGGCGCAGCCTGACGGATGAGGGGTCGACCGGCTTCGTCCGTTCAGACCGGCTGTGCGGGCGCTCATCGCCGCCGGCAAGACCCCTCATCCGTCGGCCTTCGGCCGCCACCTTCTCCCGCAAGGGGAGAAGGAGCAGTGATGCGAGACACCCGACCTTATTTCGTCAGTCTCAATTCCAGCTTCGGCCGCTCCCAGCTGATGCCGTCGCCGGGCGGGGACACGCCCACCTCGACCGCGCCCATCCGCCGGTAGAACCCCGCCGCCTCCGGGTTCGAACTGATCACCACCCTCCCCGCACCAAGCGCCTTCGCCCGATCGGCCATATGCCCGAACAGCCGGCGGCCGAGCCCGGTCCCCTGGGTCGCGTTGCCGGTGAAGAACAGGTCGAGCTCCTGGTCGGCCCCGTGCGGGATCAGGGCGTAGAAGCCGGCGACGGCGCCGCCGTCCTCGGCCAGCCAGACCTCATGGCCGGCCTCGGGCACCGACCAGCCGGCCGCGAAGGCGACGATCATCGCCCGCGCCTCTGTGCGCTCATAGCCGTTGCTGTCCGCCATCATCGCCCGCAGGACCGGCGTGTCCCGTGGGACCGCCCGCCGGATCATCACAGGCCGGCGGCCTCGGGCAGGCCGAGCATCAGGTTGAGGTTCTGCACCGCCGCGCCGGACGCGCCTTTGCCCAGGTTGTCCAGCTGGGCGACCAGCCGCGCCTGGCGGCCTTCCTCGGAGCCGAACACGAACAGCTTCATGCGGTTGGTCCCGTTGAGGCCTTCGGGATCGAGGGTCTTCATCGCCTCGCAGGCCTTCAGCGAGACGACCTCGACAAAGGCCTCGCCGCGGTAATGGCGGGTCAGCACGTCATGTACGTCCTGCAGCGACGGCCCGGCGCCCATCAGCGCCAGATGCAGCGGGACCTCGACCAGCATGCCCTGGGCGTAGCGGCCGACCGCCGGGCTGAACAGGGGCCGGGTCAACAGGCCCGAGCGAACCTGGATCTCGGGCACGTGCTTGTGCTCCAGGCCCAGGGCGTAGAGCCGGTAGGGAACCGTCGTATAGGCCGGGCCGGCCTGGTCCTCGAACTCGGCGATCATCGGTTTGCCGCCGCCGCTGTAGCCGCTGACGGCGTTGATGCTGACGGCGAAGTCGGCCGGCATCAGCCCGGCCTGGACCAGCGGCCGGATCAGGGCGATCGCGCCGGTCGAATAGCAACCGGGGTTGGACACCCGCTTCGCGGCCTTGATCGCCGCCCGCTGGCTCTTGCACAGCTCGGGGAAGCCGAAGGTCCAGCCTTCCGCCGTGCGGTGCGCGGTCGAGGCGTCGATGACCTTGACCGCCGGGTTGCTGATCAGCCCGACCGCCTCGCGCGCGGCGGCGTCCGGCAGGCAGAGGATCACCACATCGGCCGCGTTCAGCAGCTCGGCCCGCGCCTCGGCGTCCTTGCGACGGTCGGGCGCGATCGACAGCAATTCGAGATCGGTGCGGCCGACCAGCCGCTCGCGGATCTGCAGGCCGGTGGTGCCGGCTTCGCCATCGATGAAAACCCTGGGGCTGGCCATCTGCTTCGTTGCTCCACACTGCGTGGTTCGACACGCGACCTACGGTCGCTGCTCACCATGACGTATATTTTGCCGCTCACCCTTGCACGTCATCCTGAGCAGGCCCGAAGGGCCGTGTCGAAGGACGCACGAAAGACCAAAGAAAAAGGGCGCCTCGGTTTCCCGAAGCGCCCTTTCGCAAACGTGGTTCGCGAACGACTAGCGCTTCGAGAACTGGAAGGAGCGGCGGGCCTTGGCCTTGCCGTACTTCTTCCGCTCGACGACGCGGCTGTCGCGGGTCAGGAAGCCGTGCGGCTTCAGGGCCAGACGCAGCGAGGGTTCATAGTAGGTCAGGGCCTTGGAGATGCCGTGACGCACGGCGCCGGCCTGGCCCGACAGGCCCGAGCCCTCGACCGTGACGATGACGTCGAACTGGCCGACCCGGTCGGTGACCTGGAACGGCTGGGCCAGCATCATGCGCAGCACGGGGCGGGCGAAGTAAACTTCCTGGTCCCGGCCGTTGATGGTGATCGAACCCTTGCCCGGCTTGATCCAGACGCGGGCGATGGCGTTCTTGCGCTTGCCGGTCGCATAGGCGCGGCCGAACTTGTCCAGCTTCTGCACCGCCGGAGCGGCCTCGGGCTGGGACGACAGGCTCTGGAGAGCGTCGAAACCTTGAGCTTCGGCCATGATCTATTGGCTCCGGACGTTCTTGGCGTTCATCTCGGCGAACGCGATGGGCTCAGGGCTTTGCGCCTGGTGGGTATGCTCGGCGCCGTTGAAGATGCGCAGGTGGGTCAGCTGCTTGCGGGCAAGCGGGCTTTCCTTGGGCAGCATGCGCTCGACGGCCTTTTCCAGCACGCGCTCGGGGAAGCGGCCGGCGAGCTGGCGCCCGGCGGTGACTTCCTTGATGCCGCCCGGGTGGCCGGTGTGGCGGTAGTAAACCTTCTGGTCGAGCTTGCGGCCGGTGAACTTCACCTTCTCGGCGTTGACCACCACGACATAGTCGCCGCAATCGACGTTGGGCGTGTAGTCGGGACGGTGCTTGCCGCGAAGACGCATGGCGATGAACGACGCGAGGCGGCCAACGACCACATTCTCGGCGTCGATCACGATCCACTTCTTCTCGACCTCGGCGGGCTTCAACGAAGCCGTGGTCTTCATCATGGGACTGATCCGTTGCAGGCGGAGACGAGAAGGTCCCCGACGTGAGGGCGCGCTGTTACCCGCGCGGTCGCGACCTGTCAACACGATGTGTCGGCGCATTCACGGCAAACCGTTACGCCGCAAGGGAAATCTTTCATGAGGTAACATGATACCGCGTTGATCGCGGCGCTGAACGTAGTGACACTGTCACAGTCACGCGCTAGCCGGGGAACACCTTTCGGAGATTTCTCATGTCCTTTTCCCGCCGCGGTTTCCTCGGCACGTCAGCCGCCGCCCTCGCCTTCGCGGGATACGCCCGGGCCCAGGACGGCGGCGAACAGACCTACCGGAACGAAGTCCACGGTTACGGCCCCCTCGTCACGGACCCCTTCGGCGTTTTCGACCTGCCCGAGGGCTTCTCCTACCAGGTGATCTCCCAGGCCGGCGAGACGATGGATGACGGCCTGCTCGCGCCGTTCAAGTTCGACGGCATGGGCTGCCTGCCGCTGGGAGGCGACCGGGTCGCCCTGATCCGCAACCACGAACTGGAGGCCACCGACCGCAACCACGGCCCCCTGGGGATCGAACAGCATCTCGCCCATCGGCTGGACAGGGCGAAGGCCTATGACGTCGATGCCTTCGGCGTCCCCCTGCCCGGCGGCACGACGACGCTCATCTATGATGTGCGCGAACGGCGCCTCAAGAAACAGTTCCAGAGCCTGGTCGGAACGGCCATCAACTGCTCCGGCGGCGTCACGCCCTGGGGCTCCTGGCTGACCTGCGAGGAGACCACGCTCAAGGCCGGAACCGATGTCGGCAAGGACCACGGCTTCGTCTTCGAGGTGCCGGCCAGGGCCAGGGGCCTGGTGACCCCCGTTCCGCTCGCGGCCATGGGGCGGTTCCGCCATGAAGCCGCCTGCGTCGATCCGCGGACGGGCGTCACCTACATGACCGAGGATGAGGGGGACGGACTCTTCTACCGCTTCCTGCCGGACACGCCTGGCCAGCTCGACAGGGGCGGTCGCCTGCAGGCGCTGGGCTTCTCCGACACGCCCGAGGGCGGCGACTCCCGCAACTGGCATGGCGCGACCGGCATGGTCCGCGGCCAATGGCGATCGGTTCGCTGGATCGACCTGGATCACGTGAACAACCCCGGCAACGACCTGCGTCTGCGCGCCGCCGCTGCGGGGGCGACGATCTTCGCGCGGGGCGAGGGCGTCTTCTGGGGGCGGAACGAGCTGTATTTCACCTGCACCTCGGGCGGCGCGAGCGGCTGCGGCCAGATCATGCGTTACGTTCCGTCCGACCGCGAGGGCCAGCCGGACGAGACCGGCGGGAAGATCCAGCTGTTCGTCGAATCGACCGACGCCAAGGTGCTCGACTACGCCGACAACATCACCATCGCGCCCTGGGGCCACATCATCGCCTGCGAGGACCGCTATTCCGCGACCCTGCGCAACCACCTCAAGGGGATCACGCCCGACGGGAAGGTCTACACGATCGGCCGCAACGTCTACCGCGACAACGCCGAGCTGGCCGGGGCCTGCTTCTCGCCGGACGGGGCGACGCTGTTCATCAACATCTACTGGCCGGGCATCACCCTGGCGGTGACCGGGCCGTGGGCGTCGTTTAGGGTCTAGACCCGCCGCACGCGCCAGGCGAAGGCGGTGGCCGTGGCCAGCAGGGCCACCGCGCCCAGCTGGTGCAGGATGCCCAGCCCCAGCGGCACGCCGGCCATCAGGGTGGCGATCCCCAGCACGGCCTGCGCCAGCGCCACGCCGCCGACGGCCAGGCCCAGCGCCCTGGCTCCGCCCGAGAGGTAGCGATCGCGCCAGGCCAGGCCGGCGACGGCCAGGCAGCCGGCCAGCAGCAGATAGGCGCCGAGCCGATGGTGCAGCTGCACCGACGCCTGGTTGTGGGCCACCGTCGCCCAGAACCCCTCGCCCAGGTAGGCCTCCGGAAACAGCCGCCCGCCCATCAGCGGCCAGTCGTTGTAGATCAGGCCGGCGTCGGCGCCCGCGACCAGGGCGCCCAACAGGCTTTGCAGGAACACCGCGCCAAGCAGCGCCAGCGCGCCCGCCCGCCAGCGCGTGGGCGCTTCCTGTCGTGGCGCGCCCGCGTCGGCGTCGAGCGCGGTCCAGACCAGCAGCACGAACAGGGCCAGCGCCAGGCCCAGGTGCGTCGCCAGCCGTTCGGGGGCCACCGAGACGCGTCCGGCCAGGCCGCTGGCCACCATCCACCACCCGACCGCCCCCTGCAGGCCGCCCAGCCCCAGCATGGCGCCACAGCGCCAGATCAGGCGGCGGGGAATGTCCTTGCGGATCAGAAAAATCACGAACGGGATGGCGAAGGCCGCGCCGACCAGGCGGCCCAGCAGCCGGTGCGACCACTCCCACCAGTAGATGGCCTTGAACTCGGGCAGGGTCATGCCGCGGTTCAGCTGGGCGTACTGCGGGATCTGCCGGTATTTGCCGAACTCGCCGCGCCAGGCCTCCTCGCCCATCGGCGGAACGGCGCCGGTGACCGGCTTCCACTCGGTGATCGACAGGCCCGAGCCGGTCAGCCGCGTCGCGCCCCCGACCACGACCATCGCCAGCACCAGAGCCGCCACCGCCAGCAGCCAGACTGCGACCGGTCGCGACCGGTCGGAACGCAGGAACGAGGTCATGACGCGTCTTCCGGAAGCGCGGGGCTGGTGTCGAGCGCGGTTCCCTACGCCGCTCGCGCGGCGGGGTCCATAGCCGTGACGGCGGCCCGCGGCCCTGTCATGCTGACAGCATGGGGACGCCGGGTCTGTTCATCGTCGCGGTCATCGGTCTGGCGGCCGGCGCTGTCGGGCGCTGGATCCTGCGCGGCCGGCCTTCGCGGTTCGCGGGGCTGGCGGCGGGCTTTGCCGGCGCCGTGGTCGGGGCGCCCGTCGCGGCGGCGTTCGGCTGGCCGGTCACCACGCTCTGGGCGCTGGCGCTGGCCGCGCTCGGCGGAGCGGTCATCCTGCTCGGTCTCGCCCTGCTTCTGGGCCGGCGCTGACGGCGGAACCTTGTTTCCCGGCCGGCATTCCGGGACGATCGGGCATTCAGGAGGAAACGGGCATGCACGGACTGAACTGGGTCGTCATCATCGTCGCGGGCATTTTCGCCGGCTGGGTCGCCGAGCGGCTGATGAACCGCAATCACGGCATCCTGACCAACCTCGTCGTCGGCCTCGTCGGCGCCTTCGTCGGCAGCTGGCTCGCCGGGGCTTTCGGCTTCGCCTACAGCGGCCTTCTGCCGAGCATCCTCATCGCCATCGCCGGCGCGGTGGTGCTGCTGTTCATTCTGGGCCTCTTCAAACGCCGATAGGACTGGCGTAAGCGGACGGCGGCCCCGACCACGGCGCCGCCGGAGGCCGCATGACCCCACGCATCAGGAAGCTCGTCGGCACGCTGGCGATCCTGGCCTTCCTGGCCGGCTATGCCGTGCTGGCGGCGCGGATGGCCGACCACCTGCCGGCCCATCCGGCGGTGAAGCTGGTCTATTTCCTGATCGTCGGAACAGCCTGGGGCCTGCCGCTGCTGCCGCTGCTCAACTGGATGAACCGCGAGCCGAAGCCGAAGGGTTGACGGCAATGCCAACCGGCTCAAACGAGAATCGTGCAACCATTGCTCGCATGGGACGATTTCCGAAGCTCACACCAATGGGTTTGGCCGCTACCTATGCGCTGGCTATGCCTCTTGCGGTGGGTTTTCTGGCAAACCCGAAAGCTTTGCAGATCCTGAGCGCGCCCAACCTCGCCGAATGGGTGCAAGCGGGCGGTTCCATTCTCGCCATCTTCGGATCCGCCGCCATTGCCATACTCGTCGATAAGCGGTCCGCTCTACGCTTGGAGAACGAACGGGCCAAAGACCGGGCGGAATTGCTTCAGGCGGTATGTGACCTTGCTGATGACGCCGTCAAAGCGGTGATCTGCATCAGTAAAAGCTACCTTGAGGACCTGCATGGATCGGTGCACATGGGCGTGCCTCAGCTAGGTGACCTGAGTGAAATCGCCGCCGCCTTGGACCGTATCGACGTGGTGCCGTTGAACTCTGCCGCAGCCTCACGGGCGTGGTTTCGCCTACTGAAGACCTGCCGCTCTGGGCGAGCACATTCCGCGCAGGCCATGTCTGACTTTTCCAACTACGGGTCGCTGAGTCCGGACTCTGATGAGCTGTTCGAAGCTTGGCCGCATTGGATCGGCGCCATTCGGGACGAACTGATGGCCCTGCGCTGAGGCGAGGAGAAGATGGTCGGAGCGACAGGATTCGAACCTGCGACCCCTTGACCCCCAGTCAAGTGCGCTACCAGGCTGCGCCACGCTCCGACATCTTCTCTTAGCGGTCGCGAACGACCGCCGTGGGGAGCGCCCTTATAGGGACCGCACCCCTGCCCGGCAACTCGAATTCAGCGGCCTTTCAGCAGGCTGTCGAGACGGGCCTTCACCGCCTCCAGATCGGCCAGGGCGAAGCTCAGCCGGTCGCGCGCCTCGCCGCCGATATCGACCGCCTCGTCAGGCCGGAAATCGGGTTCGACGCCCGCCTCCGGCGCGGCCCGCCCCTCGCCGGCGGCGGCCAGCCGGCGCACGCCCTGGTCCTTGTGCAGCTTCTGCACGCCCTTGATGGTATAGCCTTCGTCGTGCAGCAGCGCGCGCACGCCGCGCAGCACGGCGATGTCCTGCGGCCGGTAGAAACGCCGGCCGCCGGCCCGTTTCATCGGGCGGATAAACGAGAACTTGGTTTCCCAGAAGCGCAGCACATGCTGGGGCACGCCCAGTTCCTCGGCTGCTTCCGAGATCGTGCGGAAGGCGTGGGGGCCCTTCGCCACGGGGCCCGTCAGTCGCTCAGCGCGCGGTCGATCCGCGCCTTCATGACCTGCGAGGCGCGGAAACCGATCACCCGGCGGGGCTCGATCTCGGCCGGCTCGCCGGTCTTGGGATTGCGGCCCATGCGGGCTCGCTTGGCGCGGACCTGGAACACGCCGAAACCGGACAGTTTCACGGTTTCGCCGTTCTCGAGCGCCTCGGCCACCAGGTCGAGGGTGCGTTCGACCAGTCCGCCGCAGTCCTGACGGGTCAGGCCCACTTCCTCGTGGACCGCCTCGGTCAACTCCGCACGTGTGAGGGTTTCGCCCTTCATACCCCGCTCCCAGGCCCTGATAACCATCAGGTGCATGGGCCGATTGGTCCGTCAAGTCAAAGGGTTCCCGGCGGGAGCGGAATTTCCGGACTAAAGCCGGATGACGCAGGCGCCCCAGGTCAGCCCGCCGCCCATGGCCTCGATCAGCAGCAGGTCGCCCTTCTTGATCCGCCCATCGGCCATGCCTTCGGCCCAGGCGAGCGGAATCGAGGCGGCCGAAGTGTTGGCGTGATCGGCGACGGTCTGGATGACCTTGTGCTCGTCGATGCCCAGGCGGTGGGCGACGCCCTTGAGGATGCGCTCGTTGGCCTGGTGGGGGATGAACCAGTCGATGTCGGCCACCGGCACGCCGGCCTGGGCCGCCGCCGCGATGACGGCTTCGGAAATGTTGACCACCGCGTGCTTGAACACCTGGTTGCCGAGCATGCGCAGCTTGCCGACCGTGCCCGTCGTCGAGGGGCCGCCATCGACATAGAGCAGGTCCTGCTTGGTCCCGTCGCAGCGCAGGGCGAAGCCGAGCAGGCCGCGGTCGGCCGTGGTCCCCTGCCCCTCGCCCGGCTCCAGCACAACGGCCCCCGCCCCGTCGCCGAACAGCACGCAGGTGCCGCGATCGGTCCAGTCCATCAGCCGGGTCATGGTCTCCGCGCCGATCACCAGCGCGCATTTCGAATGCCCCCGCCCGACGAAGCCGTCGGCGACGGTCAGGCCGTAGACGAAGCCCGAACAGACCGCCTGGACGTCGAAGGCGATGCCGACCGGGCAGCCCAGCTTGCGCTGGACGATGGCGGCGGTGGCCGGAAAGGTCAGGTCGGCGGTGGTCGTGGCGACGATGATCAGGTCAACGTCGGCCGGCGTGCGGCCCGCCGCCGCCAGGGCCCTCTTCGCTGCCTCGACCGCGAGATCCGACACCGCCTGGTCTTCCGCCGCCCGATGACGGCGGCGGATGCCGGTGCGCTCGCGCACCCATTCGTCGGTGGTGTCGACGATCTTCGCCAGATCGTCGTTGGTCACGATCGTTTCCGGCAGATAGCCGCCGACGCCGGTCACAACGCTACGCAGAACACTCACTCGGCAACTCCCCCGGCCTGGGCCGTGGCTGTGGATTCGGACAGGGTCGCGGTCAGCCGCTGCATGTTGCGGTCGATCTCGGCGGCGAAATCGCCGCGGGCCAGGTCGGCGGCCACGCGGATGGCGGCGGCGAAGCCCCGGGCGTCCGCGCTTCCGTGGCTCTTCACGACAATGCCGTTCAGGCCCAGCAGCGGGGCGCCGTTGACGGCCCCCGGGTCCATCCGCTTGCGCATGCGGCTCAGGCCGGCGGAGGCGAACAGCGCCCCGATCAGTTCCAGCGGCCCGGAGGTGAAGGTCGCCCTCAGCTCACTGGCGAAGAAACGGGCCAGGCCCTCGGCGGTCTTCAGGGCGATGTTGCCGGTGAAGCCGTCGGTGACGATCACATCGACCGTGCCCTTGGCGATGTCGTTGCCCTCGACGAAGCCCCGGTAGTCGAGGTCGAAGGGTGTGGCGCGCAGCAGGGCATGGGCCTCGCGCACCTCCTCGTGACCCTTCTCCTCCTCCGAACCGACGTTCAGCAGCCCGACCGTGGGCCGGGCCGAGCCGTGGATGGCATGGTGGAAGGCCGCGCCCATGATGGCGAACTCGACCAGCTGTTCGGCGTCGCTCTCGACGTTGGCGCCGACGTCGAGCACGGCCGTGATGCCGGTCAGGGTCGGCCAGCTGGCCACGATGGCTGGTCGGGCGATTCCGGCGGCCATGCGCAGGATCAGTTTGGAGATGGCCATCAGGGCGCCGGTATTGCCGGCGGAGACCGCGGCGCCGGCCTCGCCCGCCTTCACCGATTCGACGGCGTTCCAGACGCTTGAGCCCTTGCCCCGCCGCATGGCCTGGGCCGGCTTCTCGTCCATCGAGATGGCCTTGTCGGTGTGGCGCACGGTGCTGGCCGCCTTCGCCGCCGGCAGTTTCGCCAGCTCGGCGTTGATGCGCGCCTCGTCCCCGTGCAGCAGGAATCGCAGCTCGGGCATGGCCCTGGCGGCGAGTTCGACTCCGGGGATGACGATGGACGGACCGTGGTCCCCGCCCATGGCGTCAATGGAAATGACGATACTTTTGGGCAATGGCCGGTCGCGATTCCGTTGCGAACCCCGTTTTGGGGCGAAGCCGCCGGAACTTACCCCCGCACGGCGGCGATGCAAGCCCGGCCTCTATTCGGGGGGCTCGTCCTTCTTGAGCAGCCGCAGGACGGCGAACGGCGACAGGTCGGCGTCGTCCTTCGGCGCGATGAACTCGGCCCCCGGCCTGCGGGGAAACGGGTCCAGCTCCAGCGACAGATGTTCGACGACATAGCCGCCCAGATCGATGTCCTCGCCGTCCAGGACGTCGGGCGGATCGTCGGCGTCGGGGTCCAGCTCGACCTCCTCGGCCGCCTCGGCCGGGGCGTTCGGGCTGCCGGGCGGCAGGACCCGCACGATGAACTCGCCCTCCGTCTCTTCCTCGAAGGGATCGGCGGTGACGCTGCAGGTCTGGGTGATCGCGGCGGCGAAGCGGCCGTGGATTTCCGCGCCATCAAGCCAGGGCGCGACCTCGAGATCGGCCGTCAGGGACTCGATCGACACCAGGCCCAGCAGCCGGGCGACCTTCGCCCGCGTCGGCGCGTCGGCTTCAAGCCTGCGCCGCACGGGCCCGCGGCTGACCTCCCCGAACCGGACGACCTCGCGCCAGGGTGATTCGCCGATCATCGCCCGCCCTCCCAGGTCACGGTCCCCGCCAGCAGGTTCGAAACCTCCTGCCGCGACAGCCCGTCGCGGGCGGCCAGGACATAGGCCGTCAGGTCGGCGGCCTGGTCGCCCCGGCCTTCCAGCACCGTGCGGGTCAGCATCTCCGTCAGCGGCGCGGCGTCGGGCAGCGCGGCCGCCGCGTCCTCATAGGCCTTGAGGCGGCCATAGAAGGCCTGGCCAAGCGTTTTCATCTTCTTCGCCACCGACAGATCACCCACGCCCAGCTCGCGGAAGGCGTCGTCGAGCCCGCGGACGTAGCGGTCGAACAGGCTCTGGCGCGCCTCGGCGGCCGCGTCGGTCTCGCCCTTGAGCCGCTCGATCAGCAGGATGACATGCAGCGTATAGAGCTCGAAGCGGCCCTCGCGCGTATCGGCGACTCCGCCGTCGGCGTAGAACGACGGCCTGCGGGCCTGGCCCGCCGCCGCCGCGTACAGGGCCTCGCCGGCCAGTTTCGCCGGATTTGGCCGGAACAACCGCTGTAGCATCGTCGCTATCGCCTCGATTTCGCCGCCAGGGGAGCCTAAAGCGGGCATTGAACTAAGCCCGTGCGGGCGATAGGTCAAAGACCCGCGCCCTCAGCGCGCACCGGGAGCCGACATGTTTCGTAAAGCCGCCCTCGCCGCCGCCTCCGCCATCGTCCTGATGTCGACCGGCGCCTGCATGCCGATGACCACCTATTCCGGCTTCCAGGCCATCGAGGTCAATCCGGCCGATATCAAGACCGGCGACGACACCAAATCGACCGTGCTTGGCAAACTGGGCTCGCCCTCGGCCAAGTCGACCTTCGACCCCAATGTCTGGTTCTACATGAGCCAGGTCACCGACCGGGTGGCCTTCTACCAGCCGCGCGTCGCGGCGCGGAACGTGTTCGCCATCACCTTCGACCCGGCGACCGAACAGGTCACGGCGGTCAATTCCTACACGCTGCGGGACGGCAAGGTGTTCGCCTACAACAGCCGCGAGACGCCGACCCGTGGCCGCGAACTCAGCATCCTCGAGCAGCTGCTCGGCAACGTCGGTCGTGGCGGCATGCTGCCGCGCGCCGACGACGAAGGCGTTCCTGGCAGCCGCCCGGGCGACCGTCAGTAGGCTCCGCCGCTCGACCACACAGACCAACGACCAACGACCAACGAAAACGCCCCGGAGATCGCTCTCCGGGGCGTCGTCGTATCTGGATGGCTGACGGTCGGGGCGGATCCGGGAACCCGCCCCCTGGGTCTTAGCCGTGGGCCAGGACGGCCAGCAGCAGCAGGGCCACGATGTTCGCGATCTTGATCATCGGGTTCACGGCCGGGCCGGAGGTGTCCTTGTAGGGGTCGCCGACGGTGTCGCCGGTCACGGCGGCCTTGTGGGCTTCAGAGCCCTTGCCGTGCTTGACGCCGTCGCTGTCGGTGAAGCCTTCCTCGATCACCTTCTTGGCGTTGTCCCAGGCGCCGCCGCCCGAGGTCATCGAGATGGCCACGAACAGGCCGGTGACGATGACGCCCATCAGCATGGCGCCAAGGCTGGCGAAGGCATTGATCTTGCCCGCGATGGCGTTGATCACGAAGAACAGCACCACCGGAGAGGCGACCGGCAGCAGCGACGGGACGATCATTTCCCGGATCGCGGCCTTGGTCAGGATGTCCACGGCCTTGCCGTATTCCGGCTTGACCTCGCCGGTCATGATGCCGGGGTTTTCGCGGAACTGGCGACGAACCTCGACCACCACTTCCTGGGCGGCGCGGCCGACGGCGGTCATCGACATGCCGCCGAACAGGAACGGCAGCAGGCCCCCGAACAGCAGGCCGACCACGACGTAGGGGTTGGAGAGGTCGAAGGTCACCGCGCCGAGACCGTCGAAGAACGACCCTGGCAGAGCTTCCGCCGTGAAGAACTTCAGGTCTTCGGTGTAGGCGGCGAACAGCACCAGGGCGCCGAGACCGGCGGAACCGATGGCGTAGCCCTTGGTGACGGCCTTGGTCGTGTTGCCCACGGCGTCGAGCGCGTCCGTGGTGACGCGCACTTCGGGGGGCAGGCCGGCCATCTCGGCGATGCCGCCGGCGTTGTCGGTCACCGGGCCGAAGGCGTCGAGGGCGACGATGAAGCCCGCCAGCGACAGCATCGAGGTCACGGCGATGGCGATGCCGAACAGGCCGGCGAGGCCGTAGGTGACGATGATGCCGGCGATGATCACGATGGCCGGGGCCGCGCAGGCCTCCAGCGACATGGCCAAGCCCTGGATCACGTTGGTGCCGTGGCCGGAGACCGAAGCCTGGGCGACCGACTTCACCGGGCGGAAGCCGGTGCCGGTGTAGTATTCGGTGATGACGACGATCAGGGCGGTGATCACCAGGCCGGTGATGCCGCACCAGAACAGCTCCATCGCGCCGTACGACTTGGGCTCACCGCCGAAGGGCGTGAACTCGATCGGGGCGGTCACGAAGTGCGGGAACAGGAAGTAGAGGGCGGCGGCCGACAGGATGCCGGTGACGATCAGACCCTGGTACAGGGCGCCCATGATGTTCTGCTTCTTGCCCAGGCGGACGAAGAAGGCGCCGATGATCGAGGTGGCGATGCCGATGGCGCAGATGGCCAGCGGCAGGACCATCATCGCGGACACCAGATCGGGGCTGCCGCGGAAGAAGATGGCGGCTAGCACCATGGTGGCGACCGTGGTCACCGCGTAGGTCTCGAACAGGTCGGCGGCCATGCCGGCGCAGTCGCCGACGTTGTCACCGACGTTGTCGGCGATGGTCGCCGCGTTGCGGGGGTCATCTTCCGGGATGCCGGCCTCAACCTTGCCGACCATGTCGCCGCCGACGTCGGCGCCCTTGGTGAAGATGCCGCCACCGAGACGGGCGAAGATCGAGATCAGCGAGGCGCCGAAGCCCAGGGTGACCAGCGAGTCGATCACCGGACGGCTGGTCGGGTCCAGGCCCATGACGCGGGTCAGCACATAGTAGTAGCCCGCGACGCCCAGCAGGGCGAGGCCGGCCACCAGCATGCCGGTGATGGCGCCAGAGGTGAAGGCGACGCTCAGGCCCTTGCCAAGGCTCTCGGAGGAGGCCTGGGCGGTGCGGACGTTGGCGCGGACCGAGATCAGCATGCCGACGAAGCCGGCGCCGCCCGACAGGATCGCGCCCAGGGCGAAGCCGACCGGCTGCTCCCAGCTCTTGAAGAACCACGCCAGCAAGGCGATCACGACCACGCCGACGAGCGCGATCGTGGTGTACTGCCGGTTCAGGTAGGCTTGCGCGCCTTCCTGGATGGCCGCGGCGATTTCCTGCATCCGCGCGTTGCCGGCGGACTTGCGCAACAGTCCCATGGTCTGGATCACGCCGTAAACCACGGCGGCCAGACCGGCGACGATCGCCAGTACTAGAAAGTCGATGCCCATAGTTCCTAGAGCCCCTTGTTGTAGCGCCGGGGGTTTCCGCGCGACCGTTGGCCGGCGATCGGATCCCCCGATTTGCTTTGAATAGACGCCGTCAGCCGGCGCCCCCTTGCGAAAAAGACGCCCGTCTTTGCCAAATGCGGGCGGCGTAAGCAACCGCCCGTTCCGTTTGGGGAAATCAGCCGGGGCGCGACGGCCGAAAGTGGATGCCGGTTTCGGCGCCTGTCGCGCCCGGTTTCCAGATCGCGAACCTTCCTCGTCCTTCAAACGACGTCATTTGAAGGGCAAGGCTCAACGGGCGGCCGGGGCCCGCGGCAGGCGGCTGCGCTGCTTGGGAGTCTGCGAGATCAGGCTGACCGAGCGCAGGTTGCGGGCCGGAATGATCAGCGCCGCCTCGCGCATCAACGACGCCTTCATCCGGGCTTCGTCGATCACCGTGTAGTCGGTGGCCTTGGTGAAGGGCGTGCGGTGGCCGGCCCGGACCAGGGCGTCGCGGAACCAGGGTTCCTTCTCACGGATCTTCGGCGCATCGGCCGAGGGGCTCAGATTGATCCGCACCTGGACGAAGACGTAGTTGATCAGCCGGTTGTTCAACACGATCGGCAGGGCGACCGGCGACAGGTCGATATATTGCCCGCCCGAGCTCTTCTTCGGCGGTTCGCTGGCGGCGGCGGGCCCCGCGGCGAGGGCGAACGGAAGGGCGGCGAGAATCTGGCGGCGGCGCATGGCCGCAAGCTGCGCCGCCGTGGTGAAAGCCGGGTTAACCGTGGGTCCAGCCGAGACGGTCGATCGAGACCGGCGCGCCCTCGAACAGGGCCGTGACGCCCTGCCCCGCCGCGAACACGCCAACGACGGTCAAGCCGGCCGGGACGGGCCGCTCCGGCGCCAGGGCGCAGACGATCTGATAGTCGTCGCCGCCGGTCGCCAGCGCCGCCAGCGCCGCCGCCGCATCGGTCTGGCCGGCCAGCCAGGCCGCGGCGCCGGGCGACAGGGGCACGCGGTCCAGGTCGATCCGCGCCGCGCAGCCACTGGCCGTCGCGATATGGCCGGCGTCGGCCAGCAGCCCGTCGGAGACGTCGGCGGCGGCCCGGGCATGGGCTCTCAGCGCCTCCCGCAGGTCCGTTCGGGGACTGGGCAGGCGATACCGCTCGGCCAACGAGGCATCGGCGATCTCGCCGCGCGCGGCCTTCAGGCCCAGCCAGCCGTCGCCAATCGGCCCGCTGACGGCCAGCAGGTCGCCCGGCCGGGCGCCCCTGCGCAGCACGGCCTCGCCGTGCGGGACCCAGCCCAGCATCGTCGCGGTGAGGCTCAGCGGCCCTGGCGTAACGACCGTGTCGCCGCCCAGCAGAGACAGCCCGTAGGTCGCGCCGTCCTCGGCCAGTCCCGTCACGAACCGTTCGCGGTCGGCCCAGGTCGCCCCGGTCGGCCAGGCGGTGGTCAGGAAATAGCCGTACGGCTCGGCGCCTTTCGCCGCGAGATCAGACAGGTTCACGCGCAGCAACTTGCGGGCGACCAGATCCAGCGGATCGCCCTCCAGGAAATGCACGCCGGCGACCAGCGCGTCCTTGGTCACGATCAGGTCGAACCCTGGTCGCGACGGAATCACGGCGGCGTCGTCGAGCAGATCGAGCGCTTCCGGCGCGCCCCGGGTCAGGGGCCTTAAGAGCCGCGCGATCCAGTCGAACTCACCCCCGGGCATCGCGGGCGATGCCGTCGAGCGCGCCGTTGACGAAGCCGGGCTCGGGCCCTTCGAAGAAGGACTTGGCGATCTCGACGTACTCGTCGATGGCCACCTCGACCGGCACATCCGGCCGGTGCATCAGCTCCCATCCGCCGGCCCGCAGGATGGCCCGCAGGGTGGCGTCCAGCCGCTCGAGCCGCCAGCCCGTGGCAAGGCGATGGGTGACGGCGCCGTCAATGGCGTTCTGTTCGCTGACCACGCCGTGGACCAGTTCGGCGAAGAAGGCCTCGTCGGCCTCGGCCAGGGTCTCGCCCTCGATGTCGCGGTCAAAGCGGTGTTCGGTGAACTCGCGGACCACGGCCTCGACCCCGGTTCCGGCCAGCTCCATCTGGTACAGCGCCTGCACGGCGGCCAGGCGCGCCACGGTGCGGGCGCGACGCGCCTTGGCGCTCAGGGGCGCGACCTTGCCTTCGGTCGCCGCCACCAGCTTCTCGTAGGCCTCGCGCAGGGAAGCCGGCTTGCGCCCGGTCATCGCGACTGCTCCAGGCGGGTCTTGATGCTCAGCACCTCCAGGCAGGCGCGGGCCGCCCCGCCGCCCTTGTCGCCTTCGGAGACACGGGCGCGGGCCCAGGCCTGGTCCTCGTCCTCGACCGTCAGGATGCCGTTGCCGATGGCCAGGCCCCGGCGCACGGCCAGGTCCATCAGGCCGCGCGAGGACTCGTTGGACACGATCTCGAAATGCCAGGTCTCGCCGCGGATCACGCAACCCAGCGCGACATAGCCGTCGTACGGCGCGCCGGACGGACGGCGGCCGGCCTCCTCGGCGATGGCGATGACCGCCGGAATCTCCAGCGCGCCCGGCACGGTGATCACGTCATACTCCGCCCCGACCGCCGTGATGGCGTCGGCCGCGCCCCGCAGGAGCTCGTCGGACAGCTCCGAATAGAAGCGGCCCTCCACGATGAGGATGCGGACCTTGTCAGCGGGCATGCGCTACTCCTTGGGCGTCTCGATGGGCTGACGCCCGACGATCCTGAGCCCGTAGCCCTCGAGGGCGGCGGGTTTGAACGGGCTGGAGGTGAGCAGGACCATTTCCCGCACCCCCAGGTCCAGCAGGATCTGCGCCCCCACCCCGTAGTCGCGGATGGCGTTGCTCCGATACTGGCTCCCTGCCGCATACTCCCCGCCGTAGCGTTCGGAAAGCCAGGCCGGGTTCGGATCGCGGATGAACACCGCCACGCCGGGCCCGTCCTGCTCGCCGATGGCCCGCAGCGCGGCCGGCACATAGTCGCGCCGGGCGCCGACGAAACCGAGCATGTCGGCCGCCATATCGACCTGATGCATCCGCACCAGCGTCGGCCGGTCCGCCTCGATGCGGCCCTTGACCAGGGCGACATGCTCGCAGCGGTCGATGCTGTTGCGGTAGACGATCATGCGGAAGTCGCCGCCGTGGACGCTGGTGAACGGCGTCTCCAGTACCCGCTCGACCTGCCGCTCGGTGCGGCGGCGATAGGCGATCAGGTCGGCGATGGTGCCGATCTTCAGGCCGTGCAACTGGGCGAAGGCGACCAGGTCCGGCAGCCGGGCCATGGTGCCGTCGTCCTTCATGATCTCGCAGATCACGCCCGCCGGGTTCAGCCCCGCCAGGCGGGAGATGTCGATGGCCGCCTCTGTGTGGCCCGCGCGGACCAGCACCCCGCCGTCGCGGGCGACCAGCGGGAACACATGGCCGGGCGAGACGATGTCGTCCGGCCCCTTGGTCGGGTCGATGGCCACGGCCACGGTGTGCGAGCGGTCGTGGGCCGAGATGCCGGTGGTGACCCCCTCCTTCGCCTCGATCGAGACGGTGAAGGCGGTGGTCATGGACTCGCGGTTCTCGGCCGCCATCGGCGGCAGCCGCAGCTGGCGGGCCCGCTCGGCGGTGATGGAGAGGCAGATCAAACCGCGCGCGTGGCGGGCCATGAAGTTGATCTGGTCGGGCGTGGCGAACTGGGCGGGGATGATCACATCCCCCTCGTTCTCGCGGTCCTCGGCGTCCACCAGGATGTAGGGCCGCCCGTTGCGGGCGTCCTCGATGATGTCCTCGATGGGGGAGATGGGGCTGTCTTGGGTCATTCAGATACCGCTCATCCCGAACCAGAAACCGTCATGGCCCGGCTTGGCCGGGCCACCCACGCACGCAGGCGCGTCAGGACCGAACCCGGCGCGTCCGCGGCCAATGCCATACGGACTGTGTTCATGGGTGGCCCGGACAAGCCGGGCCATGACGGGGGAAAGGATGTTCATCACGCGGTCTCCTGCCACCGGGCGAGGTAGCGCGCCAGCATGTCGATCTCGAGGTTGACCCGCGAACCGGCCTTCAGCCGGCCCAGGGTGGTCACATCCCAGGTGTGGGGAATGATGTTCAGGCCAAAGACGTCATCCTCGACCTCATTGACGGTCAGGCTGACGCCCTCGACGGTGATCGAGCCCTTGGGGGCGATCAGCCGGTGCAGCGGCCTGGGCGCGCGGATGCGCAGGCGGTGCGAACCGCCGTCGGGCGTGATCGACAGCACCTCGCCAAGCCCATCGACATGGCCTGAGACGATGTGGCCGCCCATCTCGTCGCCCAGCCGCGCGGCGCGCTCCAGATTGACGGGCGCGCCTTCGGTCCACTGGTCCAGCGTGGTCTTCGACAGGGTCTCGGCCGAGACCTCGACCGCGAACCAGCCCTCGCCCTTCTCGACCACCGTCAGGCAGCAGCCGGCGTGGGAGATGGAGGCGCCCAGGTCGATGGTCGCCGTGTCGTAGGCCGTCTCGATCTCGAAGCGGCGGTCGCGGTTGGTCTCGCGCACGCCGCGCACGCGGCCGACATCGGTGACAATTCCGGTGAACATCAGGCCTTCCCGTACCGTTCCCACAGATCGTCGCCGACCGTCTCGACCGCGAGCCGACGGAAGCGCGGCGCGGCCGCCAGGTCCTTGAGCACGAAGGCGCCGATGGCTGGCCGGCCCTCGTCGCCCAGAATGATCGGGGCCCGGAACCACTCGATCTGATCGACCAGACCGGCGGACAGGAAACTGGCCGCCACCTGGCCACCGCCCTCGATCATGACATTGGTCTCCACCATCACGTCTGACGCCGTACCGAGCCGTTCGGCGACCCGGCGGCCGAAATCCGCCCGCAGGGCCTCCAGAACCGCCTTCGGGTCGGGGCGTCCCTCGGTCTGGGCGACTTGGATCACGGTGACCCCCGCGTCAGTCAAACGGTTGTTTGGATTCTCAACGGTGACCACGACCGTCGGCAACCGCCCGGCCTCCCGCACCAGCTTCGAGGTCAGCGGCAGCCGCTGGCGGCTGTCGAGCACCACCCGCACCGGCTGCATGCCGACAAAGCCCGGCAGCCGCACCGTGAGTTCAGGATCATCGGCGATGGCCGTCTCGACGCCGACGACGATCGCCTGGTGCATGGCGCGCAACCGGTGCACCTCCTCACGCGCCGCCGGCCCCGTGATCCAGCGGCTTTCGCCCGAGGCGGTGGCGATGCGACCGTCCAGCGAGGTGGCCAGCTTGAGCGTGACGCCCAGGTTCAGTCCTCCGTTTCTTCGGACAGGCCCTCGGCGCTGAGGAACTGGGCGAAGTCGTCGGTGTGGCGGAAATCGCGATAGACCGAGGCGTAGCGGACATAGGCCACGTCATCGAGCGCCTTGAGCGCCTTCATGACCATCTCGCCGACCACATGGCTGGCCAGCTCCGTCTCGCCCATGCTCTCAAGCTGACGGACAATGCCGTTGACCAGCCGGTCGAGCCGCTCGGCCTCGATCGGCCGCTTGCGCGTGGCGATGGAGATCGAGCGGACCAGCTTCTCGCGGTCGAACGGCGCGCGGCGGCCCGAGCGCTTGACGATGGTCAGTTCGCGCAGCTGGACCCGCTCGAAGGTGGTGAAGCGGCCGCCGCACTCGGGGCAGAGCCGACGCCGGCGGATGGCCGCGCCGTCTTCCGACGGGCGGCTGTCCTTCACCTGGCTTTCCAAATGACCGCAGAACGGGCAGCGCATGTTGGGCCCCTCCCGGCGGCCGTCCCTATTAGTTGTAGATAGGGAAGCGCGCCGTCAACGCCATGACCTGCTCGCGGACTTTCGCCTCGACCGCGGCGTTGCCCTGCGCGCCATTGGCGGCCAGGCCATCGACGACCTCGCCGATCCAGCGGCCGATCTGGCGGAACTCCGCCTCGCCGAAGCCGCGCGTGGTGCCGGCCGGTGTGCCGAGCCGCACGCCCGAGGTCACGGTGAAGGACGCCGTGTCGAACGGAATGCCGTTCTTGTTGCAGGTCATGTGCGCCCGCTCGAGCGTGGCTTCGGCGTCGCGGCCCGTCACGCCCTTGGGCCGCAGATCGACCAGCATGACGTGGCTGTCGGTGCCGCCCGAGACGATGGCCAGGCCGGCCTCGACCAGGGTTTCGGCCAGGGCCCGGGCGTTGACCACCACCTGGGCGGCGTAGGCCTTGAACTCCGGCCGCAGGGCCTCGGCGAAGGCCACCGCCTTGGCGGCGATGACATGCTCCAGCGGCCCGCCCTGCAGGCCGGGGAACACCGCCGAGTTGATCTTTTTGGCGATCGCCTCGTCATTGGTCAGCACCATGCCGCCGCGGGGACCGCGCAGGGTCTTGTGCGTCGTGGTGGTGACCACATGGGCGTGCGGCACGGGGCTCGGATAGGCGCCGCCGGCGACCAGGCCGGCATAGTGGGCCATATCGACCATCAGATAGGCGCCGATGCTGTCGGCGATCTCGCGGAAGCGCTTGAAGTCGATGGCCCGGCCGTAAGCCGAGCCGCCGGCGATGATCAGCTTGGGCTTCTCGCGCTGGGCCACCTCGGCGACGTTGTCGTAGTCGATGAACTGGGTGTCCTGGCGGACCGTATAGGCCACCGGCTTGAACCACTTGCCCGACTGGTTGGCCGGGCTGCCGTGGGTCAGGTGACCGCCGGCGGCCAGATCCATGCCCATGAAGGTGTCGCCCGGCGTCAGCAGGGCCATGAACACCGCCTGGTTGGCCTGGGCCCCCGAGTGCGGCTGGACGTTGGCGAAGCCGGCGCCGAACAGCTCTTTCGCCCGGTCGATGGCCAGCTGCTCCAGCACGTCGATGTATTCGCAGCCGCCGTAGTACCGCTTGCCCGGATAACCCTCGGCGTACTTGTTGGTCAGGATCGAACCCTGCGCCTCGAGCACCGCTTTCGAGACGATGTTTTCCGAGGCGATCAGTTCGATCTGGTTGCGCTGGCGCGCCAGCTCGTGGGCGATGGCCTCGGCGATGGCCGGGTCGGCCGTGGCGAGATCGGCGCCGAAGAAGGCGGGGCGGATGGGTGTGGAAGCGTTCATGGTCTTACCCCTGGCTGCGACGCGCTGGCTGGCGCGCCCTCTTTAGCGATCATGCCGACATGATCAATCGGAACCCGGCCGGTCCGGGCGCGTTGGTGAATTCAATCCCGCCGGACCTGGGCCGCCAGGCGGGTGCGACGGCGCATCTTCGAGCGAGGAACGGGCATGGCGACTGACGAGACCCCGGACAAGGCCGCGTCGGACGCGGATATCCTGGCTTGCTCCACGGAGATCGTGGCGGCCTTTGTCGGCCGCAATCCGGTCGGCGCCGCGGCCCTGCCCGACTTGATCCGGACAGTTCATGCCTCGCTCGCCGGCCTGTCGGACGCCCCGGCGCCAGCGCCGCGCGAACGCCAGAAGCCGGCCGTGCCGGTCTCTCGCTCGGTGCAGCATGAGTACATCGTCTGCCTTGAGGACGGCGCGCACCTGAAGATGCTGAAGCGCTACCTGCGCTCGCGATTCGACCTGAGTCCCGAGGACTACCGCCGCAAGTGGAACCTGCCGCCGGATTACCCGATGGTCGCGCCGGCCTATGCCGAGCGGCGGTCTGATTTCGCCAAGCGAATCGGATTGGGCAAGGGCGTGCGGCGGCGGTCGTAGCTCCTGGGCGGCCAACGCCGCTGACTCGGCGATACTACAAACCCGGCGGCGTTTCCAGACCGATCAGGTGGTCGGCGGCGCGCCGGCGGCCTCGTCGTCCTCGCTGTCCTTGATCACCCGCTCGGACGGTGGCAGAGGCGGCGGATCGACCTTCAGAAAGGCCCCGAACAATAGCAGCATACCGGCCATGGCCGCGCGGCCCTTCGAGCGTTTGACCCGGCGGACAGCCATCACCCCCAGCGGGACGAGCGCCGCCAGGACGCCCAGCGCCACAAACCCTTCGACAATGGACGTCATCAGCCTCGCCCGCACCGCCAGACACGGCAGGTGGGGTCGCGAGACCGCAATCGCTAGGCGGCGTATCCGCCCACGCGGGCGATATTACAGCGGGCCCACAGGTTTTCCAGCGCCTTGACCAGGTCACGCATCATCGCGTCGGTGTGGAACGGCGTGGGGGTGAAGCGCAGGCGCTCCGTGCCGCGCGGCACGGTGGGGAAGTTGATCGGCTGAACGTAGATGCCGTGGTCTTCGAGCAGCATGTCCGAGACCATCTTGCAGTGGACGGCGTCGCCGACCATCACCGGCACGATGTGGCTGACCGAGCTTTCCATGACCGGCAGGCCGGCGGCCTTCATCATCGCCTTGAGGGTCGCGGCGCGCTCCTGATGCTGCTCGCGGACCTCGTTGTGTTCCTTGAGCCAGCGCACGGACGCCAGGGCTCCGGCGGTCAGGGCCGGCGGGAGGGACGTCGTGAAGATGAAGCCCGAGGCGTAGGAGCGGATGGCGTCGATGATCACGGCGTCGGCGGCGATATAGCCGCCCATGCAGCCGATGGCCTTGCCCAGCGTCGCCTCGATGATGTCGATCTCCGAGGCGATGTCGTCGCGCTCGGACACGCCGCCGCCGCGCTGGCCGTACAGGCCGACCGCGTGGACTTCGTCGATGTAGGTCAGGGCGCCGTACTTCTTCGCCAGCGCGACCGTGCCGCGGATGTCGGAGATGTCGCCGTCCATCGAATAGACGCTCTCGAACGCCACCAGCTTGGGCGCCTCGGGATCGGCCTCGGCCAGCAGTTGTTCGAGGTGGGCCAGATCGTTGTGGCGGAAGATGCGCCGCTGGCCGCCGCCGCTGCGGATGCCGCTGATCATCGAGGCGTGGTTCAGTTCGTCGGAAAAGATGATCAGGCCGGGCAGGATCTTGTAGAGCGTCGACAGCGTCGCCTCGTTGGAGACGTAGCCCGAGGTGAACAGCAGGGCCGATTCCTTGCCGTGCAGATCGGCCAGCTCCCGCTCAAGCTCCACGTGGAAGTGAGTCGTGCCGGAGATGTTGCGCGTGCCGCCAGAGCCGGTTCCGTTGGCGTCGATGGCCGCGTGCATGGCGTCGGCGACGACCGGGTTCTGACCCTGGCCGAGATAGTCGTTGGAGCACCAGACGATGATCTCGCATTCGGACCCGTCGTCGCGCGTCCAGGTGGCCCGCGGGAAATCGCCGCTATGGCGCTTCAGGTCGGCGAAGACCCGATAGCGGCCCTCATCGCGCACCTGCGCGACGGCGTTGTGAAAAGCGGCCTTGTAATCCATCGACGACGCCCCGGCCCCGAAGTGACGGTCGCCCCGCCTGGCCGGCTCCCTGTTCTCTGTTCCGCGGGCTAATTCGCACCGCCCGACTCCCGTGTCCACTTACGAGAGTTTCATCTGGCAACCTATTACGTGAAACGCCGCAGGTCTTGCGCGAACGGCTCTCAGGTACTGGCGGCCAACATGCCGGGTCAGCGCGATCGGTGAATTGATCCAGCGCAATCGCTCGCCGTCAGGCCGTCAATTCGTCCAGCCGACCGCGGAACATCTGCAGCATGGCCGAAAAGTCCTTCTGGCCGTAACCGAGTCCGTCGAACAGCGCATAGAGCGCCTCGGCCTGGGCGCCCATCGGCGTCGATGCGCCGGCGCGGGCCGCCGCCTCCTGGGCCAGCTTCAGGTCCTTGAGCATCAGGGCGCTGAGGAAGCCGCCTTCGTAGCCGCGATTCGACGGGGCGGTCTCCACCGGGCCGGGCCAGGGGCAGTAGGTGGTCAGCGACCAGCACTGGCCCGACGACTTCGAGCCGATCTCGAAGAATCGCTCCGGATCCAGCCCCAGCTTCTCGGCCAGGGCGAAGGCTTCGCAGACGCCGATCATCGAGATGCCGAGCAGCATGTTGTTGCAGATCTTGGCCGCCTGGCCCGAACCGGACCCGCCGGCGTGGAACACCACCCGGGCCATAGGCTGCAGAATCGCCTCGAAGGCGGCGTAGTCAGCCGTCTCGCAGCCGACCATGAAGGCCAGCGTGCCGGCCTCGGCGGCCATGATGCCGCCGCTGACCGGGGCGTCGGCGAAGCGGAACCCCTGCCCCTTCGCCTGCTCGCCGACGGCGCGAGCGCTGTCGATGTCGATGGTCGAACAGTCGATCAGCAGGGCCGACTTCGGCGCGTGGGCCAGCACCTGTTCGCCGTAGACGCCGCGCACATGCTGCCCGGCCGGCAGCATGGTGATCACCGCGTCGGCGTCCTTCACGGCCTCGGCGACCGAGGCGGCGGGCCGGCAGCCGGCGGCCACGGCCTTGTCCACCGCCGCCTGCGACAGGTCGAAGGCCATGACCTCGCGGCCGGCCTTGGCCTGGTTGGCGGCCATCCCGGCCCCCATGTTTCCCAGGCCGATAAAAGCGATACGGGTCATGGATCTAGGCCGGCTTGCGGAACTTGAGGATAAATTGATCGGTGTTGCCCTGGATGGAAGGGTCGAAGACGCTGGCCGTCCGCGGGTCGGCGGGATTTCGTAGAATGTCGCTCTCCGCCTCCAGCACGAACCCGGCCGCCGCCAGCTCGCGCTTCACCAGATCAATGTCGATGCGATGCAGCGCGTTCGATTGCGTGTCGCCCGTCCCGTCGATGGCGTAGTGATCGATGACCAGCAGAACGCCGCCGGGCTTGAGCGCGTCGAGCAGTTGCCTGTTGATCGCGGCGATCTGTTCGGGCGTGGCCCGGCCCAGATGGAAGTCGTGATAGTTCTGGGCGGTGAAGATCAGGTCCAGCGGCTCGGGGAACGCGAGCGCGCCAAGCGATGCGCGGACAGGGACGATGTTCGGCGAGAAGGCGACCGTCTCGTCCTGCCATTTGCCGTAGTCGCCGTTGAACTGGACGAACTCCGCGGCCTGAAACCCGTAGACCTTGCCCGTGGGCCCGACCGCGCCGGAGAAGATGCGGGTGAAATAGCCCCCGCCCATCAGGAAATCGCCGACCTTGTCGCCGGGCTTCACCCCGGCGAAGGCGAGGATCTCGGCTGGACGCCGGGACGCGTCCCGCCCCCGCTGGACCGCCGGGCGGGTCGTATCGCCGACGGCGGCGGCGATGTTGGCCGGCACATCCGCGGCCATGGCGACGGCGGACAGGACGACGGCGAGAAACCCGGCCAGCGGGGCGGCGAAACGGACGGACATCAGCGGCCGCTCCTGGGCTTGCGGAACCTGTAGACGAACTGGTCGGTACCGCCGCGGATCGACGGGTTGAAGACGTTGGCGGTCAGCGGGTCGGCCGGATTGCGCAGCACCCGGCTTTCGCCCTCGAAGACGAAGCCGGCGGCCTCGACTTCGCGGCGAACCAGCGCCGCGTCGATACGGTGCAGGCTCTCGGTGTCGCGCAGGCCCGAGCCGGCCTTGGCCGAATGGTCGATGACGATGTAGGCGCCGCCCGGCTTGAGCGCGGCGAACACGCGGCGATTGACCACCGACAGGTCCGCCGGCCCCATGAAGCTCAGGTGCATGTCGTGGTAGTTCTGGGCGGTGAACACCATATCGACCTTCTCGGGCGCCCCGAAGGTCGGAAGGGTCCGCAGGATCATCCGCGTATTGGCGTAGGGCGGCTTGCCCACGAAGGCCGCGACCGACGGCGGACGGCCCTTGGCCAGAGCGGTCAGCTCGTCGGGCACATAGGCGTAGACCCGTCCGGCGGGTCCCACGGCCTTCGAGAAGATGCGGGTGAAATAGCCGCCGCCCGGAATCAGATCGACGACCTTCATGCCCGGCCGCAGACCGGCGAACACCAGAATCTCGCCGGGATGGCGGGCGGCGTCGCGGGCCCGGTCGGCCTCGGGCCGGTTGGGATCGGACAGGGCCACGCCGACGAAGCCTGGCAGGCTGACCGGCGCATCGGCCGGCGGCGGAGGCGGCGGCGGAACCGTTTCGCAGGCGGCGAGCGCCAGAACGGCCGCCAGGGCCATCCAACGGGCTTGGATTTTCATTGTGCGGTCTTCCCCAGCATGCGTTTTCCCCCGGCCCGGCGGTTTCCTACGCCGGTTCCGGCCTCAAGTCAGCGGCGTCCATTCTTCGTCGGGCGAAAGTGGCGCGAAGATGTCGTCGAGCATGGCGTCGGTCACCGCCTCGACCGTCGGCGGGTCCCATCGCGGCGCGTTGTCCTTGTCGATGATCACCGCCCGCACGCCCTCCAGGAAGTCGTGCCGGCGCACGACCCGCGCGCCGATGCGGTATTCCATGGCCATGTTGGCCGCGAAGTCGTCCAGCAACGCGCCGGTCCTCAGCTGGCGGAAGG
This sequence comes from Caulobacter sp., assembly GCA_030645575.1. Classification (GTDB taxonomy): domain Bacteria; phylum Pseudomonadota; class Alphaproteobacteria; order Caulobacterales; family Caulobacteraceae; genus Caulobacter. The sequence continues at coordinate 95,189 of JAUSMJ010000059.1, read as the reverse complement.
CGACCTTCAGCGTCTGCGGCGACTTGGTTGTCAGCGTCGCCAGCTGCTCGGCGGCCCAGTCGCCGGGCTCGACCGCCAGGTTAGCGATGATCGCCTCGACGTCGCCCTCGCCGAACAGCCGGTCAATGTCGGCCCGGTGGGCGGCGATGCGGGCGTGGCCCGGATCCTCGACGAACGCCGCCATGGCCGCCGCGATGCTGCCGGGATGGGCCAGCAGGGCCGCCTTGAAGGCCTCCACCTTCTCCGACGGCATGTAGTGGGTGGCGATGCCCAGGGCGCAGCAGTCCGCCGCCTTGATCCGCGCGCCGGTCAGGGCCAGCCACAGGCCCGCCTTGCCTGGCAGCCTGGGCAGGAACCAGCCGCCGCCGACATCGGGGAACAGGCCGATGCCGGTCTCGGGCATGGCGTAGGTGGTCCGCTCGGTCGCGATGCGCACGGCCGAGGGCATGGCCAGGCCGACGCCGCCGCCCATGGTCACCCCGTCCATCACCGTCACCACCGGCTTGGAGTAGGTGAACAGCAGATGGTTCAGGCGGTACTCGGTGTGGAAGAATTTGCGCGCCTCAACCGCGTCCCCCGCCCCGCTCTCGGCCAGCATGCGGATGTCGCCGCCGGCGCAGAAGCCGCGCTCGCCGCTGTGATCGACAAGGATGCACTGGACCGCCTCGTCGTGGCGCCAGATCGACAGGGCGTCGATCATGTCCTCGCACATGGTCAGGGTCAGGGCGTGCAGGGCTTTCGGCCGGTTCAGCGTGATCCGCCCGACGCCGGATTCGACGCGGCAGAGGACTTCGGGTTCGTCGAGGTCGGGAGGGGTCATGCTATCAGGCTCTCAGGTCCAGCGCGACGAGGCCGCGGCGCGCGGCCGCCATGAGCATGCCGCCATCTCGACTGGCCAGCCGCGCGTCGGCTTCGATCGCGACGTACAAATAGAGCGCGTCGTATAGCGACAGCGTTTCCCGTCGCGCCAGAGCGAGAACGTCGTCGTGACCGGCCCGGTCAAGCATCGGCATGACCTGAATCGCCAGCTTGTCCACGAAATCCAAGGCCACGGCGACCTCCTTCGTCGTCAGCCCGCCCCGGCGCTCGGCGCGCAGCAGCAGGCTCCGGCACTCAGCTGGAAAGATGTACGGCGCCAGAAAACGGCCCTCAGCCGCCTCCTTCAGGAAGACCTCACTGGCCGGCGTGCTTTGCGACGGCACGAGCCAAGCCGCGATGACTGACGCGTCAAGGACGGTCGTCGTCACTCCCGGCCGTCCTCGACGGCTTCTTTCCAGTCAAACTCGAAGTCGACGCCGCGACGCTCTTCGATGGCGGTGCGGAACGCCCGCACCTGGTCCGCAAAGTCCGCCGGCGGGCGCCTGGTCTCGGGCGCGGCGGACAATTTGGCCACGGGCTTGCCGTGGCGGGTGATCAGGATTTCCTCACCTCGGGATTCCACCGCGTCCAACAGGGACGAGAGGTTGGTCTTGGCTTCAAGGACGCCGACTTCGCGCATCGCATTGCTCCCGGTCTGACCAGACTGGTCAGACTACCACATCGCCTACTGCCGGAACATCTCGCGGCTGATGATCACGCGCATGATCTCGTTGGTCCCCTCGAGGATCTGGTGCACCCGCAGGTCGCGGACCACGCGTTCCAGCGGATAGTCCTGCAAATAGCCGTAGCCGCCGTGCAGCTGCAGCGCCTCGTTGGCGACGGTGAAGCCGGCGTCGGTGGCGAAGCGCTTGGCCATGGCGCACAGCTTCGTCGCGCCCGGATCGCGCCTGTCCAGCGCGTCGGCCGCGTTGCGGACCATCAGGCGGGCCGCCTCCAGCTCGGTGGCCATGTCGGCCAGCTTGAACTGCAGCGCCTGGAAGTCCTTCAGCGGTCTGCCGAACTGGTTGCGGGTTTCCATGTAGGCCTTCGCCGTGTCGAGGGCGAAGGCCGCGCCGCCCAGCGAACAGCTGGCGATGTTCAGCCGGCCGCCGTCCAGGCCCATCATGGCGAAACGGAAGCCCTCGCCCTCCCCGCCGATGCGGTTGGACTCATGGACGCGCACGCCGTCGAAATTGACCTGGGCCGTCGGCTGGGACTTCCAGCCCATCTTGCGCTCGTTGGCCCCGAAGCTGAGACCCGGCGTCCCCTTCTCGACCACGAAGGCCGAGACGCCCTTGGCGCCCGGCTCGCCGGTGCGGGCCATGACGACATAGACGTCCGACACCCCGCCGCCGCTGATGAAGGCCTTGGCCCCGTTCAGCACATAGTGGTCGCCGTCCTTCTTCGCCGTGGTGCGCATGGCCGCCGCGTCCGAGCCCGAGCCCGGCTCGGTCAGGCAGTAGCTGGCGATCAGCTCCATGGTCGTCAGGCGCGGCAGGTAGCGGCCGCGCAGGTCGTTGGACCCGAAGCGGTCGATCATCCAGGAGGCCATGTTGTGGATCGTCAGATAGGCGGCGGTGGCCACGTCGCCATAGCTGAGCGCCTCGAAGATGATCGAGGCGTCGAGGCGCTTGAGGCCCGAGCCCCCCACATCGTCCTGGACATAGATGCCGGCGAAACCCAGCGCCGCCGCCGCGCGCATCACGTCGACCGGGAAGTGGCTGTCCTCGTCCCATTTGGCCGAGTGCGGGGCGAGTTCTTCCCGCGCGAAGGCCTGGGCCATCTCCTGGATCGCGCGCTGATCGTCGGAAAGGGAAAAGTCCATGCGCGTTTTCGTCTCCTTCGGGGCAAAGCGGCGCCCCGGTTGTAGCGGGTTGATGACCTGACGCCAGCGGCGCACCCTGTCAACGACCGCGACTGTTCAGGATACCGCCTTTGACCCAGCCCGCCGGACTGATCCGCAGGGAGGCCGAACGCAACCTGGCCCTGCTGGGCTATGGTCTGCTCGGCGTCTCGATCTTCTTCGCCGGCGTCACGGCTCTGGTGGCCGTGATCATCGCCTACGCCCTTCGCGACGCGGCGACCGAGCAGCTGTCGAGCCATTTCCGGCTGCAGATCCGCATCTTCTGGATCGGGGCCGCCTGCGCCCTGCTGGCCGTGGTCAGCGGTCTGGTGGCCGCGTTCGGGGCCCTGGGAAACTTCCTGCACCAGGCGCCGCCGACGGATATGGTCCGCCATGTCGTTCTGTGGGGCAACGACATCGACCTCAGCGGGCTTCGCGTCACGCCGCTGGTGGTCATCGCCGCGACCGTCGCCGTCGGCGCGGCGCTGCTGGGCGCGGCCTGGATGATCGTCGCGCCGACGATCGGCTTCATCCGGCTTGCCTCGTCGCGTCACATGGGTCAGACCGCCCGCTCATGACCCTGCCCCCCCTCGCCGCCTATCCCGCCCTGCGTCTGCGTCGCCCGCGTCAGGCCGATTGGAGCCGCCGTCTGGTCCGCGAAAGCGTGATGACCCCGGCCGACCTGATCTGGTCGATGGTCGTGCACGAGGGCGAGGGGCGCATCCCCGTCGCCTCGATGCCGGGCATCGAGCGGCTGTCGGTCGCCGAATGCGCCAAAGCCGCCGTCGAGGCGCGCGACCTGGGCATCCCGGCGATCGCTGTCTTCCCCTACATCGACGGCTCGACCAAGGACGCCGCCGGCTCGCGGGCCGCCGATCCCGACGGGGTTGTCAGCCGGGCGGTGCGAGCGATGAAGGCCGCCGCCCCCGAGGTCGGCATCATGTGCGACGTGGCGCTCGACCCGTTCACCGACCACGGCCACGACGGGCTGATCGTCGATGGCCGGATCGACAACGACTCGACCATCGAGAAGCTGGTCGAGCAGGCGCTGGTCCAGGCCCGGGCCGGCTGCGATATCCTGGCGCCGTCCGACATGATGGACGGCCGGGTCGGCATCCTGCGCAAGGCGCTGGAAGCCGAGGGCTTTCAGGACGTCATGATCATGTCCTACGCGGCGAAATACGCCTCGGCCTTCTATGGCCCGTACCGCGACGCCATCGGCTCGGGCAAGCTCGGCACGCTGGGGCCGTCCGACAAGAAAACCTACCAGCAGGACCCGGCCAACAGCGACGAGGCCCTGCGCGAGGTGGCCCTGGACATCGCCGAGGGCGCCGACATGGTCATGGTCAAGCCGGGCATGCCCTATCTCGATATCATTCAACGGGTTGTCGAGACCTTCTCGATGCCGACCTTCGCCTTCCAGGTCAGCGGCGAGTACGCGATGATCATGGCCGCGGCGCAGAACGGCTGGATCGACGAGGAACGCGCCATCCTCGAAAGCCTGGGGGCGTTCAAGCGCGCCGGCTGCGCGGGCGTGATCAGCTATTTCGCGCCGCGGGCGGCGAAGCTGCTGGGGGCCTGACCCGTCGTGGACGAGATCGAACTCGTCCCGGCGAACCCCGACTGGCCGCGCCGCTTCGCCGAGGAGGCCGCGCGGCTGCGGGCCATCATTCCCGCCGACCTGCTGATCGATCTGGACCACATCGGCAGCACCGCCGTGCCGGGCCTGCCGGCCAAGCCGGTGATCGACATGCTGGCGACGGTCACGGACCTGGAGGCGGCGAAAGCGCGGCTCGTCGCCCCGCTGGAGGCCGCCGGCTACGCCTTCTGGGCCGAGAATCCCGACGCCGACCGGCTGTTCTTCGTCAAGGGCCTGCCGCCCTCGGCGCCGCGCCGAACGCACCATCTGCACATCATGGAGCCGGGCCCGGCCGCCCAGCGGCACATCGCGTTCCGCGACCACCTGCGCGCCGACAGGGCCGACGCCGCGCGATACGCGGCGCTCAAGACCGACCTCGCCGCCCGATTCGCCGATGACCGCGAAGCCTACACCGCGGCCAAGGGCGCCTTCATCGCCGACATGCTCGACGCGGCCCCCGCCCGGACCGACGTTAACGCTTAATTGGCGACGCCGGACCGACTGTGCGCCGTCAAGCAGTTCATGGGGCCAATGCGTCTGCGGCTAATTCTTTCGGTGTGTCTTGCCCTGGTCGCCAGCCAGGCCTTGGCAGCCGTTCCGGCCCCGGTCTCCGCGTCGGACCGGGCCGCCCAGGACCTGCGCGCCGAGCAGCTCGCCCGCACGCTCGAAACCCGAAACCTGATGACCACGCCCGCCCAGGTCGCCGACTGGGAAGCGCGGGCCGTCGCCAGCAAGGGCGCCGGACGGCTGGAACAGCTGCGCCGGATCACCGTGGAGGCCCTGACGGCCGGCGATCTGACGCGCGGCAACCGTTGGCTGGACCTCTACGCCCGGGAGATCGAGGTTCGCAACGACGCCCGCCACAGGCGGGCCCTGGCCCAGCTCAACGCCTATCGCCGAGGCATCGACGGCGACTACAGCGGCGCGGCGGCCGAACTGACCGAGCTGCTGGCTGGAGAGCGCGATCCCCTTCTGAGAGCGGCGGGGGCCCGGCTGCTGGCCTATTCGCTGACCGACGCCGGCCTGCCCGTCCAGTCGCTGCAGGTGATCCGGTCCGGCCTTCGGGACGCCGATCTTTCGGACCAGGCCGCGCCCCTCAAGCTGGGCCTCGCCGACGCGGGGGCCTATGCCGCGCGCGAGCTGGGCGACCTGCCGGCGTTCATCGACAACATCGAAATCGGCATTGCCGCCACGCGGGCGACCGACCAACCGATCGATGGCCGCACCGCGCTGTACAATCTCACGGTGCTGTCCTCGGCCCAGGGCCGAAGCGCGCTGGCCGAACGGCTGCTGCAACAGTACCGCCGGCTGGCCGACGCCACCAGCGACGCCACGGAGATCGGCTGGGCCAATGAGCTCTGCGCCAAGATCAAGACGGCCGACAAGAGCTATGCCGACGCGCTCGCCTGCGCCGGGGCGGCCCTGGCCAATCCCGAGATCGCGTCGGAGCACCGGCCGAAGGTTATGCTCATCGAGGTGATCGCCCTGGCGCGCCTGGGACGGCCGGTCGAGGCGCGCGGGCAGCTGACCGCCCTGATGGCGCTCGCCCGCGAACGGGGCGACCCGGTGCTGACGCATGACATCCTGCAGGGCGAGGCCGAGGTCCTCCGCAGCGAGGGCCGCCTGGCCGAGGCCTACGAGGCGCTGCTGCGGTTCCATGACCAGCAGCGCAGCGATATGGCCGCCTCCGTGGTCGAGGGCCTGCACGGCATGCGCGCCAGCCTCGAAAGCGAGATCGACGACACCCAGGCGTTGCTCAAGGCGCAGCGCCGCCAGACCCTGCAGATCAGCATTCTGGTCGGCATTGTCGCCCTGGCGCTGATCGGGGCGCTCGCGTCGCTGCTCGGCCAGCGCAGACTGCAGGGCCGCCTGGTGGCCGCCGCCGAACGCGCCGAACGCGCCGACAAGGTGAAGTCCGAGTTCCTCGCCAACATGAGCCACGAGATCCGCACGCCGCTGACCAGCATCGTCGGCTTCTCGCGGCTGCTGGTCGATCAGCCCGACCTGTCCGCCACCTCGTCGCAGTTCGCCAAACGGATCGTCACGGCGACCCAGTCGCTGCTGGCCATCGTCAATGACGTGCTCGACTTCTCCAAGCTGGAGGCCGGCCAGGCGCGCATCGAACCGCGGCCGACCGATCTGGCGAGCCTGATCGAGGACGTCGCGGGCCTGTTCGAAAGCCAGGCCGCGGAAAAGGGCGTCGCGCTCACGGTCGAGGGGCCGGGCGCATCCGTCTGGGCGGAGGTCGATCCCGACCGGCTGCGGCAGATCCTGCTGAACCTGATCGGCAACGCGATGAAGTTCACGGCCAGCGGGGCGGTCACGGTCGCCGCCGCCTGGTCGCCGGACACCGGCCTCGACGTCGAGGTCCGGGACACCGGCCCGGGCATCTCCGCCGAGGACCAGGCCAAGCTGTTCCGCCGCTTCTCCCAGCTCGATGGTTCGGCGCGGCGATCAACCGGCGGCACGGGCCTGGGCCTGGCCATCAGCAGCGGCCTGGTGGAAGCCATGGGCGGCGAGATCGGCGTCGAGAGCGAGGTCGGCCAGGGCAGCTGCTTCTGGTTCCGCGTCCCCGCCCCCGCCGCACAGGCCCCCGATGCCGGACCGGCCGCGGCGGCGCCCTCCCTTTCGGTGAACCAGGCCCGCGTGCTGGTGGTGGACGACAACGACTCCAACCGCGAGCTGGTCGGGCATCTGCTGGCCACCCTCGATCTGGACCTGAGCTTCGCCCAGGACGGCGAAGGGGCCGTCGAGCTTGCCCGTCAGCGGCCGTTCGATCTGATCCTGATGGATATCCGCATGCCCGGCATGGGCGGCGAGGCGGCGATGGGCGCGATTCGCGGCGGTCGCGGGCCCAACGCCAACACGCCGATCCTGGCCTTCACGGCCGACGTCGATGGCGAGGCCACCAGCCACTTGATGAGCGTCGGCTTCGACGGCCACATCCGCAAGCCGATCGACCCCAGGAGCCTGGTGATCTCGATCGCCCAGTGGACGGCCCGGGCGGCCGCCTAATCCGCCAGCAGCGCCGCCAGCCGGTCCTGCCAGAAGGCGGCCCAGGTGTGGGTTCCGTGGCCGTGGCCATCAGGGTTGATCGGCAGGAGAACGAAGGTTCCGCGCTGGATCCGCGGGGCCATGACCTCGGCGATCCCCAGCTCCGGCGGATTGATGAAGTCGTCGGCCGAATTGACCCACATGACCGGCGCGGTGATCCGCTCCAGCCCCGCCGACGGGTCGTAATTGCGCGAGGCGTTGACCTGATAGAGCAGGTCGTTGGCGTCGAGCCCCGCGATAGCCGGCGGAAAGGTCTTCGCCAGCCAGGCGTCGGCGGCGTCGCGGGTCGGCAGGGCCAGCTGCTGCGGCAGCGGGGCGGCCCCGGCGAGCAGCAGCAGGTCCTGGGCCGTGCGCAGGCCCTGCACGGGCTGTTCGGCATAGTCCCCGCCCTTCCAGGCCGGATCGGCGTGGATCGCGTCCATCAGCATCCGCCGCCAGACCCGGTTGCGGCCGGCGATCTGCGTCGGCAGGCAGGCCAGCGGCATCAGGGCGTCGGCGAAGTCCGGATGGGCCTCGCCCCAGACGAAGGCGTGCATGCAGCCCATGGACGTGCCCATGATCAGCCGCAGATGATCGACCTTCAGCCCGTCGATCAGCAGCCGACGCTGGCCCTCGACCATGTCGTCGTAGTCGTAGGCGGGAAACCGGGCGCGCAGGCCGTTGCTCGGTTTGGACGAGGCGCCGTGGCCGATCCCGTCGGGCAGGATGATGTAGTATTTCGCCGGATCGAGCAGGCCGCCGGGCTTGAACAGCACATCGGCGAACTGCGGCCGCAGGAACTGCGCGCCCGAGCCGCCCGTGCCGTGCAGGATCATCACCGCGTTGACGACACGACCCGAGGCGTCGCGTCGGGGCTCGCCCAGGGTGCGGTAGTGCAGTCTGAGTTCCGGCAGGGTTTCGCCGGAGCCGAAGCGGAAGTCGCGGACGACGACGTCGCCTTCCTTCACCGCGGGGGCGGCCAGGGCCGGCGCGGGCGACATGGCGAATGCCAGCAAGACCATCGCGATAAGGCGGTTCAGCATTGAAGACTCCGGCGAAAACGGATGCGATCGGGCGGTGACCCTCAAGCCTCCTGGAAAGCCCTACGGCGAACAGCGTCCGGCGCACCGCGCGACCGGACCATCAGGAACCGGCCGGACCAAACACCCGGTATGTCCCAGACGCCCTCAATCTCTGACCGGTCGGACGATAGTGCGCCATGGTAGTTGACCGCATGACTCCAGCCGGCGGCCCCATCGTACCGTTTCACGAACACAACGGACCGGCCCTCGCGGAACCCGGCGAGCGAGGCGTTGAGCGGGCGGACTGGCAAGCCATCGCCGCCGGAGTTCTCGTGAACGGAGCCGGTCAGGCCGCCCGCGATGTCCATTACCGTAGCGACGAAGGCTCCCGGTTCGACCGCCGCCGGATACATGTAGAGGCCGTGCCAGACACCGGTCAGGTTCTCCGGCTGGTCCTCGCTCATTCCGGCTTCTCCAGACGCGCCGCCAGACTGGACGTGTCCCAGCGATGGCCGCCCATGGCCTGGACCTCGGCGTAGTAGCCATCGACCAGGGCGGTCATGTCCAGCCGGGCGCCGTTGGCTTTCGCCTCGTCGAGCACAAGGCCCAGGTCCTTGCGCATCCAGTCGACCGCGAAGCCGAAGTCGAACTTGCCGGCCACCATGGTGGCCCAGCGGTTGTCCATCTGCCAGGACTGGGCCGCGCCCTTGCTGATGGCCTCGAACACCAGTTGCGGATCGATGCCCGATCGCTTGCTGAAATGGACCGCCTCGGCCAGGCCCTGGACGACCCCGGCGATGCAGATCTGGTTGACCATCTTGGCCAGCTGGCCACTGCCCGCCTCGCCGATGCGCTTCACCGCCTTGGAATAGGCGGCGATGACCGGCTCGATACGGGCGACAGCGGCCGCGTCGCCGCCGGCCATGACGGTCAGCTGGCCGTTCTCGGCCCCGGCCTGCCCGCCGCTGACCGGCGCATCGACGAACCAGCGGCCCGACGCCCGCGCCAGATCGGCCATCTCCCGCGCCACCACGGCCGAGGTGGTGGTGTGATCGACGATGATTCCGTTCGGCGCCATGGCGGCGAGCGCCTGCGGTACGACGCCGCGAACGTCCTGGTCGTTGCCGACGCACAGAGCCACGATTTCGCAGCCTTCCGCCGCCTCGGCCACCGTCGCGCCGGCCCGGCCGCCGTGAACCGCGACCCAGCGGTCGGCCTTGGCGGGGCCGCGGTTGAACACGCCGACCTCGTGCCCGGCCCTGGCCAGATGGCCCGCCATCGGAAATCCCATGACCCCCAGGCCGACAAACGCGATTTTCATTCCCAGATCCCCACTGTGTCCTTCGACACGGCTCTTCGCGCCGGCTCAGGATGACGTGCAATTGCTTTACGTCATGGCGAGCGGCGGCCAAAGGCCGCGTGTCGAGCCACGCACCACGCAACCGGCCCCATCGCAACCCCATCTTAACGCCCGCCGGGCAGGTTCGGGGCAACGGTTAAGCGGGGATTCACCATGGCCTTGGGCAGCGACGCGCCCATCATGATCAAGAAGGTCAAGAAGGTCGTCGGCGGTGGACACCACGGCGGCGCCTGGAAGGTCGCCTACGCCGACTTCGTGACCGCCATGATGGCCTTTTTCCTGCTGATGTGGCTGATCAACACGACCAGCCCCGAGCAGAAGCGCGGCATCGCCGACTACTTCGCCCCGGCCAGCGTCTCGGAGACCACCAGCGGTTCGGGCGGCATCCTCGGCGGCACCGCGCTGGGCGACGACGGCGCCAAGTCGTCGGGGTCGGTGAGCACGGTCGAACAGATGGCCCCCGAGTCGCCGACCGACGCCCAGGTCTCGGGCCAGGCCGACAGCAAGCCCGGTTCAACCGATCTCGAGTCGGCCAGCGAACAGGCGCTGCGCAAGGAGCTGCAGGCCCGCGAGGACGCCTCCTTCGCCACCGCCGCCCAGTCATTGAGACAGGCGCTGCAGGACATGCCGGAGCTGGCCGAGCTGTCGAAGCAGATCATGATCGACCAGACGCCGGAAGGCCTGCGCATCCAGCTCGTCGATCAGGAAGGCCGGTCGATGTTCAAGGACGGCGCCGCCATGCCCAACGAGCGCGCGCGCGTCCTGCTGCGGGCCATCTCGCGGATCATCAACCAGCTGCCCAACCGCATCTCGATCAGCGGCCACACCAGCATCAGCGCCAACGGCCGCACCGCCTCCAGCGACTGGCCCCTGTCCTCGGCCCGCGCCGACGTCGCCCGCCAGCTGCTGCAAGGGTTCGGCGTCAGTCCCGACCGCGTCTACCAGGTCGCCGGCAAGGCCAACTCCGACCCGCTGTTCCCGGACGATCCGATGCTCGCGGGAAATCGCCGCATCTCGATCATCCTGTTGCGCGAGGCGCCCGTCCTTCCGCCGGATCGATGAACGATGATCGGCCAAAGTCGTCTTGCACGGGAGCGCATCCTGCTTCCTAATCGCTCCGGGGTAGAGGAGAGCCGCAAGGCATAGGGGCCGGTGACGCATCATTTCACATCGAGACGGATGCGTTTCTTCCTCACGGCCCCCTCGCCGTGCCCTTATCTTCCGGGCCGCGAGGAGCGGAAGGTGTTCGCCCATCTGCCGGCCTCGGACGGCGCCGCCGTCAATGACGGCCTGACCCAGTCGGGCTTCCGCCGCAGCCAGCACATCGCCTACCGCCCGGCTTGTGAATCCTGTTCGGCCTGCACGTCGGCGCGGCTGCCGGTGCTGGACTACGTCTTCTCTCGCGGCGAGCGGAAGGCCCTGGCGCGCAACGGCGACCTGCGCCGCCATCTGGTCGAGTCCGAGGCGACCATGGAGCAGTTCGACCTGCTGCGCCGCTACCTGCTGGCCCGCCACGCCGACGGCGGCATGGCCGAGATGACCTGGCCCGACTATGTCGCCATGGTCGAGGACACGGCGGTCCGCACCCACATCATCGAATACCGCCTGCCCTCGGCCGACGACGGCCCCGGCGACCTGATCGCCTGCGTGCTGATCGACGTGATGAGCGACGGCCTGAGCATGGTCTACAGCTTCTACGACCCGCGGGCCGTCAAGCGCGGCCTGGGCACCTTCATCATCCTCGACCATGTGGTTCAGGCCGGCCTCAACGGCCTGGCCTATGTCTATCTGGGCTACTGGGTGCCGGGCAGCGAGAAGATGGCCTACAAGGCGCGCTTCTCGCCGCTGGAGGCGCTGCGGCCGCAGGGCTGGATGCTGGTCTCCGCCCGCGACCGCGCCGAGGCCGAGGAGAGCCTGGCCCGCGAACGGCGACTGCGCGGCTCCGTGACGGTCAAGCTGGGCAGCAAGGCGCCATAGGGGTGAGCGCAGGTCAGATGAGCAACGGGATTGGAGGTCTGGTACTCGTCTTTGCGCTGGCTTTCGCCACATCTCCAGCCTTGGCCGCCGATGAATACATCTATGTGGTCAACGCATTGCCGAAGCCGCTGAAGCTGACCCTGGACGGTCGCGTGTTTCCGCCACTCGACCAGTGGATCGCGCTCGCCTTTCGAATGACCGCCGGCGAACATGTCCTGACCGCCGATGCGGGCCAGCCTCTAACAGCGCCGATCTCGCTCGACAGCGCAAAGGCTATTCAGGACGCCCAGCAACGGTCCTTCTGGTGTTTCATTGTCGGCGAAGAACAGGATGGCGGATTGAAGCTCGTCGCCACGGATCAGGACACCTGTGTCGAGCTCATCAAACGCGGTGTAGGCGATCGTCAGCTGCACTAGGGTCCGTACTCAATTGGGCTGGCGGGATTTGTGAGTTGCTGATTCAAGGCTTCTGGAAGGGAGCCCTGATATGGCCAAGCAGATCTACTGGCTCAGCGACGAGGAGTGGGCGCGGCTTGAGCCCCTGCTGCCGCGCGGCCGCAGGGGAGCCCGTCGGGTGGATGATCGCCGGGTGATCTCGGGGATCATTCACATGCTCCGATGCGGCGCGCGCTGGCGCGATTGCCCGGCGGAGTACGGCCCCTACACGACGGTCTACAACCGCTTCAACCGCTGGAGCCGTCAGGGTATCTGGCACGGCATGTTCCTGGCCCTGACCGGCCACACGGGCATCTATGGCTCAGCGGCCATCGACGCCACCCACGTCAAGGCCCACCGCTCGGCGGCCGGCGCAAAAGGGGGGACTTCGCCCAGGCCATAGGCCGCTCGCGCGGCGGACGGACCACCAAGCTCCACGGCCTGACCGACGAGTGTGGCCGGCCCCGCGTGCTGCTGCTCAGCGCAGGCAACGTCAACGACATCACCATGGCTGCAGCCCTGGTCAGCGCCGTCGGACCGATCCCCAGACTGCTGGCCGACCGCGCCTACGATGCCAACCACTTCCGCCAACTGCTGGCCGAGATCGGCGCCGAGGCCGTCATCCCGTCGACCACCTCGCGCAAGCGGCCGATCCCCCACGATCCCTTGGCCTACAAGGATCGCAACCGCGTCGAGCGCATGTGGTGCAGGCTCAAGGACTTCAGGCGCGTCGCCACGCGATACGACAAGCTTGCCCGGAACTACCTCTCCGGAGCCCTCCTCGCAGCCACATGCGCCTACTGGCTCAATTGAGTCCGGACCCTAGCTGTGGCAGACCCGGACCGGCGCCTCGTTCAGGAAGATCCCAGGCAGGGGCGTGCCGCCCTGACCGGCCAGGCTTGACGTCCAACGCGGCTTCGCGGGGAATGGCGCCGATCTGACAAGGAAGGCGCGACAGTCTTGCTCACCATCCGACAGGACGACCTCTCCGGCGAGGATGTGCGGGCGCTGCTGGCGATCCACCTGGCCGGCATGGCCGAGAACACGCCGCCGGAGCATGTGTTCGCGCTCGATCTGTCGGGGCTGCAAACGCCGGATATCACCGTCTGGACCGCGCGCGACGACGGCGTGCTGGCCGGGATCGGCGCGCTCAAGGCGCTCGGCGACGGGGCGGGCGAACTGAAGTCCATGCGCACGCATCCGCACCATCTGCGCAAGGGTGTCGCCGCCGCCCTGCTGGACCAGATCCTCGATGAGGCCGCGACGCGGGGCTATCACCGGGTGAGCCTCGAGACCGGCGTGGGCGAAAGCTTCGAGCCGGCGCTGGCGCTGTACCGCAGGCGCGGGTTTACCAATGGCGAGGCGTTCTCGGACTACGAGGCCAGCGCCTTCAACCAGTTCCTGCACCTGTCGCTGTAGCGGCCTTACCCCCACGGCTCCTTTTTCGACCACGGCCCCGTCCGGACCGGCTCAATGATCGGCGAGGACTGTGCGGAAACGCTCTCCACCAGCGGCGTTGGCGCGTCCCGGCCGCCGGCGAATTTCACCAGGGCGGCGATACGGGTCTCGATCGGCGGGTGGGTCGCGAACAGGCTGTAGAAGCCGGTTTCGTGGTTGTCGATGAACATGCCCTGCACCGACTCGGGGGCCGGCAAGGCGCTGTGGCCCTCGATCTTGCGCAGGGCGCCGATCATCGCGTCGGGGTTCTTCGTCAGCTCGACCGAGCCGGCGTCGGCGACGAACTCGCGACTGCGCGACAGGCTCATGCGGATGACGATGGCCAGCAGATAGCCGATGGCGGCCGCCGCGAAGGCGATGACGATGAACAGGCCGTTGCCCCTGCCGTCGCCGCCACGCCGCCGGCCCAGGCCGCCGAACCGCACCGAGCGGAAGAGGATCTCCGCCACCAGGGTGATGACCCCGGCGAACACGGCGGCGATGACCATGGTGCGCACGTCGCGATTGAGGATGTGGGCCAGCTCATGGCCCAGCACCGATTCCATCTCGGCCTGATCCAGGGCGTTCATCAGGCCGCGGGTGACGGTGATGCTGTACTGTTTCTCGTTCAGGCCGCTGGCGAAGGCGTTCAGCGACTCGCTGTCGATGATCCGCAGGCTGGGGGCCGTCAGGCCGCGCGAGATGCACAGGTTTTCCAGCAGGTTGTAGAGCGCCGGCTCCTCCTGGCGCGTCACGGGCCGGGCGCCGGTGACCATGTCGATAATGCGGGTGTTGGCGAACCAGGCGATCACGAACCAGACCCCGGTGACCAGCAGCGCCAGCGGCGCTCCGGCCAGCATGAAGCCCGCCGCCAGCCCAAGGTCCCCGCCCGTCGCGCCGGTCGAGGGCAGCAGGCCGAAACCGATCAGCCCCAGGGTCAGGGCGTAGGTCAGGGCCAGCAGCAGCACGGGAAACCCGGCCAGCAGCAGGGCCGAGCGCAGGTTGTTGCTCTGGATGTGGGTGTAGAGGCCGACGGCCCCCATGATCACGCTCCGCTCATCCGCGCGGGTTTCAGAACTTCACCTCGGGCGCGACACCGAGCGCCGCCCGCTGTTCGCCCAGGTCGAACAGCGCGCGGGCGTTGAAGCCGAACATGCCCGCCAGCAGCACGGCCGGGAACGACAGCCGGGCGGCGTTGAACTCGGTCACCGCGTTGTTGAAGAAGCGGCGGGCCGCGGCCAGCTTGTTCTCGACGTCCGACAGCTCGCTCTGCAGGCTGAGGAAATTGGTGTTGGCCTTGAGGTCCGGATAGGCCTCGGCGACAGCGAACATCTGGCGCAGGGCCCCGGTCAGGGTGTTCTCGGCCTGGACCTTGTCGGCCACCGAGCCGGCGCTGGTCGCGGCGTTGCGCGCGGCGATCACCGCCTCCAGCGTGCCCTTCTCGTGGGTCGCGTAGCCCTTCACCGTCTCGACCAGGTTGGGGATCAGGTCGTGGCGCTGTTTCAGCTGCACGTCGATGTCGGCGAAGGCCTGGTCGGCGCGGGTGTTGAGCGCGACCAGCCGGTTGTAGATGCCGATCCCCATCAGGCCGAGAACGGCCGCGACGACAAGGATGATGATCAGGGTCATGAGACGCCTCCGGCTGTCATCCGGAGGCTAGCCTCACTTCGCGGGATCGACCAGCGCCTGATAGACCAGGGCCTGCGAAAGGTCGTCCAGCCGCAGCACCTGCCCGCCGCCGAGCACCTGGATCATGCCCAGGAAGATCACGTCGTTCTCCGGATCGATCCAGAACCAGGTCCCGGCCGCGCCGCCCCAACTGTAGGTCCCCTTACCCGCCAGGACTCCCGCTTTCGCCGGGTCCATGACCACCGCCACGTCGAGGCCAAAGCCCACCCCGTCGCCGAGCGGCTTCTTGTCCAGCTGCGGGTCGGTCAGATGGTTGCTGGCCATCAGCCTGACCGTCGCCGGCGCCAGGATGCGCACCCCGTCCAGCTCGCCGCCATTGAGCAGCATCTGGGCGAAGCGCGCGTAGTCATGCAGCGTCGAGACCAGCCCGCCGCCGCCGTTCGGAGCCGTCGGAATCCGGTCGACCGGCAGGACCATGAAGCCCTCGGCCGGCACGATCGCGCGCGCCTTCGGGTCGATCATGTAGAGCGAGGCCATCCGGCCGCGCTTGGCCTCGGGAACCCAGAAATCGGTATCGTCCATCCGCAGCGGCGCGAAGATGCGGCCGCGCATGAAGTCCGGCAGGGTCTGACCCGACAGCTTTTCGACGATGTAGCCCTGGATATCGACCGCGACGCTGTATTTCCATTCCGTGCCCGGCTGGCTGGCCATCGGCAGGCTGGTCAGCACGCCCATGGCCTCCCGCAGGGTCGGCTGCCGGAACAGCGCCGAGGCCTGGTAGGCCTGGTCGACGTAGTTGTCGGCCATCAGGCCATAGGCGAAACCGGCGGTGTGGCTCATCAGCTCGCGCATCGTGGCCGAACGCGCGATCGGCTCGAGGATCGGCTTGCCGTCCGCGCCGACGCCCTTGAACACCCGCAGACCCGCGAACTCCGGCACGTACTTGACCACCGGGTCGTCGAGCTTCCAGCGGCCCTCCTCGAACAGGATCATCATCGCCACGCCGGTGACCGGCTTGGTCTGGCTGTACATGCGGAAGATGGTGTCCTGGGTGATCGGCGCGCCGGTGGCGACGTCCTTCACCCCGTGGGCGTTGACGGCGATGATCTTGCCGTGGCGCGCCAGCAGGGTCAGCACGCCGGGCACGCGGCCCGCGTCCACCAGGCCATTGAGCGTGGCGTCGAGCTTCTTCAGCCGCTCGGAGGAGAAGCCGACCGATTCGGGCGTGGCCGACGGCAGGCCCAGGGCCGGGGCGGACGCGGCCGGCGCGGCCTTGCGGCTCCACGGCGCCGCCATCGTCGCCGGGGCCGACCCCGCCAGCATCAGCGCGGCGACCGCCGCGGTCAGGCTCTTGCGCCAGATGGTCATGAAATACTCCCCCCGGGTCCGGCGTTCGAACAGCCGTTTGACGGCAAGGTAGCGCGGGCTCGCGACAGAGCAAGGCGGACATTGAGGAAAGCGCGAAGGGACATGCCGTTCAGGGCGCCCGCCCCCCACGTCCCGTCATCGTCGGACTTGTTCCGACGACCCAAGGACATTGTGCGGGCAGACCTGGCATGACGCGGCGGCGAGCAACTCACGATGAACCGTGTGCATGGGTCCTCGGGACAAGCCCGAGGATGACGGACCTCTTTGGATACGAGTTCGCGAACTCCGCCGTCATCCGGCGAGGTGGGGAGGTGGTGCGGCGCGCTCCGGTCTCGCCCGGATGTCTGTTTGGTAGGCTTGCGAGAGGTGGAAAGACCGTCACGCGCCGCGAAGTTGCGTTTTCCGAGAGCTCCGGTAGGCAGCCGTTTGAAGGCTTAGCCGGTATCGACCCTCGACGGGCGGGCGGCGTGCTGCGCCGTCCCGGACCGCGCGAGTAACCCCCTCGCGCCTGTCCCCGTTCGAACCCCATCCCCGTCGCCGCAAGGTCGCATGGCCATACGCCCTCCCCGTGCGACGGGGATGACGTGAGTATGGCGCGCGGTTCAGGGGGTGATGGACAGATTGTTTTACGCGGTCGGATTTTCGCGACGGAAGCGTTCGAATTCAACAGGTTAGGTGCGGAGATCGGGGACATGCACTTCAGTGCGTGTCCCCATCAGCTTAGGCGGCGGGGGACACGTACCGAAGGCGGTACATGTCCCCGTGTCTTACTTCGGCCTGAACCGCTTGCTGGTCGGGAAGCCGCGGGGGGCCAGCTTGCCGGCGGCGCTGCGGCGGCCTTCCCAGTCCTTCCACTCGGGCCAGTCGCGCGTGCGGCCGGCCGCGTCGGTCCAGGCGGCGCCGGCGGCCGAGGCGAACACCAGCGCATCGCGCAGGCCGCCTTCGCGGTAGGTCTGCAGCTTGACGCCCTTGCCGCGCGGCATCTCCGGCAGGTCGTCGAGGGCGAAGACGAGGATCTTGCCGTTGTCGCCGATCACCGCGATGCGGTCGCCCGTGGCCTCCAGCGAGACCAGGGCCTCGCCATTGAGCACCTGTTTGCCGGCCTTGCGGAAGGCCAGGGCCTCCTCCTCCGGCAGCACGAAACCATAGCCGGCCTTGCTGGCCAGCACGCGCTTGCGGCCCGGCTTGTGCGGGAACACGTCGATGATCTTCACCCGGTCGTCGATGTCGACCATCAGCCGCAGCGGTTCGCCGTGACCGCGGGCCGAGGGAAGCTTGCTGCAATCGAGGGTGAAGAACCGCCCATCGGACGCGAAGATCAGCAGCTTGTCCGTTGTTTCCGCTGGCACAATGAAGCCCAGCTTGTCGCCTTCCTTGAACTTCAGTTCGGAGGGATCCTCGACCCGGCCCTTGGCGGCGCGGATCCAGCCCTTGTCCGACAGGATGACGGTGATCGGCTCGCGCACCACGAAGGCCTCGACCGAGGCCTCGACCGACACCGTCGGCGCCTCGGCCAGGTCCGAGCGCCGTTTGCCGACGGCCGTGTCGGGGCCCAGCACCTTGCGGACGTCCTTGAGCCCCTGCCCGACCAGCTTCCACTGCATCGTCTCGTCGGCCAGCATGGCGATGATGCCGTCGCGCTCCTGCGCCAGCTCGGCGTGCTCGCGGCGCAGCTCCATCTCCTCCAGCTTGGCCAGTTGGCGCAGGCGGGTGTTGAGGATGGCGTCGGCCTGGATGTCGGTCAGGGCGAAGGCGGCGATCAGCTTCTGTTTCGGCTCGTCCTCGTAGCGGACGATGCGGATCACCTCGTCGAGATTGAGGAAGGCGATCAACAGGCCGTCGAGGATGTGCAGCCGGGCCTCGATCTTGCCCAGCCGGAAGCGCGCGCGCCGCACCAGCACCTCGCGCCGGTGGGCGAGGAAGGCCAGCAGCGCGGCCTTGAGGCTCATCACCCCCGGCGTGCCGCGCGCGTCCAGCACGTTCATGTTGACTGGAAAGCGGGTCTCCAGGTCCGAGAGCCGGAACAGGCTCTCCATCAACACCTCGGGCTCGACGTTGCGGGTCTTTGGCTCGAGCACCAGGCGGATGTCCTCGGCGCTCTCGTCGCGCACGTCGCCGAGCAGCGGAGCCTTCTTGCTCTCGATCAGGTCGGCCAGATGCTCGATCAGCTCGGCCTTCTTCACCTGGTAGGGGATCTCGGTGACGACGATCTGCCAGCCGCCGCGGGCCTGGTCTTCCTTCTCCCAGCGGGCGCGAACCCGCACCCCGCCCCGGCCGGTCTCGTAGGTCTCCAGCAGCGAGGCCGTCGGCTCGACGATGACTCCCCCGGTGGGGAAGTCGGGGCCCAGCACATGGCCCATCAGGTCGGCGGTGGTGGCCTCGGGCCGCTTGAGCAGCAGCAGACAGGCGTCGATCAGCTCGGCGGCGTTGTGCGGCGGGATCGAGGTGGCCATGCCCACGGCGATGCCCGAGCTGCCGTTGGCCAGCAGGTTGGGAAAGCCCGAGGGCAGCACGACCGGCTCTTCGTCCTGGCCGTCGTAGGTGGGGCGGAAATCGACCGCGTCCTCGTCGATGCCGTCGAGCAGCAGCATGGCCGCCGGGGTCATCTTGCACTCGGTGTAGCGCATGGCCGCGGCGTTATCGCCGTCGATGTTGCCAAAGTTGCCCTGGCCGTCGATCAGCTGGTAGCGCTGGGCGAAGTCCTGCGCCAGGCGGACCAGGGCGTCGTAGATCGACTGGTCGCCGTGCGGGTGGAAGTTGCCCATCACCTCGCCGACCACCTTGGCGCATTTGCGCGCCGCCGATTCCGGGCTGAGCCGCATGTTGCTCATGGCGTACATCAGCCGCCGGTGCACGGGCTTGAGCCCGTCGCGCACGTCGGGCAGGGCCCGCGAACTGATGGTCGACAGGGCGTAGGCCAGATAGCGCCGCGACAGCGCCTCGGTCAGGGGCTCTTCAAGGATGCGGTCGCCGTCGCCCGGCGGGGGTGTGTGAACGGTCATGCTCGAATCGGAAACTCAGGTGGTTCTGATGTTTAGCGTGGCGGCGGGGGCGTTGTCCCTGCGTGGTTCGACACGCGACCTCCGGTCGCTGCTCACCATGACGTATACAAATGCACGTCATCCTGAGCAGCACCCGAAGGGTGCGTGTCGAAGGACGCAACCTGACCAGGGACTGGATTTCGTGTCCCGAGGAACACGAAATCCAGTCCCCTCGCCGCGCTACGCCTCGAAATCCCCGACATCCCCGAACGGGTCGTCGAGGCTGAACTGCGGCCTGGTGAACCACATCGGGCCGCCCTCGGTCATGTGGAAGTGGTCCTCCAGCCGCACGCCGAAGGCGCCGGGGACGACGATCATCGGCTCGTTGGAGAAGCACATGCCAACCTCCAGCGGCGTGGCGTCGCCGCGCACGAGGTAGGGCCCCTCGTGGATGTCCAGACCGATGCCATGGCCGGTGCGGTGCGGCGTGCCCGGCAGCTGGTAGTCGGGGCCCAGGCCGTGGCTGACCAACACAGCGCGGGCGGCCGCATCGACGCTCTCGCAGGGCCGACCGAGGGCCGCCGCCGCGAAGGCCGCGCCCTGGGCCTCCTTCTCGATGTCCCAGATGCGCCGCACGCGCGGCGTCGCCTCGCCGAACACGTAGGAGCGGGTGATGTCGCTGTTGTAGCCGTCCAGCGTCGTGCCGGTGTCGATCAGCACCATGTCGCCCTGGCTGAGCGTCCGGTCGGTCTCGCCGCCGTGCGGCAGCGAGGTGTCCTCGCCGAACGAGACGATGCAGAAGCCCGAACCGGTCCCCCCATTGAGCGCGCGGTGCTGCTGGTCGATAAAGCGGGTCACCTCGGAGGCCAGCACGCCCGGGGTCAGGCTTTGCCAGGCGCGGCGGTGGACCTCGAGAGTGATGGCCTTGGCCCGCGTCATCAGGGCGATCTCCGCCGGCGACTTGCAGCGGCGCAGGCGGCCCACCAACGGCCCGGCGTCGGTCAGCCGCTCGTCGCCCATCGCCCGGCGCAGGCCCAGGAACATGAACAGCGCGATCTGCTCGTCGACCGCCAGCCGGCCGGACGGGCCCAGGCGATCGGCGACCAGGGCGTAGGGATTCTCGTGCTCCTCCCAGGTCAGGATGTCGCCTGGAACCCCGACGATGCCGGCGACCTTTTCGCGTTCGAAGGCCGGGCAGACGTACTCCAGCCGGCCGTCGGCATGGACCAGCGCCCCACACAGCCGCTCCGAGGCGTGCCAGACCAGGCCGGTGAAGTAGCGCAGACTGGCGGTCGCCCCCAGCAGCACGGCCTGGACCCCGGCGGCGTCCATCAGGGTGCGCAGGGCGGCGAGGCGGCTCTGGCGCTCAGCAAGGGTGATGGGGGCGGGATTGGGCATGGGAGACTCCTTCGGCGGGCAGTCTAGCGACATCCCCCACCGATTGTTACAGCCGCCCCGCGTCGGCCAGCCGCTCCAGCAGCCAGACGCGGGCCGGCGGCAGAGGGCGGTTGAGCGGGCCGAACACGAACTGGGCCAGGAAATGGCCGGTCAGGTCGAAGCCGGCGCGAATGTCGCCCTCGGCCAGCCCGCCCTGCGAGCCGAGCAGGAAGCCCGGCAACGGCAGCAGCCGGTCGGCGAACGGCGCGCCCGCCGCCCGGCTGACCGCCCGGCCCGTGCGTGGGCTGACCCAGACCAGATCGTCGGTCGTTCCCGTGGACGCACATCTGGAGAGATCGAGGCCAAAGCCCAGCTCCTGCAGCAGCCCCGCCTCGAACCGCACGAACACGGCCGGCCAGATATCGGTGATGGCGAACGCGCCGCTGAGGGCGTCGAACGCGTGGTAGGCGCCCGGATGTGGCTCGCGCTCCGGCAGGGCGCCGGCGGCCACGGCGGCGGCGGCGGCCAGGCCCGCCAGCGCCAGCGGGTCATCGAACAGGGCCGAGGGGCCCTCCCCCACCGGCTCGAGCATCGCCGCGCCCAGCTGGTCGGCGACCCGCGCGCGATAGCCGGCCCGCACCCGCGCCCCGGCCTGCAGAAACGGCTTCATCCGCCGCGACGCCCCGCCGGCGACATGGGCCGCGAACCGGCCGTGCTCCTGCGTCAGCAGCTCGACGATCGCGCCGGTCTCGCCGTGAGCCCGGGCCGAGAGCACGAAGGCGTCGTCTTCCCATTCCATGAGGAGGAGGGATAGCCGTTCGCGGGCCGTCCGGCGAGAGCCGACCACCCGCCTCCCCCAGTTCCGTCATGGCCCGGCTTGTCCCACGGCTGTCCGGTTCATTTTTGTGGACGGGTTGCATGGCGTTGATTCTACTCGTTTCCAAGCACTTGCCGGTGATTTGGACACGAACGGAGGTCACGCCATGCGCCACCACAATAGCGTATTGCACGGGGTTCTGAAGCAGGTTCCGTGGTCGGTGTTCGACCGGTTGGTGGACGAGCACGGCGCCGATGCCGGGGTGCGCAGGTTATCGACCCGCTCGCAGCTGGTGGCGTTGCTTTTCGCCCAGTTGGCCGGGGCGGTGTCGCTGCGCGAGATCGAGGCGGCGATGATCAGCCACTCGGCCCGATTCTATCATCTGGGAGCCAGCGAGGTGTCGCGCTCGACACTGGCCGACGCCAACGCCTCGCGCCCACACCAGGTGTTCTCGGGCCTGTTCGCCGCCATCGTCGCCCAGGCCAGCGGCGGCCTGCGCAAAGCCTCCGGCGAGGCGGTGCGGCTGATCGACTCCACCGGCGTGCGCCTGAGCGGCGTGGCCGCCGAGTGGGCCCGTTTCTCCAAGGGGGTCTGTGGGGCGAAGGCCCATGTGATCTACGACCCCGACGCCGATCGCCCGCTCTATCTGGAGGTGACCCCGGCCAGGGTCAACGACATCACCGCCGCCAGGGCCATGCCCATCGAGCCCGGCGCCACCTACGTCTTCGACCTCGGTTACTACCACTACGCCTGGTGGGCCGACCTGGACGCCGCCGGCTGCCGTCTCGTCACCCGGCTGAAGAAGAACACGCCGATCGCCGTCACCGCCGAGCAGCCCCTGCCGCCCGGTTCGCCGCTCCTCTACGACCGCATCGGCCTGTTGCCCGAGCGCCTGACCACCACCCGCAGGAACCCCTTCGGCGAGCCCGTCCGCGAGATCGGCGTCACCCTCGACGACGGCAAGACCCTGCGCGTCGTCACCAACGACCTGGACGCCCCTGCCCAGGAGATCGCCGACCTCTACAAACGTCGCTGGGCCATCGAGCTGTTCTTCCGGTGGGTCAAACAGACCTTGAAGATCAAGCACTTCATCGGTCGCTCCGAGAACGCCGTCCGTATCCAGATCGCCTGCGCCCTGATCGCCTACCTGCTCCTGCGGCTCGTCCAGGACGCCTGCAAGATAACCCTCGGACCCCTCGCCTTCGCAAGACTCGTCCGCGCCAACATCATGCACCTGCGACCCGTCGATCAGCTCCTCAAACCACCACCAAATCGAACTCTCGACCCAAGACAACTCTCCCTCGACCTGCTTCCAGCATGAACCGGACAGCCGTGGGCTTGTCCGGGCCACCCAAGAACACCGGCCCGAACAAGGTGGGCTGAGCGATTGCAGCCTTTCCGATCGACAGGTCACGCTTGGGTGGCCCGGACAAGCCGGGCCATGACGGAGGATGAATAGGGCGTGGCTACTTCGGCTTCGCCTCGAACGTCTTGATCCTGGCCGTCATGTCCTTGGCCAGATCGTTGGGGATCGGGAAGGTCAGGGCGTATTGCGAGACCCTCCAGCCGTCGGCGGTCAGCACCAGGGTCCCCGTCCCCCGGCTCGTGCCGTAGCTGGCGCTGTCCAGCAGCTCGTCGAACCAGGCCACGCAGCGGCAATCGACCGGGGCGATGGTGATGTGCCGCTCGCGCGGGGTGTAGGTCCAGCCCTGGCCCTTTGCGAAATAGGGCATGGCGTAGCCCTTGAACGCGTCGAGGCTCCAGCGCTCGCCGGCGTCGGTGCCGAGATAGGTGGCGTCGGGGGTGTAGAGCGCGAAATAGGCCGGGCCGTCGGCCCTGGCGGCCGCCGCATGCAGGGCGTCGAGGACCGCGGCGATGTCCTGTTCGGGGGTGGCGGCGCGGGCGGGAGGGGCCGCCAAGACCGTCAACATGGCGATGGTCAGGGCCAGAAATCGCATTTTCACCTCCGCTCATCCCCGCGAAAGCGGGGACCCAGGTGTTTTTGAAACAGCGGCCCACCTGCCCGGCAAGCCCAAGCTTTACCTGAACCGTGAGCCGAAGCTCTGAAAAAGCCTGGGTCCCCGCCTTCGCGGGGATGAGCGGAATTTATTGGGGGGTTTGACGGAACCCTAGAGCATGTTAGGGTTTCTCGTACGCGTAGCCGGCATGCTGAAGGTAGTTTGAGCATTCTGCCGGGCTGAAGCAGTCGAGCAGGCTGCCGATACGTCGCCAGACACCTTCGACGGTTCGCTCGTCGGCCTTCTTGAGCAGCGTCTTGAGCTTGGAGAACACCTGTTCGATGGGATTCAGGTCCGGGCTGTAGGGCGGCAGGAACAGCAGGTGGGCGCCGGCCTTTCGAATGGCCCTGCGCACGGCCTGTCCCTTGTGGCTGCCCAGGTTGTCGAGAACGACCACGTCGCCGGGCTTGAGCGTGGGGATCAACGCCTGCTCGACCCAGACGCGGAACCACTCGCCATTGATCGGCCTGTCCAGAACCAGAGGCGCGGTGATCTGATCGCACCTGAGAGCGGCGATGAAGGTCAGGGTGGTCCAGCGCCCGTGCGGGACCTTGGCCACCAGCCGCTCACCGCGCGCGGCCCGGCCATGGCTGCGGGTCATGTTGGTCTTGGCCCATGTCTCATCGACGAACACCAGGCGGCTGGGATCAAGCCTGTTCTGGTAGCGCTTCCATCGCGCCCGCTTGCGGGCCACGTCCGGCCGGTCCTGTTCGGCCGCGTGCTGGCTTTTTTTTGAAGGTCAGGCCCTCGCGCCTGAAGAACGACCAGACCGCGTAAGGGCTCGCCTTCACCCCGCGGTCAGCCAGCTCCGCCGACAGGCCGCGCAAGGTCACGTCCGCCTTCTCCGCGATCCGTGACAGCAGCCAGTCCCGCTCGCCCTCCAGCGCCGGACGACGATAACCGCCCATCTTCCCGGGCTTCACCGAGCCCGTCGCAGCGACCCGTTGCAGCCACTTCACCGCAACCGACTCACTGACCCCGTAACGCCGCGCCGCCGACCGCCGGCTCTCGCCGGCCTCAACCGCCGCAACCACACGCTCCCGCAAATCCATGTCGTAAGGTCGAACCATGCAGGCTGGCCTCCGCCCAGCCCACATCTTGAATCACGATCCGCCAAACAACGGAATCCTCGATTCAATCAAAACCTAACGTGCTCTAGACGTCGAACTCCAGGCCCATGCCCTGGTAGATATCCCGCTCGTCGGCCCAGTTCTCGCGGACCTTGACGTGCAGGAACAGGTGGACCTTGCGGTCGAGCAGGTCGCTGAGCTCCTCGCGGGAGGCCGAGCCGATCCATTTGAGGGTCTGGCCGTTCTCGCCGATGATGATCGCCCGCTGGCCCTCGCGCTCGACGAAGATGGTCTGTTCGATGCGCACCGAGCCGTCGCGGCGCTCCTCGAAGGCGGTGGTCTCGACCGTGGCGGCGTACGGCAGCTCCTCATGGACCCGCAGATAGAGCTTTTCGCGGGTCAGCTCGGCGGCCAGCAGGCGCACTGGCAGGTCGGCCGTCTGGTCCTCCGGATAGAGCCAGGGCCCTTCCGGCATCAGGGCGGCCAGTTTGTCGCGCAGGTCCTCGACCCCGGCGCCGGTGGCGGCCGAGATCATGAACACCTCGGAATAGACGCCCGTGTCGAACAGCTGCTGGGCCACGGCCAGCATGCGCTCGCGCTTGACCCCGTCGATCTTGTTCAGCGCCAGGATGGCCTGGCGGCCGGCGCCCTTGAGGCCTTCGATGATGGTGGCGACGTCCTGGACGGCCTTCTTGTCGGCGCCGGAGGCCTTGCCCTCGCCCTCCACGGCCAGCTGGGCCTGGACATCGACCAGATGGACGATGGCGTCGGCGTCCTCGGCCCCCGACCAGGCGGAACGGACCATGGCCCGGTCGAGCCGGCGGCGCGGGGTGAAGATGCCGGGCGTATCGACCAGCACGATCTGCGAGGCGCCGGCCATGGCCACGCCGCGCACGGGGAAGCGCGTGGTCTGGACCTTGCGCGTGACGATGGAGACCTTGGCCCCGACGAGGCGGTTGGTCAGGGTCGACTTGCCGGCGTTGGGCGCGCCGATGATCGCGGCGAAACCCGCGCGGGTGGGGGGTGAGGAGGTCATTGCGGCGGCCTGTAGCACGGAGCGTCGGTCGGGGACATGTACCGCCTTCGGTACGTGTCCCCTCACCCTGTTCAGACTGACGGGGACACGTACCGGCTATCGCCGGAACATGTCCCCTCCGTCTACTCCGCGCGGCCTTCGCGGCGGAGCACGGCGAGGGCGGCGGCCTTCTCGGCTTCCTGGCGGGAGCGGCCCCTGGCGGTTCCGGGTTCCAGCCCCTCGACGGTGACCTGGACGGTGAACATCGGCGCATGAGCCGGGCCGGTGCGGGCGATGATGTCGTAGACTGGCAGGCCGCGCTTGAGGCTGGCCAGCCATTCCTGCAGCGCCGCCTTGGGATTGGCCGAGACGGGCGGGGCCGTGGTCAGGGCCTCGTCCCACAGCCGCCGGATGATGGCGCGGACCTGGTCCAGCCCGCCGTCGAGGTAGATCGCCGCGAGCAGGGCCTCGCAGGCGTCGCCGAGCATGGTGTCGCTGGCCGTGCTCTCGCGGTGCGTCGAGCCGCCGACGGTGCGCAGCACCGACTGCATGTCCAGATCGCGCGCGACCCGGGCGCAGCTGGACCGATCGACCATGCTGTTCAGCCGCTTGGACAGCTGGCCCTCGGTTTCGCCTGGCTGCAGCTCCAGCAGGCGCTCGGCGATGACCAGGGCCAACACCCGGTCGCCGAGGAACTCGAGCCGCTCGTTGTGCTCGACGTTGCGGCCCAGGCTGCGGACACTGGCGTGGGTCAGCGCCCGCTCCAGCAGCACCCGGTCCTTGAAGACATAGCCGATGCGCTGTTCGAAGGCCGCGACAGCCTCGAGTCGGACGGTCATTTGAGAACGTGGAAGAACCGGCTGGGACGGGCGTCGAGGAACCAGGTCCAGGGCTTGAACAGCGAGGCCTCGCCGTTCCACGACAGCAGGATGATGCGCGCGTGCCCGACCAGGTTCTCGGCCGGCACGAAGCCCACGCCGCTGGCTTCCGGGGCGACCCGGCTGTCCAGCGAGTTGTCACGGTTGTCGCCCATGAAGAAGTAGTGGCCCTCGGGCACGACATAGAGGCCGGTGTCGTCCACGTCGCCGCGCGGACCGCAGTCGTAGGTGGTGTAGGTGCGGCCGACGGTGTTGGTCTCGCGGAAGCGTTGCACGGTCGAGCCGTTCCAGCAGCTCCCCGGATCGCCCGGCCCGTCATAGACCCGCGTCAGGACCTGGCCGTTCACCGAAACCACGCCGCCCTTCACCTGGATGCGGTCACCCGGCAGGCCGATCAGGCGCTTGATGTAGTCGATGTGACCGTCGGACGGCAGCTTGAAGACGATGATGTCGCCCCGCGTCGGCTGGCGGGCGAAGATGCGGCCCTTGAACAACGGCGGGCTGAGCGGGATCGAGTGCTTGCTGTAACCGTAGCTGTATTTCGAGACGATGATGTAGTCGCCCTTGAGCAGGTTCGGCTCCATCGAGGCCGACGGGATGGTGAAGGGCTGGAACAGGAAGATGCGCAGGACCAGCGCGATCAGCAGCGCATAGACGACGGTCTTGACGATCTCGATCGTTTCGCTGACGGCGTCAGTGCCCGTTTCGCCGTGATCGTCGTCGTGACGACTGTCGAGCGCCAGAGGCTCGGAATCGGCGACGGTCTCGGCCTGCGGTTCGGCGGCGTCAGTCATGTGCGCGCGCGGCTCTCTTTTTGCTGATGCGGGAACAGGCCCGTGTGTCTGGTTAGTCCGGCAATACGACACGGGCAAGCTTCGCGCCCGTTAACTCGCCTTCGTGGCGTATTGGGGGCGATTCCGCGCGCGGCGCATCACCGCGGCGAATGGAAGAACCGGTTCCAGCGCAGATTGAGCACCCAGGTCCAGGGCTTGAACAGCGAGGCGCCCTCCTTCCAGGAGATCATCACCGTCTCCGCCTTGCCGACGAGATTCTCGGCCGGCACATAGCCGACGCCGCCCGCCTCCGCGCTGACCCGGCTGTCGAGCGAGTTGTCACGGTTGTCGCCCATGAAGAAGTAGTGGCCCTCGGGCACGAGATAGACCGGCGTGTCGTCCAGATCGCCCCGGCCGCAGTCGTAGGTGACATAGCGCCGGCCGACCGGATTGGTTTCCCAGTAGCGCATCGGCGTGGCCGCGTTCGGACAGGCCGCCTCGTCGCCCCGGGCCTGGCCGTCGGCCACGCGCGTCAACGCCTGGCCGTTCACATAGAGCGCGCCGGCCTTCACCTGGATGCTGTCGCCGGGCAGGCCGATCAGTCGCTTGATCAGGTCCTTGTGGTCTGCCGCCGGGGTCTTGAAGACGATCACGTCGCCGCGCTTCGGCGTGGCGGAGAAAATCCGGCCACGGAACAGCGGCGGGCTGAACGGGATCGAGTTCCGGCTGTAGCCGTAGCTGAACTTCGACACGATGACATAGTCGCCGATCAGCAGGTTCGGCCGCATCGACGAGGACGGAATGGTGAACGGCTGGAAGATGAAGATCCGCAGCACCAGCGCGATCAGCAGCGCATAGACCACGGTCTTGACCATCTCGAGGATCTCGCCGGGCCTCGCGGCGTCCTCATCGGGCGACGGCGGCGTCTCGTCGATGGCGGTCTCGGCTGCCTCGGTCATGCGGCGCGCTGGCTCCCAAAACTGTCGGGCGCCCCCGCCCGTTTCCGCTTCTATGCTAGCCGGTTCCGCGACGCCCGTTAACTCGCCGTCACGCCGGGGCCGGCACGGCCTCGATGATGACGAAGGCCTGGGCGTAGGGATGATCGTCGGTCAGCGACAGGTGGATCACCGGAACCATGCCCTCGGGCATGATCTCGGCCAGCCGCTCGGCGGCGCCGCCGGTCAAGGCCATGGTCGGCTTGCCGCTCTTCAGGTTGACCACGCCCATGTCGGCCCAGTGCACGCCGCGCCGGGGCACGCCCGTGCCGAGCGCCTTGGCGCAGGCCTCCTTGGCCGCGAATCGCTTGGCGTAGCTGGCCGCCCGTCCGCCTTGCGCATTGACCTTGCGCTCGGAGCGCTCGCGCTCGACGGCGGTGAAGGTGCGGTCGATGAACCGGTCGCCGAACCGCTCCAGCATCTTTTCGATGCGCCGGATGTCGCTGAGGTCCGAGCCGATGCCGATGATCACGCGGCGATCTCTGATCTGGCCGCGTCCATGAGCGCCCGCATGCGCTGGATGGCGGGGGCCAGGCCCGTGAAGATCGCCTCGCCGATCAGGAAATGGCCGATGTTGAGCTCCGTCAGCTCGGGAATCGCCGCCACCGGCTTGACCGTGGCGAAGTCGATGCCGTGGCCGGCGTGGACCTCCAGGCCCAGCTCGCCGGCCTGGCGGGCGCCCGCCCGCAGGCGCCGCAGAATGGCCTCGGCCCGGTCGAACGCGCCGGCCCGGAAGGCGTCGCAATAGGCGCCTGTGTGCAGCTCGACCACCTGGGCGCCGATCTCGGCCGAGGTGGCGATCTGCGCCGGATCGGCCTCGATGAACAGCGACACACGGCAGCCGGCCTCGCGCAGCCGCTGCACGGCCGGGGCGATGCGGCCCAGCCCGCCGACCACGTCGAGACCGCCCTCGGTGGTGACCTCCTCGCGCCGCTCCGGCACCAGGCAGGCGGCGTGCGGGCGATGGGCCAGCGCGATGGCGACCATCTCCCCGGTGACGGCCATCTCGAGGTTCAGCGGCCTGCCGCGCTTGAGGCAGAGGGCCGAGAGCTCGTCGATATCGGCGTCGGAGATGTGCCGCCGGTCCTCGCGCAGGTGGGCGGTGATGCCGTCCGCCCCCGCCGCCAGCGCCAGGTCCGCGGCCCGCGAGGGCTCGGGATAGCTGGCGCCCCGGGCGTTCCGGATGGTCGCCACATGGTCGATGTTCACGCCGAGGCGGAGACGGGAGAATTGGGTCATTGCGTGGTTCGAGACGCGATCCTGAAGGATCGCTCCTCACCATGACGAATATTTTTGCAGCCCCCAACCTCCGTCATCCTGAGGAGCGCGGAGCGCGTCTCGAAGGACGCAGGGACAGTTTGCGCAATCACCCCTTCAGTCTCCGGCTGCCCGGGTCCTGCACCGGGATGGCCGCCAGTTCGGGCGGTAGCTTGTCGGCCTCGTAGGCCGGCACATCGAGGGTCGCCAGCGCGATCAGGGGGACGCCGACATCGGCCCGGCCGCCCGAACGGTCGACGATGCAGGCCGCGGCGATGACCTCGCCGCCCGCCTCGCGGATGGCGGCGATGCATTCACGCGACGACAGGCCCGTGGTGACGATGTCCTCGACCATGACCACCTTGGCGCCCGGCGCGATCGAAAAGCCCCGGCGCAGCTTGAAGGCGCCGCCCTCGCGCTCGACGTAGAGCGACTGGACGCCCAGGTGGCGCGCGGTCTCGTAGCCCGGAATGATGCCGCCGACGGCCGGGCTGATGGCCACGTCGGGCTTGCCGACCGTCGCGATGATCTTTTCCGCCAGCGCCCTGCACAGGCGTTCGCAGCGGTCAGGCTGGGCGAACACCAGGTTCTTCTGCAGAAACACGCCGCTGTGCAGCCCGCTGGACAGCACGAAATGGCCTTCACGCAGCGCGCCCGCGCCGCGGAATTCGTCGAGAACGTCATCTTGGGTCATGGAGGTTAGATAGCGGTGTCGCCCCCGTTCGTCATCCTCCCCATACAAACCCGTCATCCTCGGGCTTGTCCCTGTACAGACCGGGGACATGGGTGACGGGTGATTGGATTGGTCGGCGGAGCGGGATAGGAACCCGTGGATGACCTCCCCTTCCCCCACGCCCCGCGTCGGCTGCGGCGCGGCGATCCTGCGCGATGGCACCCTGTTGCTGGTGTTGCGGCTGAGGGAGCCGGAGGCCGGCCATTGGGGCCTGCCCGGCGGCAAGACCGACTGGGGCGAGACGACGCGCGCCACCTGCGCCCGCGAGATCGCCGAGGAGCTGGGCCTGACCATCACGCCGGGCCGCCTGCTGTGCGTGGCCGACACCATCGACCTGGGCGACGGCGGCCACTGGGTCGCGCCGGTCTATCTGGTGGAGGACTGCGTCGGCGAGCCGGTGGTGCTGGAACCCGACAAGCTGGGCGGCTGCGGCTGGTTCCCGCTGGACGCCCTGCCCGCGCCGCTGACGGCGGCGACGGTGGCGGCCGTTGCGGCGCTCGGCGGCAGGGAACAGGACTAGCTGTCCCTTGGGACTGCTTGTCCTGTTCCCGTGCGGCATGACGAACAGGCTATCCAGTCCCAAGGGACAGGAAAGCCTGTTCTTTTACCCCTTCGCCCGGTCGACGGTCTCGATCGACGGATTGGCGCGCAGGGCGGCGACGATGTTGGTCGCGTGCTTGGCGTCCTTCACGTCGAGATCGAAGTCGACGTCGAAATGGTCGTCGCCGCGGTGGTGCATGTTCAGGTTGACGATGTTGCCGCCGACCTCGCCGATGATCGTGCAGGCCTCGCCCAGCACGCCGGGCGCGTTGCGGATCGTCGCCCGCAGCCGGGTGCGGGAGGTCGTGTTCCGTTCGGCTTCGGCGGTCCAGTGCAGGTCGCGCCACAGGTCCTGGCGATCGTCGTACTGTTCGAGGCTCGGGCAGTCGATGGCGTGCACCTCGACCGTCTTGTCCTGGGCGATGCCGACGATGCGGTCGCCCGGCACGGGCCGGCAGCAGGTGGCGAAGCGGATCAGGGTTCCCGCCCGCAGCCGGTCGCCGACGACGAAGTCGCGCGCCTCCTTGCCGTCGGCGATGCGGCGGCGCGCGCTGACGGCGGCCTTCTCCGACTCCTTGAGGCCCGGGAAGATGGTCCCCAGAACCTCGGCCGGCGTGATCCGGCCCCGGCCGATGGCGTTGAACAGCTCGTCCTCGGTGGCCACCGCGAACCGGTCGAGCGCCGGCCGGAAGGTGACCCCCGACCGCGTCTTGCCGACCCGGGCGAAGGCCTGGTCCATGGCCGCCACGCCGACCCTCAGGAACTCTTCCTTTTCCGTCTGGCGGATGTGCCGGCGGATCGCCGAACGAGCCTTGCCGGTGACGGCCAGCGAGCGCCAGTCGGGCAGCACGGCCGGCTTGGGCCCGCGCACGATCTCGACCACGTCGCCGTTGGCCAGTTCCGTGCGCAGGGGCTTGAGCTCGCCGTTGATCTTGGCCCCGACCGTGGTGTCGCCGACGTTGGTGTGGACGCCATAGGCGAAGTCGAGCGGCATCGAGCCGCGCGGCAGGGTGATCAGCTTGCCCTTGGGCGTGAACACGAACACTTGGTCGAGGAACAGCTCCATCTTGGCGTGTTCGACCAGGTCCTCGGAGTCGCCGCCGTGCTCGAGCATCTGGACCAGCTGGCGCAGGTTGGCCAGCGGATCGCGGCCGCCCTCGGCCTCCATGGCCTCGCGGTCGAAGCCGTAGGACTTGTTCTTGTAGCGCCAGTGGGCGGCCACGCCGTCCTCGGCCACCCGGTCCATGACCTCGGTGCGGATCTGCATCTCCACCCGCATGCCCTTGGGCCCGATCACCGTGGTGTGCAGCGAGCGGTAGTTGTTGCGCTTGGGCGTGGAGATGAAGTCCTTGAACCGCTCGGGCACGCAGGGCCACTGGTGGTGGATCAGGCCCAGCGCGCGGTAGCAGTCGGCCTCGC
Source organism: Caulobacter sp. (assembly GCA_030645575.1). Taxonomy (GTDB): domain Bacteria; phylum Pseudomonadota; class Alphaproteobacteria; order Caulobacterales; family Caulobacteraceae; genus Caulobacter. The sequence continues at coordinate 62,716 of JAUSMJ010000059.1, read as the reverse complement.
TATCGACGATCACGCGGAAGGCGTAGATGTCGCTCATCTGCGAGAAGCCGATCGATTTGCGCTGCAGCTTACGCCAGATCGAGAACGGATGCTTCTCGCGGCCGAACACCCGGGCCGGGATGTTCTCGGCCTCGAGGATGCGGGCGATGTCGCCGCTGACCTGCTGCACCGCCTTGCCCTGATCGACGCGCATGGCCTCCAGCCGGCGCAGGATGGCGTTGCGGGCCACCGGATTGAGATGCTCGAAGGCCAGTTCCTCAAGCTCGGTGCAGATGCGGTGACAGCCGATGTTGCGCGCCAGCGGGGCGTAGATGTCGAGCGTCTCGCGGGCGATGCGCTCGCGCTTGGCCGGGCTCTTGATGAAGCCCAGGGTGCGCATGTTGTGCAGCCGGTCGGCCAGCTTGACCATCAGGACGCGCACGTCCTTGGAGATGGCCAGGATGAACTTGCGCAGGTTCTCGGCCTGGCGGGCGTGCTCGGCGGCCAGTTCCAGCTTCGACAGCTTGGTGACGCCCTCGACCAGCTCGGCCACCTCGGGCCCGAACAGCTCGCTGATATCGGCGCTGGAGGCGTGGGTGTCCTCGATCACGTCGTGCAGCAGGGCCGTGACGATCGAGGCCGTGTCGAGCCGGTATTCGGTGAGAATCCCGGCCACCTCGATCGGGTGGGCGAAATAGGGGTCGCCCGAGGCCCGGGTCTGCGAGCCGTGCATGCGCACGGCGTAGACATAGGCCCGGTTCAGCAGACCCTCGTCGGCGGTCGGGTCATAGGCCCGCACCCGCTCGATCAGCTCGTACTGGCGCAGGAACTTGGGGCCCGAGGCCTTGGCCCTGGCCACGGCGTGGGGCGCGGCGTCTGGCGCCGGCGGAGGCGTGTTCGTGGGAGGGGCGGCGGCGGGTGTCGTCGCCTCGATCAGATCAAGCGGTTCTGTGCCGTCCGGGCTCAGTACCGCTCCTCCTGACCGCCATCGCGGTCGCTCTGCAGCGCGCGGATCAGTTCCTGCTCGCTCATCTGCATGTGGGTCGGGTCCGACAGCAGGGCGACGGTCTCGGCCTCTTCCTCGGCTTCGGTCCGCTCGTCCACCCGCTGCAGCGTGCCGATCAGGCTTTCCTTCAGCCCGTCGTTGTCCACCACGTCGTCGGCGATCTCGCGCAGGGCGACGACCGGGTTCTTGTCGTTGTCGCGATCAACCATCAGCGCGGCGCCGGCCGAGATGGCGCGGGCGCGATGGGCGGCGACGAGCACGAGCCCAAAGCGGTTGGGGATCTTCTCGACGCAATCTTCGACGGTGACGCGGGCCATTGAATCTCTCGGGGTGCCGGTGGAACCGGGCTACATAGAGTTTTGCGCGTCATTGTGCAACGCCGCAAGCGCGATCAGACCCCTGCGGCGTCCCGACCCACGGTCGCCCCGGCCGCCAGCGCCGTCGCGGTCTCGCCGCTGACCGGATGGCGCCAGTCCGGCGCGATCCGCGCCAGCGGGCCCATGACGAACAGCCGCTCGTGGGCGCGCGGGTGCGGCAGGCGTAGGCCGGGCTCGTCAAGGACCAGCCGGCCATGGGCGATCAGGTCGAGATCGAGGGTGCGGGCGGCGTTTGCCTCATGCCGCTCGCGGCCAAAGGCGCGTTCGAGGGCGTGCAACGCCTGAAGGGTTTCCGCCGGGGTCAGGGCGGTCTCGACCAGCGCCACGCCGTTGATGTACGGCGGCGCTGACGGATCCGGCCAGGCGGCCGAGCGCCACCAGCCCGAACGCGCCGTGACCGTCAGGCCATACGCCGGAAAACACGCCAGCGCCGCCGCGAGCAAGGCTTCGCAGGAGGCGTGATCTCCCGCTAGATTGCCGCCCAGGGCGATGATGACGGATTCGTCCGATTTCAGATGCGATATTGCGTTCAAGGATTTGAAAACATGACGTTTTACCCGACCGACAGGCTGGCCCTGTTCATCGACGGCGCCAACCTCTATTCCCAGGCCAAGGCGCTGGGCTTCGACATTGACTACAAGAAGCTGCTGGACGAGTTCCGCAAGCGCGGGGTGCTGATCCGCGCCTACTATTACACCGCCCTGGCCGAGAGCGGCGACGACTTTTCCCCGCTGCGGCCGCTGGTCGATTGGCTCGACTACAACGGCTTCACGGTGGTGACCAAGCCGGCCCGCGAATACACCGACGCCAACGGCCGCAAGCGCTGGAAGGGCGACATGGATGTCGAGATCGCCGTCGACATGATGGAGATCGCCGGCAAGGCCGACCATCTGGTGCTGTTCAGCGGCGACGGCGACTTCCGCGCCCTGGTCGAGGGCGTCCAGCGCAAGGGCGTGCGCGTGACCGTGGTCTCGACCGTCAAGTCCCAGCCGCCGATGGTCAGCGACGACCTGCGCCGGCAGTGCGACGCCTTCGTCGACCTCGCCGACCTGGGCGACATCATCGGGCGGCCGCAGCGCGTGCATCAGCCGAGGTTCCTCAACGACCCCCCCGCCCGCACCCGGGCGGAGCTGGAGGCGGACGATGAGGTTTGACCTTCAAGATCCTCCCCCATTGGAGGAGGTGGATCGGCGAAGCCGAGACGGAGGGGGTCCGCTCCGATCTCGGACGACCCCCTCAGTCCGCTTCGCGGACAGCTCCCCCGAGGGGGGAGCATCCAGATGAGCCGTTTTTCCGAACCGCCCCGCGACTGCCCGCTCTGCCCGCGGCTCGTCGAGTACCGGCGCGAGAACCAGCGCCAGAATCCCGACTGGTGGAACGGCCCCGCCCCCTCGTTCGGCGATCCGGCCGCGCGGCTGCTGATCGCGGGGCTCGCGCCCGGCCGCACAGGGGCCAACCGCACGGGCCGGCCGTTCACCGGCGACCACGCCGGCTGGCTGCTCTACGACACCCTGAAGAAGACCGGGTTCGCCACCGGAACCTATGATCCCGACGGTGACGACGACCTGCGCCTGACCGACGCCATGATCACCAACGTGGTCCGCTGCGCCCCGCCGCTGAACAAGCCGGAAACCAGCGAGGAGAAGACCTGCGGCCCGTTCTTCACGGCCAAGCTGGCGGAGCTGACACAGCTGAAGGTCATCGTCACCCTGGGCGACGTGGCCCGGCGCAGCGTGCTGCGGGCCATGGGGCTGAAGGCCTCGCTGGGCCAGCCCGGCCACGGGTCGCAGTTCCAGGCCGGGCCCTACACGGTGATCAACAGCTACCACTGCTCGCGGCTCAACACGAACACGGGGCGGCTGACGCCGGCGATGTTCGAGGACGTGTTCCAGAGGGTTCGGGGATTGCTGGAGGGGTAGTCTCAACCACCTCCCCATCCCGTCATGGCCCGGCTTGTCCGGGCCACCCATGAGCACCGTCGATCATGTTCAGGCTCATCGGATCCATCGCGCCCGCCCCGGCTCGCTCACCACGCCTGGGTGGCCCGGACAAGCCGGGCCATGATGGGGTATTTGGGGATTTGGCGAGTCGTTGGGCCCGGGCGCATCGCCCACCGCCGCCCCCTACTGCTTGCCCGGCACCAGCCCCCACGCCCCCTGGCCGATGATGCAGGTCTCGGTTCCCGGGGGGCAGAGACCCTGCGAACGTTCAGCGTAGATTTGCTGGATGATCTCCGGATTGGCGCGCAGCGCCTCGCCGCGCAGGCGGGTGCTTTCGGCGATGCCGCGGGCGGTTTCGATGGCCGCCTCGGCGTTGGCCCGGGCCTCGGCGGCCTTCTGCTGGGCGGCCAGGGTGCGCTGCTCGGTCTGGGTGCGAGCCTCGACGGCGGCCGTGACGCTGGGCGGATAGCGGATCGTGCCGACCCACTCCATCTGGCTGATCTCGACCCCCTCGGCGGCCCATTTGTTGCGCACGCGCTGGAAGGCGCGCTGGATCACCAGCTGGCGGCCGGCGCCCATCAGCGATCCGGCGCAGGGGGTCGGGGTCGCGGGCGACGCGGCGGGCGTCGGCGTCACGCCCGACCCCGATCCGACCGGGTTGAGGTTGCAGGACACCGGCACCTGTTCGGTCTCCTTGGCGATGGCCGAGCGCACATCGTTGCGGATCTGGCCGTCGAGCAGGTCGTCGAACGGCTGGCGCCAGCGGGCGTAGAGGTCGGCGGCCCGGTCGTCGCGCACGCGGATGGTCAGGTTGACGTCGGCGGTCATCGGCAGGCCGGTCTGGTCGGCGAAGGCGATTTCCTCGTTCTCCTTGCCGTCGGAATTGGCCTCGCGCGTGTAGCTGTAGGTCCGCTGGCGGGTCGGGTAGACGATGATCTCCTCGCCGATGCCCTTCCAGTGCCAGCCCGGCCGCAGTTCGGTCGGCTGGACGCCGGGATTGGCGCCGAACTTCGTTGTCTTGATCCCCGCTTCGCCGCTTTCGACGGTCGTGCTGCAGGCCGTCACCGTGCAGCCGCCGCCGACCAGCACAAAGGCCAGGGCCGCGATCGTCAGGCCGATGCGCGCCACGCGGGGCGCCGAGGACGTCCGCGTCAGCCGGTTGCCGATGTCGCTCATGCTGGCCCTCCCCGTTCGGACGGCCGGTCGATCCGGCCTCGCCCGCTGGGCGGGCATCAGGCCATGAGTCGCCCTACCCTGTCCGGTCGCCCTTCATCAGGCGGGCCTTGTCGCGCTGCCAGTCTCGCTCGGCGCTGGTTTCGCGCTTGTCGTGCAGCTTCTTGCCCTTGGCCAGGCCGATCTCGAGCTTGGCGATGCCCTTTTCGTTCCAGTAGAGCTTGAGCGGGATGATGGTCCGGCCCTCGCGCTGGACCGCGCCGACCAGCTTGCCGATCTGTTTGCGGTGCAGCAGCAGTTTGCGGTGCCGCCGGGGCTCGTGGTTGAAGCGGTTGCCGCCGCTGTAGGGCGGGATGTCGGCGTTGATCAGGACGATCTCATTGCCTTCGACCGCGGCGTAGGACTCGGCGATGTTGGCCCGACCGTTGCGCAGGCTCTTCACCTCGGTGCCGGTCAGCATGATGCCGGCCTCGACCACGTCGTCGATGAAGTAGTCGAACCGCGCGCGGCGGTTCTCGGCGATGGTCTTGCCGACCTGGGTCATCAGATGACCCCGGCCTCGTGCATGGCCTCGAGGATGCGCGGCCGGACCCCTTCGGCGCAGGCGGTGATGGGCAGGCGGCAGTCCTCGGCGCACAGGCCCAGATGGGCCAGGGCGAACTTGGCCGGGGCCGGAGAGGCGTCGAGGAACAGGGCCCTGTGCAACCCGACCAGCCGATCCTGCCAGTAGCGCGCCGTCTCCCAGTCGCCGGCCATGGCGGCGTTGAAGAAGGCCGCGCAGCCGTCGGGGGCGACGTTGGCCGTCACCGAGATGCAGCCGTGGCCGCCATGAGCCATGTAGCCGAGGGCGCTGGGATCGTCGCCCGACAGCATCAGCCATTCGTCGCCGCACATCAGCCGCTGGAAGCTGACCCGCGTCATGTCGCCGGTGGCGTCCTTGACGCCGATGATGTTGGGCAGCACCGACAGCCGGGCCAGTGTCTCGTTGCTGATATCGACCGCCGTGCGCGAGGGCACGTTGTAGACCAGCACCGGCAGCTGCACCGCGTCGTTGATCGCCCGGTAGTGCTCGTAGAGCCCCTCCTGGCTGGGCCGGTTGTAGTAGGGCGCGACGCACAGGGCCGCGTCGGCGCCGACCGCCTTGGCGTGGCGCACCAGCTCGATGGCCTCGGCCGTCGAATTGCTGCCCGCGCCGGCGATGACCGGGACCCGGCCTTTGGTCGTCTCGATACAGAGCTCCACCACGCGCCGGTGCTCGTCGTGGCTCAGGGTCGCGGTCTCGCCGGTGGTGCCCACCGGCACCAGGCCGTGAACGCCGCCGGCGATCTGCCGCTCGACCAGGGCGACGAACGCGGCCTCATCGACCGCGCCGTCGCGAAAGGGAGTCACAAGGGCGGGGAGGACGCCCTTGAAGGGAAACTGGACCATGACTTGCAAAAAGCCGTGAGATCGCCGCTTTCGTTTGCGGCTGTGTGTCGGTGGCGGACAATATGTCCGCGCACGGGGCGACCGCAACCGCCACGGGGCTGGATTGACGGCTTGGAGACGATGGTTTGACGGGATTTGCACGGAAGGTGGCGGTCGGCGCGGTGGTCACGGCGATTCTCGGCGGCGCCGCCGGGGCTCAGTCGGTGCAGCCCGACGCCGGCCCGCGACTGGTGACCACGCCCCAGGTCGCCTACCGTCAGCCTCTGTCCGACACCGACGCCGCCTATCTGAGCACCGCCCTGACCGTGGCCAGGGCCGGCGACGGCTCCCGCGCCCGCCTGGCGATGGACTCCATCCAGGATCCGGTCGCCCGCAAGATCGCCCTGTGGGCCCTGGCCGACGGCGCGCCTGAGTCCCTGAGTTTCTTCGAGGCCGATTCGGTCCGCCGCGATCTCAACGGCTGGCCGCGCGCGGCCCGGCGCCAGGCCACGGCGGAGAGGCTGATCGAGACCTCGGGCATGCCGCCGGAGAAGGTCATCGCCTGGTTCGGCGGGACGGAGCCGGAGACGGTCCAGGGGGCCATGGCCCTGGCCGGCGCCCTGCGCGCCGCCGGCCGCGCCGAGGAGGCCCGCGCCCTGATCCGCCGCTGGTGGCGCGACGCGCTGTTCGACGCCGCGCCCCAGGCGGCCATGCGCGACCGGTTCGGCGCCTACATCACCGCCGACGACAACCTGCGCCGGGCCGACGTGCTGCTCTACGGCCCCCAGGGCCCGGCCGCGCGCGAGATGGTCGCCACCCTGCCCGAGAGCTACCGGCCGATCGCCGACGCGCGCATCGCCCTGCGCTCCAACATGCCGTCCGGCAACGACCTGATCGCCAATATGTCGGCCGAGCAGCGGCAGACGCCCGGCCTGATCTACGAGCAGGCGGCCTTCTTCCAGCGGCGCGGCCTGACCACCATGGCGCTGCAGCTGGCCCGGGGCTTCAAGCCGGCGCCGACCCCGCAAGTCGCGGCCCGCGCCTGGACGACCGACCGGCGCAAGATGGTCGTGGCGGCCCTCGCCGCGGGCGACTACGCCGGCGCCTATGGCGCGGCGGCCAACACCGGCCTGACCGTCGGCCCCGACGCGGCGGAGGCGGAGTTCTACGCCGGCTGGATCGCGCTTTCGAAGCTGAAGGACCCGGCGAAGGCCGCCGGGCATTTCGCGCGTCTGGCGGCGGCCGGGACCTCGCCGATCACCCAGGGCCGGGCCCTCTACTGGCAGGGCCGCGCGGCCGAGGCGATGGGCGACAAGGCCGCGGCCCAGGCCTTCTATCTGCAGGGCGCGCAGTACAACACGGTGTTCTATGGCCAGCTGGCCGGCGAACGGGCGGGCGTCCGCGACCTGACCCTGCCCAAGGATCCCGTGGTCACCCAGGCCGACCGGGCCCGGTTCGAAGGCCGCGAACTCGTGCGGGCCCTGCGCCTGCTCTATGAGTCCGGCAACAAGGACACCTTCAAGGTCTTCGCGCTGCACATCGACGACACCCTGCCGACGGCGGCGGAAAGCGCGCTGCTGGTCGATCTGGCCCGGGCCTACGGCGAGACGGACACGGCCATGCGGGCGGTGCGCACGGCGGCCCAGCGCGGCATGCTGCTGCCCGAGCGCGGCTATCCCCTGCTGACCGCCCCCACCGTGCCGGGCGGGGCGGAGCCGGCCTTCGTGTTCTCGATCACCCGCCAGGAAAGCAATTTCGACGCCCGGGCCCGCTCCTCGCCCGGCGCCAGGGGGCTGATGCAGCTGATGCCGGCCACCGGCGCCGCGACCGCGCGGTCGCTGGGCGAAACCTATTCGGTCGACCGATTGTTCGAGGCCGATTTCAACATGCGCCTGGGCGCCCGTTATCTGGGCGACATGGTCAACACCTTCAGCGGGTCCTACATCATGGCCGCCGCCGCCTACAACGCCGGACCCGGCCGGCCGCCGCAGTGGGTGGCGCTGTGCGGCGACCCGCGCGGCGCGACCACCGATCCGCTGGACTTCATCGAGTGCATCCCGTTCGTCGAGACGCGCAACTACGTCATGCGGACGCTGGAAACGATGCAGGTCTACCGCGCCCGGATCGCCGGCGGCTCGGCGCCGCTGACCCTGTCGGCGGATCTCAAGCGCGGGGCGTGGGGGGCTTATGTGCCGCCCACCGCGCCGGTGACGGGCGCGGCGGGAGCGCGGTAAATCCCCGTCCGCCGTCATGGCCCGGCTTGTCCGGGCCACCCCAGCACGCCGCCGTCGGGGACTGGTCAAGCTGTCCCTTGGGACTGCTTGACCAGTCCCCGATTGCGCCAGAGGAGACAGGTTATCCAGTCCCAAGGGACAGGATAACCTGTCTCCTTCGGCCCGCCTCTCACCCTCAGGACGCCCGCCGCGCGGAGACCACCGGCCCGGTCGGGGTCTGGATCAATTCGCCCTCCAGCCCGAACACCGTGCGCAGGACGGCCGGGGTCAGGGCCGTGGCGGCGGGGCCGTCGGCCGCCACCTGCCCCTTCGCCAGCACCACCAGCCGGTCGCAGAAGCGGGCGGCCAGGGTCAGGTCGTGCAGGGTGACGACCACCGCCGCGCCGCGCGCCGCCTCGGCTCGCAGGAGTTCGAGGGTCAGCAGCTGGGCGTCGGGGTCGAGGCCGGCGGCCGGCTCGTCGGCGACCAGCAGCGGCGCGCGGGTGGCCAGCAGGCGGGCCAGCAGCACCCTCGCCCGCTCGCCGCCGGACATCTCCAGCACGCCGCGGCCCTCGAAGCCGGCCAGGCCGACGCGGGCCAGGCAGGTCCGCGCGACCTCGCGGGCGGCGGCGGGCGACAGGTCCGGCGCGCCGAGGGCGGCGATGTCCAGCGACGCCAGGTTCCAGCCGACCCGCCGCTCCTGCGGCAGGTAGCCGACCAGCCGGGCGCGGTCGGGCTCGGGGATGGCGTCGATCGGCCGGCCAGACAGGGCGGCGGTCCCGCTGTCGCGGCGCAGCAGGCCGAGGCCCGCGCGGAGCAGGGTCGTCTTGCCCGAACCATTGGGGCCGATCACCCCGACCATCTCGCCGGCGGCGACCGTCAGGCCGGCTCCGCGCAGCGCAGGCCGGCCGCCCTGGCGCACGACGAGCTCGCGCAGGTCCCAGGCCGCCGTCATGACCGCCAACTCCGCGCCGCGCGCCAGGCCACCAGCGCGAACAGCGGCGCGCCGAACAGGGCGGTGACGACGCCCAGCTTCAGCTCCTGTTCCGTCGGAATGACCCGTGCGGCGAGGTCGGCCAGCACCAGCAGGCCCGCGCCGGCCAGGGCCGAGGGGAGCAGGGTCTTGCCCGGATCGTCGCCGGCGAACCGGCGCACCAGATGCGGCGCGGCCAGGCCGACGAAGCCGATGATCCCGGCCGCCGCGACCGAGGCGCCCGCCAGCAGGGCCGCCCCGCCGACGGCCGCCGCCCGCAGCCGGGCCATCGGCAGGCCGGACAGGGCCGCCGTCTCCTCGCCCAGGGTCAGCATGGTCAGGCCGCGCGCCGACCAGGCGACCAGTAGGGCGCCGATCGCGGCCGGGATCGCCGTCGTGACCAGGTCCGGCCAGTCGCGGTTGGCCACCGAGCCGAGCATCCACGACAGCACCTCGGCCGTGGTCACCGGCGACGGCGACAGGTTGTAGACCAGCGAACTGAGGGCCCCGGCGAAGGCGGAGATCGAGACGCCCAGCAGGATCAGGGTCTCCGGCTCGCGGAAGCGGGCGGCCAGGGCCACGACCAGCGCGCCGGCGACCAGCGCCCCGGCCAGGGCCGAAAGCTCGATGGCCCCGGGGATCGCGGCCAGCCCCAGGGCGATGGCCACGCCGGCGCCCAGGCCCGCGCTGGCCGAGACACCGAGCACGCCCGGGTCGGCCAGCGGGTTGCGCAGCAGCCCTTGCAGCGCCGCGCCGGACAGGCCCAGCGCCCCGCCGACCAGCGCGGCCATCGCCGCCCGCGGCGCGCGGATGGTCCAGAGGATCTCGCCCGGCGCCGAGCCCGGGTGGGCCAGCGCCGTCAGGTAGTCGGCCGCGCGCAGCGGCGTCTCGCCGACCAGCACGGCCAGCACCGTCGCGGCCAGCAACAGCGCGATCAGCAGGAACAGTCCCGTGCGGCGCCTCACGGCCGGCGCGCCCGGGCCAGGGCCTGTGCGCCATCGGCCGCGAACCAGGCCGGGCAGCCGAGGATCGTCGCGGGCAGCGACGCCGCCGTCCGCCCAGGCAGCCGCCTCTTCAACGCCGCGTGCCGGCCCGGCCCCCACCGCTGCATGGCCACGGCGAAGGCGTCGAAGAAGCCGAGCACGAAGGCCCTGGGCGGATGCATCACCAGCCGTTCCAGCGGGATCGGCTTCCAGGTCGAACCGGTCGCCAGGTTGGTCATGCCGGCCGCGCGCATCATCGCATCGACGAGGCTGCCGGGTCCGGTGGTGAAGCCGCTGGGGGTCAGGTAGAGGGCCGGCGCGCCCTTCCAGGCGCCGCGCGCCTCGGCCAGCCGCGCGTCCATCCGCGCCACCAGCGCCTCGCCCCGCGCCGGGCGGCCGAGCGCGGCCGAAACGGCGCGCACATTGGTTCGCACGCCCTCGAAGTCGGTCGCCTCGCCAATCCGGACGACCCGCACGCCCCGCCTCTCAAGGGTCTGCTCCAGCCGCGCGTCGCCGCCCCAGTAGCGCACCACGATGTCGGGCCGCACGGCCAGCACCGCCTCGGTCGTCGCCCGCCGCACCGGCAGGCCAGCGGCGGCCGCGCGCAGATAGCTGTCGCGATCATCGGCCCGGGCCGACAGGCCGACGATGGCGTCGCGGGGGCTGAGGGCCAGCACGAACTGGTCGGCGCAGCTGTCGAGCGACATCACCCTGGGCGCCGCGGCCTTAGCCGGACCGGCGAGCGCCAGCGCCGCCAGGGCGGCGGTCAGACCTGGCGCCCTGACCATCGGATCAGTCCGTCACGAGACCGTAGAACAGGCCGTCCAGCAACACGCCGCGCAGTTCGCTGGTCGGCGCCCAGTGGAAGTTGGGCTTGGTCAGCAGCAGCGCGACCAGGCCGTGACAGGCGGCCCACATGGCCTGGGCAGCGCTTTCCACGGTGCCCGTGCGCAGGCGGCCGGACGCGCCGATCTCGCGCACCGCCCCGACGAACTTGTCGTAGCAGAGATCGCCGAGGGCCTCGGTCGCCGTCTGCTTGTCTTCCGAAACCATGCCGCCCTCGGCGCAGAAAACCAGCCGATAGGCGTTCGAATTTTCCAGCGCGAAGGTGATGTAGGCGTCGAGCATCAGCCGCACCCGCGCGACCGCGTCGATCGGCCGGGCGGAAATCTCGCTGTTCTGCTTCAGCAACAGCTGGATGGCGCTGTCGCAGATCTCCAGCAGGATTTCGTCCTTGTCGCGAAAATGCATGTAGAGCGCGGTGGACGACACGCCCACCTCGTCGGCGATCTTGCGGATCGTCGCGCCCTGATAGCCCTCGGCCAGAAAGATTCGCTCCGCCGCCTGAAGGATTTCCCCACGGCGCATGTGCCCGTCGCCCTTGGGCTTACGCGCCGACCGCTGCGGCTTTTTCAAGGTCGTCGTCACGCGACTCGCCTTCCCCTGGGTTCCCCGAAGGCTACTAAACGGCAATCACCCAGCGCCCGCAAGGCGCCTCGCCCGCGACGGCGCGACTTCGGGTTGTTGTTTTGTATTTTCCCCCTTGACGTGTCTCCGCGCGGCGGCGAGTGATTCGCCCGACGCGGGAACGGAGGGCGCCATGGCCCAGGACGAAGTCGTCGCGAGGCCACGGTTTGGTTCGCCGGCCCGCCGGCCCCGGCTGCACCGACCCGCCCTTCGGCTCGCCGACGAGTCCGACCAGGATCGCGCCCGGGGCGCGGCCCAGCCGCCGACGGCCGCCCAGTGGGCCGCCCTGGCCATGCTGGCCATGGTCCTGGCCGCCGGATTCCTCCTGGCGCCCTGGACGACCGGACGATTCCTGCACGACCTCCTGTTCGGCCTGTTTTCGCTGGTCGCCCTGAGCCGCCTCGGCGCCGCCCTGGCGCCGACGACCGGCGATCCGGCGCCGCCCCTGACCGACGGGGAGCTGCCAGCCTACACCGTGATCGTCGCGCTCTACCGTGAGGCCGAGGTCGCCGCCGATCTGGTGGCCGCGCTTGAGAGCCTCGACTACCCGCGCGACCGGCTGCAGATCCTGATCGTCCTGGAGAGCGACGACGCGGAAACCTGGCGCGCCCTGGCCGGGCTGCCCCTGCCCGGCTTCATCGAGGTGCTGGCGGCTCCGCCAGGGGCGCCCCGCACCAAGCCGCGCGCCTGCAACATCGGTCTGGAGCGCGCCCGGGGCGAGTTGGTCACCATCTATGACGCCGAGGATCGCCCCTCTCCCGGCCAGTTGCGCGAGGCCGCCGCCCGCTTCGCCGCCGGTCCGCCCCGGCTTGCCTGCCTGCAGGCGCCCCTGCGCATCGAGCCCGATCGCCGCCTGCTGCCCGCGCAGTTCGCGCTCGAGTACGCCATCCAGTTCGAGGTGCTGCTGCCGGCGCTCTCGCGGCTCGGCGCGCCCTTTCCATTGGGCGGCACAAGCAATCATTTCCGCACCGCCATCCTGCGGGCCGTCGGCGGATGGGACGCCTGGAACGTGACCGAGGACGCCGACCTGGGCTTCCGGCTATCGGCCGAGGGCTTCACCATGGGACTACTGCGCTCGCCGACCTTCGAACCCGGGCCCGATCGGCTCTCCGACTGGCTGCCGCAGCGCGCCCGCTGGATAAAGGGCTACATGCAGACCTTCGGGGTGCAGTCGCGCAGCCCGCCACACTGGAGGACCGGAACGGCGGTCGCGTTCGCCGTCACCCTGGGCGCGGCCATCACCTCGGCGTTTCTGCACGGGCCGCTCGCGGCCTGGGTGCTGACCGCCGTCGTCCTGGGGCTGGTCAACGGCGGAACGCCGCTGCTCAGCCTGCCGGACGGGTCGCTGCTGGCGGTCGGCTGGGCCTGCGCGACGGTCGCCGGCGTCGTCGGCCTGCGTCGGGCCCGGGCGCCGCTGCGGCTGCGCGACATCGTCCTTCTGCCGCTCTACTGGCCGCTGCATTCGCTGGCGGCGGCCCATGCGCTGGTCCAGCTGCTCGACCGGCCATTCCACTGGGACAAGACCCCGCACGCGCGCCGCACTGGACAGGCCGGCGCCTGAACCGGTATCGGCCGGGGATGACCGGCCCGACCATCGCCGAAACACCCGCCCTGATGCGCACCACCGGCTGGGCCGACTATGCGCTGGTCGATAGCGGCGGCGGGCGCAAGCTCGAACGCTATGGCCCCTATCACGTGGTCCGGCCCGAGCCGCAGTGCCTGTGGAGCCCGCGCCTGCCGCCCGCCCGGTGGGACGCCGCCGACGCGGTGTTCGACCCGACGGACGAGGACGAGGCCGGCCGCTGGCGCTTTCGGGACAAGCCCGTCGACAGCTGGGAGCTGGCCTGGGGCCAGGTGAAATTCCTCGGCCGGTTCACCAACTTCCGCCATCTGGCCTTCTTCCCCGAGCAGGCGGCCAACTGGGAATGGCTCGACGCCCGCCAGCGCGCCGCCGGCCGGCCGCTGAAGATCCTCAACCTGTTCGGCTACACCGGCGTCGCCAGCCTGGTCTGCGCGGCGGCCGGGGCGCAGGTGACGCATGTGGACGCCAGCAAGCAGTCCGTGCAGCGGGCGCGCGAGAACGCCGCCCTGTCCGGCATCGACAATGTCCGCTGGATCGTCGAAGACGCGCGCCGCTTCGTGCAGCGCGAGGACCGCCGCAGCAATCGCTACGACGGCGTCATCCTCGATCCGCCGAAGTTCGGCCGCGGCCCCGACGGCGAGGTCTGGCGGCTGTTCGAGGACCTGCCGGAGATGATCGGCCTGTGCGCCGGCCTGCTGTCGGACGAGGCCTCGTTCCTGATCCTCAACGCCTATGCCGCGCGCATCTCCGGCGCCTCGATGGCCGGCCTCGTGGCCGAGGCGACGGCCAGCCGCGCCGGCCGCATCGACTGGGGCGAGCTGGCGCTGGTCGAGGAGGCCGGCGACCGGCAGGTGGGCCTCAGCTTCTTCGCGCGGTGGTCAGCATGAGCCGGGTCGTCACCTCCCACACCAATCCGACCGTCAAGGCGGTCAGGGCCCTGCACATGCGCAAGGCTCGCGAGGAAAGCGGCCAGTTCCTCGCCGAGGGGCTGAAGATCGTCACCGAGGCGGTCGAGCTGGGCTTTTCGCCGAAGATTCTCATGTTCGGACAGGACGCCGCCGACCATCCGCTGCTGGTCAAGGCCATCGGCGCGACCGGCATGGCCGGCGGCGACGTCATCGAGGTCAATCGCGAGATCCTCGAGAAGGTCGCCCGGCGCGACAATCCGCAGTCCGTGCTGGCCGTGTTCGATCAGCGCTTCGCGCCGCTGCAGAGCCTGGAGCCGCGGTCGGCCGGGGTCTGGGTGGCGCTGCACCGCGTGCGCGACCCGGGCAACCTGGGGACCATCATCCGCACGGCCGACGCGGCCGGCTGCGGCGGGGTGATCCTGGTCGGCGAATGCTGCGATCCCTTTTCCGTGGAGGCCGTGCGGGCGACCATGGGCTCGATCTTCGCCGTGCCGATCGCGCGGGCGACCGAGGCGGAATTCATCGCCTGGCGCGGGGCCTGGCCCGGCTCGGTCGTCGGCACCCTGCTGACCGCGACGGTCGACCACCGCGCGGCCGACTACCAGCGCCCGACGCTGATCCTGATGGGCAACGAGCAGGCCGGCCTGACGCCCGAGCTGGCCGCCCTGTGCGACGTCAACGTCAAGATCCCCATGCGCGGCCGGGCCGACAGCCTGAACCTGTCGGTGGCCACGGGGATCATGATCTACGCGGCGGGGGAGTAGACCCGCGCTCGCCACTGGCGGACCCGGTTTGACCTCGATCAGCGCCTGCCCGCGACAAAGCGTCCTCAATAGCGGTTGACGTCGTTCCGGCGCCGACTTTCAGTGGTCGATGCTCCGTGAGAGCGACGACAAGGGCCATGGTTTGACCGTTTTGAAGAGCCCCCTGCTCATCCGCGAGGTCACGCCCTTCGCCCTGGCGCTGTTCATGCTCCTTGCGGCGACCCTGGCGACCGACGGCCTTCTGCATCTGCTGAATGCCGTCTGGATCGGTCGCTGGCTGGGTATTCCGGGCGTCCTGCTGATCGCCGGCTCGTTCGGCTACTCCCTGCGCAAACACAGGATCATCAACAGCGGACGGCCGATGACGCTCCTGCGTCTTCACGAGCGCATGGCCTGGGCCGGGTCGCTGTTGATCCTTGTTCACGCCGGGGTTCACTTCAACGCGGTTCTGGCTTGGCTGGCGGTCGGCGCGATGGTTCTGAACATCGGCAGCGGCCTGACGGGCAAGTTCCTGCTGAAGAACGCCAAGGCCCGGTATGAAGACAGGCGACGCCAGTTGCTGGCGGAGGGGCTGTCGCGGCAGGACATCGCTGACAGACTTCACGGCGACAGCCTGACGCTGGACGTCATCAAGCAATGGCGAGTGGTCCATTTCCCGATCGCCCTGGCCTTCGTCGTCCTCGCCGTCGGGCACATCGTCGCCGTCCTGCTGTTCTGGGGCTGGAAATGAACCGCCCCTGGAGCCTCGGCCTCATCGCGGTCTGTCTGGCGGTCGTCGCGGTCCTGGCATTCGCCTACCCGCACCGGATGATTGCGCCCGGCCCGCTGATCCCGGCCCACGCGGCCCTGACTCGCGACTGCTTCGCCTGTCACGCACCGTTCCGCGGCGCGGCGGTCGAGCGATGCGTCGCCTGCCACAGCCTGTCATCCATCGGTGTACGCACGGTCGCCGGCGCGCCCATCGGAACGCCAGGCGCCAGGCGCCCCTTCCATCGGGATCTGGCGAACCAGAACTGCATGGCCTGCCATGACGACCACAGGGTTCCCGGGCTGTCCCGTCCCGGGTCTCCCAGATTTGTGCACACCATGCTGAAGCCGGAGGTTCAGGCGCGGTGCGCATCCTGTCACACCGCGCCGAAGGACACTCTCCACCCGACACCCACGCCGAATTGCGGCGCCTGTCACCAGACCAAGACCTGGAAACCCGCGACCTTCGACCATGGCCGCTTCTTCGACCTGACAGGGGACCACAACGCGCCCTGCGCGACCTGTCACCTGGGCAACGACACGCGCCGCTACACCTGCTTCGGCTGCCACGAGCACCGGCCCGACGCCATCACCGCGCGGCACCGGCGGGAGGGGATCGTAAACATCACCGACTGCGTCCGCTGCCATCGCGGCGCCGACGAGGGTGAAGGCGAAGACGGTGAGCGTGAAGGGGAAGGCGGCGATGACTAGG
This sequence comes from Caulobacter sp., assembly GCA_030645575.1. Taxonomy (GTDB): domain Bacteria; phylum Pseudomonadota; class Alphaproteobacteria; order Caulobacterales; family Caulobacteraceae; genus Caulobacter. The sequence continues at coordinate 46,485 of JAUSMJ010000059.1, read as the reverse complement.
CTGTGGCGCGCGGCCGGACCGCCGCGAAGGCGCGGGTCGCCACCGGTTCAGGTTCCGCGCGGCTTGGCCCGCGTCACAGGCGCCGCCGCGGCGGGGTCTTCCGGCCAGACGTGTTTGGGATAGCGGCCGCGCATGTCCTTGCGGACGTCCGACCAGGAGCCCTTCCAGAAGCCGGGGATGTCCTTCGTCGTCTGGATCGGCTTGTGGCCCGGCGACAGCAGGCTGAAAGTCAGGGGGACGCCGGCGACGGTCGGGTGGACGGCCAGGCCGTAGAGCTCCCCCACCCGCACCTCGACCCTCGGACCGCCGTCGGCGGCGTAGTCGATGGCGAAGCTGTTGCCGGTGGGGGCGGTGAAGCGGAGCGGCGTTTCCGCGTCCAGACGGCGCTGGACGTCCCAGGGGACGAGCGCGCGGATGGCGTCGGCGATCTGGCCGGCCGTCAGTTGAGCCAGGCTGGTGCGGCCCTTGAGCAGCGGGGCCAGCCAGTCTTCCAGCCGGGCGGTCAGCGTCTCGTCCGACAGAGGCTGTCCGAGGAAGGCGAGGCGCGCGCGCAGGGAATGGGCGGCGTCCATGGGAAGCACGTCCAGGCCCTGACGCCGCGCCTGTCCCAGCAAGGCCGCCGCGATCATCGCCGGGTCGGGCCTGTCGATGCGCCGGTCCTCGACCGTCAGCCGGTCCAGCCGCAGCAGCCGGCGGCCGCGCACCTTGCCGTCGGCCTCGACCTCCAGCCGGTCTTCGGCGACCAGCCGGCCGTCGAAGGCCGCGCGCAAGGCCGCCTCGTCGAGCGGCGCGGCCAGCAGGATGCGGTCGCGCGCCGCGCCGCCGCCCAGTTCGCCGACGGCGATCCATTTTTCGCGGGCCAGCACGTCGGTCGGCTCGACATGGGCGCCACGGCCCGTCGCCAGCTGGAACTCGCCGGAGGAGCCGCGCGCCTTGGCGACGCGCTCCGGGAAGGCTTCGGCCAGCAGCAGGGCCTCGCCCAGCGGCGGCTGCTTCGGCGGCGTTCCGGCGGCACGGGCCCAGCGTTCGGCCAGCTGGCGGGCATCGCGGGCGCGGGGGCCGCGATCGCGGTCGAAGGCTTCCAGCCGATGGCCCAGATGCGTGTCGCGACCGCCAAGCCCGCGCTCGGTCAGCAGGGCCGCGATCTTCGCCGCCAGCAGCGCCTGACCGCCGGCCGCGCCGCGCACGACCATGTGCGCCAGCCGGGGCGGCAGCGGCAGCCGGGCCAGCGCCTCGCCATGCGGCGTCAGGGCGCCCTGCCCGTCCAGCGCCTGCAACCGCTCAAGCAGCGCCCGCGCCTCGGCGAAGGCGGCGGCCGGCGGCGGGTCGAGGAAGGCCAGGCTCGCGGCGTCTCGCGCGCCCCACCGCGCCAGATCGAGCGCCAGGCCCGACAGGTCGGTCTCCAGGATCTCCGGCCGGGCGAACGGGACCAGCGCCCGCGTCTCGGCCTCGTCCCACAGGCGGTAGCAGACCCCGGGCTCCATCCGGCCCGCGCGGCCGCGGCGCTGGTCGGCGGCGGCGCGGGAGACACGGACGGTCTCCAGCCGGGTCAGGCCGCTGGCCGGGTCGTAGCGCGGCACGCGGGCCTGGCCGGCGTCGATGACCACGCGCACGCCCTCGATGGTCAGGCTGGTCTCGGCGATCGAGGTGGCCAGCACCACCTTGCGCCGCCCCGGCGGCGAAGGCGCAATGGCGCGGTCCTGCTCGCCGGGGTCCATCGCGCCGTACAGCGGGGCCAGATCGACATCGGGACGGCGCATCCGCTCGGCCAGCCAGTCGCGCGTGCGCAGGATCTCGCCCTGCCCCGGCAGGAACACGAGCACGCCGCCCGACTCCTCCGCCAGCGCCCGCTCGACGGCCCGGCCGACCTGTTCCTCGATCCGGCGCGCGGGATCGCGGCCGAGGTAGCGGGTCTCGACCGGGAAGGCGCGGCCCTGGCTCTCGATCACCGGCGCGTCGCCCAGCAGGCCGGCCACGGCCGCGCCATCGAGCGTCGCCGACATGACCAGCAGCCGCAGGTCGTCGCGCAGCAGCCGCTGGCTGTCCCGCGCCAGAGCCAGGCCCAGGTCCGCGTCGAGGCTGCGCTCGTGGAACTCGTCGAACAGCACGGCCGCCACACCGTCCAGGCCCGGATCGTCCTGGATCATGCGGGTGAACACGCCCTCGGTGACCACCTCGACGCGGGTGCGGGCCGAAACCTTCGACTGCAGGCGCACGCGAAAGCCGACCGTCTCCCCGACCGGCTCGCCCAGGGTCCAGGCCATGCGCGCCGCCGCCGCGCGGGCGGCCAGCCGGCGCGGCTCGAGCACGATCAGCTTGCCGCCCGCCGCCCAGGCCTGGTCCATGAGGAACAGCGGCGCGCGCGTGGTCTTGCCGGCGCCCGGCGGAGCGACCAGCACGGCGCAGGGCGCGTCGGCCAGCGCCTCGCCCAGACGGGGCAGGATTTCCTCGATCGGCAGCATTGCGCGGCAGTCCTAGTGCGTCGAAAGCCGCTCGTCACCGTAAGCCGTTGCGCGAGACGGCTTTGCTGCTAACGTCCCCGACCTGTTAGCCGCGCCGGCGGGGGTCGTCGGCCATTGGGGGGAGCGAGACGTATGTCCGCAAATACCGCGAAACGCGGGAACCGACTGTTTCTCAAAAAGTCGATCGAGCAGGTCCAGCATGAATCCAACACCCACCAGTTGAAGCGCACCCTGGGGGCGTGGAACCTGGTCCTGCTGGGCATCGGCTGCATCATCGGCGCGGGCATCTATGTGATGACCGGCAACGCCGCGGCCAACTTCGCCGGCCCGGCGGTCATGCTGTCGTTCATCGTCGCCTTCTTCGCCTGTATCTTCGCGGGCCTCTGCTATGCGGAGCTGGCCTCGACCATGCCCGTGGCGGGATCGGCCTACACCTACAGCTACACGACCCTGGGCGAGGTGTTCGCGTGGGTCATGGGCTGGTTGCTGGTGCTGGAATACGGCGTCGCGGCCTCGACCGTGGCCGCCGGCTGGTCCGGCAACGTGGTCAGCCTGCTGCATAATTTCGGCATGGAGATTCCGCCCATGCTGACGACGTCCTTCATTCAGGCGGTGCCGATCGAAGGCGGCATGACCTTCATCCAGAGCGGCGGCGCCAACATCCTGGGCGCCATCGGCATTCTGGCCGTGACCGGCCTGCTGGTGCTGGGTGTTTCGGAATCGGCGTCGGTCAACAATGTCATCGTGGCCATCAAGGTCGGCGTGCTGCTGGCCTTCATCCTGATGGGCATCGGCTTCATCAACGTCGAGAACTGGGTTCCGTTCATCCCGGCCAACGAGGGCGGCTTCAAATACGGCCTGCCCGGCATCTTCCGCGCCGCCTCGGTGATCTTCTTCGCCTATGTCGGCTTCGAGGCGGTCTCGACCGCCGCGGCCGAGGCCAAGAACCCGCAGAAGGACATTCCGGTCGGCATCCTGGGTTCGCTGCTGGTCTGCACCATCATCTACATGCTGGTCGCCGCGGTGCTGACCGGCGTGGTGCCGTTCCGCGAACTGGGCGTCGCCGCCCCGATCGCCCTGGCCGTCGATCGCATGGGCGTGGGCTGGTTCTCCATCCTGATCAAGGTCGGCGCCGTCGCCGGCCTGACCTCGGTGATGCTGATCCTGACCTACGGCCAGAGCCGCGTGTTCTACGCCATGGCCAAGGACGGCCTGCTGCCGCGGGTGTTCTCGACCCTGCACCCGAAGTTCCGCACGCCCTGGATCGGCACCATCATCCTGGGCATGCTGATCGCGGTGGCCGCGGCCGCCCTGCCGATCGAGATCCTCGGCGACCTGGTCAGCCTGGGCACGGCAACCGCCTTCCTGATCGTCTGCGTCAGCGTCATGCATCTGCGCAAGGCCCGGCCCGACCTCGTCCGGCCGTTCACCGCGCCGTTCGGGATCGTCACGCCGCTGCTGGGCATCTTCTTCGCCCTGGTGATGATCGCGCCGCTGATGCTCGACATCTACGCCAAGGCGATGGCGGGCGACCTGATCCCGGCCACGCTGCTGGGCGGTTACCTCAGCATCGGCGCGCTGATCTACATCTTCTACGGCTTCTGGAACTCGCGCCTCGGCAAGGGCCTGCCGCAGCATGAAGACGACAGCGCCGGCCCGGGCCCGATGCAGGCCCAGGCCCACGGGGTCGGCGAAGACCACGGCTGATCCCGAGGGGACATGCACTTCAGTGCGTGTCCCCATCAGCGGGCTGCGGGGGACAACGGAAAGGCCCGGGAGCGATCCCGGGCCTTTTTCGTGGGCGGGCCCTTTATTCCGCCGGGCTGAACGCCGATCATATGGGCGGGCCATCGATCCAGGAGTCTCCGTGACCGCTCCCTCTCCCATCCGGGCCATCATCGCCCCGGTGACGCCACTGCAGCAGAACTGCACGGTGGTCTGGTGCGAGAAGACGAAGAAGGCCGCGGTCATCGACCCGGGCGGCGAGGTTCCGCGCCTGCTGGCCGCCATCGCCCAGCAGGGGCTGACGGTGGAGAAGATCTGGATCACCCACGGCCACCTCGACCACGCCGGCGGCGCGGCGGCGCTCGCGGCCGCCACGGGCGCGCCGATCGAGGGGCCGCATCCCGACGACCAGTTCTGGATCGACCAGATCCCCGAAAGCGCCGCCCGTTACGGCATGGCCGGGGCCGAGGGGTTCACCCCCGACCGCTGGCTGGCCGACGGCGACACGGTGCGGCTGGGCGAAACCGAGTTCGAGGTCATCCACTGCCCCGGGCACACGCCCGGCCATGTGGTGTTCTTCCACCGCCAGGCGCGCTTCGCCCAGGTCGGGGACGTGCTGTTCAAGGGCTCGATCGGCCGCACCGACTTTCCGCGCGGCGATCACCAGCAGCTGATCGACTCGATCACGCAAAAGCTCTGGCCGCTCGGCGACGACGTGGCCTTCGTGCCCGGCCACGGCCCGATGAGCACCTTCGGCTTCGAACGCAAGGCCAACCCGTTCGTCTCGGACATCGCGCTGGGGGTCGAGGCGGGCAGCCTGCCCGAACTCGAAGGCGTGGCCAGGCGCTACAGCTAGGCGCGGGGACATGCACTTCAGTGCGTGTCCCTGTGTCTGTTGCAGCGATGAAATTCCGGCGCCACGTCTGTCCGGCACAAGCCGGCCATGGAGCTCGTGATGGACAAGACCGCCCACGGCGTGGCCGAGGCGCCCGGCGCCCGGATCCTGATCGTCGATGACGACCCGGGCATCCGTGACGTGATCGCCGACTTTCTCACGCGACACGGCTATCGCGTCGATCAGGCGTCGGACGCCCGGTCGATGGATCTGGCGATGCAGCGCAATCCCGCCGACCTGATCGTGCTGGACGTGATGATGCCGGGCGAGGACGGCCTGTCGATCTGCCGCCGGCTGTCGGGCGCGGCGGGCGGACCGGGCATCGTCATGCTGTCGGCCATGGGCGAGGAAACCGACCGCATCGTCGGCCTGGAGCTGGGCGCCGACGACTATCTGCCCAAGCCCTGCAATCCGCGCGAGCTGCTGGCCCGGGTCCGCGCCGTCCTGCGGCGCAGGCAGGAACCGCGCCCGAACGACGACCAGGTCGGCGCCGCCTGCACGTTCGCCGGCTGGCGGCTGGACCTGGTGCGGCGCGAACTGCGCTCGCCCCAGGGCGTGATCGTCAACCTGTCGAGCGGTGAGTTCTCGCTGCTGCGCGCCTTCGTCGAGCGGCCGCAGCGCGTGCTGACCCGCGACCAGCTGCTCGATCTGGCGCGGGGGCCGGACACCGAGGCCTATGACCGGGCCATCGACGTGCAGATCAGCCGGTTGCGGCGCAAGCTGGACGACGACAGCGGCGTGGAGATCATCCGCACCATCCGCAGCGAAGGCTACATGTTCTCGCCCAAGGTCGTGCGCGCGTCATGAACCGGTGGCGCGGGACGCCGCTGTTCGTCCAGGTCCTGGGCCTGGTTGTCGTCTGCCTCGTGGCGGCGCACAGCATCTCGACGGCCGTGATCCTGCACCTGCCGCCGCCGCCGCCGGAGCTCTACCGCCTGTCCGACGTCGCCAGGGCGCTGCGCCAACCGGGGGTCACGCCCGTGACCGAGTCCCGACCATTGGTCGTCAGGACCCAGGCGCGGCCGCCGCGCGAGCGGCCCCTGCTCATGCGGGGCAGCCGTTGGCGCGAGGACATCCGGCGCGGCCTGGCCCAGAGCCTGCAGGTCGATCCCGCGCGGATCGTCATCGAGACCGACGGCCCGCGACGGATGTTCATGCGTTCGCGGCAGACCGAGAGCGCGTTCGAGGTGCGGGTCTTCCGCGGTGGGGCGTTGATGGGGCATGGCCCCGCCGGACCTCCTCCCGGACACCCCGGACCCGAAGGCGGGCCCGGCGGGCCGTTCCGCTTCGGCGAGCGGATCCTGTTCGCGCCGTTCAGGATCGGCGTGCGTCAGGCCGACGGCGGCTGGCTGGTCGCGCAGCCACAGCCCTCCCTGCGGCTCAATTCCTGGCAGGGCCACATCCTGCTCACCCTGCTGATCTCGGTCATCGCAGTCTCGCCGCTGGCCTGGCTGTTCGCGCGGCGGCTGGCGGCCCCGATCGCCGCCTTCGCCAGCGGCGCCGACCGGCTCGGCCGCGACCCGCGCGCGCCGCCGCTGGAACTGGGCGGATCGCGCGAGGTGCAGGCCGCCGCCGAGGCCTTCAACCGCATGCAGGAGCGGCTGCGCCGCTATGTCGAGGATCGCACGGCCATGGTCGGGGCCATCGCCCACGACCTGCGCACCCCCCTCACCCGCCTGCGGTTCCGCATCGAGGCCGCGCCCGACGACATTCGCGGCAAGCTGGCCGCCGACATCGACCAGATGGACGCGATGATCTCCGCCACCCTGGGCTTCGTCCGCGACGCCACCCGGGCCGGGCCGCGCGAGAAGCTGGAACTGTCCTCGCTGGTCGAGAGCGTGCTGGACGAGGCGGCCGAGACCGGCGCCGACGCCACGGCCCTGCCGTCGGAATGGCTGGTGGTCGAGGGCGATCCCGTGGCCCTGCGGCGACTGACCGCCAATCTGGTCGGGAACGCGCTGAAATACGGGCTCCGGGCCCGCGGCCGGGTGTTCGTCGAGGGCGGCGAGGCGGTGATCGAGATCGAGGATGACGGCCCCGGCATCCCGCCCGAGGACGCCGAGCGGGTGTTCGAACCCTTCTATCGCGGCGAGCCGTCGCGCAGCCGGGAAACGGGCGGCGCGGGCCTGGGCCTGGCCGTGGTTCGGTCGATCGCGCGGGCCCACGGCGGCGATGTCGTGCTGCGCGCCCGCCCCGGCGGCGGCCTGACGGCCCGCGTGACCTTGCCGCTGTAGCGACATCTCAAGTGTTGCGATCCCGCAAAGCTCGGGCCCTACTGGCGACATGGCCGCCCGCGAAGCTGGCGCGCCTCATCCTCCGGAGCCCGTCATGATCGCCCGCGTCGCCTGCCTGATGCTTCTGTTCGCCGCCGGCCCCGCCCTGGCCCAGGATCCGGACCGGCCGATCAGCATCCCGGGCGGCGGCCCGCGGGAGGCCCCGCCCCCGCCCGGACCGCCGCCACCGCAGGTGTTCATCAGTCCGGCGGGCGAGCCGTTTCGCGCCGAACAGGACCAGCCCTATCCGGCGGCGCAGTGGTTCGGCCGGGCCGACGCTGATCACGACGGAGGCCTGACGCGCGAGGAATTCGTCGCCGACGCCCTGGCCTTCTTCGACCGGCTCGACACCGACAAGGACCAGGTGGTCGATGGTTTCGAGAACGTCGATTACGAACGCAACGTGGCGCCGGAGATCATGGGCATCATGCCCAGCCCCGTGCGGCGCGAGGGGGCGCCGCCCCTGGTCCTGCCGCCCACGCGCGGCGAACAGGTCTACGGCCGGCCCAGCTTCCTGCATCCGCGGGGGCGGCCGATGCCCGCCCGGCGGCAGGGCGCGGCGCAATACTCGCTGATCAACGAGCCGCACCCCGTGCGCGGGGCGGACGCGGACCTCGACCAGCGCGTCAGCCGGGCCGAGGCGACGGCGGCGGCGCGCATGCGTTTCGGCCTGCTCGACGTCGATGGCGACGGCGGGATCGCCCTGGCGGACCTGCCGAAGACTCCCGCCCAGTCGCAGGCCCGCGGTCCAGCCGAAGGGGGTCGAGGGAAGGCGCCGGGCAACGAAGTTGAAATGCGGCTGCAACCCGCGGCGGTTAACGCCATTGAGGTTGCGGCGCCGGCCGCCGAGTCCAGTCGCGAGACCCCATGAGCCTGAACGCCGCCCCGACCCGTCGCAGGAAGGGCCTGCCGCGCCCCGTCGTCTACACCCTGGCCGTGATCGGCCTGTTGGCGGCCGCCTCGGCCGGGTGGCAGCTGTTCAAGCCCAAGGCCCCCAAGGACCCCTATCGCACCGAACAGGTCCAGCAGGGCGACATCACCAGGTCGGTCTCGGCCTCGGGGTCGCTGCAGGCGCTGGTCCAGGTCGATGTCGGCTCTCAGATCTCCGGCCAGATCATCAAGGTGCTGGCCGACTTCAATGACCAGGTCCGGGCCGGCCAGCTGCTGGCGATCCTCGACCCCCAGACCTACGTCAGCCGCGTGCGGCAGGGCGAGGCGCAGATCGTCGCCAACCAGGCCCAGGTCGCCCAGGCCCAGGCCCAGGCGGCGGAGGCGCGGGCCGCCTACAACCGCACCAGGTCCCTGTACGATCAGGGCATCGTGGCCAGGGCCGCCCTGGAAACGGCCGAGGCCGCCTGGAAGTCGACCCAGGCCAACATCCAGGCCGCCCGGGCCTCGGTGACCCAGAGCCGGGCCGCCCTCGCCAGCACCCGCACGGACCTGGCCCGCACCCGCATCGTCGCCCCGATCGACGGGGTGATCATCAACCGCTCGATCGAACCCGGCCAGACGGTAGCCGCCAGCCTGTCGGCGCCGGTGCTGTTCCAGATCGCCAACGACCTGTCCAAGCTGGAGGTCAAGATCTCGGTGGACGAGGCCGACATCGGCCAGGTGCGGGAGGGCCAGACCGTCCGCTTCACCGTCGATGCGTTCCCCGACGACACCTACACCGGCGTGGTCACCCAGGTGCGCAAACAGCCCGAAACCGAGTCCAACGTCGTCGCCTACATCGTCATCGCCCAGGCCGAGAACCCGGGCGGCAAGCTGATGCCGGGCATGACCGCCAACGCCGACATCGTCATCCAGCAGCTGAGCGGCGTGCTGAAGGTCCCGGCCGCGGCCCTGCGCTGGAACCCGCCGGATCAGCAGCCCCAGGCGGCCCGGCGCGGCGCCGGGCCGGCCGTGGGGCCCGGCGGACCACCGGGCGGCGGCTTCCGTCAGGGCGGCGGCCAGCGCCAGGGCGGCGCGATGGGCGCCCGATTGCTCGACGACCTCGATCTGGACGCCGGCCAGCGCAAGAAGGCCGAGGCCATACTCGCCGAGGCCCGGACCAAGGCCCTGGCCAAGGCGTCCGGCGATCCCGCTGCCCGTCGCCAGGCCATGCGCCAGATGACGCAGGACGTGCTCGCCAGGCTGGAGCCGATCCTCAAACCGGCCCAGAAGGACAAGCTGGTCGCCCTGCGCGCCCGGATGGCCGCCGGCGGCGGTCGCGGCCAGGGCGGCATGACCTCGGGCCTGGTCTATGTGCTGCGCGAGGGCAAGCCGACGGCCGTGCCCGTGCGGGTCGGCGCATCCGACGGCTCCTTCACCCAGATCGTCGGTCCGTTGAAGGCCGGCGACCAGGTCATCGTCGGCGGCGGCCCCAAGGCCAAACCCAAGGCGGCCCAGGGCGGTCCCATGGGCGGCGGCGTCCGGGTGCGGATGTAGCCCGTGATCGAGATCCGCGATCTGGAGAAGGTCTATCGGATGGGCGAGGAGACGGTGGCCGCCCTGGCCGGCGTCTCCCTGTCCATCGCGCGTGGAGAGAACGTCGCCATCACCGGTTCCTCCGGCTCCGGCAAGTCAACGTTGATGAACATCATGGGCGGTCTCGACCGGCCCAGCCGCGGGACCTACCTGTTCGATGGCGAGGACGTCAGCCATTTCGACGACAACGCCCTGGCCGATTTCCGCAACCGCCGGATCGGCTTCGTGTTCCAGTCCTTCCAGCTGCTGCCACGGCTTTCGGCGCTGCAGAACGTCGAGCTGCCGATGATCTACGCCGGAATGGAGCCGGACGAGCGGCGGGCGCGGGCCCGGCACATGCTTGAGCGCGTCGGGCTGGGCGCGCGCATGGGCCACAAGCCAACCCAGATGTCCGGCGGACAGCAGCAGCGGGTGGCCATCGCCCGGGCGCTGGCCAACGCGCCGGACCTGCTGCTGGCCGACGAGCCCACCGGCGCCCTGGACACCCAGACCGGCAACGACGTGATGGCTCTGTTCAAGGCGCTCAACGCCGAGGGGCTGACCCTGGTGATCGTGACCCACGACGCCGACGTCGCCGCCGAGGCCGACCGGCGGATCACGTTCCGGGACGGGCTGATCGTCTCCGACGCCAAGGGAGACCGCCCGTGAAGCGTATCGATCTGGTCGGCTTCGCGGCCGGGGCCATCGCCGCCCACCCGATGCGCAGCGCCCTGACCTCGCTGGGCGTGGTCATCGGCGTCGCCGCCGTGGTCATGATGACCTCCATCGGCCTGGGCGCGCAGCAGCGGGTGACCAGCGCCATCGGCGGGCTGGGATCGAACCTGCTGATCGTCATGCCCGGCGCCTCGCGCGGCCCGGGCGGCGGCTTCGTCAGCCAGGGCGCCGGTAGCGGCGTGTCCCTGACCGAGGACGACGCCGGGGCCATCGCCAGCCAGGTCGAGGGGGCGGTCGCCGTGGCTCCGGCCGTGCGCGGCGGCGCCCAGCTGACCGCCGAGGGCGCCAACTGGCAGTCGCGGGTCGAGGGGGTCACGCCCGACTATCTGACCGCCCGCGACCTGACCATCGCCTCGGGCCGGATGTTCGACGAGACCGAGGCGCGTCAGGGCCGCAAGGTGGTCGTCATCGGCCAGACCGTGGCGACCGCACTGTTCGGCGAGGACACCGACGCGGTGGGCAAGCGCATCCGGGTCGGGGTCGTGCCATTCGAGGTGGTCGGGGTGCTGACCTCCAAGGGCCAGAGCGGCTTCGGCCAGGACCAGGACGACATCGTGCTGGGGCCCCTGCAGGCCGTGCGGTCGCGCGTGGTCGGCCGGCGGGTCCAGGGCGACAACGTCCAGACCATCTATGTGAAGGCGGCCACCGCCGAGGACATGGACCGGCTGCAGGAGGACGTGACCAACCTGCTGCGCGAGCGCCATCGCATCCGCCAGGGCGCCGACGACGACTTCAGCGTCCAGAACATGGCCTCGATCATGGAGGCCATGCAGGCCTCGGTGAAGACCTTCACCTCGCTGCTGGCCGCCGTGGCCGCCGTGTCGCTGGTGGTCGGCGGGGTGGGCATCATGAACATCATGCTGGTGGCCGTGACCGAACGGACCCGCGAGATTGGCCTGCGCATGGCCGTCGGCGCCCGGCGCAACGACGTGCTGTTCCAGTTCGCGCTGGAGGCCGTGACCCTGTCGGTGATCGGCGGGATCATCGGCCTGGTCATCGGCATCGGCGGCGGTTTCCTGATGGCCAAGCTGGGCGACTGGCCGGTGGCCATCGCCACCTGGTCGATCCCCGTGGCGTTGGGCTTCTCGCTGCTGGTCGGAGTGGTGTTCGGCGCCTATCCGTCGTGGAGAGCGGCCAGGCTCGACCCGATCGAGGCGCTGCGGCGGGAGTAGCATGGGGACACGCACTCCAAGTGCATGTCCCCGCGCTCCGCAAAGTCTGTTACCACGCAGTTTCCATGACCGCAGCCACCGCGCCCGTCCGCAAGAAGCCCCGCGTCGATCACGCCGCGCGCCGCGACGAGTACGTCCGCGTCGCCGCCCGCGTGCTGCTGGACAAGGGCCTGCACACGGCCACCATGCGCGACATCGCCGACGCCGCCGGCGCGGCCAAGGTGCTGTTCTATCGCCTGTTTCCCTCGCGCGAGGCGCTGGTCGAGGCGATCTTCGAAAGGGTCGCCGGCGCGATCGAGGACGCCCACGCCGCGCCATGGGAGGGCTACGGATCGATGGTCGCGCGGGTGCTCGAGACGGCGCGGCAGGAGCCCGCGCCCTTCCTGCTGGTGTTCCGCAACTGCCGGGCCAGCCAGCCGGAGTGGGAGGCGCGGCTGCGCCCCCTGCTGGCGCGCACCGCCCTGCCCCTGTTCAAGCCGGGCCCCGACGCGCCGCCCGGAGCCGAGGACCGGGCGCAAATGGCCGCCGGCGCCCTGTTCGGCCTGTTCCTCGACAGCATGGTCCGTTGGCTGGAGGACAGCGACGGTCTGACCGACGCCGAGCGCATCCGCTGGTGGGGCCGTATCGTGCGCGAGAACCGCGCCGCCGGCCGTGAAGCCTACCGTCTGGATTGACTTGCACGGCGCCCAGCGCCGATCCTGAACGCCAATCACAAAGACCAGGAGGAAACGCCCGTGATCCCCGGACTGATGCAGGACGTCCCGTTGCTGACGACCGCCATCCTGACCCACGCCGAGACGGCGCATGGCCGGGTGGAGATCGTCTCCCGCACCGTCGAGGGCCGGATTCACCGCTACGACTACGCCGGCCTGGCCGCCCGCACGCGCAGGCTGGCCCGCGCGCTTGAGGGGCTGGGCGTGACATCCGGCGACCGGGTCGCCAGCCTGGCCTGGAACACGCACCGGCATCTGGAGCTGTTCTATGCCGTTCCTGGCATCGGGGCGGTGCTCAACACGGTCAATCCGCGACTGTTCGACGACCAGATCGTCTATGTGCTGGAGCATGCCGAAAGCACGGTGCTGTTCTACGACGCCACCTTCGCGCCGCTGGTCGAGCGGCTGGCCGACCGGCTGACCACGGTGAAGACCTTCGTGCTGCTGGCCGACGCCGACCACCACGACGCCGGGGCCGTGGGCGCGCTGAACTACGAGACGCTGATCGCGGGCGAGAGCGACGCGGCCTATGCCTGGCCACGGCTGGACGAGAACGCCGGCGCCTTCCTCTGCTACACCTCCGGCACCACGGGTGACCCCAAGGGCGTGCTCTACAGCCACCGGGCCGTGGTGCTGCACGCCATGGCCGCGGGCCTGGCCAGCGCCTTCGGCCTGACCGCCTTCGACGTGGTCATGCCCTGTTCGTCGCTCTACCACGCCACGGCCTGGGGCCTGCCGTTCATCTGCCCGATCAACGGCTGCAAGCTGGTGCTGCCGGCCGAGAAGATGGACCCGGCCAGCCTGCAGGACCTGATCATCGGCGAGGGCGTGACCTTCTCCGGCGGCGTGCCGACCATCTGGACCATGTATCTCGACTGGCTGGCCCAGACAGGCCAGACCGTCGGCCAGCTCAAGCGGGTGATCATCGGCGGCTCGGCCGTGCCCCGGGCGATGGCCGAGACCTTCAAGGTCAAGCACGGCGTGCAGGTGCTGCAGATCTGGGGCATGACCGAGACCTGTCCGCTGGGCGTGGTCGCCACCCCCACGCCGTCGGTCGCGGCGCTCGGCGAGGACCAGGTCGACGAGATCATCTGGACCCGCCAGGGCCGGCTGCAGTTCGGCATCGAGCTGAAGATCATGCTCGACGACGGCGGCGAGGCGCCGCGCGATGGCGAAACCAGCGGCGCCCTGATGGTCCGTGGCCCCTGGACCATCCAGCGCTATTTCCGCAAGGACGAGGACGTCACCGACGATGGCGGCTGGTTCGACACCGGCGACATCGCCACGCTGGACCAGCACGGCTTCATGCGCATCACCGACCGGGCCAAGGACGTGATCAAGACCGGCGGCGAATGGATCAGCTCGATCGACCTGGAAAACGTCGCCGTGGCCTGCCCCGGGGTGAAGATCGCCGCCGTGGTCGGCATCCCTCACCCCAAGTGGGAGGAGCGGCCATTGCTGGTCATCGAGACGCACGAGGGCCGCACGGTGACCCGCGACGAGGTGCTCGACTACCTGCGGCCCAGGATCGTCAAATGGTGGATGCCCGACGACGTGGTGTTCGCCGCCGTGCCCCTGACCGCGACGGGCAAGATCGACAAGAAGACCCTGCGGGCGGCGTGGAACAACCATCTGCTGGGCTGAGGCGGATGCGCTCGCTGCGGCTGATGGCCGACTATCAGTGCTTTCCCCTGTGGGAGGCGTCGCCCGGGCTTGCGGGCGACGTCGATCCCGCGACCCTGCCGCTGTCGGCGGCCCTGCGCGCCGACCTGCTGGCCTGGGCCGCGGACTTCGACGCCACCCTCGATCTGGATGACCCTGCGAGATCGGGCTTCGTTGACGCCGAGGCCGAGACGCGGTTCCGACGGCGCGGCGAGGCCCTTGGACAGCGCCTGCGCGAGGAGCTCGGCCCCGGCTGGCCGTTGCTCATCGACGTGGGCTGACCGCGACCTCAGTCCACGCTCATCGCCAAAATCCGGCTGATGTGGGCGAGAGGGGTTCCCTCCTCCGCCGCCCATTGGCTGAACGCCGCCTGGATCGCCTTGCGGGCCTTCTTCGTATCGGGCGCGCCGTCGATGACACCTTCGCGGGTCAGGGCCTTGACCATGTCGGGCGAGGTGACCCAGCCGTCGCGGCCCATGAAGCGCAGGGCCATCATGCCCGCGCCGCCGCCCAGCCGGTCGCCGCGCGTCTTCAGAAGGTCGAGCAGCCCAACGAAGTCGTCCGCCGGCCAGCGGGCGAAGACCGCCGCCGCCGAACCATGCTCCGCCGCCAGATCGACCAGCAGGGCGGCGTTGTTGCGCACCGACACGACCTTGCCCCCGTTGCGGATGATCCGCCGGTCCTTGAGCAGGGCGTCGAGGTCCTCGTCCGACATCATCCGGCAGCGGTTCGGGTCGAAGCCCCAGAAGGCCGCCTCGAAGCCCGGCCATTTGGTCTCGACCACCTTCCACGAGAAGCCGGCCTGGAACACGCAGCGGCTCATCATCGCCAGCCAGCGGTCGTCGGGAATCGCGGCCAGCTCGTCCGCGGTCCTGACCGCCGGCAGCAGGGCGGCCAGCGCCGCCTCGCCGCCCTTGCGCGCGGCGGCCTGGGCCCGGATGTCGGCGAAGGGCCTGGCCCTGTTCACGCACAGCCTCTCTCGGTCACGCCGCCCGGCGGGGCGGCCCGCGCCATCCTGCGTCCTGCCGGCGGCGAGGGCCAGTCCGGATATGGCGGCGACAAGTTCACCTTCTTTCGCCGCATCGCACGCGCTACTCACACGACGGTCACATCCGATCAGCGTGGAAACCAGACCATGAATCCAGCCGCGAGCCCCGCCCCGACGTTCGACGAGGTTGTCCAGGGACGCCGCAGCATCCGCGGCTACCGGCCCGAGCCCGTGCCCCGGGCGCTGATCCGCGAGGTTCTCGAGGTGGCCATGCGCGCGCCGTCGTCGCTGAACACCCAGCCGTGGAACTTCTATGTCGTCGCCGGCGAGGCGCTGGACCGGATCCGCGCCGGCAATACCGAGCGCAATCTGGCCGGCGTGCCGTCATCGCGCGAGTTCCGCGGCCATGGCGAATACGGCGGCGCCCACCGCGAGCGACAGATCGGCGTCGCCAAGCAGCTGTTCGCGGCCATGGGCATTGAGCGCGACAACAAGGAGAAGCGGACGGACTGGGTTCTGCGCGGGTTTCGCCAGTTCGACGCGCCGGTCTCGATCGTGGTGACCTACGACCGCTCGATCCATGGCGGCGACATCGGACCGTTCGACTGCGGCGCCGTGACCAACGCCCTGGTCAACGCCGCCTGGGCGCGCGGCCTGGGCTGCGTGATCAACAGCCAGGGCATCATGCAGTCGCCCGTGGTGCGCGAGCACGCCGGCATCCCCGACGACCAGGTGATCATGATCTGCGTCGCCATGGGCTGGCCCGACGACTCGTTTCCGGCCAATGCGGTGGTCTCGCAGCGCAAGTCGATCGACGAGGCGGCGGTGTTCGTGGGGTTCGACGACTAGGTCCAATGGCTGATGCCGAGCACTGCCCGGGCAAATAAATCCGTCATGGCCCGACGTGTTCGGGCCACCCAAGAACACGGCGCTCTGACGATGAACCGCTGACGATCAGTGGGACAACCTCCAGCCTCGCGCGCTTGGATGGCCCGAACAAGTCGGGCCATGACGCGAGTTGGGCCTGACCGTCGTCAAGCCTTGCCCCCGAGCCCGCCGGTCTGGCGCAGCGCCTCGAACAGGCCGATTCCGGCGCTGACCGACAGGTTCAGTGACCGCGCGTCCGGTCGCAACGGAATCACCACACGGGCGTCGGCGACGGCATGCACCGTTTCCGGCGCACCGGCCGTCTCGCGGCCGAACAGCAACACGTCATCAGGCCGGAAGGCGAAGGCGTTGAGCGGCGTCGCGCCCTTTGTCGTGAACAGCACCAGCCGCCCGGGCGCCCGGTCGCGCAGGAAGGCGTCCCAGTCGGCGTGCCGCGTCATGTGCGCCAGGGGCCCATAGTCGAGCGCCGCCCGCTTCATGGCGCTGTCGTCGAACCGGAAGCCGACGGGCTCGATCACGTGCAGGTCCACGCCGAAACAGGCCGACAACCGGATGCAGGCGCCGACATTCTGCGGAATAACCGGCTGGAGCAGGGCCAGACCTGGCCGGGTTGGCGGCATGCGTGGGACTCACGAAAAGCGGGGCTCGGGAAACACGCCCGCCTGCGCCAGGGCTTCGGAGGGCATCCTGCTTCGAATGATGGCTCAGGATTTTATCCCGCGAAGCCCGCGGGGCGAAGCAGGATGGCGGAGACGGTGGGATTCGAACCCACGGTACCCTTTTGGGGTACGCTCATTTAGCAAACGAGTCCCTTCGGCCACTCGGGCACGTCTCCACCCCGCTTTCGCGGGAGGCCCCTCATATCCAAGTGGCGCGACGTTCGCAACGACCGCTCGCATGGTTTGGGCGAACCCCGTTAACCGGACGCTCAGCCGGCCATGCGAGATTGCCCGCGATGAGGTCCGCCCCCGCCCCGCGCGCAGTGCCCGACGCCAGTCCCGAAGAGGGCTGGGTCGATGCCGTGCGCGCGCTGCACCGGGTGCTGGAGACCCAGTTCGGGCGCGAGCCCGACGCCGCGCCGCTGGAGGACCCGCGCGACCGGCGCGGTCCTTTCCGCCCGCGCCGGCTGACGCCCGTGCGGTCCCGGCTTGAGCTGCGGCACGTCACGCACACCTTCCGCTGGATCGACGCGACCGCCATCGTCGTGGCGACCCTGACGGCGGCGCATTTCCTCGCCGAGGGCGGCCTGTTGCAGGCGACCGTCGGCCAGGCCCTGCCGCTGGCGCTGGGCGCGGGCCTGCTGCTGTGGGGCTTGCGGGCCATGGACACCCACGGCTTCGCCCTCAACGAGAACCTGTCGCGGCATTTCGTGCGGGTCTGCGCGGCCTTCAGCCTCGCCGGCCTGCCTCTGATCGCCCTGGACCTGGTCGGTCCGCGCCTGTCACCGGTCGTCCCGGCCTGGTTCGCTGTCAGCCTGATGGCGGTGCTGGCGCTGCACGGCCTGTGGTGGTTGATCGTCGCCGGCTGGCGTCGCGACGGCAAGCTGACCCCCAACATCGTCATCGTCGGCGCGACACCGGCGGCCCGCAAGCTGATCGAGACGGCCCTGGCCACGCGCGAGGTGGCGGTGCTGGGCGTGTTCGACGACCGCCTGGACCGGGTCCCGCGGGAGCTCGCCGGGGTGCCGGTGCTGGGCAATACGACCGACCTGTTGACCCACAAGATCATGCCCTACGTCGATCGCATCGTCATCGCGGTGAATCCGTCGGCCCAGCCGCGCATCCGGGAGCTGATCGACCGCTTGCGGGTGCTGCCCAACGACGTCAGCCTGGTGCTCGACGCGGGCGGCGAGGACGGCCGGCACCGCGCGCTGTCGCGCATCGCCGACGCCCAGCTGGCCCAGGTCTCGGGCGAGCCCGCCGACATCCGCCGCGCGGGCGTCAAGCGCGCCCAGGACCTGGTCGTCGGGGCGCTGGCCCTGCTGCTGGGCTGGCCGCTGATGATCGCCGTGGCCGTGGCCATCAAGCTCGACAGCCCCGGTCCGGTGTTCTTCCGCCAGCGCCGCCACGGGTTCAACAACGAGGAAATCCTGGTCTGGAAGTTCCGCTCGATGCGCGCCGAGGCGGCCGACTTCGCCGCCGTGCAACAGGTGCGCGCCGGCGACGACCGCGTGACGCGCGTGGGCCGGTTCATCCGCAAGACCAGCCTCGACGAACTGCCGCAGCTGTTCAACGTGATGACCGGCGAGATGAGCCTGGTCGGCCCCCGTCCCCACGCCGTGGGCATGAAGACCGGCCAGACCGAATCCGCCCGCCTCGTCGCCGAATACGCCCACCGCCACCGCATGAAGCCCGGCATGACCGGCTGGGCCGCGATCAACGGCTCGCGCGGTCCTGTCGATACGCCCGAACTGGTCCGCCGCCGCGTGGCGCTCGATATCGAATACATCGAGCGCCAGAACTTCTGGTTCGACCTCTACATCATGGCCATGACCATCCCCTGCCTGCTCGGGGACCGGGACACGGTGCGCTAGGCCGATGTTTCGCCGCGGCCTGATCGGCTACCTGCCGGCCAACATCACCCAGGGGATCGTCGGGCTGCTGACCATCGTGGTCTTCACCCGCCTGCTGACGCCCGAGCAGTATGGTGGATACGCCCTGGCCCTGTCGGTCATGAGCCTGGCCCACACCACCCTGTTCACCTGGGTCGAGGCGGCGCTGGCCCGGTTCCAGGCGCGTTCGGTCGAACGTGGCGAGGTCGCCGACCATCTGGCCACCCTGATGCGCGCGTTCGCCGTGCTGGCCATCGTCTTTCCGGTGGTCGCGGCGGTCGCGGTGTGGCTGGCGCCGATCACCGCGCCGCTGAAGGCCGCCGTGGCCGTCGGCCTGGCCGCCATCGTCTTCCGCAGCCTGATCCGCATCGTGCAGGAGCGGCGCAAGGCCGACGGCGAGGTGATGGCCGCCTCGGCGCTGGACATGGCCCAGACGGCCGGCGGCTTCGCCATCGGGGTGCTGGCCATCACCCTGGGCGCCGGCGCGGCCGGTCCGATGATCGGCATCGGCTCGATCGCGGTGATCTGCCTGGTCTTCACCCTGCGCCGGGAGCTGGCCCTGGCGCGCGGCGGCCGGTTCCAGAGGGCCCGCCTGCACGACTACGCCGGCTACGGCCTGCCCGTGGCCTTCTCGCTGATCCTGTCGCTGGTCATCGCCAACACCGACCGCTTCCTTCTGGCCGCCTTCCTCGACGAGCGGGCGGTCGGCGTCTATCACGCGGGCTACAGCCTGGCGAACCGCACCCTGGACGTGATGTTCATCTGGCTGGGCATGGCCGGCGGACCGGCGATGGTCGCGGCGCTGGAGCGCGGCGGTCGCGCGGCCCTGGCCGAGACGGCGCGCGAACAGGCGTCCTTCATGGTCCTGCTGACCCTGCCCGCCGCCGTCGGCGTGGCCCTGGTCGCCGGACCGCTGGCCCAGCTGATGGTCGGCGGCGCCCTGTCGGCGGGCGCGGCGCAGGTGACGCCCTGGGTGGCCGTGGGCGCCTTCTTCTCGGGGATCACCACCTACTATTTCCACCAGGCCTTCACCCTGGGCCGGCGCACGCACCTGCTGTTCGCGGCGATGATCATCCCGGCGGTCGCCAACCTGCTGCTGAACCTGATCCTGATCCCGCGCTACGGCATCGCCGGCGCCATGTGGTCGACGGCCGCCAGCTACGCCATCGGCGCCGGGGCGTCCTGGACGCTGGGCCGCCGGGCCATGCCGCTGCCGGTCCCGCTGGACGTGGTCTGGCGCGCGGCGCTGGCCTGCCTGGCCATGGCGGTCGTGGTGACGCGGATCCCGGCGGTCGGCGGCGTGCTCGAACTGGCGCTCAAGGCCGGCGCGGGCGGGCTGGTCTATGGCGCCGTCGTGCTGCTGCTCGACGCCGGCGGCCTGCGCGGCCACGGCCGGACGCTGTGGCGGGGCCTGCGGGCGAGGACCGCGACATGACCGTCAGCCCGACCGAATGGATCACCGACAACGCCGCCTGGGCCGGCGCGGCCCCCCGGCTGTCGGTGCTGATCCCGTTCATGCGCGACGATCCCACGCCGTTGCTGGCGGCCCTCGACCGCGAGGCCCAGCCCGTCGAGATCGTGCTGCTCGACGACGGCTCGGGCGATCCGGACCTGGCGACGCGTGTCGGCGAGGCCGTGGAGGCCCTGCGCCTGCCCGCCCGGTTCGTGCGGCTGGCGGCCAACGAGGGCCGGTCGAGGGGTCGCAACCGCCTTGCCCGTCATGCCCGGGCCGACCGCCTGCTGTTCATCGACGCCGACATGCTGCCCGACGGCGACCAGTTCCTCGCCGACTGGCTGGCGCTGATCGACGCCCGCGATCCGGCGGCGGCGTTCGGCGGCTTCTCGCTCGACCAGACGCCGCGCACCCGCGAGAACGCCCTGCACCGGGCCATGGCGCTGAAGAACGACTGCCACGGCGCGGCCGAGCGCGCGCGTGATCCGGCCAAGCATGTGTTCACCGCCAACCTGCTAGTCCGGCGGGACGTGTTCGACAGCATCGGCTTCGACGAGCGGTTCACCGGCTGGGGCTGGGAGGACGTCGAATGGGGCATCCGCGTCGCCGAACGCTGGCCCATCGTCCATGCCGACATCCCCGCCAGCCACCTGGGCCTCGACACCGCCCCCGTCATGGCCCGGAAATATGAGCAGTCGGCGGCCAACTTCGCGCGGGTCGTCGCCGACCACCGCGCCGTGGTCGAGACCTACCCCAGCTATCGGGTCGCGCGGCTGCTGAAACGCGTCCCGCTGCGCGGCCTGTGGCGGCCTCTGCTCAAGGCCTTCGCCCTGGCCGACGCCCTGCCCGTTCAGCCGCGCGCCTTCGCCCTGCGCCTCTATCGCGCCGCCCTCTATGCGGAGGCCGTCTGATGGAGGCCTACAGCGCCGACCGCTCGCTGAAAGGCAAGCTGCGCCGCCGCCTGGCCCTGCTGGCGCACCGCCGGCCCGTGCGGATGGCGCTGGAGCGGCCGATGATCACCTTCAGCTTCGACGACGCGCCGGCCAGCGCCGCCGACGCCGGCGCCCGGACGCTCGAATTGCGCGGGATTCGAGGGACCTGGTACATTTCGGCCGGCCTGGCCGGGCGGGACGGGCCGATGGGCGTCTATGCGACGGCGGAGGACGCGCGGCGCCTCGCCGCCGCCGGTCACGAGATCGCCTGCCACACGTTCAGCCATCTGGACTGCGGCCAGGCCGGCGCGCGGGCCATCGCCGACGATGTCGAGCGTAACGCCGAAATGCTGAAGGCCTGGGGCGCCGGGCCGGCCGAGAGCTTCGCCTACCCCTACGGCGACGTCTCGACGGCGGCCAAGCGCGTGCTGGGCGGCCGCTACCGCACCCTGCGCACGGTCCAGGCGGGCCTGGTCGAGACGGGCGCCGACGCCAACCAGCTGCCCTCTGTCGGCATCGAGGGCCCCGACGGCGAGGCCGCCGCGCTGCGCTGGCTCGATCGCGCGGCCCAGCGCAAGGCCTGGCTGATCCTCTACACCCACGACGTGGCCGCCAGCCCCTCCCCCTGGGGCTGCACGCCCGAGGCCCTGGGCCACCTCGCCGACGCCGCGAAAGCGCGCGGGTTCGATATTGTCACCGCCGCCGAGGGGGCGAGGCGGCTGGGGCTGTAGCCCACGGGTTCAGGCGCCGGTTTCGCCCGCCGTCACGGCCGACATTCGCCAGCGGATCAGATCCAGCGCCAGCTCCCGCGTCCGCCCTGCCGGCCGGCCGAGCAGCTCGGCCAGCGACGGCCCGAACAGGCCGACGCCCAGGGCCAGGGCCACGCAGACGAGGATAAAATCTTCCGCCGTCTCCGCATCGACCCGGCCGTCGCGGGCCAGGCGGTTGGCCACCACCTCACGCACGGCTTCGCGCACGACCGTCAGGCGACGCGACTCGCCGGTCAGCTCCAGCCAGGCGGCCAGCCGGGCGGCGCCGCGCGACTCGAACGCGTCGAACAGCGCCCGCGCGCCGGCGTCGGCCTGACGCTGGGGGTCGTCGCCGGCGACCGTGCTGTCGAGGATCTTGGCCACCAGCTGCCGGATCATCCGCTCCATCAGCGCGGTCTGGACATCGTCGATCGAGCCGAAGTGATGCAGCACCGTGGCGTGCACCACGCCGGCGGCGGCGGCCACGTCGGCCAGCTTCAGCGCCTGCGGCCCCTTCTCCAGCAAGAGCGATTCCGCGGCGGCCAGAATGTTCTCACGCGCCGCCTCGGGCGATCGGCGACGACGAGCGGGACTGATGGGCGCCTCTATTGACATTTTTGTTGGTAGTCACGATCTTGAGGACAGAATGGGCTCGCCCCTTTCCTAGCCTGCCGCACGGAACCACGCCATGACCGCCAAGACCACGCCCGCCGATGTCGACGTCCTGCCGCGCGACATCCGCTTCGACCTCGAGGCCGCCCGCAAGGGCCACTGGCTGGGCGGCGACCCCGTCGGCACCGCGGTGTTCAACGCCCTGTCGCTGACCTTCCCGGACGGCGAGCGGCTGTTCATGGACGCGGTGCGCCACTATCGCCCGCAGCTCAACGGCAAGCTGCTCGACGACGTGAAGGGCTTCATCGCCCAGGAAGCGATCCATTCACGCGAGCATCACGCGCTGAACCTGCTGATCGACCGCGACCGTTATCCGGCCGCCGAGGTCGAGGCCGAGATCCGGCAGCGGACCACCTTCGCCCGCACGCGCGGGCCGATGGCCATGCTGATCTCGACCATCGCGCTGGAGCACTTCACCGCCATGATGGCCGAGATGCACATGGCCCATCAGGACCTGTTCGACGACGCCGACCCGGGCATCGAGAAGCTGTGGCGCTGGCACGCCATGGAGGAGACCGAGCACAAGGCCGTGGCCTATGACGTGTTCATGGAGGTCACGAAGGACTGGTCGCCGTTCCTGCGCTACCGCCGCCGGACGATCTCGATGGCCATCATCAGCGTCATGTTCACCCGCAACATCACCCGCTACGCCGCCCGCCTGCTGGAGGCCGACGGCTATACGCCCAGGGCGGCGCTCAAGGCGGTCAAGCGGTACGTCTGGAAGACGCCCGGCCTGTTCGCCCGCGGCTGGAAGACCTACTTCGCTTGGTACCGCCCGGGCTTCCATCCCTGGGACCAGGACAACCGCCCCGAACTGGCCGGCTGGAAGGCCGAGTTCGACGCGGCGGCGTCGCCCCTGGCGGCCTGACGCGATCCTGTCGCCCGACTGCCCCGACCCTGCCATGCTGGGCTCCTGATTCAGGAGCCGGCATGATCTCTGCCCCCAAACCCAAACCCAGGGCCTCCGCCGTCCAGGCGCAGGGACGCTGTACCTGCGAGGCCGTGCGGTTCGAGATCGACGCGCCGGCGGTCTGGGCCTGGCATGACCATGGCGACACCAGCCGCCGGGCCACGGGCGGCGCCTACGCCACGTACGTCGGAAGCTGGCGCAGCCGGTTCCGCTGGCTGGAGGGCGAAGAGCACCTCATCCGCTACGAGGATCCCGTCGCCCGGACCACCCGCAGCTTCTGCGGCCGCTGCGGCACGCCCGTGCTCTACGAGCGCGCGCGGTCGCCGAAGATGGTCAACATCCCGCGCGGCCTGTTCACCAGCCGCACGGGCCGCGAGCCGCGCTACCACATGAACCTCGGCGAGCGCGCCGACTGGACCTGGGCCGGCGAGCCGCTGGGCCCGCTGAAGGGCTATCCGGGCGTGATGATCGAGCGCGCGCGACGCAGGCCGCGGACCCTGACGCCGGACGACATCCTCTGACCCGAGATGACCATTCGCTCACGTGACGGCGGCCGTCGCGGCGTGCAGATTGCGCGAGCCGTCAGCGGCCTTCGGGGGATTCCATGCCGTCAGTGTTCGAGCGTATGGGCGTGCCGATCGACCTGGGAGACCGCCGCTTCCTGCATCCGGGGCCATTGCGCTGGCTGCGGGCCACCGCCTGGATGGTCGGGCTGTTCGTGCTCGTGGCGCTGAGCGGCTACGTGCCGTTGGGCTTCATGGAGCACTACATCGTCAAGGGTGGGCCGGCCGAACTGTTGGTCAATGCCGTGGCGGCCGTCATCGCCTTGGCGATCTATGTCCTGATGGTCTGGCTGGCCGAAGGAAGACGGGCGGGCGAGCTGGCCCCCCGCCCCGCCATCGGCGGCGTCCTGGCGGGGTTCGCCATCGGCGTCGTGGTCTTCGCCACGGTGATGATCGTGCTGATCGGGACAGGCCTCTACAGCTTCAGCTTCATCGGTCCGGCTCCGGCCTGGACGGGCAGCGCCCTGTCGGTGCAGTCGGGGGTGATCGAGGAGATCATGGCCCGCGGCGTCATCCTGCGCCTGACCTGGCGGGCTTTTGGCCCCTGGGTGGCCTTCATTTTCTCCGCCGGGCTGTTTGGCGCCCTGCACCTGGGCAATGACAATTCCTCGGTCTGGGCGGCCGTCTGCATCGCCGTCGAGGCCGGCATCCTGCTTGGGGCCTTCTACGCCCTGACCGGCCGGCTGTGGGTCTCGTTCGGCCTTCACGCCGGATGGAACTTCACCCAGGGCTATCTGTTCGGGGCGGCGGTCTCGGGCGCCGACTTCGGCGCGGCGATCGCCCGCAGCGAGGCCCGCGACGGCTTTCCCCTGTGGCTGACCGGCGGCCGGTTCGGGCCGGAGGCCTCGCTGCCGGCGCTGGTCATGTGCACGACGGTGGGACTGCTGACGCTGTGGGCGGCCTGGAAGGCGGGCCGGTTCGCCAGCCCTACTCCCGCCCCCGCCACGCCAGCTTGACCGCCAGGGCGACGAAGATCGTCCAGCGCACGTCGTTGTAGGTCACCGCCACGCTCTCGGTCAGGGTCAGCAGGGAGTAGATCACCAGGAACGGCAGGGCCAGATAGGCGCCCGGCCGGCTGAACACCGCCGCGACCGCCGCGCCCATGGTCTGCAGATAGAACAGCACCCAGGCGACCAGGCCGGCGTAGCCCAGGCCCAGCCACTGCTCGAGCCAGGCGTTGTGGGCGTGGCTGGGCTTGAACCCGGCCTCTTTGGTGATCCAGGCCAGCGGACCCCAGCCGGACTTGTCGTCCCAGACGGCGGAGTAGCCATAACCGGTCCAGGGGCGCAGCTCGGCCTGGCGCAGGGCCGCCGCCCAGATCTTCGTGCGGCCCGTCAAGGTGGCGTCCTTGCCGAGGATCTCGAGGAAGACGTCCGAGGCGAACAGCAGGAAGCCGGCCAGCAACAGGGCCCCCAGCACCGCCGCCCAGGTCGCCGCCACGCCGGACACCGGGCCGCGCCGGGCGACCCAGACGAAGCCGATGGCCCCGGCCCCCAGGATCAACGACACCAGCGAGGTCTTCGACGTCGACAGCAGCACCAGCGCCAGCGCCAGCCCCGCGAAGATCCACCACAGCACCCGCCGCCGGGGAGCGAGGAAGGCCGCCGCGGCGAAGTTGGCGAAGGCGAAGGCCATGTTGCCGCCCAGGGCGTTCTTCTCGCTCCACAGCCCGCGCCAGGCGCCGGGGAACAGATCGGTCATGATGCCGAGATGCGGCGGCAGCACGGCCCAGATGATCGAGCCCAGGACCAGCAGGGCGTTGGCCGCGGCCAGCACCTCGGCCAGGGTCGACCAGCGGAAACGCGTGGCCATGACCACGCCGCACAGGGTCGTCGAATAGACGGCGATGATCCGGCGCAGGGTCTGGTCCGGCGCGATCGACCACAGGGTTGAGGCGGCCACGATGGCCAGCAGCAGCAGCAGGAACGGCTGGCGGACCATCGCCGCCAGGGTCGCGCCTGGCGCCATGGCCAACAGGCCGATGCCGGCGGCGTAGGCCGGGAAATAGATGTTGCGGATGGCGCCGGAGCTGGCGTCATCGATCTTGATGCCGAACACCGGCGCGATCCAGGCCTGGCTGTAGATCAGCACGATGAACACGGCGAGGCCGAAGGCCAGCCAGTCCCACAGGTCGGTCCGTTCCGCCTCGCGGGCGGGCCAGGCCTGGGCGGGGATGGTCACCGCAGGAAGGCCCGCAGGAAGCCGGGCGCCTCGACCTGGGCCCGGTTGAAGAACACGCCGGCCACGCGGCCGCCGGCCGCCAGCAGCCCGTCGCGCAGGCGCGCGGGCCCCTGGACGTCCGGCTGGTCGGCGGCGACCACCAGCACCGTCTGGTCCATGAACGGCGCGACGGTCAGGGCCGACCGCGAGCGGTCGGCCGACGGGCAATCGACCACCACCAGATCGGCGTGCCGCTTTAGCGCGTTCCAGTAGTCGGCGCTGGGCAGGATGTGGACGTTCTGGCTGCCGCGCAGCACATCGGCGCGGAAACGCGTCACCCACCAGCGATGCTGGCCCACGGCATGGGCGACCAGGAACCGCGAGTCCGGCGCCGCCGAGCCGTCCGGCATCGGCGTCGGCGGCTGAACCGTGAAGAAGGCCGCCCCGTCCGCCGGCGTGGCCGACACGGCCTTGCCCAGCGGGCCGTAGACCTCCGGCGAGGCGGCCAGGGCGGCGTGTTGCGGCGAGGTGAACAGGTCCAGATCGACGAGCCAGACCGTGCGGCCGGCGCGGGCGGCGGCGAAGGCGGCGAACGCCCGCGCGACGGTCGAGGTCCCCTCCCCGCGCCGGGCGGCGACGAACTGGACGCAGCGCGCGCGTCCGGGCGACGTCCCACCCAGCGACGCCCACAACTCCGCCATCTCGGCGCTCAAATCCACCATTGCTCGAATCGCCGCGCGCTCAATCTTCGCAGGCTAGACTATTCTGCGGCCAAGGGACCTAGCGCAGCTTGACCGCGGCGGTTCCGAGCACCGGAAGATCAAGGGTTCGCTGGGCCGAGGCGCGGGTCGGCAGGCCCGGCCGCAGGAACATGCGCACCAGGCCGGCGCTCAGGGCCGAGAACAGGCCGAACAGCAGGGCCAGCGCGACCACCGGCTTGCGCAGGCTCTTGCCCCGCGTGGAGGGCGTGGCGCGATCGACGATACGGATGTTGTCGTTGGTCTCCGAGGCGATCTGTCGCGCGGCCTGGTCCTGCCGCTCGCGCACGGTGAAGTCGCGCACGCTGCTCTGCAGCACGTCGCGGTCCATGCTCAGGGCCTGGAACTGCGGCTCGAGCGCGGCCAGACGCTGCAGCTGGTCCGTCGCCTTGGCCGACTGGGCGGCGTAGGCCGACAGCGACTGTCGCAGGGCGGCGATCTCGGCCGTCGTCTGGATCCGCTCGGTCTGCAGGGTCTGGTGCACCGGATTAACGCCGATGCGCCGGGCGCCGTCGGTCGCCGTGCGGCCGGCGCTCACGCCCGCCTCCAGCTGGGCGATCTGGGCCTCGACGTCGCGCACCGGGTCGGCGTCGGGGCGATAGCGCGACAGCATCTCCTCGCGCTGCAGCCGCAGGGCCGCAAGGCGGGTCGAGGCCGTGGCGTCGACGTCGCGATAGAGGCCGATCTCCGGCGCGATCCCGGTCAGCTGGGCGTCCAGCGTGGCCAGACGGGCCTGGCGATCCTGCAGCGTCACCTCGGCGGCGTAGCGCTGGGCCTCGATCTGGCCGATCAGCTGGGTGGCGGCCGTCTTCTGGGCGTTGAAGTCGCCGATATCGTTGGTCGCGAGAAAGTCCTGATAGGCCGCGTCGGCCTGTTGCAGCTGGTCCTCGAACATCACCCGTTGCCGCTCGAACACCGGCGAGGTGGGGTGGATCAGCACCGAGCGGCGATAGATCAGGTATTCCTCGAGCAGGGTGTTGACCACGCGCGCGGCCATCACCGGGTCGTCGTGCTCGAAGGCGACCCGCACGACCGGATTGTCCGGCGCGGAGCCGACGCTCAGGGTCTTGCCCATGGCGTCGATGGCCCTGGACATGATCAGCGCCTTGTCGCCCGGCGAGGCCGTCGCGTATTTCGCCCCCAGGTCCGGATAGACCACGGCCAGGCCGATGCGCCGGATGACCCGCTCGCGCAGCTGGCCGCTCTGCAGGATCTCGACTTCCGACTGGACCAGGGAATCGGTGTCCGGCACCGCGCCCCGCCCGGCGTCGCCGGCCCGTGGCTCGTAGACATATTCCTGGCCGAGCTGGATGAGGATGCTGGAGCTGGCCGAATAGCTCTTTTTCAAGGTGAGGGCGAAGCCCAGGCCGAGCACGACGATCAGCAGGAACACCGCCAGCATCAGGCCCCGCTCGCGCCACAGCAGGGTGACGAAATCGCTCGGCGCATAGCGCGCGCGCCCGGCCCAGTCGGCGCGCGCCGGCTGGTCGTGCGGTACGGTCCTCCAGGCGCTTTGCGTGCTCATGCGATTCTTCGGGTCTTTCTGGCCTTGAGACCGACCCTCGCCGCAGCGCGATTAACACTCCGTTACCCATTCTCGTTAACGGTTGGCCCATGCGTAAAACCGCCCCGTTCCGCGTCGCCCTGCTGCTGACCGCCGCCATGGCCGTCAGCTCGCCGGCGCAGGCCTGGTGGCCGTTCGGCGATAGCCGCCGTCCGGCGGAGCCGCGCGCGGACCGGCGACCGGCGGAAAGTTTCCCCAACATCGGCTATGCCGACTGGAGCGACCAGGAGCCGGACTACCGGCTCTATCCGGGCGACCAGCTCGACATCACCGTACCCTCGGCGCCGGAGCTGTCGAAGGAGGACGTCGTCGTCCAGCCCGACGGCCGCGTCACCATGCCGCTGCTCGATCCGGTGATGGCGGCCGACCGCTCAATCCCCGAATTCCAGGCCGAGCTGACCCGCGCCTATTCCAGCCAGCTGCTGCGGCCGCAGGTGTCGGTGACGGTCAAGGCGGCGACGCCGCTGAAGGTGTTCGTGGGGGGCGAGGTCGGCACGCCGGGCGTCTACGACATGGCCGGCGACATCAACAGCCTGCAGGCGGTGATCCAGGCCGGCGGCTTCAGGCCGACCGCCAAGGCCGACCAGGTGGTGATCATCCGCCGGGGGCCGGGCGGCCGGGCGATGATGCGGACGGTGAATCTGAAGTCGGGGATGAAGACGCCCAGCGGCGC
Organism: Caulobacter sp.; assembly: GCA_030645575.1. Lineage (GTDB taxonomy): Bacteria > Pseudomonadota > Alphaproteobacteria > Caulobacterales > Caulobacteraceae > Caulobacter. The sequence continues at coordinate 17,542 of JAUSMJ010000059.1, read as the reverse complement.
GGACTTCGTGCCCCTGCGCCGCTTCGACATCGTCTATGTGCCGCGCAGCAACGTCGCGGAGGCCGGACTGTGGGTCCAGCAATGGTTCCGCGACCTGTCGCCGATCCAGTTCGGGTTCAGCTACGCGCTGAACGGCCAGAACAACTAGACCGGCGAAGGTCGGTTCAGCCCTGGGCCAGCCACTGGCGCGCCTGGCGCTGGGCGTCGGCCACCTCGGCCGGGTCCATCTCGGCGCTCAGCTCCTTGCGGTAGACCTTGGCCTCGAGAGAGCCGCGCATGGCCGCCAGGTTGAACAGCATATGGGCCGAGACATAGTCGAGCGGCGCGCCGCCCTGACCGGTCGAATAGAGCAGGCCCATGCGGAACAGCTCGTCGCCCGAGGAGTCGGGCCCCGGCAGCGGCATGGTCGCGGGAGCTTCGCCTTCGATGCTCGCAAGCATGATCTTATTCCCTTCAAACCCGCTCCGGACGGTTCTGTCCGAAGCCGATGGGAACAGAAGAATACCTCCCGCCTGAACATAGGGTTAACCGCGCAAATCCTTTGTATTCAAGGACTAATACAGGTTTTGTTCACTGACGTTACAGGCCGTAAAGCTGTGTCGATGAGCGGTTAAGAAGGCCAGAAGGAAGGCTTAACGCGCGCCAAACCTGACCGGGCCATTCAGGTCGGGTTCAGGCCGGGCGATTCACCATCGGGATCAGTCGAGGGACCCACGGCGGCCGATCTGGTCGCACCGAACCGAGAGGAGATTTCCCCGTGAAGCGTCTGATCCTGACCATCGCCGCGGTCGCGTCCGTCGCCGGCCCGATGGCCGCCGCCGCCACGTCGGCTTCGGCGCAGAGCTGGGACCGCCGTGAAGACAGGCGGGACCGCCGCGAGGACCGCCGCGACCTTCGCGAGGACCGCCGTGACGCCCGTCGCGACGGCGGCGCCTGGGACCACCGCGAAGACCGGTGGGATCGCCGCGAGGATCGGTGGGACCGGCGCGAGGACCGCCGCGACCGCCGCTGGGACAGCCGCTCCCGTTGGGATCGCGGCCACCACAACGGCTACTACTACAACAATCGCTGGTCCTACGGCCCGCCGCCGGCCGCCTATTATGGCCGCCCCGGCTATCGTCCCGGCTACTACGCCTGGCGTCGCGGCGCCTATCTGCCGCCCTCCTACCGGTCGCGCGGCTATGTGGTCCACGACTACGGCCGCCATCGCCTGCGTCCGCCGCCCCGCGGCTACTACTGGTACCGCGACGGCGACGACTACCTGCTGGCGGCCGTGGCCACGGGCCTGATCCTGGACGTGATCATCAACAACTAGGGATCGGCGATCGGGGACATGCACTTCAGTGCGTGTCCCCTTCGTCCGAATGGCCCGCTGACAGGGGACACGCACTTAAGTGCATGTCCCCGCGCCTTAGAGCCCCAGCTTCGCCTTCAGGATCTCGTTCACGGCGGCCGGGTTGGCCTTGCCGCCGGTTTCCTTCATCACCTGGCCGACGAACCAGCCGATGGCCTGGGGCTTGTCCTTCACGGCGGCGGCCTTGTCGGGATTCTCGGCGATCAGCTTATCGACCGCCGCCTCGATGGCGCCGGTGTCGGTGATCTGGACCAGGCCGTGCTTTTCGACGATGGCCGAGGGCGCGCCCTCGCCCGCCCACATGTGCTCGAACACCGTGCGGGCGATCTTGCCGGAAATCGTGCCGTCCTCGATCAGGGCCACCAGGGCGGCGATGTCGGCGGCCGGAATCGGCGAGGCCGTGATCTCCAGCCCGTCCTTGCCCAGGCGCCCGAGCAGGTCGTTGAGCACCCAGTTGGCTGTCAGCTTGGCGTCACGACCCTTGGCGGCCTCCTCGAAATAGGCCGCCACGTCGCCGTCGCTGGTCAGCACCGTGGCGTCGTACGCAGACAGGCCATAGGCGCTCATCAGCCGCGCCTTCTTGGCGTCCGGCAGTTCGGGCAAACCGGCCTCGATGGCCTTGACCCAGGCCGCGTCCAGCACCAGCGGCAACAGGTCGGGATCGGGGAAGTAGCGGTAGTCGTGCGCCTCTTCCTTGCTGCGCATCGAACGGGTTTCGTTCTTCGTCGGATCGTACAGGCGGGTTTCCTGGTCGATCTTGCCGCCGTCCTCGAGGATCTCGATCTGCCGGCGGGCCTCGTAGTTGATGGCCTGCTGGATGAACCGGTAGCTGTTGACGTTCTTGATCTCGCAGCGCGTGCCCAGGTGCTTGAAGTCGCCGTCGGCGCGGAACTTGGCGTACTGGCCGACGCGGCAGACCGAGACGTTGACGTCGGCGCGCAGGTTGCCCTTCTCCATGTCGCCGTCGCAGGTGCCCAGCGTGATCAGGATCGCGCGCAGCTTCTTGACGTAGGCCGCCGCGTCTTCCGGCGAGCGCATGTCCGGCATGGAGACGATCTCCATCAGCGCCGTGCCCGAACGGTTCAGGTCGACATAGGTCTCGTTGGGCGACAGGTCGTGGATCGATTTGCCGGCGTCCTGTTCCAGGTGCAGCCGCTCGATGCGCACGGAAAAGCTCGTGCCGTCGTCGCGGTCGACGTTGACCAGGCCCTCGCCGACGATCGGCGATTTGAACTGGCTGATCTGATAGCCCTGCGGCAGGTCGGGATAGAAGTAGTTCTTGCGGTCGAAGGTGCTCTTCAGATTGATCTTCGCCTTGAGGCCGAGGCCCGTGCGGACCGCCTGCTCGACGCAGAACCTGTTGAGCACGGGCAGCATGCCGGGCATGGCCGCGTCGACCAGCGACACCTGCTCGTTGGGGCCGGCGCCGAAGCCGACGGCCGCGCCGCTGAACAGCTTGGACCTGCTGGCGACCTGGGCATGGACCTCCAGCCCGAGAACGATTTCCCAGTCGCCGGTGCGGCCTTTGAGGATGGTGGCGGAGTCAGTCATTGCCTTGCCTATACACCGCCCCCCGCATGAGCGGGAGGGACGCCAATCTTCCCTTCTCCCAACGGGAGAAGGAGGGGCCCGTCCTGCGAAGCCTTGGCGAAGCAGGATGGGAGGTTGAGGGGTTAGGGACGTTTCGGGATTGGCGGCCGGCGCCGTAACCCCTCACCCTCCCGACGCTGCGCGCCGGGCCCCTCCCTCTCCCGTTGGGAGAGGGGGATCACGCTACCACCACTTCTCCGCCTTGCCCCGGAACGCCGCGGCCTTCTCCAGCGCGCCGGCGACCGAGAACACCGTGCCTTCGTCGAGCGCCTTGCCGATCACCTGCAGGCCCAGCGGCAGGCCGCCGGCGTCGAGGCCGGCGGGCACGCTGATCGACGGCAGGCCGGCCAGGTTGGTCGTCACCGTGAAGACGTCGTTGAGGTACATGGCGATCGGGTCGGCGTTGCGCTCGCCCAGGGCAAATGCCGCCGACGGGGCCGTCGGGGTCAGCAGCACGTCGCAGGTTTGCCAGGCCTGGTCGAAGTCGTCGGCGATGCGCCGGCGGACCTTCTGGGCCTTGAGGTAGTAGGCGTCGTAATAGCCGGCGCTGAGCACATAGGTGCCGATCAGGATACGGCGCTTGACCTCGTCGCCGAAGCCTTCGGCGCGGCTGTTCTCATAGACCTCGGTCAGGCTCCTGCCCTCGCCGCGATGGCCGAAGCGCATGCCGTCATAGCGGGCCAGGTTCGACGAGGCCTCGGCCGGGGCGACGATGTAGTAGGCCGGCAGGGCATACTTCGTGTGCGGCAGCGAGACCTCGACGATCTCCGCTCCGGCGTCCTTCAGCCAGTCGATGCCGTCCTGCCACAGCTTCTCGATCTCGGCCGGCATGCCATCGACGCGGTACTCCTTCGGCACCCCGACGCGCAGGCCCTTGACCGACTTGCCGACGAACGGCGCGAAGTCGGAGATCTCGACGTCGAGGCTGGTGGAGTCCTTGGGGTCATGGCCGGCCATGCTGGTCAGCAGGATGGCCGCGTCCTCGACGGTTTTGGCGATCGGCCCGGCCTGGTCCAGCGAGCTGGCGAAGGCGACGATGCCCCAGCGCGAGCAGAGGCCGTAGGTCGGCTTGATGCCGACCGTGCCGGTGAAGGCCGCCGGCTGGCGGATCGAGCCGCCGGTGTCGGTCGCCGTGGCGCCGAGGCACAGGTCCGCCGCCACCGCCGCCGCCGACCCGCCCGACGAGCCGCCGGGGGTCAGGGCGCGGTTGCCGCCGCTGGCCGACTTCCACGGGTTGATCACGTTGCCGAAGGCGCTGGTCTCGTTCGACGAGCCCATGGCGAACTCGTCCATGTTCAGCTTGCCCAGCATCACCGCCCCGTCGCCGAACAGGTTGGCGGTGACCGTCGATTCATAGGGCGGGATGAAGTTGCCGAGGATCTTCGAGCCGGCCGTCGAGCGGACGCCTTCCGTGCAAAACAGATCCTTGATCCCCAGCGGCGCGCCGTCCAGCGGCCGGGCCTCGCCGCGGGCGATGCGGGCGTCGGAGGCGGCGGCCATGTCGAGGGCCTTGTCCGGGGTCTCCAGCACGAAGGCGTTCAGCGGCCGGGCGGCCTCGACCGCCGCGATATGGGCGCGGGTGATCTCGACGGCGGAGAACCGTTTGGCCTTCAGGCCTTCGAGGGCGGCCTTGAGCGTGAGGGCGGTAAGCTCAGACATCAGCAACCCCAAACCCCGTCATCCTGGGCCTTGTGCCCTGGACCCCTCTGCCCGCGACCCGACCTTCACAAACCCATCCCCGCCCGTGCGGCTGAGAGAGGGGTCCTCGCCACAGGGGCGAGGATGACGGTGCAAAATGGAAACCCATCACTCCACCACCTTCGGCACCACGAAGAACCCGTCCACCGACTTGGGCGCATTGGCCAGCACCTTGGCCGCGTCGCCGCCGTCGGTGACCACGTCCTCGCGCAGCGGCGCGGCCATGGCCACGGCCGAGGTCATCGGCTCGACCCCGTTGGTGTCGACCTCGTTGAGCTGCTCGATCCACGCCAGGATGCCGTTCAGTTCCGAGGCCAGCGACTCCAGTCGCGCCTCGGGTTCGGCGATGCGGGCGAGCCGGGCGACCTTGCGGACGGTCGCGGCGTCGATGGCCATCGTGGCCTCCTTTGTTTCGAGAGTGGGGGTTAGCCGCCGGAAGGGCCTGTTTGCAAGCCGTTCGCCGCATTAAGAGGGCGCATGCCCGTGCTCGACCTGCTCGACCTGCCCGCCGCCCTGCCGCCCTACGCGCCGATCGTCGGGCTCGATCCGGGCGAGAAGACCATCGGCGTGGCCGTCTCGGACGTGACCCGCACTGTGGCCAGCCCGCTGGAGACGATCCACAAGGTCAAGTTCACGACCGACGCCGAGCGGCTGTTCCAGCTGATGGAGAGCCGCGGCGCGGTCGGCATCGTCATCGGCCTGCCGATGAACATGGACGGCACCGAGGGCGCCCGCGCCCAGTCCAACCGCGCCCTGGCCCGCAACCTGCTGCGGCTGAAGGACATCCCCATCGCCTTCTGGGACGAGCGCCTGTCGACGGCCGCCGTGACCCGCGTGCTGATCGACGAGCATGACGTCAACCGCAAGCGTAGAGCCGAGGTGGTCGACAAGATGGCGGCGGCCTGGATCTTACAGGGCGCGCTGGAGCGGCTGCGGAACGCCGCGACATGAGCGCCATCCTGCTGGGGGTTCTCCCCGTCTTCGCCATGATCGCCCTGGGCTGGGGCCTGAAGGCCAGCGGCTTCATCCCGCCGGTCAGCTGGCCGCCGATCGAGCGGATCACCTATTTCGTGTTCTACCCGGGCTTTCTGATGCCGGCCGTGTGGAAGGCCGACTTTTCCAGCCTGTCGGCCGGGCCGCTGGCCGTCGGGGCGGTCGGCGGCATGGCGACGGTGGCGCTTGCCGTGCTGCTGGCCAAGCCGCTGATCCGCATCCCCGACGCCAGCTACACCAGCGTGTTCCAGGGCGCCCTGCGCTGGAACACCTTTGTCTTCCTGCCGCTGGCGGCGCTGGTCTACGGGCCGGAGGGCGCCGGGCTGGCGGCGATGATCATGGGCGCCCTGATCCCGGCCATCAACGTCGTCTGCGTGCTGGTCATGAGCCGCTGGGGCGAGGGCCAGGGCGGCGGCCTGCGCACGGCCCTGCGCGGCCTGGCCCAGAACCCGGTGCTGTGGGGTTGCGCCGTGGGGGCGCTGTTCAACGGGCTGCACGTCCCCAAGCTGCCGGTGGTGATGAGCACGCTGGACCTGCTGTCCGCCGCCGCCCTGACCATGGGGCTGGTGGTCGCCGGAGCGGGCCTGAACTTCGGCTATGTGCACAGCCGCCGCTGGCTGATCGCGGCGGTCAGCGCGGTCAAGCTGCTGGTTCTGCCGGTGCTGATGTGGGGCTTCTGCCGGATGGCGGGCGGCGACGACACGGCCCAGGGCATCGCCCTGCTGGCCGGCTCGGCCCCCGGCGCGGCGGCGTCCTACGTGCTGGCCCGCCAGATGGGCGGCGACGCCCCGCTGATGGCCGGGATCGTGGCGTTCACGACGGCCGCGAGTTTGGTGACGATCCCGCTGCTGCTGATTATTTTCCATCTACAACCGTCATCCTAGGCCTTGTGCCTAGGACCCCTTTGAACCCGTTCCGAACCCGTCAAGCTGGAGCACCGCACCTGCGGCGGACCAAGGGGTCCTCGCCACAAGGGCGAGGATGACGGATTTGATTGAGGGTGCGGCGTGGTTGGACCTTGGCGGAATCCCCCCTATCGCCTATGACCACCGCTTATGACGGCTTTCGCCCCGGGTATCGATGAGGTCCGCGCACGGACCTTCCCCTTCCCCCGCCGCCATTTCCTGTCCGCCATGGATGTCAACGTCGTCGAGGCGCAGCAGCTGCTCGACCTGGCGGACGGATTCGTGGCGCTGAACCGGCAGACGACCAAGAAGCTCGACCTGCTCAAGGGTCGCACCTTGATGAACCTGTTCTTCGAGAACTCGACGCGCACCCAGGCCAGCTTCGAGCTGGCCGGCAAGCGGCTGGGCGCCGACGTGATGAACATGAGCGTGCGGACCAGCTCGGTGGCCAAGGGCGAGACCCTGATCGACACGGCCGTGACGCTGAACGCCATGCAGCCGGACCTGCTGGTCGTGCGCCACGCCTCGTCCGGCGCGGCGGCGCTGCTGTCGCAGAAGGTCGGCTGCAGCGTGATCAACGCCGGCGACGGCCAGCACGAGCATCCGACCCAGGCCCTGCTCGACGCCCTCTCGATGCGCCGCGCGTTCGGCCGGGTGGCCGGCCTGACGGTGGCCATCTGCGGCGACGTGATGCACAGCCGGGTGGCGCGCTCGAACGTCAATCTTCTCAATATCCTGGGCGCGGAGGTTCGCCTGGTCGGGCCGCCGACCCTGATGCCCGCCGGCGCCGAACACTGGGGCGCCACGGTCTATCACGATCTGGAAAAGGGCATCGCCGGCGCCGACGTGGTGATGATGCTGCGGCTGCAGCTGGAGCGGATGCAGGGGGCGCTGGTCCCCTCGACCCGCGAGTATTTCCGCTTCTGGGGCCTCGACCGCGAGAAGCTCAAGGCGGCCTCGGGCGGGGTGAAGGTCATGCATCCCGGGCCGATGAACCGCGGCGTCGAGATCGACTCCGACGTGGCCGATGACCCGGCGGTCAGTCTCATCCAGGACCAGGTCGAGATGGGCGTCGCCGCCCGCATGGCCGTGCTGGCCTCGCTGGCCGCCCGGCTGGACAATCACTGATGGCCCGCGCGCGCCCGATCGCCTTTCAGAACGCCCGGCTCGTCGATCCGGAGAGCGGCTATGACGGCGCCGGCGCGCTGGTGGTCGCCAACGAGACCATAGCCGACATCTCGAAAGGCAAGGATTTCAGTGGCCTGTCCGGCGATGTTCAGATCATCGACTGCGCTGGCGGCCTGCTGGCCCCCGGGCTGATCGATCTGCGGGTCAAGACCGGCGAGCCCGGCGCCGAGACCCGGGAAACCCTGCGCTCGGCCGCCCTGGCCGCGGCCGCCGGCGGCGTGACCGGGTTCGTCGTCCAGCCCGACACCGACCCGGCGGTCGATGATCCCTCGGTGGTCGACTTCATCCTGCGCCGGGCCCGCGACATCGACGCCGCCCGCGTCTACTGCGCCGGGGCCGCGACCAAGGGGCTCAAGGGGGCCGAGATCGCCGAGATCGGCCTGATGCGCGAGGCCGGCTGCGTCTATGTCACCGACGTCGACCATCCGGTGGTCGATAGCCGCGTCCTGCGCCGGGTGATGGCCTATGCGAAGACCTTCGACCTGGCCGTGGCGCACCGGCCGTCCGATCCCTGGCTCAGCAAGGGCGCGGCGGCGACGGAGGGCGAGTTCGCCGGCCGCCTGGGCCTGCCCTCGGCCCCGGTGATGGCCGAGCGGATCGGGCTGGAACGGGACCTGGCCCTGGCCGAACTGACCGGCGCGCGGCTGCTGGTCGATCAGATCACCAGCGCCGGGGCGCTCGAGGCCCTGGCGCGGGCGAAGGCGCGCGGCGTCAAGGTCACGGCCACCGCCTCGATCAATCACCTGAGCTTCAACGAGCTGGACATCGGCGACTACCGCACCTTCGCCCGCCTCGACCCGCCCTTGCGCTGCGAAGACGACCGGCAGGCGCTGATCGAGGCCCTGGCCAGCGGCCTGGTCGATATCGTCGTCTCGGCCCACGCTCCGGCCCCGGCCGAGGACAAGCGCCTGCCGTTTGACGAGGCCGCGCCCGGCGGCGTGGGGCTGGAGACCCTGCTGCCGGCGTTGCTGGCCCTGTATCACGACGGCCGCGCGCCGCTGGTCGATCTGCTGCGGGCGGTGACCCTGGCCCCGGCGCGGTTCCTCGGCCTGAGCAGCGGCCGCCTGACACCCGGCGCGCCCGCTGACCTCGTGCTCTGCGACCTGGGGGCTCCGGTCATCATCGACGCCGACAAGCTGGTGTCGAAATCCAAGAACTCGCCGTTCGACGGCCGCCGGCTACAGGGCCAGGTGCTGCGGACGGTCGTGGCGGGGAAGATGGTCTACCGGGCGGCGGAATAGAGCCTCGCCGTTCCTCCCCACGCAGTGGGGAGGGGGACCAGCCGGAGGCTGGTGGAGGGGGCAGCGCCGGACGCGCCAGAATGACCGAAATTCAGGATAGGATCGCTGGCATTCGCGCGGCCCCCTCCACCGCCGTCCCGGCGGTCCCCCTCCCCCTCGCTGCGCTCCGGGGAGGATTGCGAGCAACACATGACACCCGCCGCGACGCGCGCTAGCGTCAAACCACAAGACAACAACAACCATACCGTGTAAGAGGGGCGACCATGGAATCTCTGGCGAGCGCTGTCTGGCTGACTCTTGGGCTGATCGTCGTGGGGGGCTATCTCCTCGGCTCGATCCCGTTCGGGCTGATCGCCACGCGCTTGGGCGGGGCGGGCGACATCCGCAAGATCGGCTCGGGCAACATCGGGGCGACCAATGTGCTGCGCTCGGGCCGCAAGGACCTGGCCGCCATCACCCTGATCGGCGACGCCGGCAAGGGGGCGGTGGCGGTGCTGCTGGCCCATTTGCTGACCCACGGCAACGCCGCGGCGGTGGCCCTGGCGGGCGGCAGCGCCTTTGTCGGCCACCTGTTCCCGGTCTGGCTGAAGTTCAACGGCGGCAAGGGCGTGGCGACCTTCTACGGCGTGCTGCTGTCGGCCGCCTTCCCGGTCGGCACCCTGGCGGGTCTGACCTGGATCGCCATGGCGGCGCTGTTCCGCATGTCCTCGCTCGCGTCACTGACGGCGGCGGCCCTGGCGCCCGTGTTCGCGTTTTCCACCGACGCCCCCCGACCGATTATCCTGCTGGCGGCCTTCATGGCCGTGCTGGTCTTCATCCGGCACCACGCGAACATCCGCCGCCTGCTCAAGGGCGAGGAGCCGAAGATCGGCGCGAAGAAGGCGCCCAAGGAAGTCGGGGGGGCGACCGCTCCGACGCCGGACGCGTGACGGCCGGGCCGCCGTCCGACGCCGAACGGATCGCCTGGCTGCGTCTGGCCAGGACCCCGAACGTCGGACCGGTGGCCTTCGACCATCTGTTGCAACGCTGCGGCTCGGCCATGGCGGCGGTCGAGGCCCTGCCCGGTCTCGCGCGGCGCCCGGTGAACATCCCCACCAGGGCCGAGGCCGAGCGGGAGCTCGAGGCGGGCGAGCGGCTGGGGGCGCGGCTGATCTGCGGCGGCGAGCCCGACTTCCCGCCCCTGCTGGCGGCGCTGGACCCGCCGCCGCCGCTGATCTGGGTGCTGGGCCGCGCCGACCTGCTGAGCCGGCCCGCCGTGGCCGTCGTCGGCGCGCGGGTGGCCTCCGCCGCCGGCCAGCGCTTCGCCCGGGACCTGGCCGCCGACCTGGGCGCGGCCGGCAAGCTGGTCGTCTCGGGCCTGGCGCGCGGCATCGACGGCGCGGCCCACGAGGGTTCGCTGGCCACCGGCACGGTGGCGGTGCTGGGCGGCGGCGTGGGCGACATCTATCCTCCCGAGCACGACCGGCTGCACGCGCGCATCGCCGAGCGCGGCGCGATCGTCTCCGAAAGCCCGCCCGACCAGCGCGCCCAGGCGCGCGACTTTCCGCGCCGCAACCGGCTGATCAGCGGCCTGTCGCTGGCCGTGGTGGTGGTCGAGGCCGAGCTGAAGTCCGGCTCCCTGATCACCGCCCGGCTCGCCGCCGAACAGGGACGCGAGGTGCTGGCCGTGCCGGGCTCGCCGCTCGATCCCCGGGCGCGCGGCGCCAACGACCTGCTGCGCCAGGGGGCCACGGTCTGCGAGGGGGCCGAGGACGTGCTGCGGACGCTGGAGGGGCTGGGCGGGCTGCGCGAGCGGGAGCGTCGGCCCTGGAGCGGACCGGCCGCGCCGCCGCCCGACGGCGTGCGCGACCGGGTGGCCGCCCTGCTGTCGCCAACGCCGGTGACCATCGACGACCTCGTGCGGGCCGCCAACGCCCCCGCGCCGGCGGTGTTCGCGGCGCTGGTCGAGCTGTCGCTGGCGGGGGTGGCGGTGTTTGGCCCGGGCGGCACGGTTTCGCGTCTGGACTAAACCTAACTAGATAGGTTATTGAGCCATGGTCACGATCCTCAGGATCCATGGCTTGCGGGTGGTGATCTTCCCGAACGATCACCCGCCGGCTCATGTTCATCTGATCGGGGCCGACGGTGAGGCGAAGGTCGATCTGAAGGGTCCGGGAGAGCAACCCGTTCTGGTGTGGGCCGATCATCTGTCTCGCGCTGATCTTCGTCGAGGAATGAGGACTATCGGGCAGCACCGGGACCTGCTCCTCCGACGATGGAAGGATATTCATGGCTGACCTGACCGACGCCGAAATCGACGCCGCTCTGGAACGCGGCCAGCGCGCGAGACGGATGGAGCCACGCGCTGTCTCGGCGCGATATGATCAGGTGAGCGGAAGGGTGATCGTGGAACTGGCCAACGGCTGCGCCTTCGCCTTCCCGCCTGGTCTCGCCGAAGGTCTGGAGGCCGCCGACGAGGAGCGCCTCGCGGCCGTCGTGGTCACCGGCGCGGGCTACGGCCTGCACTGGGAAGTCCTGGACGTCGATCTCTCCATTCCCGGGTTGCTGGCGGGCGTCTTCGGATCGGTCAGGCACATGGCCAGCCAGGCCGGCCGCGCCACCTCTCCGGCCAAGGCCGCCGCCGCCCGCGCGAACGGGGCCAAAGGTGGTCGGCCACGAAAGGCTTCGCTCGCGACCTGACATCGGAAACCAGGCAGCGATCCCGTGGCGGCGAGGGCCGTTTGCGGTCTCGCGATGCGCCGATTTTGCCAATCGATGAGCGGCTGCGCCACACTGCGTTGACATTGCCCCATCCCCGCCCCCACTTTCCGCCCTCGCTCAAAGGGCGATTTTCCCTCCCTCCGTCATTGAGACCGCATGCACGTCGTCGTCGTCGAGAGCCCGGCCAAGGCCAAGACCATCAACAAATACCTGGGGCCGGACTACAAGGTTCTCGCCTCGTACGGGCATGTCCGCGACCTGCCGTCGAAGGACGGTTCGGTGAAGCCGGACGACGACTTCTCCATGAGCTGGGAGGTCGATGCCAAGTCGGCCAAGCGGCTGAACGACATCGCCGACGCCCTGAAGGGCGCCGACACCCTCTATCTCGCCACCGACCCCGACCGCGAAGGTGAGGCGATCAGCTGGCACCTGCTGGAGGTGCTGAACAAGAAGAAGGCGCTGAAGGGCGTCAACGTCCAGCGCGCCACCTTCAACGCCATCACCAAGGCCGCCGTCCTCGACGCCATCGCCAACCCGCGCCAGATCGACATGGAGCTGGTCGAGGCCTACCTGGCCCGCCGCGCGCTCGACTATCTGGTCGGGTTCACGCTTTCGCCAGTGCTGTGGCGCAAGCTGCCGGGCTCGCGCTCGGCCGGCCGGGTGCAGTCGGTGGCTCTGCGGCTGATCGTCGACCGCGAGCTGGAGATCGAGCGCTTCCGGACCCAGGAATACTGGACCGTCGAGGCCGACGTTTCCGCCGGGTCCGATCCCTTCCTGGCCCGACTCGTCAAGCACGACGGCAAGAAGCTCTCCAAGTTCGACCTCAACACCGAGGCCTCGGCGACCGCCGCCCGCGCGGCCGTGCAGGCCTGCGGCTTCACGGTCGCCTCGGTGGAGAAGAAGCCGGCCCGGCGCACCCCGCCCCCGCCCTTCACCACCTCGACCCTGCAACAGGAAGCCTCGCGCAAGCTCGGCTTCTCGGCCCAGCGCACCATGCAGGCGGCGCAGAAGCTGTACGAAGGGGTCGACATCGGCGGCGAGACCACCGGCCTGATCACCTACATGCGCACCGACGGCGTGCAGTCGGCGCCCGAGGCGCTGGACGAGGCCCGCCGCGTCATCGGCGGCCTGTACGGCAAGGACTACGTCCCCGAGACCGCGCGCCTCTACAAGACCAAGGCCAAGAACACCCAGGAGGCACACGAGGCGATCCGCCCGACCTCGCTGGAGCGCAATCCGGGCAAGCTGAAGCTCGAAAGCGACATGGGCCGGCTCTACGAGCTGATCTGGAAGCGGATGATCGCCTCGCAGATGGAGGCCGCCCGCATCGAGCGCACGGCCGTCGAGCTGGAAGGCAGCGACGGCAAGACCGGCCTGCGCGCCACCGGCCAGGTGATCCAGTTCCCCGGCTACCTCGCCGTCTACGAGGAAGGCCGCGACGATCCGGAGCAGGACAAGGCCGCCGGCGGCGAGGACGCCGACTTCGCCGGCAAGCTGCCGGTGATCAACGAGGGCGCCGACGCCCGGGTGATCGCCGCCCGCGCCGACCAGCACTTCACCGAGCCGCCCCCGCGCTTCTCCGAAGCCAGCCTGGTCAAGCGGATGGAAGAGCTGGGCATCGGCCGACCCTCGACCTACGCCTCGGTGCTGACCGTGCTGCGCGACCGCGCCTATGTGCGGATGGACAAGAACCGCTTCATTCCCGAGGACAAGGGCCGGCTGGTCACGGCCTTCCTCGAGCAGTTCTTCCTGCGCTACGTCGAGTACGACTTCACCGCCGCCCTGGAGGAGAAGCTCGACCTGGTCTCTGACGGCAAGCTGGACTGGAAGGAATTCCTGCGGGACTTCTGGAAGGACTTCCACGCGGCCGTCGGCGAGATCGCCGAGCTGCGCGTGACCAACGTGCTGGACGCGCTCAACGAGGCGCTGGGTCCGCACATCTTCCCGGCCAAGGCCGACGGCTCCGATCCGCGCCTCTGCCCGACCTGCGGCGTCGGCCAGCTGAGCCTGAAGACCGGCAAGTTCGGCGCCTTCATCGGCTGCTCGAACTACCCCGAGTGCCGCTTCACCCGCCCGATCGCCCAGCCCGACGGCGAAGGCGAGGCCGTCGAGGGCGACCGCGAGCTGGGGATCAACCCAAAGAGCGGCCAGACCGTCTGGCTGAAGAACGGCCGCTTCGGCCACTATGTCGAGGAAACCCCGCTCGAGGGCGACAAGCCCAAGCGTTCGAGCCTGCCCAAGGGCTGGCCCCCGGCGGCGATGGACATCGACAAGGCCCTGCGCCTGCTCGACCTGCCGCGCGAGGTCGGCAAGCACCCGGAGGACGGCAAGGTGATCGTCGCCGGCATCGGCCGCTACGGCCCGTTCGTGCTGCACGAGGGCACCTACGCCAACCTGGAGAGCGCCGACGAGGTGTTCGACGTGGGCCTCAACCGCGCCGTCGCCGTGCTGGCCGAGAAGCGCGCCGGCGGCAAGGGCGGCCGGGCCACGGCCGCCGCCCTGAAGGACCTGGGCGCCCACCCCGAGGATGGCCAGCCGATCAAGATCCTCAACGGCCGCTTCGGCCCCTACATCAAGCACGGCGCGACCAACGCCAACGTCCCGCGCGGCAAGGACCCGCTGGAGGTGACGCTGGAGGAGGCGGTCGGCCTGATCGCCGAACGCGTCGCCAAGGGCGGCGGCAAGAAACCGGTCAAGAAGGCCGCCGCGAAGAAGCCCGCGGCGCCGAAGAAGCCCGACGCGCTGACGGCCAAGGTGGTGAAGGCGAAAAAGAAGGCTCCGGCGAAGAAGAAGCCGGCGGCGAAGGCGAAGGCCTAAACTCTCCCTCCCCTTTATGGGGAGGGACAGACCGCGAAGCGGTCAGGGTGGGGAAGCCGAATGCCGTGCCGGATTCGTCGGGGTGGCGATGAACTCCCCCACCCGTCCGGGCTTCGCCCGTCCACCCTCCCCATAAAGGGGAGGGATATTTGAGTTACCTCGCGTCGCCGTCCGCGTTATCCCAGCACATGGCCAAGCCTCCTCCGCCCAAACCGCCAAAGACCCAGCGCCCGCCGCCGGGGCTGCCCGACCGCGACACCCTGATCAAATACCTGCGCACCGCCGGTGAGCAGGACAAGGGCGACATCGCGCGGGCCTTCGGGCTCAAGGGCGAGGGCCGGCGGGCCCTGCGCGACATGCTGCGCAAGCTGGAAGACGAGGGCGCCCTGGGCAAGCGGGGTCGCAAGGGCTTCGCCGAGGCCGGCGCCCTGCCCCCGGTCGGCGTGGCCGACGTGGTCGAGCGCGATCCCGACGGCGATCTCTATGTGCGACTGGTCAAGGCTGGCGAGGACGCGCCCCTGGCCCGGCTGGCCCCCGCTCGTGGCGAGGCGGTGATCGGCGCGCCCGGCATGGGCGACCGGGTGCTGGTCCACTTCGACCGGCTCGAAACCGGTGAGTACGAGGCCCGGCTGATCAAGAAGCTGGGCCAGAGCGCCCACCGCATTCTGGGCGTGATCCGGAAGGCCAACCGCGAGATCCGCGTCGAGCCGGTCGACCGCAAGTCCAAGGACAGCCTGGTCCTGTCGTTCGCCGACGGCGAAAAGCTGAAGGACGGCGACCTGGTGCTGGCCACCGTCGGCGCCCAGGCCCAGCGCTATGGCCCCAAACACGGCAAGCTGGTCGAGGTGGTCGGGCGCGAGGACGAGCCCCGGGCGGCGTCGCTGATCGCCATCCACAGCCACGGCATCCCGACCGGCTTCTCGCCGGAGGCGGAAGCCGAGGCCGAGGCGGCCCAGGCCCCGACGCTGCAGGGGCGCGAGGACCTACGCGACCTGCCGTTCATCACCATCGACCCGGCCGACGCCCGCGACCATGACGACGCGGTGTTCGCCCATCCCGACCCCGAGCCGCGCAATGTCGGCGGCTGGATCGTCTGGGTGGCCATCGCCGACGTGGCCGCCTATGTGCGCCCCGGCTCGGCGCTGGACGGCATCGCCCGCGACAAGTCCAACAGCGTCTACTTCCCCGACCGGGTCGAGCCGATGCTGCCAGAGCGGCTGAGCAACGGCCTGTGCTCCCTGCGCGAAGGCGAGAACCGCGCCACCCTGGCCGTGCGGATGGTGTTCAGCAAGGACGGCCGCAAGGTCAGCCATCGCTTCGTGCGCGGCCTGATGCGTTCGGCGGCCAAGCTCAGCTACGAGCAGGCCCAGATGGCCATGGACGGCAATCCGGACGACAAGACCGGGCCGATCGCCGAGGGCATCCTGCGGCCCCTGTGGACCGCCTATCACTGCATGCTCAAGGGCCGCCTCGCCCGCTCGCCGCTGGGCATCGAGAGCGACGAGCGGCGCATCATCATCTCGCCCGAAGGCCATGTGGCCTCGATCACCAAACGCGCCTCGCTTGAGGCGCACCGTCTGATCGAGGAGATGATGGTCCAGGCCAACGTCTGCGCCGCCGAGACGCTGGAGCAGAAGAAGACGCCGCTGATCTACCGCATCCACGACACGCCATCGCCCGAGAAGATGATGGCGCTGACCGACTTCCTGGCCACGCTGGACATCCCCTGGTCCAAGGGCGAGGCGCCGCGCACCGACCGGTTCAACAAGCTGCTGGCCGAAACGCGCGAGGGGCCGCACGCCGACATCGTCAACGAGGTGGTCCTGCGCACCCAGATGCAGGCCCAGTACAATCCCGACAACATCGGCCACTTCGGCCTGAACCTGCAGCGCTACGCCCACTTCACCAGCCCAATCCGCCGCTACGCCGACCTGGTCGTGCACCGCGGCCTGATCCGGGCGCTGGGCCTGGGGACCGACGGCCTGACCGACCAGGACGTCAAGCAGATGAAGGACACGGCCGAGCGGATCACCTTCGCCGAGCGCCGGGCCATGGCCGCCGAGCGCGACGCGACCGACCGCTATGTGGCCGCCTTCCTGGCCGACCAGGTGGGCAGCGACTTCCACGGCCGGATCACCGGCGTGACGCGGTTCGGCCTGTTCATCCGCCTGACCGAGACGGGCGCCGACGGCCTGATCCCGATCTCGGGCCTGGGAGACGAATATTTCGTCCACGACGATCGCACCCATGCCCTGGTCGGCGAACGCTCGGGCGCAAGATGGCCGCTGGGGATGCCGGTGGAGGTGCGCCTGCGCGAGGCCACGCCGGTGACGGGCGGCCTGCTGTTCGAAATGCTGTCCGAGCCGATGCCGGCCGATCCCAACGCGCCAAGGCCGAGGCTCGGCGTGCGGCGGCGGATGGACCCGGGCCGGGGCGGTCCCAAGCGCGGGGGAACGCCGAAGGGGGTGCGGAAGGGGAAGCGGCGGTAGCCCCCACCCCTCCTCCCGCACGGCGGACAAGGCTGAGCCCGCCTATCCCTCGACCGCGTCCCGCGTGGCCCCGACCCGCTGGGCCAGGGCGGCGCCCATGAACGCGTCGAGGTCGCCGTCCAGCACGCCGTCGGTGTCCGACGTCTCGACGTTGGTGCGCAGGTCCTTGACCATCTGGTAGGGCTGCAGCACGTAGCTGCGGATCTGGTGGCCCCAGCCGATGTCGGTCTTCTGGTCCTCAAGGGCCTGGGCCGCCGCCTCGCGCTTCTGCAGCTCCATCTCGTAGAGCCGCGCGCGCAGCATCTTCCACGCTTCTTCGCGGTTCTGGTGCTGGCTGCGGCCGGCCTGGCAGGCCACGGCGATGCCGGTCGGGATGTGCGTCAGGCGCACGGCCGAGTCGGTCTTGTTGATGTGCTGGCCGCCTGCGCCGCTGGCGCGGTAGGTGTCGGTGCGCACGTCGGAGGGGTTGATGTTGATCTCGATCGAGTCGTCAATCTCGGGGTAGACAAAAACCGATGCAAACGAGGTGTGGCGCCCGCCGGACGAGTCAAACGGCGACTTGCGCAC
>JAUSMJ010000058.1 GCA_030645575.1 Caulobacter sp. | reverse complement strand
CGCCCGGGCCGCCCTCGGCGTCCGCCAGGACCAGGCCGCCGTCACGGGGCGTCGCCGCGCCGAACTGCTGGCCGCCGTGGGCCAGGCCCGCGCCGCCCGCGCCCGGGCCGCCGCCGCCCTCGATCTGACCTTGCAGGACGAAACGGCGTCAGTGATCCGCGCGCCGGTGGCCGGCATCGTCACCAACCGTCAGGCCCAGATCGGCGACTATGTGCAGCCCGGCGCGCGCCTGCTGACGCTGGTCCCCCGGTCGGCCGTCTACGTCACGGCCAACTTCAAGGAAACCCAGACCACGCGCATGCTGGCCGGCCAGCGGGCCGAGGTGCGTGTCGACGCCCTGCCCGGAGTGGTGCTCAAGGCCCACATCGACAGCGTCGCGCCCGGCTCGGGCTCGGAATTCGCCCTGCTGCCGTTCGAGCCCGGCTCGGGCAACTTCACCAAGATCGTGCAGCGCATTCCGGTCCGGCTGGCGTTCGACCCCGGCCAGCCCGACGTCAGACGCCTGCGGCCGGGGCTGTCGGCGAAGATCCGGGTGCGGCTGGGCGGCTAGATCAGCCCCGCCTGTCCGGCCAGCAGCAGCACGCCGGCGACCAGCAGGACGGCGAACGTCAGGATCGCGCCCAGCGCCCGGCCGATCAGGATGTTGCTCCACAGACCGAAGGCGTGCAGCAGCCGTCCGGCGGCCAACGTCGCGGCCAGGCCGCAAACGGTCAGCTGCGAGCCGCCGCCCATCTCGACCAGGCCGATGGCGATGATGCCAAGCGGCGCATACTCGATGAAGTTGGCCTGGGCGCGGATCTTGCGGTTGAAGGCTTCGTCGCCGCCATCGCCGAAACTCAGTTTGGCCGCGCGGCGGCGCAGGGCGACCGGCATGCTCAGCAGCACCAGAAAGATGGCGGCGGCCCCCGCCAGCGCGGACGTGATCGGCAGTTCCATGTCGCGTTTCCCTCCCCAGGCTCGACGAGCGCGAGTCTGGACCGCCGCGGAAGGAAATGCACGCCCGATGAGCGGGACTCGCGGGACGTATAGTGACGGGACATCGTGGGACATTGGCGAGACTCCCGCGCCAAATCTCACCGTTCGGAATCCTCGGTCCTGCTGGCGGATGTAAAATGGCCCCATGAAGAGTCGAAATGTCGTGGGCGACCTTCCTTCTCCCCTTGCGGGAGAAGGTGTCAGGCGGAGCCTGACGGATGAGGGGTTGATGACCGCGTCCGCCTTGAGCGACCTGTCATCCCGCCGGATTTGCCCGCGAAACCCCTCATCCGACCTGCGGAGTTTATCCTCGGGCCGGCTTCGCCGGACCCGGGGGCAGGCCACCTTCTCCCGCAAGGGGAGAAGGGTCGGCGCGGTGGAGACAATCGCCCTCTCCATTGACCCCGCTCGCTCAACCCCTACAACCCCGCCTCATGTTTGAAGGCCTCTCCCATACCGCCCGCGACGCCAAGGCTTGGCCGTTCGAGCAGGCGCGCAACCTGCTGGCGCGGGTGCTGCGCGTGCGTCTCGACGACGCCGAGCGCGATCTGGCGTCGACCCTGATCAACGCCGGCAAGGCCGACGAGGCCTTCAGGACCTTCGAAGCCCTGCAAAAGCCGGTGGTGCTGGAGACCGGCTATGGCCCGTCCGGCCTGCCGCACATGGGCACGTTCGGCGAGGTGGCTCGCACGACCATGGTGCGCATGGCCTTCCGCGCCCTGACCGACGACGCCCTGCCCACGCGCCTGATCAGCTTCAGCGACGATATGGACGGCCTGCGCAAGATCCCGCCGAACGTGCCGAACGGCGAGCTGCTGGCGCTGGACCTCGACAAGCCGCTGACCGTGGTCCGCGATCCGTTCGGCGAGCACGAGAGCTTCGGCCATCACAACAACGCCCGCCTGCGCGCGTTCCTCGATTCCTTTGGTTTCGAGTACGAGTTCGTCTCCTCGACCGACTGCTATCGCGGCGGGATGTTCGACGAGACCCTGCTGACGGCGCTGGCGCGGTTCGACGCGATCCAGAAGATCATGCTGCCCTCGCTCGGCGAGGAGCGGCGGGCGACCTATTCGCCGTTCCTGCCGATCAGCCCGAAGACCGGCAAGGTGCTGCAGGTCCCGACGCTGGAGCGGCACGCCGACCGCGGCACGATCGTGTTCCGCGACGAGGACGGCGAACTGACCGAGGTTCCGGTCACCGGCGGCGGGGTGAAGATGCAGTGGCGGCCCGACTGGGCCATGCGCTGGACGGCCCTGGGCGTCGATTACGAGATGAGCGGCAAGGACCTGGTCGACAGCGTCCGGCTCAGCAACCAGGTCTGCAAGGTGCTCGGCGGCGTGCCGCCCGAGGGGTTCAACTTCGAACTCTTCATGGACGAGCACAACCACAAGATCTCCAAGACCAAGGGCAACGGCCTGACCATGGAGGAGTGGCTGCGCTACGGCGCGCCCGAGAGTCTGGCCTACTACATGTTCCAGAGCCCGCGCTCGGCCAAGAAGCTCTATTTCGACGTCATCCCCAAGGCGACGGACGAGTATCTGCAGCAGCTGGACGCGTTCAACCGCAAGCGAGCCGAGGGCGAGAACGCCGTCGATCTGAACAACCCGGCCTGGCACGTGCACATGGGCCAGCCGCCGGAGACGGGCTCGCCGGTCAGCTTCTCGCTGATGCTGAACCTGGTTTCGGCCGGCAACGCCTCGGACCGCGAGGTCCTGTGGGGCTTCCTCAGCCGCTACATCCCCGGCGCCACGCCGCAGAGCGAGCCGCTGCTCGACCGCCTGGTCGGCTATGCGATGAACTACTACGAGGACTTCGTGGCTCCCACGAAGGCCTTCCGCGCGGCGACCGATCAGGAGCGCGCGGCGATGGAAGACCTGCTGGCCCGCTTCCGCGCCCTGCCGGCCGGCTGTCAGGACGGCGAGCTGATCCAGTTCGAGGTCTACGAGGCCGGCAAGGCGCACGGGTTCGACCCGCTGCGCGGCTGGTTCCAGGGGCTCTACGAGGTGCTGCTGGGCCAGACCCAGGGGCCGCGCTTCGGCTCCTTCGCGGCGATCTTCGGCCTCGACAAGACCATCCAGCTGATCGAGGACGGCCTGGCCGGAAAGCTTCTCGCCGCGTGAACGAAACCTGACAGTCCCGCCCCGGCGTCGTTCAGGCGCGGGGTTGCATGGTCCTCCTCACAGACGGGCGACGCCCGCTGAGTTTCGAGGAGATTTGACATGACCAAGACCCTGAACAGCAAATTCGCCACCGCGGCCCTGGCCCTGTCGGTCGCCGCCGCCCTGGGCGCCGCCCCCGTCGCCGCCAACGCCGCGCCGAACGGCGTGACGAACTGCGCCGCCGCCGGTCAGAAGCAGGAGAAGGGCGCCGTGATCGGCGCCGTGATTGGCGGCCTGCTCGGCTCGCAGGTGTCGAGGAACGAACGCGCCGCCGGCGCGGTGGTCGGCGCCGGCCTGGGCGCGGCCGTCGGCTCCTACGCCGGCTGCAACGCCCAGACGAAGGAAGCCTACGCCACCGGAACCTACCAGTCGGGCGGCCGCACCCTGGCCGGCTACGTCCAGCCGGCGCGATTCGAGCGGGCTGGCGGCCAGTTCGCGGCGACCACGCGGGTCAACCTGCGCGCCGCCCCGACGACCCGCGCGCGGGCCGTGGGCATGCTGCAGCCTGGTGAACGCTTCCAGGCCCTGGCCACCACCAGCGGCGGTCGCTGGGTTCTCGTCGGCCGCAATGGCGTCGGCATCGGCTATGTCGCCCGCGCCTACGTCATGCCCTCGGGCTACCAGCGGACGGCCTACGGCTACTGAGGCCAGGCCGATCACGGATAATCCGGGCCGCTCCTTCGGGGGCGGCCCTTTCCGCTACTGGCTGGCCCACAGGATGCGGGCGATCCAGGCGATGTCCTTCCGCTCCAGCGTGCGGCCGGGATAGTCGGGGTTGAGCGATTTGAGCTCGATGGACCGGGCCGAGATGCGCGCGACCTCCTTGGCCAACACCTCGCCGGCCAGGGTCTTGACCACCACCCGGTCGCCGCGGCGGGGTTCGGGGCCGGCCGGATCGACCACGATCCGGTCGCCCTCGCGGTAGACCGGGGCCATCGAGTCGCCGCTGATCTCCAGGGCGTAGACGCCATCGCGCGCCAGGCCCGGAAAGTCGATCTCGTCCCAGCCCTGGCCGACCGGGAAGCCCGCGTCGTCGAAGAAGCCGTCGTCGCCGGCCTGGGCGAACCCGAGCAGCGGCACGCCGCGCATGGCGACCGCGCCGCCACCCTCCGCCAGCGCCGCGAACTCGGCGAACGACACCCCGGTCGCCTCCAGAACCTTGGACAGGCTTTCGGTCGATGGCCAGCGCGGCCGGGCCTCGGCGTCGTTCGACACCCGCTTGGACCGGTTGAAGCTGGTCGGGTCGAGCCCCGCCAGCCTGGCCAGCGCCGAGGCGGTCATGTCGAACCGCGCGGCCAGAAGGTCGATCGCGTGCCAGATCTGGGCGTGGGAGGGGCGCATGATGAAAGGAAAATAATCCCCCACGCTAGGAAAGTAAATCTATGTTCGCCGCCGTCGCGGAGGAAACCATGCGCCGGCCGCCAGGACCCCGACCGCGCCGAAGCTCACCGCCGCGAGGAAGCTGAGGTGCAGTCGGATGTCCAGGTCGGCCTCGACCCACCGGGCCACGTCTCCGGCCAGGGCCAGCATCTGGAAACCACAGGCGTAGACGGGCCAGGGGCGGGGCGACCGCCAAGCGAGCGCCGCCAGCGCCCACAGCACCGTCGCGTCGATGACCGGCAGCCAAAGCCCCGGAGCCGGGTCTCCTGAAATCCATTGCGCGATCAGCGTCACGACCCAGGCGGCGATGAACAAGGCCGCGCCCCGGCGTTCCACGGCGCCGCCCCGGACCACCGCGCCGACGGCCGCAAAGGTCAGCAGCAGGGCGAAGGCGGCGAAGGGCACCGGTCAGTCGGCGGGCTGGGGTTCCGTCGCCTTGCCGGTCGGCTTGACGAGCGGGCCGAAGCCCGCGCTCCGCAGGCCCAGGTCGGTTCCCAGCGCCTCAAGCTCGCCATGGGTGCGCAGAACCTCGCGCTGCGCCACGCCGAGCGCATCGACGGCGGCGGACACCCGGCGAAGGGCGGGATCAGCCGCGGAAACGGGCAGGCCGAGCGCGCGCCTGGCGTCCATCATTTCCCGCATCAGCGCCACGGCCCGGCCCAGCGCCTTCTCGACCGCGGTCTCGGTGGCGAGCAGAGACTCGGCCACCGCCGACGCGACCTGCATCTTGTCCATGCGCGACATCCCCCCAAGCCCAACTCGAGCCGGCGCACCAAATCACATGAGGCGAAATGCCGCAAGGATACAATCTAAGGTGCTCATCACACAATTGCGATTGTTGACGTTTACGTAAGGGGCATATACGGCTTGAAAAAATGGAAACGGTGGCACGGGAGGAAAAAATGCCAACCGAACTGCGTCGACCCGAGCGTACCTTCACCATCCGCCAGCTCTGCACCGAGTTCAAAGCCACGCCGCGCGCGCTGCGCTTCTACGAGGACAAGGGCCTGCTGACCCCCGCCCGCGACGGGATGAACCGGGTCTATTCCTACAAGGACCGCGCGCGGCTGATCCTGATCCTTCGCGGCAAGCGCGTGGGCCTGTCGCTGCAGGAGATCCGGGAAATCCTCGAGCTCTACGGCGAGCACGACGAGGCGATGACCCAGAACGCCCATTCCCTGAAGAAATTCCGGGAAAAGATCGTCGATCTCGAGCAGCAGCGCGAGGACATCGACGGCGCCATCAGCGAACTGCGGGCCGCCTGTGAACGCCTCGAGAAGCACCTGGCGGCCAAGCGGCCCGACCTGTTGCCCAAGGCCGCCGACTACGACCAAATGCTTCGGGCCCGCCTCGACGGCCACGCCGAGTCGCTTGGCGCCAAATAGCCGACCCCAAATCCAGAACCCCGAACTTAACGGAGCGCCCATGGCCTATCAGCCGCCGGCCCGCGACCACGTCTTCCTCCTGCGCGATGTGCTGGAGATCGACCGCTATTCCAACCTGCCCGCCTTCGCCGACGCCTCGATGGATGTCGTGGAGCAGATCATCGAGGAGGCGGCGAAGTTCACCGGCGAGGTGCTCGCGCCCCTCAACGCCGTGGGCGACAAGCAGGGTTGCCAGTGGAGTCCCGACTTCACGGTCAAGACGCCCGCCGGGTTCAGGGAGGCCTACAAGCAGCTTTGCGCCGGCGGCTGGACCGGTCTCGGATCCGATCCGGCCTACGGCGGCCAGGGCCTGCCGCATGTCGTGAACCTGTCGTTCAGCGAGATGTCGAGCTCGGCCAACATGGCCTTCTCGATGTATCCGGGCCTGGCCCATGGGGCCTATTCGGCGATCCACACTGGCGGCAGCGACGAGCAGAAGCAGACCTACCTGCCCAAGATGGTGTCCGGCGAATGGACCGGCACCATGAACCTGACCGAGCCGCACTGCGGCACGGACCTGGGTCTGTTGCGCACCAAGGCGGTCCCCGAGGCCGACGGCAGCTGGCGCATCAGCGGCCAGAAGATCTGGATCAGCGCCGGCGAGCACGACATGGCGGACAACATCGTCCACCTGGTGCTGGCCCGCATCGAGGGGGCCCCCGCCGGAGTCAAGGGCATCAGCCTGTTCATCGTGCCCAAGTTCCTGCCCAACCCGGATGGCTCGGTCGGTCCGCGCAACGAGGGCGTCAAGTGCGTCGGCCTCGAGGAGAAGATGGGCATCCACGGCAACGCCACCTGCGTGATGCAGTACGAGGACGCCAAGGGCTGGCTGATCGGCGAGGAGAACAGCGGCCTTCGCCTGATGTTCGTGATGATGAACGAGGCCCGCATCGGCGTGGGCCTGCAGGGCATCGCCCAGGGCGAGGCGGCCTATCAGGCCGCCCGCGACTTCGCCAGGGATCGCCTGCAGGGCCGCTCCCTGACCGGGCCGAAGAACGCCGACGGCCCGGCCGACCCGATCATCGTCCACCCCGACGTGCGCCGCATGCTGCTCGACAGCCGGGCCGTCATCGAGGGCGGTCGCGCCTTCCTGTTCTGGACCGCCCTGCACGGCGACCTGAGCCACGGCCATCCCGACGAGGCCGTGCGCCAGAAGGCCAATGACTACATGGGCCTCTTGACCCCGGTGCTGAAGGGCTACCTGACCGACAAGGGCTTCAAGGCCTGCGTCGATGGCATGCAGGTGCACGGCGGCAGCGGCTTCACCGAGCACTTCCCGGCCAGCCAGTACCTGCGCGACTGCCGCATCGCCCTGATCTACGAGGGCACCAACGGCGTCCAGGCGCTCGACCTGGTCGGCCGCAAGCTGGCGGCCAACGGCGGCCGGGCGGTGATGAGCTGGTTCGCCGAGATCGACGGCTTCGTCGAGGAGAACGCGGGCGATGCGGCGCTGAAACCTTTCCTCGACGGCCTGGCCTCGGCCAAGGCGCAGCTGCAGGATGGCACGATGTGGCTGATGCAGAACGGCCTGCAGAACCCCGACAACGCCGGCGCCGCCTCGACCGACTACATGCACCTCTTCGGCATCACCGGCCTGGCCTACATGTGGGCCCTGATGGCCAAGGTCTCGCTGGCCAGGATCGCCGCCGGCGACACCGACCCGTTCTACGCAAGCAAGATCTCGGTCGGTCAGTACTTCCTCGAGCGCATCCTGCCCGACGCGGGCGCGCACCTGGCCAAGATGAAGACCGGCTCGGCCAACATGATGTCCATTCCCGCGGAAGCCTTCTGATGGCCGTTCTCAATCTCGACCGTACGCCGTCGCTGGCCGAGGAGGACATCGTCATTTTCGAGGACGCCGTCGGCCGGTTCTTCGACGAGAAGGCGCCCGAATCGCGCGTGGCCAAATGGCGCGAGGACGGCAAGGTCGAACGGGTGTTCTGGACCGAAGCGGCCGAGGCGGGCCTGGCCTGCCTGTCGATCCCCGAGGAATACGGCGGCATGGGCGGCGATTACCGCCACGAGGTCGTCCTCATGGAGCAGCTGGGCGCCAAGGGCGTCGATGGCTTCGGCCTGTCGCTGCACAACGCCATCGTCGCCCCCTACATCCTGCTGTGCGGGACCGAGGAGCAGAAGCGTCGCTGGCTGCCGAAGATGGCGACCTGCGAGCTGGTCAGCGCCATCGCCATGACCGAACCGGGCGCCGGCTCCGACCTGCAGGGCATCAAGACCACCGCGAAGCTGGACGGCGACGAATACGTCATCAACGGCTCCAAGACCTTCATCACCAATGGCCAGACGGCCAACCTGGTCATCGTCGTCTGCAAGACCGACCCGACCCAGGGCGCTCGCGGCACCTCGCTGATCGTGGTCGAGACCGACAACGCGCCGGGCTTCGAGCGCGGCCGCAACCTCGACAAGCTGGGCCAGGAAGCGGCCGACACGTCGGAGCTGTTCTTCAACGACGTGCGGGTTCCGGCGGCCAACCTGCTGGGCGGCGGCGAGGGCCAGGGCTTCTTCCAGCTGATGGGCCAGCTGCCGCAGGAGCGACTGAACATCGCCGTCCAGGCCATCGCCACGATCGAGCGAGCGCTGGCCCTGACCATCGACTACGTTAAGCAGCGCGACGCCTTCGGCAAGAAGATCATCGACTTCCAGAACACCCAGTTCGTGCTGGCCGAATGCAAGACCGAGGCGACGGTGGCCCGCGTGTTCGTCGATCACTGCATCGAGCAGCATCTGAAGGGCAAGCTCGACGCGGCGACGGCCTCGATGGCCAAATACTGGCTGACCGATCTGGAGAACAAGATCGTTGATCGCTGCCTGCAGCTGTTCGGCGGCTTCGGCTACATGGCCGAGTACCCGATCGCCCGCATGTACCGCGACAGCCGCGTGCAGCGGATCTACGGCGGGACGAACGAGATCATGAAGGTGCTGATCGCGAGGACGCTCTGATGGCCCACGTCGCCACCATCGACTGGTCCGGCAAGCCGGGCGAGGATTTCGCCGTTGGCCACTACAGCCGCGCGCATGACGTCATCTTCGATGGCGGGATCACCGTGCCCGCCTCGGCCTCGCCATCCGTCGTCAGGGCGCCGTGGTCGGTCGAGGCGGCCGCCGATCCGGAGGAAATGCTGATCGCGGCGCTGTCGTCCTGTCACATGCTGACGTTTCTCGACAAGGCGCGGCGGGCCGGGTTCGTCGTCAGCCACTATCGCGACGAGGCCGAAGGCGTGATGCGCAAGACGCCCGAAGGGAAGATCGCCGTGACAAAGGTCGCTCTGCGTCCGCAAATCACCTTCGAGGGGCGCCAGCCCACCGGCGAGGAGCTCGACGCCCTGCATCACGCGGCGCACGAGGAATGCTTCATCGCCAACTCGGTGAAGGCCGAGGTGGTCGTCGAGGCGCCGGCCGGCCCGTAGTCCGTGGCCGGCCCGGCGCTTCATCGCCGATTAACCATCTGAAAAACCGTCGTTCTTTCACTGAGTCTTAGGAAGACCGCCCGCACTGTGTCGCCAAGACCGGGGAACAACCGCGTGACACAAGGCATGGATAAGACGGACAGGTTCGGCATCTGGGCTTCGGCGAAGGCGCGCCGGCGCCACCTTGGCCTGCGGATCGTCACCGCCGTCATCGCCGCCGCCGTGCTGCATTTCGCACTCGGCTGGTGGATGACCTGGTTCTGGTCGGCCGCCTTTGTCGCCACCCAGATGCTGGAGGCCTGGGCCGCGCCGCGTCTGCTGCGCAATCCCATCGCCACCCCGGCCGAGGCCGCCAATATCGCGGTGGCGCTATTCTTCCCCGGCGCCCTGGTGTTCGGCGGCCTCGCCGTGGCCCTGTGGATCAGCGTGCCCGGCTACGGTCCGGCGCTCGGCGTGGCGGTGATCGCCAGCGCCATGATCAATCTGATCGCGCTGAGCCGCGGCTCGCGCCTGGCCTTCGCCGCCTCGGCGACGCCCTACGGCCTGTATCTGCTGGTCATGCCGATGCTCGACTACGGCCGCATCGCCGGGCCGCTGCTGACCACGATGATGATCGCCGTCGGGCTGGTCATGCTCAACATCATCGGCGCCTGGATCAGCACCGAAGAGGCGCGCCGCGCCCAGATGCAGGCGGCCGAGGAGGCCGAACACCGCCGCGCCGAGGCCGAGGCCGCCGTCGAGGCCAAATCGGCCTATCTGGCGATGATAAGCCACGAGCTGCGCACACCGATCAGCGCGATCCTCGCCGGCGCGGCCGATCTGGAACGCACCACGCCGGGGCAGAGCCGCGCCCAGGCCAGGCTGATCCAGAGCGCCGGCCGGATGATGCGCGGCCTGCTCGACGATCTGCTCGACCTGTCGAAGATCGAGGTCGGCCGGATGGAGGTCGAGACCGTGCCGTTCGACCTGCGCGCTCTGGTCAACGAGGTCGTCCGCATGTGGCGTCCCGAGGCGCGGCGCAAGGGTCTGCGGCTGCGCGTCGAGGGCGCCCGCGACCTGCCGGACTGGGTCCAGGGCGACCCGACCCGCATCCGCCAGGTTCTCAACAACCTGATATCCAACGCCCTGAAGTTCACCGCCAAGGGCTCGATCACCCTGCGGCTGTCCGCCCGGCCCGCGGCCGACGGCTGGTCTGTCCAGGTAGCGGTGGCCGACACGGGTCCCGGCATGACCCCCGACCAGGTCGCCAGGCTGTTCACGCCGTTCGACCAGCTGGACGCCGGCACGGCGCGCAAGCATGGCGGATCGGGTCTGGGTCTGGCGATCAGCCGCGAGCTGGCCCGTCTGATGGGCGGTCAGCTGATCGCCGCCAGCGCGCCGGGCCAGGGCGCGGTCTTCACGCTCGACCTGACTCTGGCAAACGCTCAGGCGCCGCAAGCCGCCGATCCGGCGCAGGAGGTGATCGAGGCGCGCGTGCTGGTGATCGATGACCACGCCGTCAACCGCCAGGCCATCGCCCTGGTGCTGGCGCCGCTGGGCATCACGCCGGAGACCGCCGCATCGGCGGAGGAGGGGCTTGAGCGGCTGGCCCGCGAGAGGTTCGACGTGATCCTGATGGATGTCTACATGCCCGACATGGACGGCCGCGAGGCGACCCGCCGGCTGCGCGCCCAGCCGGGTCCCAACCAGGCGGCGCCGGTCATCGCCATCACCGCCTCGGCCACCGAGCGCGACTGGGAGGCCTGCCACGCGGCAGGCATGACCGGCCATGTGGCCAAGCCGATCGAGCCGGCCCAGCTCTATGCCGCGCTCGAAGCCGCCCTGGCCGCCGCCGAGGCGCGCGAGGCGGCCTGAGTCCGAGAGGGACCCGTCCCCTTCAGGCCAGCAACGCCGCCAGGCGCGCCGTCAGCGCGACCTCGTCCTTGAGTTCGCATTCCCAGACCGTCTCGACTCGCCACCCGGACGCCTCAAGCGCGGCGCGGCTGGCGATGTCCCGCTCGCGATTGCGGCCGACCTTGGCCAGCCAATAGTCGCGATTGGCCTTGGGCACGCGGGCCCCGCGCGCGCAGTCGTGACCGTGCCAGAAGCAGCCGTGGACGAAGATCACCAGCCGTCGGCCGGCCATGACGATGTCCGGCTTGCCGGGCAGGTCCTTGCGGTGCAGGCGATAGCGGACGCCGAGGGCGGTCAGCAGGCGGCGAACGGTCTTCTCCGGCCCGGTGTCGCGCCCCTTGACGCGGCGCATGACAGCCGAGCGCTTGGCGGCGTCATAAACGTCGGTCACGGCCGTGTCGCGTCCGGCCAGCGGCCCAGCCGCGCCGTGCCGGTGAGGATCGCGGCGCCAAGCTGGCGAATTCCTGGCGCGCGAGACAGAGGTGTGAACAGCCAGCGCCGCACGCCGGCCCAGAAGCCGCCGTGCGACTGGAACAGCGGCGTCATGGCCCAGGAGACGAACTGGTAGATCATCACATGCCAACGCCGGCTGGATTCATAGACCGCGGCGGCGCGGGGAACGGACAGGCCCGCGACGCCGAAATGTTCGCCCAGCTCGACCGCATCGACCAGCGCCAGATTGGCCCCCTGGCCGAGCTGCGGGCTGGTCCCGTGCGCGGCGTCGCCGATCAGCAGGGTCGCGTCCCGGCTCCATCGGCCGACCCAGACGTCGCGATAGACGGCGCGGGCCATGGCCCGCGGGCCCGGCAGGGTCTCCAGCAGCGACGCCACGGCGGGCCACAGGGTGCGAACCCGCGCCTTCCAGGCCTCGAAGTCACCGGCCTCGAAGGCGTCCATGTCGGAGACTGGCAGGGACCAGAACAGGCTGACCTGCGGCTCGGTCTCGCCGTTCGGACCCCGGCCGACGGGCAGGACCCCGATCATGACTTCCGCGCGATCGTAGACCTGGCGCAGGGCCCCCGACCATTGCCCGCCCGGGTCCGGCGCGTTGGCCCAGACCGCGCCCCAGGGATAGGGCCGGGCCCGCGAGCGGGGTCGAACCAGCGGGCGCAGGGCGGAGGCCGATCCGTCGGCGACCACGACCAGGTCGAACGGGCCGTGGGCGCGGCCCTTGTCGTCCTCAAGCAGCGGTCGGTGCGGCTCGTGCAGCCCGACGATCCGCGCGCCCGTGCGCAGCACGACCCCGGCCGGTGTCAGGGCGCCGTACAGGGTGTCGAACAGCACGCCGCGATGGATGCCGATCCCGTGGCCGCCCGCCCGCCAGTCGGCGTAATCGACGTCCAGCACCTTGCGCCCCGCCAGGTCACGGCCGTCCAGCCGATCGACGCGGGCGCCGCGTTCACGGATCATCGTCTCCAGGCCGAGCGCGCCGAGCGCCTTCAGCCCGGTCGGCTGCAGCAACAGTCCAGAGCCCAGCGGCCTGGGCGCGTCGAAGGCTTCCAGCAGGGTAACCTCATGGCCGCGCCGGGCGAGGGCCAGGGCCGCCGCCATGCCCCCGACCCCGCAGCCGACGATCCCGACCTTCACGGAGGCCCGACCTTCACCGGCCGCTACAGCCCCTCGAACAGGGCGGTCGACAGGTAGCGCTCGGCGAAGCTGGGGATGATGGTGACGATCACCTTGCCCGCGTATTCCGGCCGCGAGGCCAGGTCGAAGGCCGCCGTCAGGGCCGCGCCGGACGAGATGCCGACCGGAATGCCCTCGACCGCCGCGCACTTGCGGGCCATGGCGATGGCGTCGTCGTTGCCGACCTTGACGATGTCGTCGATCACGCCGCGATCAAGGATGCCGGGCACGAAGCCCGCGCCGATGCCCTGGATCTTGTGCGCGCCCGGCTGGCCGCCCGACAGCACGGGCGAGGCCTCCGGCTCGACGGCGACCATCTTCACCGACGGCTTGCGCGCCTTCAGCACCTGGCCGACGCCGGTGATGGTGCCGCCCGTGCCGACGCCGGAGACGACGGCATCGACCGCCCCGGCCGTGTCGTTCCAGATTTCCTCGGCCGTCGAGACGCGGTGGATCAGCGGGTTTGCCTCGTTCTCGAACTGCTGCGGCATGACCGAGCCGGGGATTTCCCCGAGGATTTCCTGGGCCCGGGTCACCGCGCCGCGCATGCCCTTTTCGGCCGGCGTCAGCTCCAGCCGCGCGCCGAGGATCAGCAGCATCTTGCGGCGCTCCATCGACATGCTCTCGGGCATCACCAGGGTGATGCGATAGCCCTTGGCGGCGGCCACGAAGGCCAGGGCGATGCCGGTGTTGCCGCTGGTCGGCTCGACGATCATGCCGCCGGGCTTGAGGTGGCCCTGCGCCTCCAGCCACTCGATCATGGAAACGCCGATGCGGTCCTTGACCGAGTTCATCGGGTTGAAGAACTCCAGCTTGCCCAGCACCTCGGCCTTCGGCTTCAGCTCGGCGCTGAGCCGGGGCAGGCGGACCAGCGGCGTGTCGCCGATCGTGTCGAGGATGGAGTCGTAGATCTTGCCGCGGCCGGCGCGCTGGTAGCGGGCGGCGTCGTAACTGGTCATCGGAGGTCTCCGGGGGAGGTGGGCGCCCTTGTGCCGGGAAAACTATAGCCCGAGGCCGGGGTTGTCAGCGTTCATTCGGCGGCCAGGGCCGGCGCGCCGCCCTCGGCCAACAGGGGCTCAAGCAGATGCGACGCCAGCCAGCGCACGACCGGGACGGCCACTCCGTCGCCGATGACATGAAAGGCGGCCGTGTCGCCCTTCGGCAGGCGGTAGCTGTCGGACAGGCCCATCAGCCGGGCCCCTTCGCGCGGGGTGAGCAGGCGCGACCGGACAGCCCCGTCCTGCGCCACCACCACTGTCTGGCGCGACGAGCCGCCGCGTGCGGTGCGCAGGCAGCCGGCCAGGCCGTCCAGCCGAACCTCGGCCCGCTGGGCGCCCTGACGCGTGCGGCGGAACACGGCGCCGACGGTGCGTCCGCTCTCCCCGGCCTGGGTCAGGCGATCCCGGTGGTTTGGCGTCATCAGGCCCAGCAACCGACCGGTGTCTCCGGTTGACCGCCAGGCGACCTCGCCGTCCGGCTCAAGCACCGTCCCGAGGTCGCTGTTGCGCACCGCCGGGACCGGCAGACGCCACCAGACCCAGCGGTCGCGCAGATCCGGCGGCAGTCGCTGTTCGGCCTCGATCACGGCGCGGGTGTGGAAGGCGCCGCGCGCGACCAGATGCGACGGCGGCGGGGTTCGGGTGGCGACGACGAACACGCGGGGCCGCGACTGCGGGGTGAACCGCGCCGCGTCGAGTTCCAGCGCGCCGAAACGGTAGCCCTGACCGGCGAGGGCCCGGCACAGGGCCTCGAAGTCCGCTCCGCCATTGGAGGTCAGCAGGCCGACCACGTTCTCGACGACGATCGTGCGCGGGGCCCGGCCCTCGGCGTTCAACGCCTCCATCAGCTTCCAGAAGCCGAAGAAGGCCGAGGACCGGCCGCCTTCCAGCCCGGCCCGGGCGCCCGCGAGGCTGAAGTCCTGGCAAGGGCTGGAGGCCCAGGCGAGGTCGGCCCGGCCTGGCAGGTCTCCCGGCGTCATGGCCCAGACGTCGCCCTCGCGGAAATGGTCGTGGGCGTCGGGGAAATTGTCGCGATAGGTCGCCGCCTTCACGGGGTCGAAGTCGTTGGCCCAGAGGCACGACCACGCGTCCCCCAGCCCCAGGCGGGCCATGCCGCCGCCGGCGAAGAATTCGTAGAATCCGAGAGGGCCGTTCCGACTCATCAAAAGCGAGCGTAACCTGATCCGGTCCCGTCGAGGAGAAGCCGTCTTGCGCCGCATCGTCGCCCTGTCCGCCGTCGCGTTTTTGCTTGCCGCCTGCTCTCCGGAAGCGCCCGGCGGCGGCCAGGCCGAGCCGCCCGCCGACGCCCCCGCGCCGGCCCCGGCCGCCGATCCCGGCGGCGCCTTCAGGGTCGACTTCAGCGCGCGGGGGAACGAGCCGTTCTGGCGCGTCGATATCAAGGGAACCGATATCGTGCTGACGCGCCCCGACGCACCCGCGACGACGGCGACCAACGCGGGCCTGGCGGCCTCGGCGAACCAGGCGATCTGGACGGCCCAGGCCGGCGCCGCCCCGGTCACGGTCACCGTGACGGCGGGCGAATGTTCCGACGGTATGAGCGATCTGAAGTACGCCTATTCGGCGGACGTGACGTGGGGATCGGAGGCGCTGAAGGGCTGTGCCTTCCCGACGGCGGCCGAGCCGCGCGAAGGGCGGTAGGGTCTAGCCCCGACCCAGCTCCATCGTCGGAATCGACGAGGTGCGGGCTTCGGAGCGGCGGTCCGGCACCGGCAGCAGCATCGCGATGGCGACGGCCAGGGCGGCGGCGGCGGCGAAGGCGGCCTTGACGGCCATGATCGACTCTCCTGTGGGCGCGACCCGGACATAATTGCGCCCACGGACTTAACGGATGGCAAACGCGGCGGTTGGCCCCAAATACAGAACGGCCCCCGGGAGGTCCCGGGGGCCGCTGCATCGAGTAGAACGAGGCAGAGATCGAAACGGCGCCGCGATCTTCGGCGGCGCGGTTCAGATCAGACTCAGTTGTAGATTTCGAACAGACCGGCGCCGCCCTGGCCACCACCGATACACATGGTCACCACGCCCCACTTGGCCTTGCGGCGACGGCCTTCCTGCAGGATGTGGCCGGCGCAGCGCGCGCCCGTCATGCCGAAGGGGTGGCCGATCGAAATCGAGCCGCCGTTGACGTTGTACTTCGCCGGATCGATGCCGAGCTTGTCGCGGCTGTAGAGGCACTGGCTGGCGAAGGCCTCGTTCAGCTCCCACAGGTCGATGTCATCGACCTTCAGGCCCTGGCGGGCGAGCAGCTTGGGCACGGCGTAGACCGGGCCGATGCCCATCTCGTCGGGTTCGCAGCCGGCGGCGGCCCAGGACACGAAACGGCCCAGCGGCTCAAGACCGCGACGCTCGGCTTCCTTGGCTTCCATCAGCACCACCGCGGCGGCGCCGTCGCTGAGCTGGCTGGCGTTGCCGGCCGTGACGAAGTTGCCCTCGCCCTTGACGGGCTGGAGCTTGGCCAGGCCTTCGAGCGTCGTTTCCGGGCGGTTGCACTCGTCGCGATCGACCACGTAATCGACCATCGACTCTTCCTTGGTCTCCTTGTTGACGACCTTCATCTGGGTCGCCATCGGCACGATCTCGTCGGCGAACAGGTTCGCCGCCTGGGCCGCGGCCATGCGCTGCTGCGACTGCAGCGAATACTCGTCCTGGTATTCGCGGCTGATGTTGTAGCGTTTGGCGACGATGTCGGCGGTGTCGATCATGGCCATGAAGACGGCCGGAGCGATCTTGAGCAGTTCGGGATCGACTGTGCCGGCCCCGCCCATGCCGCCGCCCGGGATGGAAATGCTCTCCACGCCGCCGGCCACGACGCAGTCACCGCCGCTGGCGCTGCGGATGTAGTCGGCGCCCATGGCGATGGCCTGCAGGCCGGACGAGCAGAAGCGGTTGATGGTCACGCCGCCGGTGCTCACGGGCATGCCGGCCAGCAGGGCGGCCAGGCGGCCGATATTGGCCGCGCCGTGGGCGTTGTTGCCCAGGTAGCAATCCTCGACGAAGTCCAGCTCGACGCCGGACCTGGCCACGGCGTGCTTGATGGCGTGGGCCGCCATCGACATCGGGGGGGTGGCGTTGAACCCACCCCGGCCCGCCTTGGCGAGGCCGGTGCGGGCATAGGACACGATAACGGCTTCGCGCATGGCGTTTTCCCTTTGCTCTCAAACAACAGTTTGAATTGTCGGCGGCGACCCTAGGCGAAGCGGACCGAAAGGAAAAGTTCACGCGCGCGTCAACCGGCCAGTCACGGATCGCGACCCCGCACCCGGCTTGACGCCCGCGTCACCCGGACCGACGATCCTGATCAACGATAAGGGACGGAAAAGCATGGCCGAGCGGGCATTTGATCTGGTCATCCGGAACGGCATGGTGATCGACGGCTCCGGCGGCGTGGCCTTCGCGGCCGACGTGGGCGTCAAGGACGGTCTGATCGCCGCCATCGGGCCGGTCCTGTCGGCGGGCCGGGACGAGATCGACGCCGCCGGCCGGATCGTCACGCCAGGCTTTGTCGATATCCACACCCACTACGACGGCCAGGCCACCTGGGATGCCTTCCTCACGCCCTCGTGCTGGCACGGGGTGACGACGGCGGTATTCGGCAACTGCGGCGTGGGCTTCGCGCCGGTGCGCCCGGGCAGCACCGACTACCTGATCAACCTGATGGAGGGTGTGGAGGACATCCCCGGCACGGTGCTGGCCGAAGGCATCGCTTGGTCCTGGGAGTCGTTCCCGCAGTACCTGGATGCGCTGGACCGCCGCCACTACGCCATGGACATCGGCGCGCAACTGCCGCATGCGGCGCTGCGCTTCTACGCCATGGGCGATCGCGGCGCCGACCACCAGGAGCGCCCCACCCCCGCTGAGCTGGACCTGATGGGCCGGCTGGCCGAAGCCGCGCTGCAGGCCGGCGCACTGGGCATCACCACCTCGCGCACGATCAAGCACCGCGCGCGCGACGGTAGCTACACCCCCAGCCTGACGGCCGCCGAGCCCGAGCTGTTCGCCATCGCCGGCGCGCTGCGGCGGGCCGGCAAGGGCGTGCTGGAGGTCAACTCCGACTTCGGCGACGGTGACTTCGAGATCCTGCGTGCCGCGGCCGAGGCCGCCGGCCGGCCGATGTCGCTGCTGCTGCTGCAGGTGGACAACGCGCCCGGGCTGTGGCGCAAGACTCTCGACCAGATCCACGCCGCACGCCGCGCCGGGCTGAACGTGACCGGCCAGGTCGGCGCCAAGAGCATCGGCGTGCTGTTCGGTTTCGAGACCAGCCGCAACCCCTTCGAGAACCACCCGGCCTGGCTGCAGTTGGCGCCGCTGGCACCCCGCGCGCGTTACGAGCGCCTGCGTGACGACGCCGCGCTGCGCCAGCGCCTGGTCGACGAGCGCCCCAGCGATGCGCTGACCGCCTGGTTCGACCAGGCCTTCCGCCGCAGCTTCGCGCTGGGCCCGGCGCTGGACTACGAGCCCGACGCGTCGCAAAGCCTGGTGGCCCGCGCCCAGCGCGAGGGCACCAGCCCCTGGGCCCTGGCGCTGGACGCGCTGATGGCCGATGAGGGCCGGGGCCTGCTGCTGCAC
>JAUSMJ010000051.1 GCA_030645575.1 Caulobacter sp. | reverse complement strand
CCTGACCGGATCAGTGCGCCTGTTCACCTGGAGAACGGACAAATAGCGCCGCCAAAGACGATGGCGGCCCACTGACACCCGGTCAAAAACGCCCCTCAGCGCATCAATCTCCCCAAACCCCAATTATGCAGGGGTCTCCTCCGGAAGAGGATTGACGTTCGTTGGAACCTCCTCGCCCGCAAACCGGTTCCCGCTTCATAGCGAGGATGCCGCCATGATCGCGCAAGCCGCCCGGGACGCCGTCGATGACCTGGCCAACAGCCGGGGGCGATCGATCCGCCATCTCCTGCTCGGCCTGGGTCTGACGGCCGGCGCGGTGCTGGCTTCGGCCGTGATCGCCCGGGCCAGCGCGCCAACGCCAGACGATCCTCCGACCCCGCCGCCGGGCCTTTCGCCGTCGAAGGCCGCCTTCGGGATGATCTGGCCGCCGCTGTTCCTGGCCCTGACACTGTCGGGCCTGCGCGTGTGGAACGCGCCGTCGAGTCCCGCCCGGACGCAGGCCCTGACCCTGTGGGGCGTGGTCCAGGCGCTGAACGCCGTATGGATGGCGCTGGGCCCCCGGCGGCTGGGCGGCCAGCTGACCGCCGCCGTGACCTCGCTCGGGACCGCCGCCGCCTATGCCTGGCGCGCGCGTCAGGTGGACCCGCCGGCGGCCAGCAT
Source organism: Caulobacter sp. (assembly GCA_030645575.1). Taxonomy (GTDB): domain Bacteria; phylum Pseudomonadota; class Alphaproteobacteria; order Caulobacterales; family Caulobacteraceae; genus Caulobacter. The sequence goes on along the minus strand of JAUSMJ010000051.1, from coordinate 55,372 downwards.
GGTCACGCCCTATGTCGGCTGGATCGGTTTCGCCAGCGTGCTGTCCGGCGAACTCTGGCGGCGCGATCACGCCGGTCCCACCCTGCATTGAGCCTGCCCCCCGGACCGGGCTAGCCTAGCCCGAACCACGGGGGGAACAGGATGAGCCAGCAGCCGCAGCCAGCCCGGCAGAGCCATGCCATGGTCATCGGCGGGGCGTCCGTCGGCACCATCTTCGAGTGGTACGATTTTTACCTCTACGGTTCGCTGGCCGGGTTCATCACCAAGCACTTCTTCAGCGGGGTCAACGAGACCACCGGCTATATCTTCGCCCTGCTGGCCTTCGCCGCCGGGTTCGCGGTGCGGCCGCTGGGCGCGCTGCTGTTCGGCCGGCTGGGCGACCTGTGGGGGCGCAAGAACACCTTTCTGGTGACCATGTTGCTGATGGGGCTATCGACCTTCGTGGTCGGGCTGTTGCCATCCTACGAGTCCATCGGCGTGGCCGCGCCGGTGCTGCTGATCGTCATGCGACTGGTCCAGGGCATGGCGCTGGGCGGCGAATACGGCGGCGCGGCCACCTATGTCGCCGAACATGCCCCGCCGGGCCGGCGCGGCCTCTACACCAGCTTCATCCAGACCACCGCGACGCTCGGCCTGTTCCTGTCGCTGATCGTCATTCTGCTGGTGCGGACCAACATCGGCGAGGACGCGTTCGGGGCCTGGGGCTGGCGCGTGCCGTTCCTCGCCTCGATCCTGCTGCTGGGGGTGTCGCTGTGGATCCGGCTGCGGCTTGGCGAGAGCCCGGTGTTCCAGCGGATGATCGACGAGGGCAAGCGGACGCGGTCGCCGCTGACCGAGTCGTTTCTGCGCTGGCCGAACCTGAAGCTGGTGCTGCTGGCGCTCGTCGGCCTGACGGCCGGTCAGGCCGTGGTCTGGTACACAGGTCAGTTCTACGCCCTGTTCTTCCTCGAGAAGATGCTCAAGGTCGATGGGGCCCTGACCAACATCCTGGTGGCCGTGGCCCTGCTGCTGGGCACGCCGTTCTTCATCGTCTTCGGCTGGCTGAGCGACCGGATCGGCCGCAAGCCGATCATCCTGGCCGGCTGCCTGATCGCCGCCCTGACCATCTTCCCGCTGTTCAGGACCCTCACCGTGGCGGCCAACCCGGCCCTGGCGGCGGCCTCGGCCCGCGCGCCGGTGGCGGTGATCGCCGACCCCGCCGCTTGCTCGTTCCAGTTCGACCCGATCGGCAAGACGGCGTTCCGCTCGTCCTGCGACATCGCCAAGTCGGCCCTGGCCTCGGCGGGGGTCTCCTATCAGACCCGCGAGGCGGTGGCCGGATCGGTGGCGACCGTCGAGATCGGCGGGACCCAGGTCCCGGCCTTCGAGGGCGCGGGCATGGCGACCGCGGCGTTCAACGCCGAACAGACGGCCTGGCGCAAGACGCTGGCGACGGCCCTGCACGCGGCCGGCTATCCGGAGAAGGCCGACAGCGCCCAGGTCGATCGGCCCAGGGTGGTGGCGGTGCTGTTCGCGCTGATCCTGCTGGTGACCATGGTTTACGGCCCGATCGCGGCGGCCCTGGTGGAGATGTTCCCGGCGCGCATCCGCTACACCTCGATGAGCCTGCCCTACCACATCGGCAACGGCTGGTTCGGCGGCTTCCTGCCGACCACCGCCTTCGCCATGGTCGCGGCCACCGGCGATATCTACTACGGCCTCTGGTACCCGGTGGTGGTCGCGGCCGTGACCGCCGTGGTCGGCTTCCTGTTCATCCGCGAGATGAGGGGCGCCGACATCGAGGGCTGAGCCCCCTTTTCGGTCCTTCCCTCCGGCGGCGAAACGCGGGACTTTCCGGCCGGGTCGTCAGGGGAGCAAAGCACATGAAACCGGTCTGGATCGTCGTCGTCGCGGCCTGCGGGCTGCTGGCCGGCAGCTGCGCGACCCTGAGCGAGGACCAGTGCCAGACCGGCGACTGGGCCGGCATCGGCTATAGTGACGGAGCGAACGGTCACGGAACCGGCCGCTTCGGCGACCATGTGAAGGCCTGCGAGCAATTCGGCGTCGTACCCGACCAGGCCGTCTACATGACCGGCCGCGCCCGGGGGCTGACCGTCTATTGCCAGCCGGGCCGCGGCTTCCAGGTCGGGCGGTCCGGAAACAGCTATGGCGGCGTCTGCCCGGCCTCGCTGGAGGGGCCGTTCCTCGGCGGCTATTCGGACGGCCGGATCGTCTGGGAGACCCAGCAACGCTATGACCGCGCCCAGTCGGCGATCAACGCGGCCACCAGCCGGTCCGACGATATCGAACGCCGGATGCGCGAGGCCGAGGCGATGATCGCCGATCCGGCCGTGTCCGACGACGAGAAGAAAGCCCTGCGCGAGCGGCTCAAGGCCCTGCGCGACGACCGCTACAGCGCGGGCGAGGACCGTCGCCAGGCCATCGACCTGCGCGACCAGGCCGACCGCGACCTCAGCCGCCTGCGAGCCCGGTTCGGGCCGGTGTACGGGGGATGGTAGCCTCGGCGACGCATTGAAACCCCTTAGCTAATATGCTTAGCTAAAGAGCATGATCTACACGGTTCATCAGGCCAAGACGCAGCTGTCGAAGCTGCTCGCCCAGGCGGAGGCCGGCGAGGAGGTCATCATCGCGCGCGGCAAGGCGCCGTCGGTGCGTCTGATGCCGGTCACCAAGCCTGAATCCGCCGAGCGGCCGCCACGCACGCCCGGCGCCTGGAAGGGTCGCTTCGAATGGAGCGACAGCTTCTTCGATCCCCTCCCCCCCGAGGAACAGGCGCTCTGGGACGGTGAAGCCGATTGAGCCTGCTGCTCGATACCCACGCCCTGATCTGGTGGTTCATCGATTCGCCGCGCCTCTCGGAGCCGGCGCGGACGGCGATCAAGGGCTACCGGGAGCCGGTCCACGTCAGCGCGGTCTCGGCCTTCGAGATCGCCACCAAGGTGCGGCTCGGCAAGCTGCCGGACGCCGCCCGGCTGGACCGTTCCTTCGAGGCGTTCCTGAAGGCGCAGGATTTCAAGCCGCTGCCGCTGACGCTTGAGCACGCGCTCGTCGCGGGCGGTCTCTCGGACAGTCACAAGGACCCGTTCGACCGCCTGCTGATCGCCCAGGCCCTGACCGAAAACCTGACGCTCGTCTCGAACGAGCGGCTGTTCGACGGGTTCGGTGTGAAGCGGCTCTGGTAGCCGCCTACTCCGCCGCGACCTTGCTGACGCCGATCTTCGGGTTCAGCTCGCCGGTCAGGTAGCGCTTGGCCATCACCGCGGTGCTGATCGGCTTGATCTTGCCGGCCCAGCCGGCGGCGCCGAACTGCTCGAAGCGGGCGTGGCAGACCTTGCGCATCGCTTCCTTGGCGGGCTTGAGATAGGCGCGCGGGTCGAACTCGCCCTTCTTCTGCATCAGCACCTTCCGGATCGCGCCGGTCATGGCCATGCGGTTGTCGGTATCGACGTTGATCTTGCGCACGCCCAGCTTGATGCCGCGCTGGATCTCCTCGACCGGCACGCCCCAGGTCTGGGGCATCTCGCCGCCGAACTCGTTGATGATGTCCTGCAGATCCTGTGGCACCGAGCTGGAGCCGTGCATCACCAGGTGGGTGTTGGGCAGGCGGTTGTGCACCGCCTCGATGACGTTCATCGCCAGGATGTCGCCGTCCGGCTTGCGGGTGAACTTGTAGGCGCCGTGGCTGGTGCCCATGGCGATGGCCAGGGCGTCAACGTTGGTGGCGCGCACGAAATCGACCGCCTGGTCCGGGTCGGTCAGCAGGGCGGAATGGTCAAGCTTGCCCTCGAAGCCGTGGCCGTCCTCGGCCTCGCCCATGCCGGTTTCCAGCGAGCCCAGCACGCCAATCTCGCCCTCGACCGAGACGCCGCAGCTGTGGGCCATCTCGACCACCTTGCGGGTGACGTTGACGTTGTAGTCGTAGGAGGCCGGGGTCTTGGCGTCCTCCTCCAGCGAGCCGTCCATCATCACGCTGGTGAAGCCGTACTGGATGGCCGTGGCGCAGGTGGCCGGGCCGTTGCCGTGGTCCTGGTGCATGCAGACCGGCAGGTTCGGATAGATCTCGACCAGGGCGTCGATCAGCCGCGCCAGCATGATGTCGTTGGCGTAGCTGCGCGCGCCGCGCGACGCCTGGATGATCACCGGCGCATCGACGGCCTCGGCCGCCTCCATGATCGCCAGACCCTGTTCCATGTTGTTGATGTTGAACGCGGGCACGGCGTAGTCGTGCTCGGCGGCATGGTCGAGAAGCTGTCGGAGGGTGATGCGGGCCACGGTCGGACTCTCTTGCGCTGATGGTCTTGCTTTGCCGGGGCTCTTAGCACCGGTTCACGGAAACGTCAGCCCGCCAGCGCCTCGACGCCCGGCAGGGGCTTGCCCTCCATCCATTCCAGGAAGGCCCCGCCGGCGGTGGAGACGAAGGTCATCTCGTCGGCCACCCCGGCGTGGTTGAGGGCCGAGACCGTGTCGCCGCCGCCGGCCACCGCCGTCAGCTTACCGGCCACGGCGAGCGACGCCGCATGCTTCGCGGCGGCGACCGTCGCCATGTCGAACGGCGGCACCTCGAACACACCGAGCGGGCCGTTCCAGATCAGGGTCTTGCTGGCGTCCATGGCGGCCAGCAGGCGCTTCACCGTCTCCGGACCGGCGTCGAGGATCAGGTCGCCGGCCTTGACGTCGCCCAGGCCGCAGGTGCGGGTCGCCGTTCCGGGCTTGACCTCGCGGGCCACGACCACGTCGACCGGCAGCAACAGCTCGCAGCCGGCCGCCTTCGCGCTGGCCATGATCTCGCGGGCGGTGTCGCCCAGGTCGTGCTCGCAGAGAGAGCCGCCGACGTCGTGGCCCTGGGCGGCGAGGAAGGTGTTGGCCATGCCGCCGCCGATGGCCAGGCGGTCCAGCTTGCGCACCAGGTTGTTCAAGAGGTCCAGCTTGGTCGAGACCTTGGCCCCGCCGACGATGCCCAGCACGGGTTTCACCGGCGCTCCCAGCGCCGCGTCGAGCATCTCCAGCTCCCGCCGCATGGCCAGGCCCGGGTACGACGGCAGCAGGCGCGCAATCCCCTCGGTGGAGGCATGGGCGCGGTGGGCGGCGCTGAAGGCGTCGTTGACAAAGAGATCGCCGATGGCCGCCAGCTCGGCGACGAAGGCGGGATCGTTGGCCTCCTCGCCCGGGTGGAAGCGCAGGTTCTCCAACACCGCGACGTCCCCGTTCTCCAGCGCGGAGACGGCCCTGTAGGCGGCCTCGCCGATGCAGTCCTCGCCGAACAACACCGGCTGGCTCAGCAGCACCGACAGAGGCGCGACGACCGGGGCCAGGCTCATCGCCGGAACCCGCTTGCCCTTGGGCCGGTCGAAATGGGCCAGCAGGATGACCTTCGCCCCCCGGCTGCTGAGGAAATGGATCGTCGGCAGGGCCGAGCGCAGGCGGGTGTCATCGGTGATGACGCCCCCCTCCATCGGCACATTGAAGTCCACGCGCACCAGCACGCGCTTGCCGGCGAGATCAGCGGTTTCGAGGGAGCGGAAGGTCATGGGGTGTAGCTACCTGAAGGAAGTGAGCCCGGCTGTCACGCCGACGCCACCGAGCACCAGAAGGCTGACGAACCAAAGCGCCAGCGCGATGCTGACGATCGGGACAGTCGCAACAGCGGAAGCTTGCGGAACCCCGCGTTTCAGCGAGATCGCCAGCCAGAGCCACCCGGCCCACCAGCCGAGAAGCGCAATCAGAAGGATGGCGCCCGGGATTCCAAAATCGAAGATGGACACGCCCGGACCGCGACAGGCGACCAAACCTTCGTAGCAGTCATCGACCTGGCCATTTCGAGAGCCCGCGACGAAGGCGAGGATGTCGGCCGCGAAATAGGTAACCGGAACCGCCATCACGGCCAGAGCAGTGATGGCGGGCCAGCGCTTCATCCCTACAGGAACTTCGCCATCACCAGAGCGGTGTCGCTCATGCGGGTCGCGAAGCCCCATTCGTTGTCGTACCAGCTGAGCACGCGGGCCAGTTTGCCGTCGACGACCTGGGTCTGTTTCAGGGCCGCCGTCGAGCTGGCATCGACGTGGTTGAGGTCCATCGAGACCAGCGGCTCGCTGGTCGTGGCCAGCACGCCCGACATCGGGCCGGCGGCGGCGGCCAGCAGGGCATTGTTGATCTCTTCCACCGTCACGTCGCGGGCGGCGACGACCTTCAGGTCGACCACCGAGACGTTGGGCGTCGGCACGCGGATCGAGGAGCCGTCCAGCTTGCCCTTCAGCTCCGGCAGCACCAGGCCCAGCGCCTTGGCCGCGCCGGTCGAGGTCGGGATCATGCTGAGCGCCGCCGCGCGGGCGCGGTAGAGGTCGTTGTGCATGGTGTCGAGCGTCGGCTGGTCGCCGGTGTAGGCGTGGATCGTGGTCATGTAACCGCGCTCGATGCCGAACAGGTCGTTCAGCACCTTGGCCACGGGGGCCAGGGCGTTGGTGGTGCAGCTGCCGTTGGAGACGACGATGTCGTCGGCCGTCAGGGTCTCGTGGTTGACCTTGTAGACGATGGTCTTGTCGGCGCCCTCGGCCGGGGCCGAGACCAGCACGCGTTTCGCGCCGGCGGTCAGGTGGGCGCTGGCCTTTTCCTTGGAGGTGAACAGGCCCGTGCACTCGAACGCGATGTCGACGTTCAGGTCCTTGTGCGGCAGCTCGGCCGGATTGCGGATCGCCGTGACCTTGATCTTGCCGCGGCCGATGTCGATCCAGTCCTCGCCGGTCGTCACCGTGCCGGGGAAGCGGCCGTGCACGCTGTCATAGCGGAACAGGTGGGCGTTGGTTTCCACCGGACCCAGGTCGTTGATCGCCACGACCTCGATGTCCGTGCGGTTGTGCTCGGCGATCGAGCGCAGAACCAGACGGCCGATCCGGCCAAATCCGTTGATGGCGACGCGAAGGGTCATGGGTGAAGCGCTCCCGGCGGCTTTTTATGAATGCGCGCGGTTTTGCGGTCAGGGGCCGTGGAGTCAACCCCGCAGCGGGATTTGGGGCGGTCACATCCGGTGAGAGTTTGTGACGAATGTCTCACAATCCACCACCTTCTCCCCTTGCGGGAGAGGGTGGCCTGCGAAGCAGGTCGCGCCGGCCGGGGACATGCACTTCAGTGCGTGTCCCCAAGCCTGGCCCGAGAGAGGGGACACGCACTGAAGTGCATGTCCCCGTGGGCCCGACACCTTCTCCCGCAAGGGGAGAAGGAAAGCGCGGGTCGGGCTTGAAGATATCCATCCCTGCATTTTACGGCCGTTCCGCCAGGCGGGCGTCGATTTCGCGCGAGAGTCCCGTCGATGTCTCGCGATGTCCCGGGAGTATTGGTCCCGCGAGTCCCGCATCAATCGCCGCGAACCACCTTCACCTTGCCCGCCGCCGCGACGGCGTTGGCTCGCGCGGTGTCAGTGTCAGCGGCCCTGGCCAGCGCCACACCCATGCGGCGGCGTTCGAAGGCCTGCGGCTTGCCGAACAGGCGCAGATCGACGCCTGGCTCCGACAGGGCCTCGGCCACGCCTTCGTAAGCCACCCCGACCGCGTCCATGCCGCCATAGATCACCGCGCTGGCGCCGGGCTCGCGCAGGCTGACGTCGACCGGCAGGCCGAGGATGGCGCGGGCGTGCAGGGCGAACTCGCTCTGGTGCTGGGTGGCCAGGGTGACCAGGCCCGTGTCGTGCGGCCGGGGGCTGACCTCGGAGAACCAGACCTGGTCGCCCTTCACGAACAGCTCGACGCCGAACAGGCCCCGGCCGCCGAGGGCGGCGGTGACCTTGCCGGCGATGTCCTGGGCGCTGGCCAGGGCGGCGGCGCTCATCGCCTGTGGCTGCCAGCTCTCGACATAGTCGCCCTTGACCTGACGGTGGCCGACCGGGGCGCAGAAGGACGTCTGGATCTGGCCGTCGGCGCCGAGCGAGCGGACCGTCAGCAGGGTGATCTCGAAGTCGAAATCGATGCGGCCCTCGACGATGACCAGCGCCGTCTCCACCCGGCCGGCGGACAGGGCGTAGTCCCAGGCCGCGCCGATGTCGGCGGGGCTTTCGACATAGGACTGGCCCTTGCCGGAGCTGCTCATCACCGGCTTGACGAAGCAGGGATAGCCGACGGCCGCCGCGCCCGCTTCCAGCGCCTCCCGCGAGCCGGCGAAGGCGTAAGGGCTGGTCGGCAGGCCGAGCTCTTCGGCGGCCAGCCGGCGGATGCCCTCGCGGTTCATGGTCAGCTGGGCGGCGCGGGCGGTGGGGATGACTGTCGCCAGCCCCTCGGCCTCGATCTTCGCCAACTCGTCCGTGGCGATGGCCTCGATCTCCGGCACGATCAGGTGCGGCCGCTCGGCCTCGATCACCGCGCGCAGGGCGGCGGGGTCGGTCATGGTCACGACGTGGCCGCGGTGGGCCACCTGCATGGCCGGAGCGTCGGCATAGCGGTCGACGCCGATCACCTCGACGCCCAGCCGCTGCAGCTCGATGGCCACTTCCTTGCCGAGCTCGCCGCAGCCGAGCAGCATGACGCGCGTGGCGGAGGGGCTGAGGGGGGTGCCGAGTTTCATGGGGTCCTCCAGAGGGGACATGCACTTCAGTGCGTGTCCCCGGTCAGCCGGTCAGCAGGGGACACGCACTGAAGTGCATGTCCCCGCGCGATCCTAGCCCAGCTTCGCCTTGGCCGCCGCCGCCACGGCTTCCGCGGTGATGCCGAATTCCTTGTACAGCCGCTCGGCCGGGGCGCTGGCGCCGAAGCCGGTCATGCCGACGAACACGCCGTCCTCGCCGATGAAACGCTCCCAGCCGAACTTGACCGCCGCCTCGACGGCGACGCGCACCGGCGCCTTGCCGATGGTCTCGGCGCGGTACTTCGGGGTCTGTTGCTCGAACAGCTCCCAGCACGGCGTTGAGACGACGCGGGTCGCCACGCCGTCGGCCTGCAGCAGGGTGCGGGCGGCCAGCGCGATCGGCACTTCCGAGCCCGAGGCGAAGATCGTCACCTGGGCCTCGCCGTCGGCCTTGGCGACCTCATAGGCCCCCTTGGCCGACAGGTTGCCGCCGGTCGTGCGCACCACGCCGGTCTTCTGCCGCGACAGGGCCATGACCGAGGGGGTGGTCCTGGCTTCCAGCGCCAGACGCCAGCATTCGGCGGCCTCGACCACGTCGGCCGGGCGGAAGACGAGCAGGCCCGGCATCGCCCGCAGGCTGGCCAGGTGCTCGACCGGCTGGTGGGTCGGGCCATCCTCGCCGACGCCGATCGAGTCGTGCGTCATCACGTGGATCACGCGAACGCCCATCAGGGCGCCGAGGCGGATCGAGGCGCGGCTGTAGTCGGAGAAGACCATGAAGGCGCCGCTGTAGGGGATCACGCCCCCGTGCAGCGCCATGCCGTTCATCGCCGCCGCCATGCCGTGCTCGCGCACGCCATAGTGGACGTACCTGCCGGCGTAGTCGGGCAGGTCGAACGGGACCATGCCCTTGACGTAGGTGTTGTTGGAGCCGGTCAGGTCGGCCGAGCCGCCGATCATTTCCGGGATCGCCGGGGTCAGCACGGTCAGGGCCGCGCCGCTGTGCACGCGGGTGGCGTTGACCACCGGCTCGGCCAGCATCTTCTCGATATGGGTGTCCAGACCCTTGAAGGCATCGGCTGGCAGGTCGCCCTTCATGGCGCGGACGAAGTCGGCGCGCTGGTCGCTGACCTTCAGGCGGGCTTCCCACTTGCGGCGCGGCGAGCCGCCCTTGCGGCCGGCCTTGCGCCAGGCCTCGACGATGTCCTCCGGCAGCTCGAACGGCGGCAGGGGCCAGCCCATGGCCTTGCGGGCCAGGGTCGCCTCCTCGTCGAACAGCGAATAGCCGTGGCCGTGGATGTCGCCTTCCTTGGGGCCCGCGCCCTTCAGGATGGCGGTCTTGCAGGCGATCATCGTCGGGACCGACTGCTTGGTCGCCCAGCGCAGGGCGGCGGCGATCTTGCCGTGGTCGTGGCCATCGACGGCCTTGACCGCCCAGCCGGCCGCCTTGAAGCGGGCCATCTGGTCGCCGGTCTCGGCGATGGTCGCCGCGCCATCGATGGTGGTGTTGTTGTCGTCGAACAGCACCGTCAGCTTGCCGAGCTTCAGCCGGCCGGCCAGCGAGATGGCCTCATGGCTGATGCCCTCCATCAGGCAGCCGTCTCCGGCGATGACCCAGGTGCGGTGATCGACGAGGTCATCGCCGTAGCGGGCGTTCATCGAGCGCTCGGCCATGGCCATGCCGACGGCGGTGGCGATGCCCTGGCCCAGCGGGCCGGTGGTCACTTCGACGCCGGGCGTGTGGCCGTATTCCGGATGGCCGGCGGTATTGCTGCCCCACTGACGGAAGTCGCGGATCTGGTCCATCGTCACGGCCTTGCTGCCGGTCAGGTGCAGCAGGCTGTAGATCAGCATCGAGGCGTGACCCGCCGACAGCACGAAGCGGTCGCGGTCGGCCCAGTCGGGTTTGCTCGCGTCATAGCGCAGGAACTTGGTCCACAGCACCGTCGCCACGTCGGCCAGCCCCATGGGCGCGCCCTGGTGGCCGGACCTGGCGGCGTGGACGGCGTCCATGGAGAGGACGCGGATGGCGTCGGCCATCCTGACCGGGCTGACGGACATGTTCGGCTCTCTCGACTCGTGTGGGGCTGGCGCGGGTTCGCACGTGAGGCGGAACGTTTCAACCCGCCTTCCTGTCACGCCCCGGTGCGGTCTATAGAAAGGACTTCGATCAGGAGAGCCGTGACCATGACGGGAGAGGCTGAGGGAAGCGCCCTCGATCTGGCCGTGCGCCGGCTGGAGCGCGCGATGGCGATGCTCGAGAGCCGCATGTCCGACAAGATGGCCGAGGCGGGCGCCGCGGCCGGCGGTCTGTTCGACCAGGACCGCGCGCGGCTGGCCGCCGAGCTGGACGCCGCCCGCGCCCGCGAGCGGGCGCTGGAGGAGGCCGGGGCCCAGGCCTCGCAGGCGCTGGGCCGCGCCATCGAGGAGATTCGCGCCGCGCTGGGCGACGAACCCGCCACCGGAACGGAAGGCTGATCGATGGCCCAGGTCACTGTGCAGGTTAACGGCAAACCCTACAGCGTCGGCTGCGAGGACGGCCAGGAACGCCATCTGGTCGAGATCGCCCGGCTGTTTGACGAGCAGGTCCGCCAGGTCAGCCAGGACGTCGGCAATCTGGGCGAGACCCGCCTGTTCCTGATGGGCGCCCTGCTGCTGGCCGATGAACTGGCCGACCTCAAGCTGCGGCTGCAGCACACCCAGGGCGAACTGGCCAAGACCCAGACCGACCAGGCCAAGGTCGAGGTCAAGGCCGTCGCGGCGCTGGAGAACGCGGCCAGGCGCATCGAAAAGCTGGCGACGGGTTAGCCGGCAATTCGGTGACAGTTTACGAATTCGCCGTCCGAAATCATCGCCGCCGCCCGCGCGTCAACGGCGAATTCGTAAACTGTCACCGAATTGCCGCCCTTCCCTTCCCGTCCCCGAAGCCTTACCTTGTCCAGCGGCGGGTCATGCTGTGGCTCACGTCGAAGGCAACCACATTCCAGCGACCTTAATTCACTCTAGGGAGCTGTCCCTGTCCTTCCCCCTGGGGTTGGGCACACGGCGCCCACCTGGTTATCCAGGTCGAGGGAATTGAACCGTCCTTCACGGCTCTTGCGGCGCCGCCACCTTATCGCTCCATGACCGATCCCTTCCTCGCCACCCGGAAAGCCGCCCTCCGCAGGGACGCGCGCGCGCGTCGCAAGGCGCTGCTCGTCGAGCATCCCGAGGCCGACTGGATGGCCGCCGACCGGGCCGGCGAGATGCTGGCGGCCCTGGGCCTCGCCGGCGCGGGGACCGTGGCGATCTACCGGGCGCTGGGCGCGGAGATCGATCCGCGACCGCTGGGCGAGCTGCTGACCGGTCGTGGCTGGCGACTGGCCCTGCCCTGCGTCGAGGCGACCGACGGGCCGCTGGCGTTCCGCGGCTGGACGCCGGGCGAGCGGCTGGCGCCCGACCTGTCGGGACTGTCCGCCCCACTGGTCTCCGCGCCCGCGCTGCGGCCCGACCTGATCATGGTTCCGTTGCTGGCCTTCGACCGCGGCGGCGGGCGGCTGGGCCATGGCGGCGGCCACTACGACCGCACCCTCGCCGCCCTGCGGGCCGAAGGGATGGCGCCGCCGGCCGTGGGGCTGGCCTACAGCGGCCAGGAGGTGGCCGATCTGCCCCGCGAGCGGCACGACGAGCTGCTCGATGGGATTCTCACCGAGGCCGGGTATATTGCGGCCCGAAAGGACTTCTGAATGCGCTTTGCCTTCTTCGGCGACGTCGTCGGCCGCTCCGGCCGCGACGGCCTGGCCGACCATCTGCCGGGCCTCCGCCGCCGCCTGGGCCTTGAGTTCGTCATCGTCAACGCCGAGAACGCCGCCGCCGGCTTCGGCATCACCGAGAACACCGCCCGCGAGCTGTTCGACGCCGGGGCCGACTGCCTGACGCTGGGCAACCACAGCTGGGACCAGAAGGAGGCGCTGACCTACATCGTCCGCGAGCCCAGGCTGATCCGGCCGGCCAACTATCCGCTTCTGTCCGATGCGCCCGGCAAGGGCAGCACCCTGTTCCAGACCGACGGCGGCAAGACCATCATGGTCATCAATCTGCTGGGGCGGGTGCACATGGACGCCATGGACGACCCCTTCGCCGCCGCCGACCGCGAGCTGGACAAGGCCCCGCTGGCCCAGGTGGCCGACGCGGTGGTGGTCGACATGCACTGCGAGGCCACCAGCGAGAAGATGGCCATGGGCCACTATTGCGACGGCCGCGCCTCGTTGGTCGTCGGCACCCACACCCATGTGCCGACCGCCGACGCCCAGATCCTGGGCGGCGGCACGGCCTACCAGACCGACGCCGGGGCCTGCTGCGACTACGACAGCGTCATCGGCAACCAGAAGGAAGAACCGCTGCGCCGGTTCACCACCAAGATCAGCCAGGGCCGCTACCAGCCCGCCTCTGGTCCCGCGACCGTCTGCGGCGTGTTCGTCGAGACCGACGACCGCACGGGCCTGGCCCGCCGCATCGAGCCGATCCGCATCGGCGGCCGGCTGAGCGAGACGGTGCCGGTGGTGGAGATGGCGACGGCTTGACTCTGAAAATTACGTTCGTAATCTGATCAAATTACATTCGTAATCTTTCGAGGGAACCCATGTCCAATACGTCCAGATCGCTCGCCGCCTCGTCGCTGCTGACCGCCGCCCTGTTCCTGCCCGCCATCGCCCAAGCATCGCCGTTGACGCCGATGGGCATCTTCGCCGAAGCGGCGCCGTTGATGAAGTTCATCATGTTCGGCCTGGTCGCCGTCACGATCGCCGCCGTCGTCATCTGCGGGATCAAGCTGGCCTCAGGGCCAAGGCTCACCGGGGGTTCGGCCTTCCTGTCCGGCTTGCGGCTCGGCGGACCGCTGGCGGGCTTTCTGGGCGCCGCCTACGTCAGCCTGAACATCTTCGTCGGCATCTCCGGCCTGCCCGAGCCGGTGTCGCTGAAGGTCGCCGCGCCGGGCATCGCCGAAGCCATCCTGATCCTCGGTCTGGGCATGCTGGCCGGCGCGGTGGCGGTGATCGCCAACTGGGCGGTCGAGGCGCGCATCGACCGCGCGGTGCTCAAGGCCTGAGCCGCCCAGTGACCCGCCCGCACGTCACCGAGGCGGAAAGCGCCGTGCTCGCCGCGCTCTGGCGGCACGGCGCCCTGTCCGCCGCCTCGCTGGTCGATGCCGTCAAGGCCGACCAGCAATGGGGCGACGCGACGATCAAGACGCTTCTGGGCCGGCTGATCCACAAGAAGGCCGTCCTCTCCGAACGGGTGGACGGCCGCCAACTCTATCGCGCCCTGCTCGACCGCGAGACCTATGTCGCCGGCGAGGTGCAGGACCTGCTGGACCGATTGTTCGACGGCGACCCTGCGGCGCTGGCGGCGCATCTTGCGCAACGCTGACGGCCGCCCCACCCTCGCTGTCAAATGACTCTCTACCTCGTCCGCCACGGCCAGACCGAATTCAACCTCGCCCGTCGCTATCAGGGCGCGTTGGATTCGCCGTTGACGGCGCTGGGCGTTCGGCAGGCCGGACGGGTGGGCGAACTGCTCGCCACCTTGGTTCCCGCCAGGACGCCGATGGTCTGCAGTCCGCTGGGCCGGGCGCGTCATACGGCGGATATCATCATGCGGGCAGCCGGACTCACGGCGCCGGTGATCGACCCGCGCCTCGCCGAGGTCAGCCTTGGCGTCTGGGACGGTCTGACCGACGAGGACATCGATTTCGCCTTCCCCGGCGCCCGCGACGGGACCAGCCGCTGGGACTGGTACTTCGCCTCGCCCGATGGCGAACGCTACGAGGCCATGGCCGCGCGGCTGGGCGAATGGCTGGCGGAAGCCGAGGGGCCGCTGGTGGCGGTCTCCCACGGCGTGGCCGGCAGGGTCCTCCGCGGCCTCTACGCAGGCCTCGACCGGGACGAGGCGCTGAAGCAGGACGTACCGCAGGACGCCGTTTTCCACCTCGCCGAGGGGCGGGTCGAGCGGATTGACTGCCTGCCGCTGGAAACTGGCGGCGACGAAGGCTAAAACCCCGCACCCTTTCAACACCGAGACTGAACACCCGAGCATGGCCGGCCACTCAAAGTTCAAGAACATCATGCACCGCAAGGGGCGCGCCGACGCGGTGCGGTCCAGGCTGTTTTCCAAGCTGTCGCGGGAAATCACCGTGGCGGCCAAGGCGGGCCTGCCCGACCCGGCCATGAACCCGCGCCTGCGCCTGGCCGTGGCCAACGCCAAGGCCGAGTCCGTGCCCAAGGACGTCATCGACCGGGCGATCAAGAAGTCGCAGATGGGCGACGCCGCCGACTACACCGAAATCCGCTACGAGGGCGTCGCGCCCGGCGGGGTCGGGATCATCGTCGAGGTGCTGACCGACAACAAAAACCGTGCCGCGGCCAATGTCCGGACGATCTTCGGCAAGCTGGGCGGGAACATGGGGGCCACCGGCTCGGTGACCTTCAACTTCGACCGCATGGGCCAGATCGAGTACCCGGCCAAGGCCGCCAGCGAGGACGCCATGATGGAGGCGGCCATCGAGGCCGGCGCCGCCGACGTCGAGGCGGACCTGGGCGAGGACGGCTCGGGCCACACCGTGTTTACCGGCTTCGAGGACCTGAACGAGGTCGCCCAGGCGCTGGAGAAGGCGTTCGGCGAGGCGTCGTCGACGAAGATCGTCTGGCGGCCCAAGAGCCTGGTCCCGGTCAGCGGCGACCAGGCCGCGACGGTGATGAAGCTGCTCGACGCCCTGGAAGACGACGACGACGTGCAGAACGTCTACGCCAACGCCGACATCAGCGACGAGGACGCGGCGAAGTTCGCGGGGTAGTGCACGGGGACATGTACTTCAGTACGTGTCCCCTTCCTCGAATTGCTTGCTGGAGGGGACACGCACTGAAGTGCATGTCCCCGCTCGCTTCAGAGGCGGCTACTTCCCCGCCGTCGGCGCGTCCTTCGCCATCGCGTAGTCGATGATCAGGGCGTGCAGGAAGTCCCTGCCGTCGTAGAGCGCCTTGACCCGCACGCGCTCGTTCAGGCCGTGGATGCCGTCGCCGTCGGAGCTGCCGAAGATGCCGCTGACGCCATAGGTGGGAATGCCGGCGGCGTTGGTGTGGACACCATCGGTGGCGCCGGTCAGCAGGATGGTCACCACCGGCACGCCGGGCCACAGCTTCGCCGCCTCTTTCTCGATCGGCCCCATGATGAAGGGCGTCAGCGGCGGCGGGGGCGAGGCCCGGTTCGGCTCGTGGGCCAGGGTGAAGGCGATGTCGGGGTCGCCGGCGATGGCCATCAGCTGCTGGCGCACGGCCTCGACCGGCACGCCGGGCAGGATGCGACAGTTGACGTTGGCCGTGGCCCGCTGCGGCAGGGCGTTGGGCGCGTGGCCCGCGCTGACCATGGTCGCCACGCAGGTGGTGCGCAGCATGCTGTTCCACATCGGGTCGGCCGTCACGACGGCCTGGGCCGCCGCGTCGTCGGGGTTGGCCACCAGCGCTTTCATCGCCGCGCCCTTGTCGGCCGGAACCAGCGGGATCATGCGGGTAAAGTAGCCGCGCGTGGCGTCGTTGAAGGCGATCGGGAAGTCGTAGGCGCCGATCCTGGCCAGCGCCGCCGACAGCCGCGTCAGGGCGTTGTCCTTCACCGGCCGGCTGGAATGGCCGCCGGGGTTGGTGATGGTCAGGGTGAAGTCCTGATAGACCTTCTCGCCGCCCTGGACCTCGAGCACCACGGGCGTGTCGTTCTCGTCCAGCAGGCCGTCGGCGCCCTCGTTCAGCGCGAAGGCGGCATCGACGAGCGGCCGGTGGTTGGTCACCAGATCCTCGATGCCGTTATAGGCCTCGCTCTCCTCGCCGCAGGTCAGGGCCATCTTGATGTCGCGGCGCGGCTTGAAGCCGGCCTGTTTCAGGCGGATCAGGCTATCGACCCAGATGGCCGCCTGGGCTTTGTCGTCCGAGGCGCCGCGGGCGAAGAAATAGCCGTTCTCCTCGATCAGGGTGAAGGGATCGCGGGTCCAGTCGGCGGGATTGGCCTCGACCACATCGATGTGCGCCAGCAGCAGCATGGCCCCGGCCTTGCGGTCGGTCCCGTGCAGCACGGCCACCAGGCTGCCCTCGCGCGGATGGTCGGGATGGACCACCACCCGCACGTCGGCCGCCGGGAAGCCGGCGGCGGTCAACCGGGCGCCCATGGCCTCGGCCGCCCTGGTGCAGCTGCCGACCGACAGGGTGGTGTTGATCTCGACCAGCTCCTTGTAGAGCGCCTTGAAGGCCAGCTGGTCGGGCCGCACGACGGCCGGCGGCGTGGCGGTCTGGGCGCCGGCGGCGCCGGTCAGCGTCAGGGCGACCACGGTCGCCAGAAGTCCGCGCGGGAAGGGCATGGGTGTGGGTCCTTATTTCGACGCGGCGTAGGTCTTGACCAGGCCATAGAGGAAGTCGCGGGCGTCATAGAGCGACTTGACCCGAATCCGTTCGTTCAGGCCGTGCGCGCCGCTGTTCTCGTTGCCGGCGAAGATGCCGGTCAGGCCGTAGGTCGGGATGCCATAGCTGTTGAGATACTTGCCGTCCGTGGCGCCGGTCGACTGGAACGGCACGATCGGCACGCCGGGCCACAGCTTGTCGGCCTGGACCCGCAGCGGCTTCATGATCGCCGGCGTCAGCGGCGGCGGCGGGGGCGTCAGCAGGGTGGTGGCGTCAGGCGTCACGGTGATCTTCGGGTCGGCCGCCAGGGCGATCAGCTGGGCCTGCACCTCGGCCACCGGCACGCCCGGGAAGATGCGGCAGTTGACGTTGGCCTCGGCCCGCTGCGGCAGGGCGTTGGGGGCGTGGCCGGCGCTGGCCTGGGTCGCCACGCAGGTGGTCCGCAGCATCGAGTTCCAGGTCGGGTTGCGCGCGATGACGGCGACCGCCGCCGCGTTGGTCGGGTCGGCCACCAGGGCGCGCATGGCCGCGCCGGTCTCGGCATCGACCAGCGGGGCCATAGCCGTGAAATAGGCCCGCGTCGTCTCGTTCAGCTGAACCGGAAAGTCATGGGCGCCGATCCGCACCAGCGCCCCGGCCAGATGGGTGATGGCGTTGTCGTGCAGCGGCCGGCTGGAATGGCCGCCGGGGTTGGTCGTGCTCAGCGTGAAGTCCTGATAGACCTTTTCGCCCGACTGGATCGACAGCGACACCGGCTTGCCGTCGTCGCCGAGCAGGCCGCCGGCGCCCTCGTTGAGCGCGAATCCGGCGTCGATCAGGTCGCGGTATTTCGTCGCCAGCAGTTCGGCCCCGTTCAGGGCGCCCTCGCTCTCCTCGCCGCAGGTCAGGGCCATCTTCACGCTCCGGCGCGGGCGGACGGGCTCCTGCTTGAGCCGGATCATGGTATCGACCCAGATCGAGGCCTGGGCTTTGTCGTCCGACGCGCCGCGGGCGTAGAACCAGCCGCCCTCCTCGACCAGGGTGAAGGGATCGCGGGTCCAGTCCGCGCGGTTGGCCTCGACCACGTCGATATGCGCCAGCAGCAGGACGGCCTTGGCCTTCGGATCGCTGCCTGGCAGCACGGCGACCAGGTTGCCCTCGCGCGGATGGGCCGGATCGACGATCAGATGCAGGTCGCTGTCGGGATAGCCGGCCGCTTTCAGGCGCGCCGCCATGGCCTCGGCGGCGGTGGTGCAGCTGCCGACGGACAGGGTGGTGTTGATCTCCACCAGCTCCTTGTAGATCGCGCGAAAGGCCAATTGGTCCGGACGCGGCGCGGCCGCCGACTGGGCCCCCGCCAATCCCGGCAGGGCCGCCGCCATGACCGCGCCCGCGATCGCCTTGCGCCAGATACCCATGACTCACTCCCCCTCGACTGAGCGCGCAGTTTCACACCCTTCGGGCATGGCGGCGCAAGAGTGCGTGGTTCGAGACGCGGACCCGAGGGTCCGTTCCTCGCCATGACGAATACCTTTGAAGCCCAGCCCTCTACGTCATCCTGAGGAGCGAGCCTTCAGGCGAGCGTCTCGAAGGACGCAACATTTGCATCCGTCCCCAATCAGCGCATTGTTCCGGGTTCGGAGGATTTTTATGGATCAGTTTCTAAGCACTGCGTTGAATCCGCAATATATTCTGCCGCTCGTCGGCGCGCTGCTGGCCGGCGGTTGCATCGGATTCGAGCGCGGTTTTCGCGGCCAGCCTGCCGGCTTCCGCACCCACAGCCTGCTGGCCCTGACCTCGGCCCTGCTGATGGTGGCGGCCAATCACCAGATGGCCTGGATCGGACCATCGACGCCGCAGGAGGTGATCCGCATCGACCCGGTGCGCATGGCCCACGGCATCCTGACCGGCGTCGGCTTCCTCGGCGGCGGGGTGATCTTCCGCTCCGGCTTCAACGTCCACGGCCTGACCACGGCCGCCTCGGTCTGGACCACCAGCTGCATCGGCATCCTGTTCGGCATTGGCTTCTGGCAGGTGGCGATCAGCGGCACGGTGCTGGCCCTGATGGTGCTGGCCGGCTTTCGCCTGATCGACCAGCGGCTGCCGCAGCAGTCGCTGGCCGACATCACCATCCGCTACGCCCGCGGCGCGGCGCCCGGCGCCGAGGAGCTGCGCGAACGGCTCAAGGCGCTGGGCCTGAAGTCCGCCCCGCTCAGCGAGCGGCTGCTGAAGAAGGGCCAGTTCATCGAGCACGGAGCCACGGTCAGCGCCCTCAACCGCAGCGCCATCGACCGCCTCGCCGCCGAACTGCGCGCCGACCACAAGGTCATCGAGTTCGAGATCGAGCCGCGCAACGCGTAGCGCCTTTGCAGTTCGTAAAGTGTTCGGCCACAGTAGTAGAACACATGATGAACGCGATTCGGATTCTCGGGCTCGATCCTGGTCTGCGGCGCACCGGTTGGGGCGTGATCGCGGTCGAGGGGTCGCGCCTGACGTGGGTCGCGCACGGGGTGATCACCTCAAACGACAAGGCCCCGCTGGCCGAACGGCTTCTGAGTCTGTTCGACGGCATCGGCGCGGTGATCGCCACCCATGGGCCGCATGAGGCGGCCGTCGAGGAGACCTTCGTCAACGCCAATCCCCAGTCGACACTGAAGCTGGGCCAGGCCCGCGCGGCGGCGATGATCGCCCCGGCGAAGGCCGGCCTGACCGTCGCCGAATACGCGGCCCGCGAGGTCAAGAAGTGCGTCGTCGGCACGGGCGCCGCCGACAAGGGCCAGATCGCCTTCATGATCGCCCGGCTGCTGCCGACCGCCGGCTCGCCGACGCAGGACGCGGCCGACGCCCTGGCCGTGGCCATCACCCACGCCCACTCGCGCCGCACCCGGGCCCTGAGGCAGGTGGCATGATCGGCCGGCTGCGCGGGATCGTCGCCGAGATCGGCGAGGAAGAGGCGCTGATCGACGTCGGCGGCGTCGGCTATGTCGTGCGCTGCGGATCGCGCACCCTGGGCCGCCTGCCGCCCGTCGGCGACGAGACCGTGGTCCATGTCGAGCACCAGTGGAGCGAGGCCCAGGGCCCGCGCCTGTACGGCTTTTCGACCCGCGAGGAGCGCGGCGTGTTCGTGCTGCTGCAGGCGATCCAGGGGGTCGGGCCCAAGGCGGCCATGGCCGTGCTGGACGTGCT
Organism: Caulobacter sp.; assembly: GCA_030645575.1. Classification (GTDB taxonomy): domain Bacteria; phylum Pseudomonadota; class Alphaproteobacteria; order Caulobacterales; family Caulobacteraceae; genus Caulobacter. Next base: position 35,243 of record JAUSMJ010000051.1, on the reverse strand, counting down.
GCCGCCGGCCGAGCTGGCCGGGGCGGTGCAGCGCGGCGACCAGGCGCTGGTCGCCCGGGCCAACGGCGTCGGCCCCAAACTGGCCCAGCGCATCGTGCTGGAGCTGAAGGGCAAGCCGCTCGGCGACGGGCTGGTCAGCGCCGGCGCGCCTTCGGAGCCCGGCGAGGCGCCGAAGGTCCACAGGGTCAGCGCCACCGGCGAGACCGTGGCGGCCCTGATGGGCCTGGGCATCGCCGAACCGGTCGGCCGACGCGCCGTCGAGCATGCCGTCGGGCATCTGGGCGAGGAGGCGGACGTCTCGTCCCTGATCAAGGCCGCGCTGAAGGAGATCGGGCGGTGACGGGCTGCGGAAGCGTTGTGCGTCCTTCGAGACGCGGCTTCGCCGCTCCTCAGGATGACGGTAATGGGTGGGCCGCACCTCTGTTCGTCATGGTGAGGAGCGAGCCCGCAGGCGAGCGTCTCGAACCACGCAACGGCCCCACCCCATGACCGACGACCGCATCATCTCCGGCGAGGCCGCCCCCTTCGAAGCCACCGACAAGGCGCTGCGACCGCAGACCCTGGCCGAGTTCGTCGGGCAGGAGCAGACCAAGGCCAACCTCAAGGTGTTCATCGATGCGGCCCGGGATCGTAACGAGGCGCTTGATCACGTGCTGCTGTTCGGCCCGCCGGGGCTGGGCAAGACGACCCTGGCGCAGATCGTCGCGCGCGAGCTGGGCGTCGGTTTCCGCGCCACCAGCGGGCCGGTGCTGGCCAAGGCCGGCGACCTGGCCGCCATCCTGACCAATCTTGAACCGCGCGACGTGCTGTTCATCGACGAGATCCACCGGCTGGCCGCCAATGTGGAGGAGATCCTCTATCCGGCCATGGAGGACCACGTGCTGGACCTGATCATCGGCGACGGGCCCTCGGCGCGGTCAATCCGCATCGATCTGGCGCCCTTCACCCTGGTGGCGGCCACGACGCGAGCGGGTCTGCTGGCGACGCCGCTGCGCGACCGGTTCGGCATCCCGCTGCGGCTGGAGTTCTACACGCCGCTGGAGCTGCAGCGGGTGCTGCTGGGCGCGGCCCGCAAGATGGGCGCGCCGCTCAGCGAGGACGGCGCCGCCGAGATCGCCGCCCGTGCCCGGGGCACGCCGCGCGTCGCCGGCCGGCTGCTGCGCCGCGTGCGCGACTTCGCCGCCGCCGACGGGGCGCCGCTGATCGACAAGGGCCACGCGGCCCGGGCCCTGGCCCGGCTGGAGGTCGATGAGGCCGGGCTCGATTCGCTCGACCGCCGCTACATGCGCGCCCTGATCGAGAACTACGGCGGCGGCCCGGCCGGGGTCGAGACCCTCGCCTACGCCATCGCCGAGGCCCGCGACGCGGTCGAGGACGTCATCGAGCCCTTCCTGCTGCAACAGGGCTTCATCCAGCGCACCCCGAGGGGCCGGGTGGCCTGTGGCAAGGCCTATCTGCACCTGGGCCTGAAGGAACCGCCGGCGCCGAAGGGGGCTCCGGGGCTGTTCGACGAGGGGTGAATTCTCTCCCCCTCCATGGGGAGGGACGCCAGTGGGATGACGGCGCCCGCTCCTTCCCCTAATGATTCAGCGATGGATCAGGACGCCCCCACCGCCGGCCGCTTCGAGGGCCGTGAGCATATCCTGCCGGTCCGCGTCTATTATGAAGACACCGACTTCACCGGGGTGGTCTATCACGCCAACTACGTGCGTTATTTCGAGCGGGGGCGGAGCGACTTCCTGCGGCTGGCGGGGGTGTCGCACAGCGATCTGCTGGAGCGGCATGATCCGGCGGCGTTCGTGGTCACGCGGATGGAGATCGACTTCAAACGGCCGGCGAAGATTGACGACGCCCTGCAGGTCATCACCACCTATGACCAGGCGAAGGGCGCGCGGTTGCAGGTCAGCCAGCGCATCACCCGCGGCGGGGACCTGATCGCAACGGCCCAGGTGTCGGCCGCCTGCATCAGTCTCGACGGAAAGCCACGCAAACCGCCGGCGGGACTTGTCGATGTGCTGCGGCCCTGGTTTTGCAAGGATGAGGGTTAAGGCCCGTTAAGGCCTGCGCCATAGTTTCACCAAAGCCGCACGCGTGAATTGCGGCCAGCCTGCCCAGGGGATGCGACCGCATGGACGCCCAGACGATTTCGGCCGACACCTTTTCCATCATCACCCTGTGGAGCAACGCCGACTGGGTGGTGCGCCTGGTCATGGTCGGCCTGGCCCTGGCCTCGCTGTGGTCCTGGGCGGTGATCATCGACAAGCTGTTCCGTTTCGGCTCGCTGAACGCCGAGGCCAACCGGTTCGAGGACAAGGTCGGCGGCGGCCGGCCGCTCGAGGAGGTCGGCCAGGAGGCCGCCGGCAGCAAGCATCCGCTGCCCAAACTGCTCAACGCGGCCTTGCGCGAATGGAAGGAAGCCCGCGCGCGCGGGGCCATGGGCGACACCCAGACGGCCCTCTTGATCCAGCGGATCGACCGGGTGCTGGACAGCAACATCGCCCGCGAGAGCCAGAAGGTCGAGGATGGCCTCGGCAGCCTGGCCATCGTCGCCACGGCCTCGCCGTTCATCGGCCTGTTCGGCACCGTCTGGGGCATCATGCACGCGTTCCAGAACATCGCCATCGAGAAGAACACCTCGCTGGCCGTCGTCGCGCCGGCGATCGCCGAGGCCCTGTTCGCCACGGCCATCGGCCTGGCCGCCGCCATCCCGGCCTATATCGCCTACAACAAGTTCTCGACCGACGCGGGCAAGTTCGCCGCCCGGCTGGAAGGCTTCGCCGACGACCTGTCGACGGCCATCCAGCGCCGCCTGGCGGAGAAGATCTGAGCCATGGCCCTGTCGTCCACAGACGCCTTCGGCGCGGTCGGCAAGCGGCGCGGCCGGCGCGGCCGCGGCCGGCGCGGCGCGCTTTCCGAGATCAACGTCACCCCGCTGGTCGATGTGATGCTGGTGCTGCTGATCATCTTCATGATCAGCGCCCCGCTGCTGACCAGCGGCGTGCCCATCGAGCTGCCCAAGACCGAGGCCGGCGCGATGCAGGACCAGTCCGAGCCGATCACCCTGACGGTCAAGGCCGACGGGGCCCTGTTCGTCGGCGAGACGGAGATCCCGTTCGCCGCGCTCAAACCCCGGCTCTCGGCCATGGCCAGCGCCGGCTACGACAAGCCGATCTATGTCCGCGCCGACGGCAAGGCCTCCTACGAGGTGGTCGCCCGGGTGATGGCGGCCCTGTCGACAGGCGGGTTCTCGAAGATCAACCTGATCACCGACACCGGCGGACCGAGTTCGGGGGCGGCGGTTGCGCCCGAGGTCCCGGCAAAATGATGCTGGACCTGCCTCCTCCGCTCATCCCCGCGAAGGCGGGGGCCCAGGTTTTTTCTGTTCGGCCCGGTGCTGACCGTAAAAACGCCTGGGTCCCCGCCTTCGCGGGGATGAGCGGATTTGGGGGGCTGTCGTGAGCAGACGGTCGGGCGCGAACATGTCGCCGGCCCTGCTGGCCTCGCTGCTCATGCACCTGGGGCTGTTCGCGGTCGTGATCATGGCCGGAATCTGGTTCAAAAAGCCGCTGCAGATGGGCGGCGGCGTGCCGATCACCATTGTCAGCGAGGGTCCGCCGCAAGCTCGCATGGCCGAGCAGGGCGATGTCGAGGAGATGTCGGCCGGCGAGGAGATCCTGCCCGAGCCGATGCCGGAGCCCGAGCCCGTTCCCGTGGCGCCGCCCCTGCCCGACTCCACGCCCAAGCCGCCGGCCAAGACGCCGCCAAAGCCGACGCCCGCGCCGGCCCGCAAGCCGTCGCTCGACCTCGACCGGCTGATGGCCGACGTCCAGAGCGCCCGGCGCCCGCCCCGCGCCCAGGCCGGCGGCGGCGGCGGAACCGGCAAGAAGGACCGCACCCTGGCGGTCGGGACGAGCCGGGGCCCGTCGGCCGGGGCCAAGGGCTATCTGCTGACGCTGGGCACGGACCTGGGCCGCCGCTGGAATCCCAACTGCATGGTCGAGGGCGGGGCCGACGTGAACATCAAGGTGTCGTTCATCGTCTCGTCCAACGGCCGGCTGCTGACCGACCCGGTGTCGTCCGGCCGGGACGCCGCGCCAGGCTCCCTGGCCCGCGCCGGATCGGACGCCGCGGTTCGCGCCATACGAATGACAGAACCCTTCCCCAATTTCCCACCCGAGCTCTACGGTGAGAAGATCACCGTCAACTTCAACGCCAATCAGGTCTGCGCCAATCGCTGACCGGAGCGCCACGATGACCCTCAGACCCGTTCTCGCCGCCCTCTGCGCCATCTTCCTGGCCGGCGCCGCCCTGCCCGGGGTCGCCCGGGCGGACATAGAGATCGACGTCAACCAGGGCGAGGTCCGCCCGTTGCCCATCGCCATCCCGGCCTTCTCGGGCGCGGGACGCGGGGCGGAGATGGCGTCGGTCATCGCCGGCAACCTCGAGCGCTCGGGCCTGTTCGCGCCGATCGACGCCGCCGCCTTCCCCGAGCGCAACCTCGACATCGGCATCCAGCCCGACTACGCCGGCTGGAACTCGATCAACGCCCAGGCCCTGGTCAACGGGGCCATCACCGTCGAGGCCGACGGCAAGCTGCGCGTCGATTTCCGCCTGTGGGACGTGTTCTCCGGCGAGCAGCTGCTGGGCCTGCAGTTCACCTCGACGTCGGAGAACTGGCGGCGCGTGGCGCACAAGATCAGCGACGCGGTCTATGAGCGACTGACCGGCGAGAAGGGCTATTTCGACACCCGCGTGGTGTTCGTCGCCGAAAGCGGGCCGCGCGGCGCCCGGGTCAAACGCCTGATGATCATGGACCAGGACGGGGCCAATCCCTCCAGCCTGACCGACGGCAGCTATGTGGTGATGACGCCGCGCTTCTCCTCGACCAGCCAGGAGATCACCTACATGGCGCTGCGGCCGACCGGCTCCAGCATCTATCTGTTCAACATCGAGACGGCCCGCCAGGAGACGCTCGGCCGCTTCCCCGGCATGGTCTTCGCCCCGCGCTTCTCGCCCGACGGCGGGCGCGTGGCCTTCTCGGTCGAGCGCGGCGGCAACAGCGACATCTGGGTGATGAACCTGGCCACCCGCGCGCAGGCCAAGCTGACCTCCGACCCGGGCATCGACACCTCGCCCAGCTTCTCGCCGGACGGAACGCGCATCGCCTTCAATTCCGACCGCGGCGGCAGCCCGCAGATCTACGTCATGGGCGCGGACGGCGGCGGGGCGCGGCGCGTCTCCTATGGCCAGGGCCGCTACATGACGCCGGTCTGGAGCCCGAACGGCGACTTCATCGCCTTCACCAAACAGACCGGCAGCCAGTTCCATATCGGCGTGATGCGTCCAGACGGCTCGGACGAGCGCATCCTGACCTCCAGCTACCTCGACGAGGGCCCCACCTGGGCGCCCAACGGCCGGGTGTTGATGTTCTTCCGTGAAACGCCTGGCGGTTCTCCGCGTTTGTGGACCGTGGATATCACCGGCCGCATCCTGCGACCCGCGCCGTATCAGGGCTCCGGCTCGGACCCGGCCTGGTCGCCGCTGCTCAACTGACCGGTGATTGTGGTTGTTGCGCTTCAGCCTGACGCCATTGTGAGGTGCAGTCTGAGTTTTCAGTCGCGTTGATCCGCATTCTGGCGCCACTATTGGCGCGATAGATCGTTTCCGGAGGAGGAAGCCAAATGAGCTTCGACGCCAAACGCGCCGTTAGACTGGCGCTTATTGTCGCCGCCACCGCATCGATGGCCGCCTGCGCCTCGAAGCCCAAGCCCGGCCCCGGGCCCGGACCGTCGGCGGGCCCCGGCCCGGCTGGTCCGCGCGCGCCAGGACCGCAGGCGCCGGTCGATACCCGCCCGATCCCCGGATCGGTGCAGGACTTTGTCATCAACGTCGGCGACTTCGTCTATTTCGACCTCGACCGCTACGACGTCCGCTCCGACGCGATGCCGGTGCTCGACGCCCAGGCCGCCTGGTTGCGCCAGTACCCGAACGTGCGGGTGCGCATCGAGGGTAACTGCGACGAACGCGGCACCCGTGAGTACAACCTGGCCCTCGGCGCCCGCCGGGCCAACGCGGTGCGCGACTATCTGGCCAGCCGCGGCGTGGCTTCCAGCCGCATCACCACCCTGTCCTGGGGCAAGGAGCGGCCGATCGATCCGGGCTCCAACGAGGACGCCTGGGCCCGCAACCGCAACGGCCACACCGTCATCGTCGAGGGCGCGCGCTAGCGCGTTTCCGATCGCTGAAATGCCGGGAGGGGGCCGCGTTCGTCGCGGTCCCCTCCTTGCCTTTCCGGCTCGCGCCGTAATTTCGACGCCGCAACGGACGAATTTTCTCGCCATGAAGCGCAACACTCTCCTCGCCGTCCTCGCCGTCATGACCGTGTCGCTCGGGGCCGCCGCCGCCTGGTCGCAGACCCCCATGCCCGATCCGCTCGACGACCGTTCGGTCCGGCGGCTCGACAAGATGGAGAAGGTCGTGCGCGAGCTGCGCTCGATCGTCTTCCAGGGCCGCGACAGCGGAAAGCCGGTAGTGGTCATGCCGGCCGAGACCGAATCGCAGATCCAGGCCCTGACCGACCGCATCTCCGATCTCGAGGAGACCCTGACCAAACTCAACGGCGCCAACGAGTCCCTGGCCTTCGAGCTGGGCCAGACCCGCAAGGCCCTGGCCGCCTCGGAGACCTCCAGCCGCGCCCTGGCCGACCGGCTGGCCGCCCTGGAGGGCCGCACGACCCAGATCGAGGCCGCCGCCGCCGCGGCCGCCGGGCCGGCGCCGGCCGACGAGGAGGCCGCGGCCGATGACGTCGGCGACCCGTCGGCCGACTTCCAGCGGGCCCGCCAGTTCATGCTCGACGGCGACTACGATTCCGCCGAGGCCGCCTTCCAGGCCTTCGTGAAGCGCTACGGCGACACGGAAAAGGGTCCCGAGGCGCGCTACTGGCTGGGCAAGACCCTGTCGGTGCGCGGGGCCAACGCCGACGCCGCCGGGGCCTTCATCGGCGCCATCCGCGGCTGGCCCAAAACCGCCTGGGCCCCCGACGCGACGCTGGAACTGGCCCGGTCATTGGTGGCGCTGAAGAAGCCCGCCGACGCCTGCCAGACGCTGGACGAGCTGGCCCGCCGCTATCCCAAGGCCCCGCCTTCGGTGAAGACCCGGGCCCAGACCGTCCGCGACCAGGCCAGGTGCGCGGCGTAGGCGTGCGTGGTTCGAGCCCCGGATCGGGTCCGGGGGAGTCCTGACGAACCCGCTCCTCACCATGACGGGAATTTGTGCGGCCCCCGGAATTCGTCATCCTGAGGAGCCCCGGACTTGATCCGGGGCGTCTCGAAGGACGCAGAGACCTTGCTGCGATCAATCTTCCCCATCCTCGACCGCCGCCTGCGGACCGCCTCGCCGGCGCCGCTGGCCGTGGCCCTGTCGGGCGGCGGGGACTCGCTGGCGTTGCTGTTGATCACGAAGACCTGGGCCGACGCCCACGGCCGCCGGGTCATCGCCCTGACGGTCGATCACGGGCTGAACCCCGCCAGCGCCGGCTGGACCGCCGTTTGCGGCGAAACCGCGCGGCGGCTGGGCGTGGCCTTCCAGGCCCTGCGCTGGACCGGCGATAAGCCCGCGACGGGCCTGCCCGCGGCCGCGCGCGCCGCGCGCCACGCGCTGTTGGCCGACGCCGCGCGGGCGGCGGGCGCGAAGGTCCTGCTGATGGGCCACACCGCCGACGACCTGGCCGAGTCGGCCGCCATGCGCGCCGAAGGCTCCACCGTGCCGGACGCGCGCGAATGGTCGCCGTCCCCGGCCTGGCCCGAGGGGCGCGGCGTCTTCCTGCTGCGGCCGCTGCTGGGGGTGAGCCGGGCCGCGCTGCGCGACTGGCTGCGCGCGGCCGGCGAGACCTGGATCGATGACCCCGCGAACGAGGACATGACCTATGCGCGGGCCCGGGCCCGGGCGTCGTCCTCTCCGCGAAGCGGGGAGGGGGACCGCTCGGAGAGCGGTGGAGGGGGCAGCGCCGCCGCCAGCGGCCCCATTCTGAATTCCGGCCTTTCCGGTCAGGCCGGCGCCGACCCCTCCACCATGCTCCGCATGGTCCCCCTCCCCACGATGTGGGGAGGATTGACGCTGCCCAGGTCCACCCCGCCCGCGACCCTCGCCGCCGCCGCCCTGTGCGCGGCCGGCACGGCGCGGCCGCCGCGCGGGGACAGCCTGGCCCGGATCGTCGATGGGCTGCGGCGGGGCGATCCGTTCACCGTGACCCTGGCCGGGGCGCGCATCGAGGTCGGCTGGACGGAGGTCATCGTCATGCGCGACGCCGGCCAGATCGCCCGCGGCGGTCTCGCGCCGCTGGACCTGCCGCCCGGCCAGAGCGTCGTCTGGGACGGCCGGTTCGAGATCGCCGCCGACCGGCCCGGCCTGCGCGTCGTCCCGCTGGCCGGTTTCATCGCGAAACTGCCGGAAAACGAGCGCAAGCGGCTGGCCGCCATCCCCGCCGCCGCCCGGCCGACCCTGCCGGCGATCATCGGCGAGACCGGCGACGTCAGTTGCCCGATCCTTGCAGAGCATTCGACGGTTCGCGTCCAGGCGCTCGCATTGCCCCGTTTCGAGGCGGCGACGGGGCGCGTAGACAGCGAACCAGCCCCGTGACAAATCGCGCGCGTGGCGAAATCGGCCCGGCCGCCCTATCTTGGGAGCGGTAAGCACAGGAAGTTTGAGCGAATGAACCTGCGGAACCTGGCCATCTGGGCGATCGTCGTCGTCGTCGCCGCCGGCGTCTGGAGCATGGTGGTGCGTGGCGGAGCCGCGCCCGGCGCGGCGCCCGTCGATGTCGGCTATTCGACGCTGCTCAAGCGCGTCGATGCCGGGGACGTGAAGTCCGCGGTATTCCACGGCACGGCCGTCGATGTCAGCGGCCAGGACAACAAGCCCTACACGGTCGTGGTGCCCGCCGACTCCAGCGACCTGGTGAAGCGGATGGAGAATCGCGGGGTCGCCATCGCGTTCAAGAGCCCCGAACGCTCGCTGCTGCTGAACATCCTCATCCAGGCCTTCCCGATCATTCTGCTGATCGCCGTCTGGGTGTTCTTCATGCGCCAGATGCAGGGCGGGGCCCGCGGGGCCATGGGCTTTGGCAAGTCCAAGGCGCGCCTGCTGACCGAGAACAAGAACAAGATCACCTTCGATGACGTCGCCGGCGTCGAGGAAGCCAAGGACGACCTGAGCGAGATCGTCGACTTCCTCAAGGACCCGTCCAAGTTCCAGCGGCTGGGGGGCAAGATTCCCAAGGGCGCGTTGCTGGTCGGCCCTCCGGGCACTGGCAAGACGCTGCTGGCCCGCGCCATCGCCGGCGAGGCGGGCGTGCCCTTCTTCACCATTTCCGGCTCGGACTTCGTGGAAATGTTCGTCGGCGTCGGCGCCAGCCGCGTGCGGGACATGTTCGAACAGGCCAAGAAGAACGCCCCCTGCATCATCTTCATCGACGAAATCGACGCCGTCGGCCGTCACCGCGGCGCGGGCCTGGGCGGCGGCAACGACGAGCGCGAACAGACGCTGAACCAGCTGCTGGTCGAGATGGACGGGTTCGAGGCCAACGAGGGCATCATCCTGATCGCCGCGACCAACCGTCCCGACGTGCTCGACCCGGCCCTGCTGCGTCCGGGCCGCTTCGACCGCCAGGTGGTGGTGCCCAACCCGGACGTGACCGGCCGCGAGAAGATCCTGCGCGTGCACATGCGCAACGTGCCGCTGGCGGCCGATGTCGATGTGCGCACCCTGGCCCGCGGCACGCCCGGCTTCTCCGGCGCCGATCTGGCCAACCTGGTCAACGAAGGCGCCCTGCTGGCCGCCCGCAAGGGCCGCCGCATGGTCACCCACGACGACTTCGAGATGGCCAAGGACAAGGTCATGATGGGCGCCGAGCGCCGCTCGATGGCGATGAACGAGGAAGAGAAGAAGCTGACCGCCTATCACGAGGGCGGCCACGCCCTGGTGGCGATGAGCGTCCCCTGCGCCGACCCGGTGCACAAGGCGACCATCGTGCCGCGCGGCCGCGCCCTGGGCATGGTCATGCAGCTGCCCGAGGGCGACCGCTACTCGATGAAGTACGCCCAGATGACCAGCCGCCTGGCGATCATGATGGCCGGCCGCGTCGCCGAGGAGCTGATCTTCGGCAAGGAAAACATCACCTCCGGCGCCAGCAGCGACATCAAGGCCGCCACGGGCCTGGCCCGGGCGATGGTCACCCAGTGGGGCTATTCCGACAAGCTGGGCGCCGTGGCCTATGGCGACAACCAGGAAGAGGTGTTCCTCGGCCACTCGGTCGCCCGCACCCAGAACGTCTCGGAAGAGACGGCCCGGCTGATCGACAGCGAGGTCAAGCGGCTGATCCAGGAGGGCCTCGACGAGGCCCGCCGGATCCTGACTGAGCGGCTGGAAGACCTGCACAAGGTCGCCAAGGCCCTGCTCGAGTTCGAGACCCTCAGCGGCGACGAGATCACCAACGCGATGAAGGGCGTCATGCCCAACCGCGAGGAGCCCGAGAAGCGCCCGAGCGGCCCCAACGCCTCGGTCCCCCTGTCGCCCCGTCCGGGCGGCGTGGTGGCGCGGGACGCGGAGTAGGCTTTCCTGCGTCCTTCGACACGCGCTTCGCGCTGCTCAGGATGACGTGCATCTGTGTACGTCATGGTGAGCAGCCCCGGACTTGATCCGGGGCGTGTCGAACCACGCACGCTTTCGCCGCGAGGTCGGTTTGTGCCGCCCCCGATTTCCGTCATCCTGAGGAGCCCCGGACCTGCTCCGGGGCGTCTCGAAGGACGCATCACCGCCGTGCCATCCCCCCGCGTCATGGGCATCGTCAACGTCACGCCGGACAGCTTCTCCGACGGCGGCCGCTACCTGGGCCATGACGCCGCCCTCGCCCACGCCCGGCGGCTGATCGCCCAGGGCGCCGACATCCTCGACATCGGCGGCGAGTCGACCCGGCCGGGCGCCGCGCCTGTACCGGAGGCGGAGGAGTTGGCGCGCGTGATCCCGCTGATCACGGCGATCCGCGCCGACAGCGCCATCCCCGTCTCCATCGACACCCTCAAGCCCGCCGTGGCCCGCGCCGCCGTGGCCGCCGGGGCGAGCCTGTGGAACGACGTGACGGCCCTGCGCGGCGCGGCGGACGCGCCGGCCGTGGCCGCCGGGCTCGGCTGCGAAGTCGTGCTGATGCACATGCTGGGCGAGCCCGGCACGATGCAGAACGCGCCACGCTATGACGACGTCGCCGGCGAGGTCGAGGCCTTCCTGCTGGCCCGCGCCGGGGCCGCCATGAGCGCCGGCGTGGCGCGGGACAGGATCTGGCTCGACCCGGGCATCGGCTTCGGCAAGACGCTGGAGCACAACCTCACCCTGCTGCGCGCCCTGCCCCGCCTGGTCGCGCTGGGCTTCCCGGTGCTGCTGGGCGCCAGTCGCAAACGCTTCATCGCCGCGATCGACCCGGCCGCGAAGGAGGCCGGCGACCGGCTGGGCGGTTCGCTGGCGGTCGCGCTCGAAGGCGCGCGCGCCGGCGTGGCGGCCGTGCGCGTGCACGATGTCGCGGAGACCGTGCAGGCGCTCAGGGTTCAGGCGGCCATCAACGGGTAGGCGGCGCGGCCAGCCTCAGCCGGCTCCAAGCCGTTCGTCGTATGCCGCCTTCAGCGCGCGCCAGCCGTCCCAGTTCCACAGCGTCGCCCGGCCGGCGATGGCCGCTTCGAGACCCTCCAGATGCTGCTGCCAGCCGCTGAGGTAGCCCGTCGCCTGGCCGATATCCCTGGCAGGGACCTTGTGCGTCATCACCAGCCAGGTTCCGTCGCCGTCCGGCTCCAGCTCCCAGCGCACCACATGACCTTCGCCGAAGGTATGCTCGAACAGGCGCGGCGGGTCGTAGGCCAGGATGGTGTTGGGCGAGACGCGGGCGGCGTTCTCGGCGGTCCAGGTGTCTGTCACCGGGTGGTTGAAGCGCAGGTCGTAGCGGCCGCCGACGCGCATCTCCATGCCGACGGGGATGGCGAACCAGCAGGCGATGCCCTCCGGCGTGGCGACGGCCCTCCAGACCTTGTCCGGCGCGTGGCGCAGCCGGCGCTCGTAGCGCAGCTCCAGGCCGCCATCGATCTCGCGCCAGGTTCCGGCGTCAGCGGGCAGTTTCGTCAGGGTGGTGGTCATTGCGGGGTCTCCCGATCCAGATGGTCTTCCAGGGCGTCGAGCTTGTCGGTCCAGAACCGTCGGTAGGGCGCCAGCCAGGCGTCGATGCGGGCGAGCCGCGCGCCGTTCAGGCGATAGAGACGGCGCTGGCCGTCCTGGCGCACCGAAACGAGGTCGGCCTCGCGCAGGATGCGCAGATGGCGCGAGACGCCGGGCTGGCTGATGTCGAGGGCCGAAACGAAGTCGCCGGCCGGCCGCTCGCCCTCGCGCAGGAGGTCGAGGATGCGGCGGCGATTGGGTTCAGCCAGGGTTTCGAAAACGAGGTCCATGGCCAACATATGTCACGCCCGTTATATAACCGTCAACATATATATCCTCCCTCCCCTTCATGGGGAGGGACAGGCCGCGAAGCGGTCAGGGTGGGGACGTGAAGGGCCGTGCTGGATGTATCGGGGTGGCGACGAGCCTCCCCACCCGTCCGGCCTACGGCCGTCCACCCTCCCCATGAAGGGGAGGGAGGGCTAGAACATCGCCATGCCCTCTCCTGATTCCCACCGTGGCCGCGTCCTGATCATCGCCGGGTCCGACAGCGGCGGCGGGGCGGGGATCCAGGCGGATATCAAGACGGTCACGGCGCTCGGCGGCTACGCGGCCACGGCGATCACGGCGATCACCGTGCAGAACACGCTGGGCGTCACCGGCGTGCACGCCATCCCTCTGGACATCATCGAGGCCCAGGCGCGGGCCGTGCTGGACGACATCGGCGCCGACGCGATCAAGACCGGCATGCTGGGCGACGTGGCGACCGTCGAGCTGGTCGCGCGGCTGCTGGACGGCGCCGCGGGCGTCCCCGCCGTGATCGATCCGGTGATGATCGCCAAGGGCGGGGCGTCGCTGCTGGAGGCGCGGGCGGTGGAAGCGGTCAAGACCCTGCTGCTCCCCCGCGCGGCCCTGCTGACGCCCAACGCGCCGGAAGCGCAGGCCCTGACCGGCCTGACGGCGGCGACCACCGACGATCTGCGCCGCGCGGGCGAGGCCCTGCTGGCGCTGGGCGCGAAGGCGGTGCTGATGAAGGGCGGCCATGTGGCCGGCGAGCGGGTGATCGACATCCTGATGACGGCGGACGGCGAGACCAGCTTCGAGGGCGAGCGGATCGACACGCGCCACACCCACGGCACCGGCTGCACCCTGGCCAGCGCCTGCGCCACGGGGCTGGCCCAGGCGATGGACCTGACCGCCGCCGTGGCCCGCGCCTGGACCTACGTCCACGAGGCCATGCTGCGCGCGCCGGGCTTCGGCGCCGGCCACGGCCCGCTCGATCACGCCTGGCCGATGAGGGACCGATGACGCTGGAACACCGCCTTGAAGACATCCTGCGCGCCGCGCCGTCGATGATGACGGTGCTGGCGGCAGCCCGCGAGCTGGACCTGCCGGACTGGATGATCGTCTCGGGGGCAGTCTACCAACGCGTCTGGAACCACCTGACCGGCCGCGAGCCGGACTACGGCGTGCGCGACTACGACGTGATCTATTTCGATCCCGACACCAGCTGGGACGCCGAGGATGTGTTCATCAAGCGCGCCGCGGCCCTGTTCCCGCCGCCGCTCGCCGAGCTGGTCGAGGTGCGCAACCAGGCGCGCGTGCATCTGTGGTTCGAGGACCATTTCGGCGAGCCCTACGAGCCGCTGTCCACCAGCGCCGAGGCCCTGACCCGGTTCGTGGCCCCGGCGTTCTGCGTCGGCGTGCGGCTGGAACCGGACGACCGCCTGACCATCCATGCGCCGTTCGGGCTGGAAGACCTGTTCGCCATGACCCTGCGGCCCAACCCTAACCGGGGCCTGGCGAAGGGCTGGGTGAAGACCACGACGTCGGCGCGGGCGCGCTGGCCGGAGGTGATGGTGGTGGAGCCGGGGTGAGCGGGGACATGCACTTCAGTGCGTGTCCCCACGCACTTGAAGCGGCAGGGGACACGTACCGAAGGCGGTACATGTCCCCATCCATCACCGCCCGCGCGTGTAGACGTCCGGGTCGCGGATCTCCATCCAGCGGTCGGCGCCGGTCAGGTCGGTGAAGCCGAACTGGCGATAGAGGTCGTGGGCGTCGGCCGTGGCCAGATGCATGCGGCGGAAGCCCTGCAGGTCCGGATGGGCCTTGAAATAGGCCATCAGCGCCTTGCCCAGGCCCCGACCGCGGTGCGCCTCATCGACGAACACGTCGCACAGCCAGCCGAACGTCGCCCGGTCGGTGACCACCCGGGCCATGGCGGCCATCTCGCCGTCGGGGGCGTAGGCGGCGAAGGTCAGGCTGTTGCGGATCGCGGTGGCGAACGTCAGGTAGGGAATCTGCTTGCCCCAGTAGGACTGCTCGCTGATCCAGCGGTGGGCCAGCGGCAGGTCGAACCGGGCGGGGTCGTCGCTGACGATGTAGCCGGTGTCGGTGCGGGTTTCGGTAGGCATCGTTCCGTCCTCAGGCGCCGTGCAGACGGCGGTAGTCCTCGATCTGGCGCAGCAGCCGGCCGGCGCCGCCATCGCCGAACACGCACAGCAGCCGCCGGCCGACCAAACGGCCCGTCGCACCCGCCAGACCCCCGCCGGCATAGCTGAAGTGCAGCGTCGAGGGCGACACCAGGTCGAGCCCGATGATGCGGCTGACGCCGATCGGACCGATCCGCGCCCAGTCGAACGCCTCCGTGCGCCCGAGCGTATGATGGATCAGGGCCGTCGGCGTCAGCTCCAGCCGCCAGCGGCGCCGGCCGAACGCCCACAGCAGGCCCGACGCCGCGAACGGAATGCCGGCGGCCAGGGCGACGTTCACCGGGTCGGCGACCCAGGCGGCCGGATTGACCAGCCACGACAGCGCCAGCAGCGCCCAGATCGGCGCGAACAGGCCAAGAAGCTTGCCGCCATTGAGTTCAAAGGTCATCACGCCCACCTATCGCGTTTTGCCGTTATCCGGGGAATCCCTCATGCGCCAGTGGACTGTCGACGCCTTCGCCTCCGGCCCCTTCAAGGGCAATCCCGCCTGTGTCGTGGAGCCGACGGCCGCCTGGGCCGACGCGGCCTGGATGCAGGCCCTGGCGGCGGAGAACAACCAGGCCGAGACGGCCTTTCTGCTGACGACGGACGATCCGGGCCGGTTCGGCCTGCGCTGGTTCACCCCGGCGCTGGAGGTGCCTCTGTGCGGCCACGCCACCCTGGCGGCGGCGCATGTGCTGTTCGCCGAACTGGGCGTCGCGGCCGACCTGATCACGTTCGACACCCTGTCGGGGCCTCTGACGGTCCGGCGGCTGGGCGACCGTTACGAAATGGACTTCCCGGCCAACCCGCCGAAGCGGACCGCGATCCCCGACGGTCTGGTCGAGGCGCTGGGCGCCACCCCGACGGAGGTCTGGGCCGGCAGCTATCTGGTCGCCGTGTTCGACAGCGAGGCGGCGGTCAGGGCGTTGAAACCCGACCTGGCGGCGTTGGAAAAGATCGCCGGCGAGGCCACGGGCGGGCGCGGCAATCTGTCGGCGGCGGCCCTGGCGGACGCCGGCGCGGACCACGACGTGGTCAGCCGCTTCTTCGCGCCCGGCTCGGGCATCCCCGAGGACCCCGCGACCGGCTCGGCCCACTGCATCCTCTCGCCCCTGTTCGCCGGGAAACTGGGCCGGGCCGACCTGCGGTTCCACCAGGCCTATCCGGGCCGCGGCGGGGACCTGGATTGCGAGCACCGCGGCGACCGGGTGCTGCTGCGCGGCAAGGCGGTGACGGTGATCGAGAGCGTCCTGCGGCTCTGACCAAAGGAAAACGCCCCGGCTCGGGGAGCAGCCGGGGCGTTCCTTCGCGTCATCACTGGCTGGGGGGAGCCTACCAGCGGCGCGGGTCGCGGGGGAACCGATCGACGCGGTCGGGGTGACCGTCGCGGTCGGTGTCATAGGCCGGGCCGGGACGCGGGCCCGGGCCCGGGCCGGGGCCCGGGCGATAGTCGTCACGGTCATGGCGCTCGTAGCGGATCCGGGCGCTCAGGGCGTTGAAGCGACGGTCGAGGTCGCGGCGCTCCCAGGTCTGCAGGCCACCCGTCCGGCGATAGCGCGCCTCGAGGCGGGCGATGCCCTGGAATTCGAGGCGCAGGCTCCGGGCCTCGCGGCGGGTCAGCGAGCCGTTGCGCACGCCCATGTCGATGCGGTGGTCGAGCTGGGCCTGACGCTGGTTGATGTTCTGCCAGGGGGCGGCGGCGGCGGGCAGGGCGGCGGCGGCCAGAGCCGAGGCGGCCAGCAGGGGGATCAGGAACTTTTTCATCTCGTATGTCCTCGTTGCTCAAGCCGCCTTGGCGACGACCATGAGCAAGGGAAACACGCGGGACCTGAAACGGTTCTGACCCGGTCGTTGTCTGGCGTTCAGGTTGGCCGGTCAGGCGGCGGCCGACTCGCCGCGCTCATTGGCGGCGTTGGCCAGGGCGGTCTCGATGGCCTCGTAGAGCCGCGTCAGCTCGATCGGCTTGGCGACGTGCCCGTCCATGCCCACGGCAAGGTAGGACTCCACCTGGTGGACCAGGGCGTTGGCGGTCAGCGCCAGAATGGGAATGCGCGGCCCGCCCTCGGCGGCTTCGGCGGCCCGGATCTCGCGGGCGGCCTCGACGCCGTCCATCACCGGCATCTGCACGTCCATCAGGATCAGGTCGAACCCGCCGTTGCGCCAGGCCTCCACCGCCTGGCGGCCGTCCGGCACGATGTGCAGGTGAACGCCCAGCGGCTCCATGACCGCCTGCAGCACCTTCTGGTTGGTCGGGTTGTCCTCGGCGGCGAGAATGCGCAGCTTGCGGTCCTCGAGCGCCTCGATGGCCGACTCCTGGGCCTCTTCCGCCTTCGGCGCGACGGCGCGATGAAGCGGCAGGTCCACGGTGAAGGTCGAGCCCTCGCCCTCGATGCTGCGGGCGAACACCGCCCCGCCCATCAGCTGGGCCAGCTCGCGGCAGATGGCCAGGCCCAGCCCCGTGCCGCCGAACCGGCGAGTGGTCGAGTTGTCGGCCTGGATGAATTTCTCGAACAGGGTCGGCAGCTTGTCGTCCGCGATGCCGATGCCCGTGTCCGACACCGTCAGCCGCAGGCCGCCCGAGGGAGAGCGCGAGAATCGGGCGGCGACCGCCCCTTCGACCGTGAACTTGACGGCGTTCGACAGCAGATTGCCGAGAATCTGGCGGATGCGATCGGAATCCCCGAGCCACCAGCCGGCGGCCTCGGGATCGACGGTCATGCCAAAGCGCAGGTTCTTTTGCGCCGCCTGCACCGAGAAGGCGCTGGTCGCGGACTCGGCGACCTCGTCGATCGAGAAGTCGTGCTCGGCCAGCTCGAGCCGGCCGGCTTCGATCTTGGACAGGTCGAGGACGTCGTTGATCACGCTGAGCAGCAGCTCGCCGGACTCGCGGATCACGCCCAGCCGCTCGCGCTGGCGGTCGTCGAGCTGGCCGCGGGCCATGACGTCGGCCATGGCCAGCACGCCATTCAGCGGCGTGCGGATCTCGTGGCTCATGTTGGCCAGGAACTGGGATTTCAGGACGTTGGCGGCGTTGGCCAGATCGCGGGCCTCGACCAGCGCGGCCATCGTGGCGCGCAATTCGCGGTCGTTGGCGTCGAGCTTGGCCAGCAGATGGTTGAAGCTGTGGGCCAGGCTGCGGAACAGGTCGTCGTCGGCGTCCTCGGCCACCGGCGTGAAGCGGCCGCTCTCGGCCACCGCGCCCATGGCCGCCGACAGCCGGCTGACCGGCTGGATCACGCGCCGCGCCAGGGTGTTGGCCACGAACATGGCGATCCCGGCCGCCCCGAAGAAGAGGGCGAACGTCAGGGCCAGATAGCGCGGCAGCAGGGCTGACAGCTTCGGCGACTCGACGGTGGTGATCAGCGCGCCGACGGCGCGGCCGCCGAGCATCACCGGCGTGCGGATCGTGGCCTCGTCGGCTCCCGTGGCCTGTGGGTCGCGCTGCGCGGCGAGGATACGGCCCTTGGCGTCGATCAGGCTGGCGGACCGCACATCGGGGGCGGAGAGCACGGACGCCACGGCCCGGCGGGCCTCGACCTCGTCGCCGCGGGCCAGGGCCGGCGCGGCGATTTCCGCGACCACGGCGTTCATCGCGGCGTTGACCGCCTTGGATTCCTGCCGGGACACCGCCCATTGCTGGATCATGAAGGTGCCGCAGGCGGCGAGCAGCACCGCCACCGTGGTGACCAGCGCCACGCTCGCCACGCGGGCCTGGAACGGCGCGTGGCTCAAGGCCTGGGATATGTCCGTCCTGTCGCGCATTTGCCCGTTAAGTCAGCCCCTCGTCGGGCCGTTATCGCGCAATCTCCCTAACGCTTCGCTTCCGCGACGATTTAACCATCTATTTACCTAGTCAAAAATTAAGGTTTCGTTTACCTTGTCCACTCCTACCGGTTGATGGAGGTTTAAGTGGAAAAAGCTTTTGTAGTTCAACGGGTGGCCCGGAAGCTGTTCGCGACCGAGCGTGCGCTCGACGCGACGATGACCGAGACCGCCGAATTGATGGCCGACCTGCTCAAGGGCCGGCAGGATCTCAATCTGTCAGCCGTGGTCGGCAATTCCGCCCCCGCGAAGCTGGTTGAGGCCATGGCCGCGCTGGCGGAAGCCCGCACCGCGATCGTCAGCGTTCACAACGAACTCAACGACGTTCGCCTGCGCATCGGCGTGCGCACGAAGATGACGGGCTTCGAGGAAAAGCCGCCCGAACTGGCTCTGCGCCCGTCGGCGGACCTGCGCGACGTCGGTTGAGGCGCCTAATTGCGATAGTTTAACTTCTCAGCGTCTCAAATAGGGTTAGAGACGCTGAGAATGTCGCCTTCGCTTGCACCTGTCATAGTCGGCTGGGTCGTCCTTTTAGGGGCGGCGTTGTTTGCGTGGTCGAAAGGCGGTCCTGCGGAGCGCCTTGGGGTGAGCCTAAAGATCGTTACGTCAGCGGTGGCGTTGACGGTTCACCACACGCTCAAATTAGAATCAATTTCAGTGGCCCTTCTGGTAGCCGACGGGCTTTTGGCCGTCGGATTTCTTTTGTTGGCCGTTCGCTACGTAAGCCTCTGGCTCGGAGCGGCCATGATACTGCAGGGTGTCCAGTTCAGTCTGCACGCCTACTACTTGGTTGCGGAACGTTCGTTTGATCGGCTTTATTCGATCATCAACAACGTCAACACCTATGGCGTCATACTCTGCATCCTCGTCGGCACCCTGATGTCCTGGCGGCGTCGGGCCAGGTTGGCGGCTCAGGCCGCCTGAGCTGGCTTCCGCGCCCGCGCCGTCGTCAGCCCGACCCCCGCCAGAATCAGCGCCAGCGCCGCGAAGGCGCTCAGGCCTGGCTGTTCGTGCATCAGCCCCATGCCCAGGACCAGCGCCCAGATCGGCAACAGATAGACCGTCATGCTGGTGAACACCGCGCCGCGGCGCTGGATCAGCCAGACCCAGCCGACCGTGCCCAGACCGCTGGGGAAAATGCCCAGCAACACGGTCACGACCAGCGGGGTCAGGGGCGGCATGGCCGGCGGCCCCTCGAGCGCCAGGGCGCCAACCGTGGCGAAGACGGCCCCGGTCAGGCACATCATCAGGCCACCCGTGAGCGAACTGACCTGGGGCGCCATGCGGGCCAGGATGTTGGAGGCGGCGTAGAACACGGCCGCCCCGATCGCCAGGCCCAGAGCGCCGGCCTCGAGCGCGGCGCCCGAGGTGAGGCGCGGCCAGACCAGAGCCAGCAATCCGGCAAAGCCCAGCACCACCCCGAGCGCGCGCCGGGGCGTCAGCTTCTCGTCCTGCAGGAAGAAGTGGGCCATCACCACGGTGAACACCGGGGAACCGCCGTTGCAGATGGCGTTCAGCGCGCTCGGCAGTCGGGTGGCGGCCACCGAGAACATGAAGAACGGCGCGGCGAACCCGACCAGCCCGAGCAGGGCGTAGGCGGCCCAGGCGCCCTGGCGGTCAAGGCTCAGGCGCGGCATCTGCTCGCCGCGCATGGCGCTGAGGATCCACAGGGTGATCGCCGCGACCCACAGGCGGATGGCCGAGACCCAGAACGGATGAATGCCGCCCACGGCGATCTTCAGGCCCGCGAAGGCCGAGCCCCAGATGATCACCAGGACGCCCAGCACCACCCAGTCAACACGCGCCCGAGATTGCACCGCCCGCCCCCCTGTCAGGGGCCGGACGTAAGGCGGCCGGGCGCGGGGCGCCAGCGGTTCCTGTCGGCCGCGTGAGAAAAACTTCGCTTGTGCGGCGCGGCGAAATGGAGTTCTTCGGCGGCGGGCCACGCCCTCCCAACGGGGCGCAGTCCATCTGCAAGGATGGGAGACATCGCAGTGACCACGACTCCGCAGAAGCCGGTTTTGCGCCCGGCGCGCCCCGAATTCTCTTCAGGCCCCTGCGCCAAGAGACCCGGCTGGACCCCACAATCCCTCGAAGACGCCGTCCTCGGACGGTCGCATCGCGGCAAGCCCGGCAAGGCCAGGCTGAAGCTGGCGATCGACAAGACCCGCGAAGTGCTGGGCGTGCCGGCCGACTTCCTGATCGGCATCGTCCCCGGCTCCGACACCGGCGCCGTCGAGATGGCCATGTGGTCGCTGCTGGGCCCGCGCCCCGTGCAGCTGCTGGCCTTCGAATCGTTCGGCAAGGACTGGGTGACGGACGTCACCAAACAGCTGAAGCTGCCGGACGTCGAGGTGCTTGACGCCCCCTACGGCCAGCTGCCGGACCTGACCAAGGTCCGCCCCGACGCCGACCTGGTGTTCACCTGGAACGGCACCACCAGCGGCGTGCGCGTGCCGAACGCCGACTTCATCTCGGCGGATCGCGAAGGCGTCGTCATCTGTGACGCGACCAGCGCCGCCTTCGCCCAGGATCTCGACTGGGCGAAACTGGATGTGGTGACCTTCTCCTGGCAGAAGGCGCTCGGCGGCGAGGGCGCGCACGGCATGCTGATCCTGTCGCCCCGCGCCGTGGCCCGGATGGAGAGCTACAGCCCGCCCTGGCCGATGCCCAAGCTGTTCCGCATGACCAAGGCCGGCAAGGTCAGCCTCGACATCTTCGAGGGCGCGACGATCAACACGCCCTCGATGCTGTGCGTCGAGGACTATCTCGATGCGCTGGACTGGGCCGCCTCGATCGGCGGCCTGACCGGCATGAAGGCCCGCGCCGACGCCAACCTGAAGGCGCTGGCCGACTGGGTCGCGGCCACCCCGTGGGTCGATTTCCTCGCCGCCGACGCCGCCAGCCGCTCGAACACCTCGGTCTGCCTCAAGGTGGTGGACCCGGCGATCACGGCCCTCTCCGCCGACGCCCAGGCCGACTTCGCCAAGAAGCTGGCCGGCCTGCTGGAGAAGGAAAAGGCCGCCTACGACATCGGCGGCTATCGCGACGCCCCGCCGGGCCTGCGCATCTGGTGCGGCGCGACGGTCGATACGGCCGACGTGAAGGCGCTGACGCCCTGGCTCGACTGGGCCTTCGCGTCGGTGTCCGCCGAGTTGGCCGCCGCCTGATGCCCCAGGCCTCTCCCCCTTCATGGGGGAGAGGTTGGAGAGGGGGCCGTCGCCGTCCTCTCCCTTCCCGCACAAATGCCCCCATCCCAACCCTTCCCCCATGAAGGGGGAAGGGCTTCAAGGACACTCTCACATGCCCCCCCGCGTTCTCATCGCTGACAAGCTCAGCCCCGCCGCCGTCGACATCTTCAAGAACCGCGGCGTCCACTTCGACATCAAGACCGGCCTGACCAAGGACGAGCTGATCGCCGTCATCGGCGACTACGACGGCATCGCCATCCGCTCGGGCGCCAAGCTCGACAAGGACGTGATCGCCGCCGCCGGCAAGCTGCAGGTCATCGCCCGGGCCGGCATCGGGGTCGACAACGTCGACATCCCCGCCGCCACGGCCAAGGGCATCGTGGTGATGAACACCCCGTTCGGCAACTCGATCACCACCGCCGAGCACGCCATCGCCATGATGTTCGCCCTGGCCCGCCAGATGCCGGCCGCCGACGCCTCCACCCAGGCCGGCAAGTGGGAAAAGAACCGCTTCATGGGCGTGGAGCTCTACGCCAAGACGCTGGGCCTGATCGGCGCCGGCAACATCGGCTCGATCGTCGCCGACCGGGCCCAGGGGCTGAAGATGAAGGTCATCGCCTTCGACCCCTTCCTGAGCCCCGAGCGGGCCATCGAGATCGGGGTGGAGAAGGTCGAGCTGGAGGACCTGCTGGCCCGGGCCGACATCATCACCCTGCACACGCCGCTGACCGACAAGACGCGCAACATCCTGTCGGCCGAGGCGCTGGCGAAGACGAAAAAGGGCGTGCTGATCGTCAACTGCGCCCGGGGCGGGCTGGTCGATGAGGTCGCCCTGCGCGAACTGCTCGACAGCGGCCACATCGGCGGCGCGGGCTTCGACGTGTTCACCGCCGAGCCGGCCAAGGAAAACCCCCTGTTCGGCAGCGACAAGGTGGTCGCCACCCCGCACCTGGGCGCCAGCACCAACGAGGCGCAGGAGAACGTCGCCCTGCAGGTGGCCGAGCAGATGAGCGACTACCTGCTGACCGGCGCGGTGACCAATGCGCTGAACAGCCCCTCGATCACGGCGGAGGAGGCCCCCAAGCTGAAGCCCTTCGTCGCCCTGGCCGAGAAGATCGGCGCCTTCGCCGGCCAGATGGTCGACTTCGGCATCAAGACCATCGACATCGCCTATGAGGGCGAGGTCTCGGCGCTGAACGTCAAGCCGATGACCAGCGCGGCCCTGGCCGGGCTGCTCAAGCCGATGCTGGCGGAGATCAACATGGTTTCGGCCCCGGCGGTGGCGAAGGAGCGCGGCATCGTCGTTTCCGAGAGCCGTCAGGACCAGAGCCCGGTCTATGACAGCCTGATGCGCATCACGGTCGTCACCGAAAAGGGCGAGGGCGCCTTCGCCGGCACGGTGATCGGCGGCGTGCCGCGCATCGTCGAGGTGGGCGGCATGGAGCTGGACGCGGCCTTCTCGCCGTCGATGCTCTACGTCAACAACCTCGACAAGCCGGGCTTCATCGGCGCGCTGGGCATGCTGCTGGGCGAGGCGGGCGTCAACATCGCCACCTTCAACCTGGGCCGCGTGGGCGCCGGCGACGACGCCATCGCCCTGGTCGGCATCGACCAGGCCCCGGACGAGGCCCTGCTGGCGAAGATCCGCGCCCTGCCCCACGTGAAGGTGGCGCACGCGCTGGCGTTCTGAGGAATCAGCTTCGCCAGCATTGGCCGGATGATGGAGAGCCCTGAAGGCCTTGATGGAATGATGCGCTCCGGACGGGGCCCTTGGTCAAGGACGACCCCCGCGGGGTCGCCGCTCCGCGGCCGCGAAGCGGTCCTTGACGAAGGTCCCGCCGGAGCAAGAATGCCCGTCAAGACATCAGGGCGCGCCCTGCCGTAACAGGGCCTGGCGCGCGCGGACGACGGGGAGACGATCACGATGGCCGGACACCGCCTCTACGCCATGCCCTTCGCCAGCGTCTATCCGGCCTATGTCGCCAAGGCCGAGAAGAAGGGCCGCACCCGGGCCGAGGTCGACGAGATCATCCGCTGGCTGACCGGCCTGAGCCAGGACCAGCTCGAGGCGCGCCTCGCGGCGAAGACCGATTTCGAGACCTTCTTCGCCGAGGCGCCGAAACTGAACCCCGACCGGGACAAGATCACCGGCCTGGTCTGCGGCGTGCGCGTGGAGACCGTCGCCGACCCGCTGATGCGCGAGATCCGTTACCTCGACAAGCTGATCGACGAGCTGGCGAAGGGCCGGGCGATGGAGAAGATCCTGCGCGCGTGAGGGGCGGCGGGCCGGGTCAGCCGCCCGTCGCGTCCACCTCGATGGTCACCGACTTGCCCCGCGAGTGCGGCTCCCAGCCCGCCTCGATGGCCGAGGCGATGGCCCGCGCCACCAGCTCGGTCGCAATCATCGCCGGCTTGAGGGTCGGGGCGCCGTATTTAGGCTGCGGCCCGGCCGGAAACTCGACCACCGCCTCGCGCTGCCCCTCCGCATGCCGCACGGCCAGCGCCATCCCCCGAAACGCCCCGGCGTCACTGGACCACGCCGGCGGCCGCTGCATCCGCCAGACGTAGGACTCCCCATCGACGGTAATCGCGAATTCCGGTTGTTTGTTGCGCGCCATGGGAGGGGAGGTAGCGCGGGAAGGGCGGAGACGCCAGCGCGGGAGCCGAAGCGGACACAGGCATCGCCGCAGGAATGAGTGCGTGGGCGGCTTTCAGGGGCTCCGCCGGTACGTTTCCCCGTCTGGCCACGTTGCCAAACACACGCCCATGGTGTTGCCTCGGCTTGAGCTTCTGGCTGGGCGTGGGGGACTTCAGATGCGGCGTCTGCTTTCACTGGTCGGCGCCGCCTGCGCGCTCGCCGTCGCCGGCCCGGCCCTCGCCGCGCCTTTCTCCGCGGCGGAGATCGCCAGGGTCGATGCCCTCGCCGTCAAGGCCCTGGCGGACGGCGGCGCCCCCTCGGTCTCGATCGCCGTGGTCCGCGACGGCGAGATCGCCTTCGCCAAGGCCTACGGCCGGCGCTCGCTGGAGAGCGACCTCCCGGCCACGACCGACAGCCGTTACATGATCGGGTCGGTCGCCAAGCAGTTCACGGCTACAGCGGTGCTGTTGCTGGCCGCCGAAGGGCGGCTGCATCTTGAGGACCCGGTCGGACGGTATCTGCCCGAAACCACCGCCGCCGACCGCATCACCCTGCGCCAGGCGCTTTCGCACACGGCGGGCTACCGCGGCTACTTCACCCTCGACACCACGCCGCTGGAGGGACGTTCGCCAGTCAGTCCAGGCGTCGTCGCCGACCGCTGGGCCAAGGCTCCGCTGGACTTCGAGCCCGGCGCCCGGTGGGACTACAGCAACACCGGCTATACTATCGCCGGGCTAGCCGTGGAGCAGGTCGCCGGTCAGCGGCTGGCTGATCTTCTCCAGGCACGCGTGTTCGCGCCCCTCGGCATGACCTCCGCCGGCGATATCGACCGCCATCCCCTGACGGCCGCCGACGCCACGGGTTACAGCCGTTTCGCGCTCGGTCCGCCGCGTCCCGCCCGCGCCATCGGCCCCGGCTGGCTGTTCGCCGTGGGGGACCTGGCCATGACCGCTTCCGATCTGGCCCGCTGGGACGTTGGCGTCATCGATCGGCGGTTGATGTCGGCTGCCGGCTATGAGGCCTTTGAGACCGAGGTGAAGCTCGCCGACGGCTCGGGCAGCGGCTACGGTCTGGGTGTCTATGTCGATGCCACGCGCGGCGTCCGGCGCCTGCATCACGACGGGTCGATGGACGGCTTCGGAAGCGAGAACCGGATCTATCCAGACGCCCGGGCCGCCGTGGTGGTGCTGGTCAACGCGGACTTCGCCCCAATCCAGTTTGCGTTGGCGGACCAGTTGGAGGCGATGCTGTTTCCGCCGCCGACAGCGACCGTCGAAGCGGCCGCCATGCCTCGGCCGGCGCCTGCCCCGGCGGGCGCCGAGGAGCTGGCCCTCGCCCGCGCGCTGTATGGCCAGGTCCGCGCCGGGCGGATCGACCGCGACCGCCTGATGGTCGATGTCGACGACTACTTCTCCGAGACGGCGCTGGCCGACTATCGTGACAGCCTCGGCCCGCTGGGAGACCCGCCCGGTTTCGTGCAGGTGCGGCGCGACACGATCGGCGGGTTGAGAGCCAGCCTCTACGAACTGACCTGGCCGGACCGGAAGCTGATCTTGATTCTGCGGCTGCGCGACGACGGCAAGGTGGCCTCGTTCGTGGTGTTCCCCGCCTAGCCCCGCGCCCGCTTCCTCACGAACATCGCCGCGTCCGCCTCGGCGAGCGCCGTCTCCGGATCGGCGCCCGGCTCCACCGGCCTCAGGCCGTAGCTGACGCGGATCGGGGCGGACCAGTCGCCGAGGTCGACGGGCCGGTCCTCGATTACCCTGCGCAGGGTCTCGGCCTTGGCCCGGGCCGTTTCCAGGTCGGCCTGGACGAGGATCACGGCGAACTCGTCGCCGCCGAGGCGGCCGACGATGTCGGTCTCGCGCGTGTTGGCCAGCAGGCGGCCGGCGACCTCGCGCAGGGCCGCGTCGCCGGCCGCGTGGCCGAAGCGGTCGTTGACGCCCTTGAAGCCGTCGAGGTCGAAATAGACCAGGCTGGCCGGGGCGCCGTAGCGGGCCGAGAAGGCGCCGATGCGGTGCAGCTCGCGCACGAAGGCCCGGCGGTTGAGCAGCGGGGTCAGCACATCGCGGTCGGCCAGGGTCTCGACCTCGGCCAGCCGGCCCTTGAGGCGCGAGACCTCGCCGCGCAGGTCATCGACCTCGGTCAGCAGCGTCTTGATCGCGCCCTGCACGGCCGGGGTCAGGTCCGCCTCGGCCAGGCCGAGGAAGGCGGTCTTGTCGATCGGGGCGGCGGCCGAGGCCGTCGCCTGGGCGCCCGCCCGAGCCAGCGCGCGCTTGCGAATCGCGGAGAACGACTCCGCCCGTGCGCCGCCGATTTTCATGGGAGAATCATATCCGAGGCCCGACCCGCGCTGAATCTGACGCATCGGTTGCGGCGCCACAAGCGGCGCCTATACTCCGCGGCCTTCCGGGGAAGGGAATTCAGCCCTCCGGGCAGGGGATTGACACGTCATGAGCGCAAGCCCGCCGGTCGCCATCATCATGGGCAGCCGCTCCGACTGGCCGACGCTGAAGGGCGCGGCCGACAGTCTCGACGCCCTGGGCGTGGCCTGGGAGGCCAAGGTCGTCTCGGCCCACCGCACGCCCGACCGGATGTACGCCTTCGCCAAGGGCGCCCGCGACGCCGGCTTCAAGGTGATCATCGCCGGGGCCGGGGGCGCGGCCCACCTGCCGGGCATGACCGCCTCGATGACCGACCTGCCCGTGCTCGGCGTGCCCGTCGAGTCCAAGCTGCAGAACGGCCTCGATTCGCTGCTGTCGATCGTGCAGATGCCCGGCGGCATCCCGGTCGGCACCCTGGCCGTGGGGCTGGCGGGGGCGAAGAACGCCGGCCTGCTGGCCGCGCGGATCCTGGCCCTGTCGGACCCGGCCCTGGCCGAGCGGGTCGCCGCCTACGCCGCCCGGCAAACCGAGGCCGTGGCCGAGACGGTCGAGGACTGATGGCTTTTCCGCTTCCTCCCGGCTCGACCATCGGCATTCTCGGCGGCGGCCAGCTGGGCCGCATGCTGGCGCTGGCCGCCGCCCGGCTGGGGCTGGACGTGGTGATCCTGACGCCGGACGAGGGCTCGCCCGCCTCGCGCGTCAGCCGCGAGACGATCGTCGCGGCCTATGACGATCCGGACGCGCTGGCCCGGCTGGCGGCCCTGGCCGACGTGGTGACCTATGAATTCGAGAACGTGCCGGCCGCCACGGTCGCGGCGCTGAACGGCCTGGGCGCCCCGACCGCGCCGGGCCCGCTGGCCCTGGCCGTGGCCCAGGACCGGGTCGAGGAGAAGACCTTTCTCAATGGCGCCCACGCGCCGACGGTGGCCTTCGCGGCCGTCGATAGCGTTTCCGACATCGCCGCCGCCCTGCCCCGCATCGGCCTGCCGGCCCTCTTGAAGACCCGTCGCGAGGGCTATGACGGCAAGGGCCAGGCGTGGATCCACGGCACGGCCGAGGCGGGCGCCGCCCTCGCGAGCGTCGGCGGCGCGCCGTCGATCCTCGAGGCGCGGGCGGCTTTCACGCGCGAGCTGTCGATCATCGCCGCGCGCGGCCGCGACGGCCAGACGGCCTTCTACCCCCTGTCGGAGAACGTCCACGAGGGCGGCATCCTGCGCACCACCTTCGCCCCGGCCGCCGTCGCGCCGGCGCTGCAGGCCGAGGCCGAGCGCATCGCCGGCGAGGTGCTGGGCCGGCTCGACTACGTCGGGGTCATGGGCATCGAGCTGTTCGATCTGGGGACCGGCGTGCTGCTGGTCAACGAGATCGCCCCGCGCGTGCATAACACCGGCCACTGGACCCAGGACGGCTGCGAGGTCGACCAGTTCGAGCAGCACATCCGCGCCGTCGCCGGCTGGCCGCTGGGCGACACCACCCCGGCCGTGTCGGTCGAGATGACCAACCTGCTCGGCGACGAGATCCTCGGCTGGGCCGACCTGGCCCGCGATCCGGCGGCGCGCCTGCACCTCTACGGCAAGGGCGAGCCGCGTCCGGGGCGGAAGATGGGGCATGTGAACAGGGTGAAGCGGTTGTGAGGGGCGTGCGCGGGGACATGTACTTCAGTACGTGTCCCCCGTTTCAGAATGATGCTCAGACAGGGGACACGCACTGAAGTGCATGTCCCCGTGCTACCCGAACCGCACCCGCGCCAACGCCCCGACGAAGTCCTTGGCCAGGTCGGACGGCTTGAACCCCGCCTTCCACTTTTCGAAGTCCATGACGTTCTGGATGCGGGCGTCGAGCGCGGCCAGGGCCTCGACCCGGCCCAGCTCGAGGTCGAGCGCGGTGACCTGGATCAGGATGCCCGAGAGGATGGCGCGCTTGCTGTAGTGGTTCTCGTCGGTGGCCGTGTCGCCGGCCCAGCGCCACAGGGCGTCGGCGCTCTCCCACAACAGGCGCAGGGCCAGCGGCAGGCTGGTCGGCAGGGCGAGGAAGCCGGCCCAGCGGCGCACGGCCTCGCGGTCGGCCTGGGCCGCGTCGAGGCGGGCGACGACGGCGGCGCGGATGCGCTCGCGGATCTTCAGGGTTCCGGGGTCGGGCAGGGCCGCCAGCGCCGCCGCGTCGTGGCGTCGCGACAGCAGCGCGGCCAGGTCGCGCGGCCCGTTCGGCAGCAACAGCTCGCCGTCGGCTTCCGACAGCCCGGCCGCCTTCACGGCCGCCAGCGTCATGGCCCGGCCCCAGCCCCGCGTGGGGGCCAGCTTGAGCGCCGCGTCCAGCACCCTCTGCTCGGCCGCCACGGCCCAGTCGTCATTCGCGATCATGACCCTACCCTATACCGCCGCGCGGCCGCCGTCGCCGATAGACAAGCCCGTCCGCCTCTGCTATCTCGCGCGCCTCGCCACGGGAGGCTTCTCCCGGGGCCATATCATTTTTGATTTCGTCCGCCACGCCGCACGGCTAGCGGCGGGCCGTACGAAGGAGAGAGTCCCCTGGTTCAGATTTTCGTCCGCGACAACAATGTCGACCAGGCGCTGAAAGCCCTGAAGAAGAAGATGCAACGCGAAGGCTCGTTCCGCGAAATGAAGCGGCACGTGGCCTACGAAAAGCCTTCGGAAAAGCGCGCGCGTCAAAAGGCCGAGGCCGTCCGCCGCGCCCGCAAGCTGGCCCGCAAGCGCATGCAGCGCGAAGGCCTGATCGCCGCCCCGAAGAAGCCCGCCCCGCGCGGGTAGGCCTTCGGCATCAAGATTCGAAAGGGCCGTCCGGGCGACCGGGCGGCCCTTTTGCTTGGTTCGTGCGTGGTGCGTCCTTCGAGACGCGATCCTGAGGGATCGCTCCTCAGGATGACGAACACCTTTGCCCGTCATGGTGAGGAGCGAGCTTCAAGCGAGCGTCTCGAACCACGCAACGACGCCGCCCTACTCCCCGCCCCGCACCCGCAGGATCAGCCCCTTCAGGTCGATCTTGCCGGTCGACAGGGCGCCGGCGCGGAACGCGCGGCCGGCGATCCAGACGACCAGGGCCACCGTCGCGGCCATCAACACGCCCGTGCCCAGCACCTGCCACAGCGGCGGCTCGCTGGCCGCACGGGCGGTCATCAGGAACGGCGTGAACGGCGGGAACCACGACAGCGCCTCCAGCAGCGGCGAGTCGGGTCGGCGGATGGCCTGGGTCAGAAAGATCACCGGGATCGTCAGCAGCGCCATCACCGGCCCCAGCAGGGTCTGGGCCTCGCGCGTGGTCTCGCAGAACGAGCCGATGGCGGTGAAGATGGCCGCGTACATCAGGTAGCCGCCGACCAGATAGAACAGGAAGTAGACCACCAACCCCTTGCCCAACAGCACGGCCGCGACATCGGCCGCCACGTCCGGCCGGAGCGTGAACAGCAGCGTCCCGCCGACCCCGGCCCAGACCGCCAGCACCGTCAGGGTCACCCCGGCCACGCCGAGGATCTTGCCGAACATGATCTCCGGCACGGAGGCCGAGGCCAGTAGCACCTCCAGCACCCGGTTGGACTTCTCCTCGATGACGCTGTTGAGCAGGATGCCCGCGCCGGTGAGGATCATCATCCACAGCAGCATGGCCGTGCCGAACCCGACGATGCCGGGCAGGCGATCACGGAAGGCGACCTTTCCGCCGGCGGCGGCCTTGGGGGAGAAGGCCGTCAGCGTCGGCTTGAGCGCCTGGGCCGCCTTTAGCGCCGGGAGGTCGATGCCGAGGGTCGCCAGCCGCTGATCGCGCATGGCGTCGGCGACCGCCCCTTCCACGTCGCGCTCCAGCGACCGGTCGGTCAGGGTATTGCTCCAGAAGTCGATGCTGATGGAGTCGCCCGACCCGTGAATCACCGCCACGGCGGTGAGTGGCCGCGCGCTGTCGCCGCCAGGGCCCACGGTCAGCCAGGTCTTCAGCTGGTCCGGCAGGGGTTTGCCCGGATCAGGCCGGACCTGGGCGATCTCCGGCGGTGACTTGTCCGCCTTCAGGGTGGCGATAGCCGCGCTGTCGAAACCCCGGTCCGTCTGGTCGATCACAGCCACCAGCGGTGGCGGGGAATGGCTCTCCAGATAGGCCGGCGCGCCGAAGGCGAGGCCGCTGACCACCGGCATCATCAGCATCGACAGCCAGAAGCCGACGGTGCGGACATAGGCGCCGTATTCGCGGGCGGCGATGCGCAGCAGGCGGCTCATTGGGCCGCCTCCCCGCCGGTCAGGGCGATGAAGGCGTCGTGCAGGCTGGGCTCGCGCATCTCGAACCGGTGAATGTCGTGGCCGCCGGCCAGGGCCGCGCGCAGGGCGTCCTGCCCGGCCGCGCCCTTGCGCAGGGTCGCGGTGAAGCGGGTTCCGCCGTCCTCGATCGCCTCGCTGGCCACGCTTTCGACGCCGGGCAGGGCCGCGACCGTGCCGGCGTCGAGGGCGCCCTCCAGCACCAGGGCCCGGGGCGCGTGACCTCGCGCCTGGGCCACCGAGCCGTCGAACACCTTGGCCCCGCGCGCCAGCAGCACGACATGGTCGCAGAGCCGCTCGGCGTGCTGCATGACGTGGGTCGAGAAGACCACCGTCGCGCCGCGGGCGGCGAGATCGCGGATCACCGCCTCCAGCGCCTGCTGGTTGACCGGGTCCAGGCCGCTGAACGGCTCGTCGAGGATCACCAGCTCCGGCTCGTGGACGATGGCGCTGATCAGCTGGACCTTCTGGGCCATGCCCTTGGAGAGGTGGCGGATCTGGCGCTTCGCCGCGTCGCCCAGGCCCTGGGCCTTGAGCATGGCGGCCGCGCGGCGGCGGCCCTCGCCGGTCGGCAGGCCCTTCAGGCCGCCGAGGAAGGCGATGGCGTCGATCGGCGTCATCCGGCGATAGAGGCCGCGCTCCTCGGGCAGAAAGCCGATCCGCTCGCGCACGGCCCGGGCGTCGGCGGCGCCCAGCACGTTGATCGTCCCGACCGTCGGCGCGACCAGCCCCAGCACCATGCGGATGGTCGAGGTCTTGCCCGCCCCGTTGGGACCCAGGAAGCCGAGGATCCTGCCGCGCCGGGCGCTGAACGAGAGGTCATCGACGGCGGTGAAGTCGCCGTAGCGCTTGGTCACCCCGGAAAGTTCAAGCGCCGCGTCCATGGTCCCGCCGAATCGAAGCCGTCCCCTACTGCTTAGCGGGCATAGCGTCGCGAACGAACAGCGCCGCCTTCACGATGTCGTCGGCGGCGCGGAGCCGAAGCGGTCAGGCGTTGCTGTCCGGGGCCGTCGATATCGGCGCCTCGTGGGCGCTGGCCGCGGCTTCGGCCGGGGTCGGCGGGATGGACGGCCTGGCGGCTGGCGCGTTCACCGTCTTGGCCATCGGCAGGATGGTCGCCCGCACGCGGCCGCCGGTCCGCACCGGCTGGATCACCATCCGGTCGGTCTTGCGGGCCTGCGCGACGACGCCAGCCGGCCAGTCGGAGACCTGCGCGATGCGCACGCGGCGCGGTACGCGCGCGGCGGCGCTCAGCGGCAGGTCGCCGGCCGTGGCGAAGGTGCGGCCCATGAAGGCGGTCGGGTTCAACGGCCGGCCGTCCTCCCGGATCTCGAAATGCAGGTGCGCGCCGGTCGAACGCCCGGTCGATCCGACCCAGGCGACGACGTAGCCGGCCGGGATCCCCACGCCCGCCTTGAGACCCGGCGCCGTGCGGCCGAGGTGGGCATAGAGCGATGTCAGGCCGTCGCCGTGCGACACCTCGACGAACCGGCCGTAGCCGCCATCGACGCCCGTGCGCAGGACGGTCCCGGCCAGGGTCACGCGGATCGGCGTGCCGATCGGGGCGGCGATATCCACGCCCTCGTGCAGCCGACCGCCCTCTTCCCACGGCATCTTGCGCAGCCCGAAGGGCGAGTTGACCGCGAAGCCGGCGAGCGGCTCGGCGAAGGCGTAGCGGGCCTGTTCAATGTGTGGACGGGCGGCGGGCAGCGGCGCGTTGACGGCCGGAACCAGGCGCCCGGCTGACTCCTCACGGGACGGCAGGCTGGCGTGGGCGGAGACGACAGCGACGGCGCCCATCAGGACAGCGGCGAGGCCCGTACCCAACAAAGGTGGAAAGCGACTGTCGCGGGTAAGCAAATCACGGAACAAGGGTCGGCCTCGTAGGCTGTTGCCGAGCTATACGCACGGTGCGACGAGGTCTGACGCACCAGCTTCGACGATCATGAAAACTTGAGGCCGGCGATATGCTGGCCCAACCCGGCGAGATTATGACCGGGACGCGCGGGGTTTATTCGCTGGGGGCTCATGGGGCAACCCCGGAGGGCGCGGATAGACTCTGGCGGGTGCGGCGTTGCTGTGGCCGGGGCCGGCGAAGGTCGGGCGTTAGGAGCCTGCCAGACGTTCGATGTGGGCGGGTTGCCATCACCTCTATGGGGTGATTTTTCCCGAAAATGCTATTATAAATAGCATCTCGTCAATACACACGCATTGTCATGCCCACCATTTCCTGGTTCTACGGCATCTCGATCCGGATGTTCCTCAACGATCATCCGCCGCCCCATTTTCACGCCTACTATGAAAGCAGTGTGGCCCAGGTGCTGATCGAGACGGGCGAGATCGTTGTGGGGAGACTGCCGCCACGAATCCGGCGCTTTGTCGAGCGCTGGCGAAGACGGTATATTGCCGAACTGATGGATGCGTGGAACCGGGCCGAACGCGGCGAGAGCGGTTCGCTTGGACGCATTCCGGGCCTGGATGGTCAGTCATGAGAGAAGTCGTTCACATCCGCCGGTTCGAGAGGATCGGACCTTACCGTCTGAAGCTGCAGTTCACGGATGGGCTGGCCGGCGAGTGGGATTTCTCGACCCTCGCCACCGACGCTCGCCCAGTGACCGATCCATTCAAGGACCCCGCCTTCTTCGACAAGGTGTTCCTTGATTTCGGCGCGCTCACCTGGCCCAACGGATTCGACTGGAGTCCAGAGGCGCTACATGCCGACATGGCGGCAGCGGGCGTGCTGAAGTTCGAGACGGCGGCGGCGTAGGCGTGCTGCGGATGGCTGGGTTCAAGATGGTGCGGGCGCGCCGCGTGAAGGCGCTCGACGGCTATCGCCTGGAGATCGTCTTTGATGACGACACCATGGGCGTGGTTGACCTGAGCGAGTTTGTACGGCTGGGCGAGGTGACCGAGCCGCTACGGGACCCGGCCTTCTTCGCGCGGGTCTTTGTGGAGATGGGCGTGCCGACCTGGCCCAACGGGTGCGACATCGATCCGATCAATGCGCGGATGAAGATGGAAGCGGCGGGGACCCTGCGGCCGGTGACGGCGGCGGCTTGAGCCAGCGCGGAGCCCACCATTGATCGCTTGGCGGAGCATGATTTCGGGGGTCGGTTGAACTCAAGGACGGGCTTCGCCCGCCGCGACGCGGCAGCCCGAAGGGCTGTCCTTGACTTCAACCGACCCCCGAAAGAGCATTCCATCAAGCGCTCGATGGGGTGCTGATCCTCGGCCTTGCCCCCAGATCCTGGAAGAATCGAAGGACGTAGCCGTCGGGGTCAGCCACGGCGAACTGCCGGTTCCCGACCTCTTCAACTCCGCGCCGGTACCATCGCTCTTCGAGCGGAAGGACAAGTTCAAGACCCGAAGCTTCCACGGTCTGGTGCAGCACCGCCGCATCGGAGACCTCGATCTGCAGGTTCACGCCTCGACCGAACGGCCGCTCGAACGTCGCGCGCGGCCACAGGCGATCATGGGCGAGCGGCTGTTCCAGCATCAACTGCGCGCGCTCGCGTTCGAGGAAGGCGAACCGTTCTTCCGGGCGTTCGTAGAGCACACGAAAACCGAACACGCCCGTATAGACAGAGAGACTGCTGACGATGTCGGATACGATCAGTTCGGGAACGAGCGCCGGTCTCATGGCCGTTTGCCTCGAAACGCCCCCTAAAGGTTCTTCACGATCCCTTCGACCATCTTCTTGGCGTCGGCGAACAGCATCATGGTGTTGTCGCGGAAGAACAGTTCGTTCTCCACGCCGGCGTAGCCGGAGCTCATGCCGCGCTTCACGAACAGCACCGTGCGAGCCTTCTCCACGTCGAGGATCGGCATGCCGTAAATCGCCGAGGTCGGGTCGGTCTTGGCGGCCGGGTTGGTCACGTCGTTGGCCCCGATGACGAAGGCCACGTCGGCGGTGGGGAACTCGGCGTTGATGTCCTCGAGCTCGAACACCTCGTCATAGGGCACGTTGGCCTCGGCCAGCAGCACGTTCATGTGGCCCGGCATGCGGCCGGCCACGGGGTGGATGGCGTACTTCACCTCGACCCCCTCTTCCTTCAGCTTGTCGGCCATCTCGCGCAGGGCGTGCTGGGCCTGGCTGACGGCCATGCCGTAGCCGGGGACGATGATCACCTTGGAGGCGTTCTTCATGATGAAGGCCGCGTCCTCGGCCGAACCCTGCTTGACCGGCCGGGTCTCGACCTGGCCGCCGCCGGCGGCGGCCGCATCGTCGGCCCCGAACCCGCCCAGGATCACGGAGATGAAGCTGCGGTTCATCGCCTTGCACA
>JAUSMJ010000050.1 GCA_030645575.1 Caulobacter sp. | reverse complement strand
CCTGACCGGATCAGTGCGCCTGTTCACCTGGAGAACGGACAAATAGCGCCGCCAAAGACGATGGCGGCCCACTGACACCCGGTCAAAAACGCCCCTCAGCGCATCAATCTCCCCAAACCCCAATTATGCAGGGGTCTCCTCGGGGAGATGAAGGGGGTGGCGGGCAGCGCCGCTCCGCCGCCTCACCGCATCAGCCGCCGCCCCAGCGCCACCAGTCCCGCCGACAGCGCCGCGACCGCCAGCCATAGCGCCATCGCCGCGCGGGGCGGCAGCTCAAGCAGCGCCCCGGCCGCGGCGACCGCGACGACAAGGGGCAGGGGCGTCAGCAGCAGCAGGCGGCTCCAGCGGGTCATGGCGCGGCGATGGCCCGCACCAGCCCGACCACCCGGGCGCGCAGGGCCGGGCGGCCGATGGCCAGCCAGGCCTGGGCCAACTCACCGCCGCCGGGCGTCGCCAGCATCTCGCCGACCAGGTCGCGCAGGCCGCCGTCGTCCCCGTCGCCCGTCGTCTCCAGCCCGTCGAAGAAGGCCGCCACCGGCGCTTGCAGCGCCCGCGCCGTCGCGAGCAGCATCGAGGCGCTGACCCGGTTGGTCCCCCGCTCATACTTCTGCACCTGCTGGAAACTGATCCCCAGCCGCGCGGCCAGCGTCCCCTGGCTCAGCCCGAGCGCCCGCCGCCGCTGCCGGATGCGCTGACCGACGTGGCGATCGACGGGATGGGGTGCGGCGGCTCGCGCCATTGTTGCGGTGATCTCCAGCTGTCCGAGAATACCCACCTGCAGTGTGTAGTGAGTTTGCGCGGTCAAGGCAACGGTCCGGCGTGGCCGAGCATGAAGACCTGGTTGCCCTGGGGCGCGAAATCCGCCGCTGCCGGAAGGCGCTGAGCATCAGCCAGGAAGAACTGGCCGAGCGCGCGGGCCTGCATCGCAACTATATCGGCATGCTGGAACGCGGTGAACGAAACCCACGCGTCTCGACGGTCTTCCACCTGGCGCGGGTGCTTGGCGTGAAGGCGACGGAACTGGTGGCGAGCGTGGGATAGGCTGACCCCATGACATGCGGCGCCTCGTCGGGGAGACTGACGGACCGTCCGAAGCGGCGCCAGTTTTCGAC
The DNA here is from genome assembly GCA_030645575.1 of Caulobacter sp. Classification (GTDB taxonomy): domain Bacteria; phylum Pseudomonadota; class Alphaproteobacteria; order Caulobacterales; family Caulobacteraceae; genus Caulobacter. Next base: position 13,356 of record JAUSMJ010000050.1, on the reverse strand, counting down.
CCCTCATCCGTCAGGCTTCGCCTGCCACCTTCTCCCGCAAGGGGAGAAGGGAGCTTTCTTGCAGGCCCGCCCGGCGATCATCTCGGCATGAGATGAAGGGGGGCGGGGATCGACCAGGAGGCAATGGATTCTAGAGTTCTCGGCACGCCTTCAGAATTGGGTCGTGGCCAACCGGGTTCGCCAAAATGGCGTGAACCCGGCTAGAAGCCTTGCGACTGGGCATAAATATGTCGGAGCCTCTTAACCGGACTCGAGAAATCATGTCATGCTGAACCAGTATTCTCACGACTGGCTCCACAAACGATCTACCTTCTTGGCCCAATCCCCGCTCTAGTGCTGATCGCATCCTTCCAGATCCGGATTGCACAAAAATCTTCTTCAATATTGTCATAAGCACACGGATGCTCTGTGGAACTCCCATTTGCAACAGGCGATCTGTAGTTAGCCCAAAAGAATAAATATGCCCGATATCACTGCCGGAGAATATTTTCCTGATGTCCGGCTCTGATTTTGAGGACTCTATATTTATTAATAGGCAATATAGAAATATTGGTATTGACAACGTGTCAACATCGTCATCCAACGTAAGCTTCTGAAAAAGGCAATTCGAGAACTGTAAGTAGGACATGTTTCCGTAGTCTGATTTGATGTGGAGGTTTCCAAAATCAACCCCTTCGTAGCTCAAATCGAAAGGTGGAGCATAATTCAACGTTAAATTGGCCAAGAGAACGTCACGACTCGCCATCGGCAAATCGGACTTTCGCGCCTCGATCAGCGCAGCCTTGAAGTGAGCGGAATTCAGGCCTGCGTCAGCTGACCTCTCGGCGACCATGCTTGACGTAATTAAGGGGGATGGTCCCGAATTACGGAACTCTTCCTGCAATTCTTGATCATATGGGTTTATCAAAAATCGGAGAGCGTCCCCAGCCATCAGAGCGCCGGCAAATTCAACATCAATGAAAGAACGCGCGCCAGTTCTTGGGTCCAACGTCCGTAAGGCCAGGACCCGCAGCAATAGAGACTGCGATACATCATCCGGCGAAAATCCGGCTACGGACTGAAATACTTGGGCTATTTCGGCGGGGTCGAACGATCCCAAGCCGTCTGGGCTTCGACGCGCCCGCGTGGCTAGCCGTTCCAGGAAGGCCCGCACGACCTGAGGTTCAATCATCGGGTACTGTTCAGCCTCCCGGCGACAGACCTGATCGATGAACAGGTCCCACCCGCGCTCCGGCGTGGCGAGACGTTCGGCTACGACGGCGTCTCCGCCGCCGACCCGAAACGCGAAGTAGCTGATGAGCAGCGGGCGGGCCGGGAGCCATGCTGGAACGTCGGATGTGAAACCAACTCGGTGCAGCAGTTTGGCGATCGCCTTGTCGTCGAACTCGCTAACCTGAATCCTTTTGCAAGAGTCATTTGGGTCCAGCGCAGAGCCCATTTCGTCGAGACTATCGAAGAAATTCTCTCGACCCGAGATCAGTATTGACGTGTCTCTTGGGCTCTCTGCTATGAATTTTCTGACTAATTCCACGGCGCGGAATCGATAGGCTCTCAATTGTCGGTACGATTGACCCCAGCCGGGGTTGCCAATTTCGTCAAACCCATCGAGAAGTAGGCAGACGTGACCCGCCCGCCAAGCCCGAACCAAATCAGTTGGGCGTTCGTAGCCGATATTATCAGCGTGTCGTCTCAACGCCTCAACTGGGGTCTGGCCAGCGTGATCCCTCAGATTGAGAAATATTGGAACTCTTGTTGTCCCGTTGGTTCGGTATGCCTTTGAGAGCCGCCGATATGCCTCTCGGAGCGCCATGCTTTTGCCGACGCCGAACTCACCAAATAGGATTGCTCGACATGTAGATTTTAGCGCGGCCTCAGACAGGTCGCCAATTGAGACGCTATTTTCCGTTCCAAGTAGCCGATACGATACATCAATGTATTCTTCAAAGGATAAAGTGGGATGGCCACTGCTCGGGTCTGCTACAGAACCAAATCGATAATCATCTCGTAGCCTAAGATATTCTCTACCATTTATAATTCTAGCGGAGAATTTCGCCAAAGACTCTATCTTTACGAAACTTTTCTTTTTCCTTAGGTATTCTGACTGCTCTGCGGTCGGCTCCTCTCTGGTGACGATTATTCCGCGAACGAGTGCGTTGGGGCTCTCCTTTAAGATAGTTTCCCTCAAGAGCACTATTTTAGCCGCGTCGTTTTCAACTTTGTCTTGCCGCCGAGAAGTCGTTGCTTCAATCAGGTAGACATCATCACCGTTGCGCACGATACAATCGCGCTCTCGACCATCTATTTTTTCGCGGCTGACTGAATCGGCATCAGAAAATATTGCGCGAGCTAGCTGGCGAACATCGTCTTCGAATTTTTCATTCTCGTCGCGATCGCTAGCCATTGATTCCTACGAGATGATGACAAGGTGGGTGGATGCGCGTGTGCAAGACGAAATCTAGCCCCAAGATAGAGAATCGCAAACGGCTGGTCCTCCCCGGGGCATGGCTGACTTAACAAATGGGCCGACCTTTAACGCAGCGCCCAAGCCGCATCGTCGATGTAGGGGTCTTCGCCTCCCTCTACAGCCTTCCCTTCCTGAACCGCTCCGCCGCCTCCGCCCTGGCCGCCTTCCGCTCCCTCATCGGCGCGGCCTTGTCCGCTGTCTCGCCCTCGGCCGTCATCAGGTCGTTGGCGAACTCCAGGTCCGTCATCTTCAGGCGTTTGATCTCGTCGCTACCCCCCACCCAACCCCAGCACGAACGCCAGCCGTTCGTCGATTTCGGCCATGGTCCGGGCATCCAGGCGTCCGATGGTCTGGCCGACGCGGCCCGTGTGCAGCACGGTGATCTTATCGACCATGGCGTGGGACAGGCGGCGCAGGTTGTTGTCCGGCGTGGGCTGGATGGTCACGCGGACGGCCGCGGCGTCTTCGAGGTCGGAGGTGATCGGGCAGATGATCACGCTGTGGGCGCCGGCCATCCGGTCGGTCTGGATAACCACGGCCGGGCGCGGCTTGCCATAGTCGCCAGGCACGACGACCACGACGACCACGACGACATCGCCACGGCTCAAGCCGGGAGGTCCTCGTCCCAGGTCCAGCCGGGGATTTCCGCCGCCGCCGCCTCAAGGACCTTCAGAAACTCACGCTCGGCCGGCGAGGCGTTGATGCGGGCGATGTCGGCGGCCAGGCGTTCGCGGAAGCCGGGCGCGTCCGGGTCCTGGACCCACATCCGCACCTCCTTCAGGCCGCGCGCCTTCATCCGCTCGCGGTAGCGGGCGAACTTGGCGGGGTCCTGCGGCTTGCGGGCGGCGGTCATGGCGGAATGGTAGCGCGCTACCAAGACGGCGGCAAGACTGACCGCCGGTCGGCCGCCGACCCCGGCCGGTTCGCCTCAATCTTCCCCGCATTCCGCCGCCGCCTGTTCCAGCCAACGTGGCAGGTCCATGGCCTCGTGCAGGACCCGGACGATCTCCACCTGTCTGTCGTCGAAACGATAGACGACCACATGGACCGCCGCGCGCACCTTGTCCGCCGGCGCGAGGCTCCGCGCGGCGACTCTCAGAGCGTAGAGCCGCAGGTCGGCGAACGCCGCGGACCTTGAAGACGGCCGAGCCGGGTCATGGCGCAGGTCGGTCAGGGACCGGGCGATGAGCCGGCGATAGCGATCCGCCGCGCGGGGGCCGTGGCGATCGGCGCTCGTCCACAGTATGCGATCGATATCGCGCTGAGCGTGGCGCGCCACGACCAGCCGTCTCATGCCGGCGGGCGACGCCCCAGGTCGTGGAGCCAGCCGCCGATGTCCTCGACCGTCTCGAACCGGCCGGCGTCGAGATCGTCGAGGCCCTCCTGGACAAGCGCCTTGAACCGGGTTTGCCGAGCATCGTCCTCGCGCAACCGGTCGAGACCCGCGCGAACCACGGCGCCGGCATCGGGATAGGCGCCCGACGCGATCTGGTCCTCGACGAAGCGGTCGAGGGGGGCATCGAGGGTGACTTTCAGCGCGGTCATGGGGTGCAAATTACCATGACTTTCGCGACGCGGCCATGTGTGGCGGGCGGCGTCACAACCGCCCCTTCCTGAACCGCTCCTGCGCCTCCGCCCTCGCCGCCTTCCGCTCGCGCATTGGCGCGGCCTTGTCGGCCGTCTCGCCCTCCGCCGTCATCAGGTCGTTGGCGAATTCCAGGTCCATCATCTTCAGGCGCTTGATCTCGTCGCGCAGGCGCGCGGCGGTTTCGAATTCCAGGTTGCCGGCGGCTTCGCGCATCTTCGTTTCGAGGTCGCGTAGCGTCGCCTGGAAGTTGCTGCCGAGGAACGGCCGCGCGTCCTCGGCCACGCCGACGTCGATGTTGACGCGGTCGCCGCGCTCATAAGGCGAAGCCAAAATCTCCTTGATGCGGCTTTTGACGCTCTCCGGCGTGATGCCCTGCTCCACGTTCCAGGCGTGCTGCTTGTCGCGCCGGCGCTGGGTCTCGCCCATGGCGCGTTCCATGCTGCCGGTGATGCGGTCGGCGTAGAGGATCACCTTGCCGTCGACGTTGCGGGCGGCGCGGCCGATGGTCTGGATCAGGGAGGTCTCGGACCTCAAAAATCCCTCCTTGTCGGCGTCGAGGATGGCCACCAGGCCGCACTCGGGGATGTCGAGGCCCTCGCGCAGCAGGTTGATGCCGATGAGGATGTCGAAGGCGCCCAGTCTGAGGTCGCGGATGATCTCGATGCGCTCGAGGGTATCGACGTCGCTGTGCATGTAGCGCACGCGCAGGCCCTGCTCGTGCATGTATTCGGTGAGGTCCTCGGCCATCTTCTTGGTCAGGACCGTGACCAGGGTGCGATAGCCGCGGGCGGCCATCTCGCGGGCCTCGGCGATGACGTCGTCGACCTGGCTGGCGTTGTCCTTCGTCACCGGGCGGACCTCGACCGGCGGGTCGATCAGGCCGGTCGGGCGGATGACCTGTTCGGCGAACACGCCGCCGGCCTTGTCCATCTCCCAGGGCCCGGGGGTGGCGCTGACGTGGACCGTCTGCGGCCGCATGGCCTCCCACTCCTCGAACTTGAGCGGGCGGTTGTCGAGCGCGCTGGGCAGGCGGAAGCCGTACTCGGCCAGGGTCCATTTGCGGCGGTAGTCGCCGCGGTACATGGCCCCGATCTGCGGCACCGTCTGGTGGCTCTCGTCGCAAAAGAGGAGGGCGTTGTCGGGGATGTATTCGAAGAAGGTCGGCGGCGGCTCACCCGGCCGGCGGCCGGTCAGGTAGCGGCTGTAGTTCTCGATGCCGGCGCAGCTGCCGGTGGTCTCGATCATCTCGATGTCGAAGCGGGTGCGCTGTTCGAGGCGCTGGGCCTCCAGCAGCTTGCCGTTGGCGATCATCCAGTCGAGGCGCTCCTTCAGCTCGGCCTTGATGTGGGTGATGGCCTGGTTGAGCGTCGGGCGCGGCGTGACGTAGTGGCTGTTGGCGTAGATCTTCACGCTCGGCAGGTCGGCGGTCTTGCGGCCGGTCAGCGGGTCGAACTCCTGGATCGTCTCGATCTCGTCGCCGAACAGGCCGACGCGCCAGGCGCGGTCCTCGTAGTGGGCGGGGAAGATCTCGATGGTGTCGCCGCGCTTGCGGAACGTGCCGCGCTCGAAGGCCGCGTCGTTGCGCTTGTATTGCTGGGCGACCAGGTCGGCGACCAGCTGGCGGTCGTCGATCTTCTGGCCGACCGCCAGCTCGAAGGTCATGGCCGTGTAGGTCTCGACCGAACCGATGCCGTAGATGCAGCTGACCGAGGCGACGATGATCACGTCGTCGCGTTCCAGCACCGCGCGGGTGGCGCTGTGGCGCATGCGGTCGATCTGTTCGTTGCGGCTGGAGTCCTTCTCGATGAAGGTGTCCGTGCGCGGAACGTAGGCCTCCGGCTGGTAGTAGTCGTAGTAGCTGACGAAATACTCGACCGCGTTGTCCGGGAAGTAGCTGCGGAACTCGCTGTAGAGCTGGGCCGCGAGGGTCTTGTTGGGGGCCAGGATCAGGGCCGGCCGCTGGGTCGCGGCGATGATGCTGGCCATGGTGAAGGTCTTGCCCGAGCCGGTGACGCCGAGCAGCACCTGGTCGTGCTCGCGCTCCTTGATGCCGGCCACCAGGTCGCGGATGGCCGTCGGCTGGTCGCCGGCCGGGCTGTAGTCGCTGACCAGTCGGAACGGGATGCCGCCCTCGGACTTGGCCGGCCGCGCGGGTCGGTGCGGGGCCCAGCTGACCGGGGTGTTGGCGTTGGCCAGGTCATGCACGAAGGCGGCGGAAACGTCCTCGACGCCTGCCATGATCTCGGGGGAACGGGCCATGACCGGGAAGGTAGGCGCGCGGGTGGGTGAAGGCTAGGGGCGGCTGCTGACAGCAATGTGTCAGCAGGCTGGCGGCGTCACACCGGGTAGACCCGCGTCTGCTTGACCACGCCATAGGCGAAGCTGGTGTCGATCGAGGCGATGCCCGGAATGGCGTGGATGCGGCGGCGGATGAAGTCCTCGTAGGCCTCCAGGCTGGCGACGATGACCCGCAGCAGATAGTCGTCGCCGCCCGCCAGCAGGTAGCCGTCGAGCACCTCGTCGATGCGGCCGAGCGCGGCTTCGAAGGTCTTCACGACTTCCTCCGAATGGCGCTCAAGCCGGATGCGGATGAACACGGTGATCGGCAGGCCGTAGGCCTTCTGGTCAACCAGGGCGGTGTAGCCGGTGATGACGCCGGCGGCCTCGAGGTTGCGCAGCCGCCGCAGGCAGGGCGACGGCGACAGGTGGACCCGTTCGGCCAGGTCCTGGTTGGTCAGCCGGCCATCTTCCTGCAGCGCGCGGATGATCTGGCGGTCCTTGGCGTCCATTTCAGCGCTCCGAGTGGCAGAATCTGCTAATCAGTAACCATTTTGCGGCAGAAGTCGCAATCCCCTGCGGTGGCGCCGGAGGCATATTGGCGGCTCAGCAGGAGATCGCCCATGCCCGCCGACGCCCCCGGCTTCGCCACCCGCGCCATTCACCTCGGCTACGATCCGATGGACGAGCAGGGCGCGTTGACGCCGCCGCTGCACCTGACCTCGACGTTCGCGTTCGAGACCGCCGAGGCGGGCGGGGAGATGTTCGCCGGAACGCGCGAGGGCCACATCTATTCCCGCATCTCCAACCCGACCACCGACCTGCTGGAGCGCCGCATCGCCGGGCTGGAGGGCGCGCAGGCGGGTCTGGCCACGGCCTCGGGCATGGGGGCGATCACCGCGGTGATGTGGACCTTCCTGTCGCCCGGCGACGAGGTGATCACCGACACCACCCTGTACGGCTGCACCTTCTCCTTCCTGCGTCACGGCCTGGCGCGGTTCGGCGTCACCGTGACCCATGTCGACCTGACCGATCCGGCGGCCCTGGCGGCGGCGATCTCGCCCAGGACCCGGATCGTCTATTTCGAGACCCCGGCCAATCCCAACATGCGGCTGGTGGACATCGCCGCCGTCTCGGCCATCGCGCGCGCCGCCGGCGCCCGCACCGTGGTCGACAACACCTACGCCACCCCGGTCCTGACCCGGCCGGTCGAGCTGGGGGCCGACATCGTTGTCCATTCGGCGACCAAATATCTCGGCGGCCACGGCGACCTGATCGGCGGCCTGATCGCCGGCGGGGCCGAGGACCTGGCCCGGGTCCGCGCCGAGGGCGTCAAGGACATGACCGGGGCGGTCATGGCGCCGTTCAACGCCTTCCTGATCCTGCGCGGCCTGAAGACCCTGCAGATCAGGATTGAACGGCACTGCCGTTCGGCCATGGCGGCGGCGCGGATGCTGGAGGCCCATCCCGGGGTCGCCGCCGTGCACTATCCGGGGCTCGCGAGCTTCGCCCAGCACGATCTGGCCCGCCGCCAGATGCCCGGCTTCGGCGGCATGATCGCGTTCGAGCTGCACGGCGGTTTCGCGGCCGGCGCGGCGATGATGAACCGGCTGACCCTGATCCGCCGCGCGGTCTCGCTCGGCGACGCCGAGAGCCTGATCCAGCACCCGGCCAGCATGACCCATTCGACCTACACCGCCGAGGAACGCCACGCCCACGGCATCGCCGACGGTCTGGTGCGGCTGTCGGTGGGCCTGGAGGACGAGCCCGACATCCTCGCCGACCTGGCCCGCGCCCTGCCGCGGCAACGGGAAGCGGCGGCCTGACTGGTTCCCGGCTCGCGGCCCGGTTTCCCTTGTCCATGGTTGGGCTAGGATCGCCGGCGAACACCGGAGCCCGCCCATGCCCAAGATCGATCTCGCCACCGCCCCGCGCCGGACCGGAACCGGTTATCCGCCGCCGTATGACGCGCCGTGCCGGGAGCGGAGCTTCCTCCAGCTGGCCGCCGCCGCCGGCCTGGACCTGGTCGGGATCAACTTGCTGACCCTGCCGCCCGGGCAGTGGTCGAGCCAGCGCCACTGGCACGCCGACGAGGACGAGTTCGTCTGGGTCGTCTCCGGCGAGGTGGTGCTGGTCGAGGACGAGGGCGAGACCGTGTTGCGGGCCGGCGACTGCGCGGCCTGGAAGGCCGGGGTCGCCAACGGCCATCACCTGCTGAACCGCAGCGGCGCCGACGCGGTGCTGCTGCAGGTCGGCAATCCGACCAACGAGGCCACCGAATGGGTCGACTATCCCGACATCGACCTGCGCATCACGCCGGGCGGCGAGGGCTATCGCCACAAGGACGGGACGCTGTACCCGGCGAAGTAGGCGCGGGCCATTCCGGTGACAGTTTACGAATTCGCTTCCCGAACCGGAGCGCTCGGGACGGATCCCGCCGCGCGAATTCGTAAACTGTCACCGAAATACATAGCGGCGGGGCTCAAAAGCCGCCCCAGTAGTCGCCGCCGAGCGGGGTGGTCACGGGCCGGCCGACCCTGGCCAGAGCCGCCTGGACGTCGGGACGGGCCAGCAGGGCCTGGCGGCGGCTTTCGAACCGGGCCAGCCAGGGCGGCACGAACGGCGGCGGTCGGGCGATCCAGAAGGGGTCGAGCGCGCCGCTGCGGTGCTCGGGCGTCCGCAGCCGCCAGATCAGCAGGGCTGCGGCCTCGTCCAGCCGGTTCATGCAGATCAGGGCCTGGCTGAGGGCGCCGGGGTTCTCGTCGCGGCGCTTGCGCAGGGACTCCAGCATCGCCTCGGCGGCCTTCGGGTCGATGTCGTTCCGGGCGCAGGTTTTCTGGGAGTCGATCCAGGCCTCGCCATAGGGCGTGACATAGTCGAGGTCGATGCCGGCCAGCACTTTGAGCACATCGCCCGGCCGGTCCAGGTCGAGCAGGCGGCCGGCCCAGTTCATCCGGGCGTCGGTGGACGGGCCGCGGTCGTCCGGCGACCCGATGGCCTCGTCGAACACGGCCTCGGCTTCCGCCACCTTGCTGGTGTCGAGCAGGCCGTGGGCCAGCTGGATCAGCACCTGGTCGCCCTGTTCCTCGCGGTCCGTGAACGCCTCGCCGTCCTGCAGCCGGGCGCGGTAGGCCTGGCCGATCAGGATGGCCTCGTCGTAGCGGCCCAGCGCCCTCAGCGAGGCGATCACCTCGCGCACCGGCTTCAGCGCCTCGGGCGAGGCTTCCATGTCTGCGCGAGCCAGGGCCAGGGCGGCCTCCTCCAGCGCGGTCCAGTTGAAACGGCCGGCGTCGCTCCAGGCGGGTTCGAACCGGCGATCGGCGGCCACGTACATCAGCACACGCGGATCGTCGGCCTGGGCCACCGCCCTGGCCGCCCCGGCCGACTGGCCGCGGTCGCCCAGCTGCCAGCCGTAGGCCAGGGCCCATTCGTTCCTGGCCGCGCGGGCGCTGTCGGCGTTCCGCCAGGCGAAGCCCGTGATGCGCCGCAGGGCCGTCAGGGCCAGGTCGGGATCGTCGTCCAGATAGTCGGCGAAGACGCCGATCATCGACGGCCGCCAGGTCGCCACAACCTCGGGCTGGGCGTCCATCAGCTTGAGGAAGCGCCGCGTGGCGTCGGCCATGGCGTCGCGCTCGATGGCGTCGGAGATCTGGATAGTCTGGACCGCCCCGATCTCCATCGGCTCCTGCGCGATCGGCTCGAGCTTGCGCGCGGCGGCCAGGCCCAGCGGCTTGTCCTTGATCTCGCTGCACAGGATGACCGAGAACAGGAAGGGCCGCCGGATCTCGACGCGCATCCGGTCGAACCGCGGGTCGGCCATGATCGTGCGCAGGGTCGGCAGCTTGACCTCGCAGGCCTTGAACTCGCTGTCGATCAGGGCGCTGACGGTCTCGGCGGTCTGCTTCTCAAGCCGTAGCAGGTCCATCTGCCGGCCGATCGACTGGGCCGCCGCGGGCCACGCGGGCGCCGCCGCCACCAGGGCGGCCAAGGCGACGAGAACCGAACGAAACCGCATGCAACTCCCCGACGCGACCTTCGGGACCAGTCAGGCCCTCCCGGCGACCAGCGTCAAGCGCCCATGCCAGCGTGTCGGCATGGGCGCCGCGGACGCCAGGGGGCGCCGCCCGGCTACCTGTTGGGCTTGGAGGCCTCGTTGACGACCGCGCCGGCGGCGGCGCCGACGACCGCGCCCGGCGGCCCGGCGACCACGGCGCCGGCGATAGCGCCACTGGCGGCGCGCTGTTCCATGTTGTGGCCGCAGGCGGCCAGGCCCGCGCCCGCGAGCAGGATCAGGGTCAGGGAAAGGGTGGAGCGGATACGCATGGGGTTCGCCTCGTCGCAGCGCCCGGAAACGGGCGGCTCCCCGGTCGAACGGTCGGCGCGCGCCGCAGTTCCGCCTCGCGCGTCAGGCGAAAAATCGCCGCGGCGCACGCGTCGATCCTGGCCGCCGCAAACCGTTAACGGGCAAGGGGGGCAGCCCGTCTGCCCTGATCGCCAGGCCGGCGAGTCATGCTGCAGCGCAACATTCTCTTGCGAATCGGGGCCGTTTGCGCCATAAGACGCGCCACAAGTCGGATTTCGGCCATTTCGTGAACCGGTCGAGTCCCCATCCTGTCAGGCCGCGCTGGCGTCTTTCGGGGTGATTGTCGGGGGGCAATCCGCCCTCGTCGCACAGGACACGAAACTCTTGTCATTCCATTCCCAGACGCGCGCACCCGTGCGCGCGCTGATGAGCGTCGCTTTGACGGGAACGCTGGTGGGCTCGGCCTGCGGCGCGATCGTCGGCGCCGCGTACCTCATGGGCGGTATGGCCCAGGCGGCCGACCAGCATCACCGCGTGTCGCAGATCGCCGGTGTCGTCTCGGGCAGCTACTCCGACGCCTCTCTTGAACGGATGGTCGAGGGGATGGATCCCGCCGCCCTGGCCGTGGCCGAGCGGCACGATCCCTTCACCAGCGCCGGCGGAGCCCAGCGCGACCGCCAGGCGGCCCTGTTCGCCGCCCTTCTCGAACGCCATGCCCCGACCCAGCGTCCCTCGACCGAAGGCCTGCTGCTGCGCGCCAGCCTTGGCGGCGCCTTCAATCCGGCCGCCCAGCCGTTCCGGCTCAACGGTGCGCTGGAAGACTCGCGCGACCTCGAATGCCTGACCCAGGCCATTTACTACGAAGCCCGCGGCGAGACCCCGGCCGGCCAGGCGGCCGTGGCCCAGGTGGTGCTCAACCGCGCGCGGCATCCGGCCTTCCCCAAGACGGTCTGCGGCGTGGTCTTCCAGGGCGCTTACGGCGGCAGGACCTGCCAGTTCAGCTTCGCCTGCGACGGCTCGATGCGGAAACGCCGCGAGCCCGGCGCCTGGGCCCGCGCCGAACGCCTGGCCGCCCGCGCGCTGTCGGGGTCGGTGATGAACGAGGTCGGCAACGCGACCCATTTCCACACCATCAACGTCTCACCGGGCTGGAGCCCGCATCTGATCCGCATCGGCCAGGTCGGCCTGCACATCTTCTACCGCTTCGGCGGCCGCGGCGGCGCGCCGGGGGCGTTCGATCGGGCGCCCGCCCGGTCGGGTCCGGAGCTGGGCGATCGTCCGATCTACGCCAACCTCGGCATGCCGGGCGCGCCGGTGCCCTATGCGGCGATGGCGCCCTCCACCGAGGCGGTGTTCATCGCCGCCACGGCCCAGGCGCCGGTCGAGATCGTCGTGTCGGACAAGGGCCTCGGCGGGCCGGTGGGCAAGCCGGCCGAGCCGGCCTCGGCCCCGCGCCGGGACGCCAAGGCCGAGCCGGCGCCCGCTAAACCGGGTCCATCATCGACAGCAGCTGCTTCCTGACGGCGCCGGGCATGAAGCGGGCGGCGAAGCGCAGTCGCTTGCCCGCCTTGCCGACGATCCAGTGCAGATCCTTGCCCTGGGCGGCCTTCCAGATCACGTCGGCGGCCTCCTCGACGGTGTAGACCTCCGACCCGCCCTGGCGAATGGTGTCGGCGATCTTCTCGTTGCTGCCCTGCGACCCGGCCTGCAGGATCGGCGTATCGACGAACCAGGGCATGATGCAGCGCACGGCCACGCCGTGGCGGCTGAACTCCAGGTCCAGCGCTTCGGACAGCCCCTTCACCGCGAACTTGGTCGCCGAATAGATGGCCATCTTCGGCGCGCCGAACAGCCCGGCGCAGGACGCCACATTGATCAGCACCGAGCCGGGCGTGCCGATCAGCAGATCCAGGCCGGCCCGCGCGCCGTTGACCACGCCCTTGATGTTGATGTCGATCTGGCGATCGACCTCGTCGTCGGTCAGGTCCTCGAACCAGCCATAGTGGGCCACCCCGGCGTTGTTCAACAGCACGTCCAGCCGCCCGTTGGTCCCTTTTGTGAAGGCGGCCAACTCCTTCTTCCAGGCCGCGCGGTCGCGCACGTCGAGCCTGTGAACGCCGCAGTTTCCGGCTCCGAGCGCCTCCCGGGCCGCCTTCAGGCCGCCGGCGTCGATGTCGGCCAGGCCGACGTACCAGCCCTCCCTCGCGAACCGCTTGGCGGTCGCCAGGCCGATGCCGCTGGCCGCCCCGGTGATGAAGATCGCCTTGCGGCCGTCCGCGCCCATGACCTCGTCTCCCGTCGATCACCGCAGAGGATGGCGCGCCGGGGGGCGAGGTCAAGCGGGGCGGCGTGTCAGGCCAGGAACATGCCGATTCCGGCGACGGCCATGACGAGGGTGGCCGTCCAGCCGAGGATCTTCAGCGTGCGGCCGATGACGAACGGCCCCATCACCGAGCGCCGCGAGGCCAGGATCATCGCCACGACCATGATCGGCACCGCCACCAGGCCATTGAGCACCGCGCTCCAGAACAGGGCCTTGATCGGATTGACTTGCAGGAAGGTCAGCAGCACGCCGCCCAGGGTGGCGGCGGCGATGATGGCGTAGAAGCCCGGCGCCTGGCCCAGCTTGCGGTCCAGCCCCATCGGCCAGCCGAACGACTCGGAGATGGCGTAGGCCGCCGACCCGGCCAGCACGGGCACGGCCAGCAGGCCCGTGCCGATGAT
>JAUSMJ010000047.1 GCA_030645575.1 Caulobacter sp. | reverse complement strand
CATCGCCTTGGCCCCGCCGGCCTTGGCCAGCGTCATCGTGATCGCCGCCGTCAGCGTCGTCTTGCCGTGGTCGACGTGCCCGATCGTGCCGATGTTGCAGTGAGGCTTGTTACGTTCGAACTTTTCCTTGGCCATTTTCTTTCCAATCCCTGGCGCCAGCGAAGAAGATGTAGGGAGCGCCTGGAGCGGGTAGCGGGAATCGAACCCGCATCCTCAGCTTGGAAGGCTGCTGCACTACCATTGTGCTATACCCGCCCTTGAGGCGGGATCGCGGTGGACTCCCGTTGTTTCCGGTCTGGATTCCCGCGCCGCCCGGACGAGAGCCTCAGCTGCGTGGTGGGGGAAGTAGGACTCGAACCTACGAAGGCTGACGCCAAGGGATTTACAGTCCCTCCCCTTTGCCACTCGGGACATTCCCCCGCACGCGGTCTAAAGGCTTTCTTCCTTGGCGGCTCGGCCTTCCGCAACGCGCGGAAATCCGTGGGGCCCCAAATCGGAGCGCGTCTTATAGTGTCGTCACCGAAACAACGCAACGACCGGAAATCAGGCTTTCGTCCGCACCTCGACAAAGGCGGAAAAGCCCGTGCGCCAAGGGTTTCCGGAGCCGATGCGAAGGACTGGCTGTGGGGCGTCCACGCCGTCGAGGCCGCGCTGGACAATCCGAACCGCGCCACGCCGCGCCGACTCCTCGCCACCGCCGACCGCGCCCAGGCGCTGACTCGCCGGTTCGGCCCGCTGAAGACGCTCGAAACGGCCGAGGCCGCCGAGATCGCCCGTGTCCTGCCGGCCGGCGCCGTGCACCAGGGCCTGGCCCTGAAGGTCGATCCGCTGGAGCCACTCTCTATAATGGAGATCGGATCGCCGGCCGAGGGCGTGCTGATCCTGCTCGACCAGATCACCGATCCGCAGAACGTCGGGGCCATCTTCCGCTCGGCCGCCGCGTTCGGCGCGCGCGGCGTGATCCTGCAGGACCGCCACGCCCCGGCCCTTGGCGGCGCCCTGGCCAAGGCCGCCGCCGGCGCGGTCGACAAGCTGCCGCACGCGGTCGCCGTTAACCTTTCGCGAGCGCTGGAGACCCTTTCCGAGCTCGGCTGGCGGGCAGTGGGACTGGACGGTAACTCAAAGGTGACCCTGGCCGAGGCGCTCGACGGGTCGCCGACGGTCCTGGTCATGGGATCCGAGGGCGAAGGCTTGCGCCGCCTGGTTTCCGAGCACTGCGAGGTGCTGGCGAAAATCCCCATGCCGGGCGGCTTCGAGAGCCTCAACGTGTCCAATGCCGCGGCAATCGCCCTGTACGAGGCGTCCAGGATTCGCGCCTAGGGTGAAGACGTTACGAGAATCTGAATTAACCGTTTTGATTTCGTCGCCAAGGCATGTTTCTCTTCCAGCCTTGTGAAGGGCGGGGCGGTTGATCCCCGCCGTTTCGGCATGGGATCGGGGGTTCTCTATGTTGAAAGGCTTTATGCGTCTGGCCGCCTGTACGGCTTCCGGCGCGGCTTTTCTGGTGTTGACCGGGTGCGGTGGCGCGGCGCCCGATGACGGGTACGCTGGCCCTCCTCCCTCCAGCTATGATCGCGACGCGCCCCCTCCGGTGCTGATGGGCCAGACCGGTCCCGCCCGGCCCGCGTCCGACGGCCTGGCCGGCGGCCCGCGCGGCTTCACCGGCATGGCCCCGGTCCCCAATCCGGGCGACCTGACGCGCGCCGAGCGGGTCAGATTTTACGGTCATAAGTACGATTACCTGCCTGAACCCAAAGGGAAATCGGCCGGCGCCTTCGGTGGCGCGCCGCGCTTCCAGCTGGTCACCCGCCGCAAGGCCGACGGCACGCTGCAGATCTCCATGCGGCCTATCGCCAATCCCGAAGACATGACGGCGGCCGAGCGTCGCCGTGTCTATGGCAACCGCTATGCGCCGCGCGCCGTGGCCGCCGCCCCGCGCCGGACCTGGCGGGCCGCCGCGCCCGTTTCCGTGGTCAGGCCCGCCGTGACCCGGGCCGCGCCCGCGCCGGTCGTCAAGCCCGCGCCCCGGCCCGTCGCCGCCGCGCCGCTGAGGCCGGCCGCGCCGGTTCCGGTGATCCAGGCCGCGCCCGCTGTCCCGGCCAAGCCCAAGCTGACCCCCGTCCAGCAGCTGCAGGCCGCGGTGTCGGCCCCGATCAACCGCGGCGCCTCGCTGTCGGCGCCCGCCGACCTCAAGGCCGGCAAGGAAGCCGACGTCGTCCTGTCCCTGCCCGCCGATCTGCTGGCCATGGTCCAGGAACAGGCCGCCAAGCTGGGTCTGGGCAAGGCCGCGAAGAAGGTCAACGCCTACGCCAACCTGCAGGGCCAGGGCTACGCCATCACCCCGCCTGGACAGCAGACCGCCCCGGTCGCCGCCGGCAAGCCGACCACCTTCACCTGGAAGGTCAAGCCGGTCGAAGGCGAGAAGACCCCGCTGAGGGCCGACTACGGCCTGGAGCTGAACGGCGCCAAACCGAAGACCGCCTTCTCCGTCGGCGCGCTGGAGGAGGCCGTCGCCGCCCCCGTGGAAGCCGCCAAGTCGGCCACCAAGGGCTTCAAGCTGCCGTCGTTCAAGCTGCCCTCCTTCAAGATGCCGGACCTGTCGCTGAAGCCCCTGGCCTTCTCCTGGGTTCCGGAACCGACCCTGCCGGGTGTCGGCAAGGTGGCCCGCGAGACCCTCGTGGGCGGCGCCCTGGCGCTGCTGGCGCTGATCGTGCTGGTCGTCCTGGCCCGCGGCGCCGGCGCCAACCGGGCCCGCGCCGAGCGCCGCCGTAAGTTCCGCACGATGCAGGACTATGGCGTCAACGAGCCCGACCATGACGCCCATGCCGCCGACCACACCGCCAACCACGGCTATGTGAACCCGATGATCGCCGCCGCCGCCGGCGCCGCGGGCGGCTACGCCCTGGCCTCGCATGGCCACGACGATCATGGCCACGGCCATGACGACCATGGGCATGGTCACGACGAGCACGGCCATGGCCACGAGGACCATGGGCACGGCGCCCACCACACCTCGCACGACGCGCACGGCCACGATGACCATGGTCACGGCCATGACGCCCACGGGGACGGGCACGGCGACGGGCACGGTCATGATGACCACGCCGCCGACGGCCACGGCGCCGACGCCCATGGCCACGACGACCACGGCGCGCATCACACGGCCCTGACCTCGCACGGGCATGACGACCATGGCCACGGCGGTCATGACGATCACGGGCAGGGTCACGGGCACGACGACGGCCATGGTCATGACGACCACGGACACGGCGGGCACGGCGACGGGCACGGCCATGACGATCACGGTCCGGCCCAGCACATCTCGCACGGCGGACACGAGGCCGACGATCATGGCCACGGCCATGCCGACCATGGCGCGGGTCACGACGACCATGGCCACGATCATGGTCATGGCCATGGTCACGACGAGCATCACCGCGAGCCGGAACACGCCCACTAGGCGTCGGTTACGGCAGGCCTTCGCGGCCGTCGGCGCTTGCATGGCGCCGGCGGCTGACGCATTGAGACGCGCATGTTTGAAAGTCTGATGGGTCTCGATCTGGCCGGCGCCGGCGCGGCCCTGCTTCAGGTGCTGATGATCGACCTGGTCCTGGCCGGTGACAACGCCGTGGCCGTGGGACTCGCCGCCGGCGGCCTGCACCCGAAGGACCGCAAGAAGGCCATCCTGTGGGGCCTGATGGCGGCCGTGGCCCTGCGTATCGGCTTCGCCCTGATCACCGTCCAGTTGCTGGCGATCATCGGCCTGCTGCTGGCCGGCGGCGTGTTGCTGCTGTGGGTCTGCTGGAAGATGTGGCGCGAGCTGCACGAACAGGCCGCCCAGGACGAGGCCGACGCCGAGGCCTGCCTCGACAGCGACCCGGCCACCGAACCCAGGGCCAGGCCGGCCAAGTCGTTCCGCGCCGCCTTCCTGCAGATTCTGATCGCCGACGTGTCGATGTCGCTGGACAACGTGCTGGCCGTGGCCGGCGCCGCGCGCGAACACCCGGCCGTGCTGGTGTTCGGCCTGCTGCTGTCGATCGGCCTGATGGGCGTGGCGGCCAGCTGGATCGCCAGGCTGCTGCACCGCTTCCGCTGGATCGGCTACATCGGCCTGTTCATCGTGCTCTACGTGGCCCTGCACATGATGTGGGAAGGCACGCGCCAGGTGTTCGTCGATCTGCACCGGACCGACCAGTACAACGCCGTGATGCCTGATTTCCTCGACATCAATCCCGCCGAGAAGGCGAAGTTCGAGAAGCATTGATAAGCTGGCGCACGCGCGTAGGCTGAGACGATCTGCTCATTCGACCTGTGAGGTTGCGTGGCTCGCTTGATTTATCCCGTCGTGGTCAGACCGCTGTCCGAGACGGACGGCGGCGGCTACCTCGCCACCGTGCCGGACCTGCCCGGGTGCATGAGCGACGGCGAGACTCCCGAGGAGGCCGTCGTCAACGTACAGGACGCGATCCTTTGCTGGATCGAGATGGCCGGGGAAATGGGCCATGCCGTGCCCCCTCCGTCGGCCGACCTCAAACTGGCCAGCTAACACCCAGCCTAACCCGCCTCCGCCCCGCCAAACCGCTCCGTCCATTCGGCGATCTGTTCGTCGTCGATCTTGGGGAACAGCACGTCCGGCGCGCTGACCGGCCGGCCCGGCTCCAGCCGCGACAGTTCGGCGGCGATGTCCGCGCCAGGCCAGGCCGGCGGCCAGGGCTCGCCGAACGCCTTGCAGATGGCCTCGGCCGCGAACGGGATGAACGGCGCGCTGACCCGGCCGTAAAGCGCGGCCAGGTTCAGGGCCGTGCGGGTGATCACCGCGGCGCGATCGACGTCGGTCTTGAACGCCGTCCAGGGGGCGGCCTCCTGCAGATACTCGTTGCCCAGCACCCACAGGGCGCGGACGGCCTGGGCCGCCTTGCGCACCTCGATGGCCTCGAGCTCGGCGGTCAACACGGCCAGCTGGGCGGCGACGTCGGCGTACAGCTGCTGCTCGCGCGGACCGGGCTCGCCGCCGGCCGGAACGGCCGGGCCGAACTTGCTCTCGTTGAACCGCACGATGCGGTTGACGAAGTTGCCCAGCACGTCGGCCAGATCCTTGTTCGCCGCCGACTGGAACTGTTCCCAGGTGAAGGCGGTGTCCGACCCTTCCGGGGCGTTGGCGGTGAGATACCAGCGCCACAGGTCGGCCGGCAGCAGCTCCAGCGCCGCGTCCATGAACACGCCCCGCTTGCCGCTGGTGGAGAACTTTCCGCCATACCAGTTGAGCCAGTTGAAGGCCTTCAGCCGGTCAACCAGCTTCCACGGCTCGCCCGAGCCGAGGATCGTCGCCGGGAAGCTGACGGTGTGAAAGGCGACGTTGTCCTTGCCCATGAACTGGACGTAGTCGACATCGGTCGCGCCCGCGTCGGTGCGCCACCAGCGTTTCCAGTCGGCGCCCGTCGCCTCGGCCCATTCGACGGTCGCGCCGATGTATTCGATCGGCGCGTCGAACCAGACGTAGAACACCTTGTGCTCGAAGCCGGGGCGCGGGGCGCCGTTGCTGACCACCGGGATGCCCCAGGCGAGGTCGCGGGTGATGCCCCGGTCGATCAGCCCCTCGTCGAGGTGTTTGTAGGCGATGCCGCGCGTCAGGGCCGGCCAGCCCTCGGCCTTCGAATCGACCCAGGCGCGGATCCGGTCCTGCAGCTTGGTCTGCAGCAGATAGAGGTGGCGGGTGTCGCGCACCTCGATGTCGCGCGAGCCGCTGATCACCGAATAGGGCTCGATCAGATCGACCGGGTCGAGCAGCTCACCGCAGTTGTCGCACTGGTCGCCGCGCGCCTTCTCGTAGCCGCAGCGCGGGCAGGTCCCCTCGACGTAGCGGTCCGGCAGGAAGCGCCTGTCTTCGACCGAGTAGACCATCTTGTCGGTCCGCTCCTCGATCAGGCCGGCGCCTTCCAGCGCCTCGCAGAAGTGCTGCGTCAGGCGATGGTTGGGCGCGTTCGAGCTGCGGCCGAACCAGTCCCAGCTGAGGCCATAGCGCGCGCCGATGGCCTTCTGCAGCTCATGCTGCTCGGCGCAGTAGGTCGCCACGTCCTGGCCGGCGGCGGCGGCGGCCAGCTCGGCCGGGGTGCCATGCTCGTCGGTGGCGCAGATGTAGAGGGTCTCGTTCCCTCGCGAGCGCTGGAAGCGCGCGAACACGTCCGCCGGCAGCATCGAGCCGGCCAGGTTGCCCAGGTGCTTGATCCCGTTGATGTACGGCAGGGCGGAGGTGATGAGGATGCGGGCCATGGCGCGCGGCTATAGCGAGCCCCGCCCCGCTTGGGAAGTTTGGCGACTCGCGGAACGGCGTTATCCTGGGGCCAATCGGGCGAGCGGGAGCGTCCGGGGAGCGACTGTCTCTCGCGGCGAACCGGGGGAACCATCGCCATGAAAAGCATCAACTGGATCGGCGTGATCGCCGCGGTCGTGGCCAGCCAGGCCATCGGCTTTGCCTGGTACGGCTACATCTTCGCCGCCCAATGGACGCAGCTGAGCGGCATGGCCGATGCGGGCATGGAGGGCGGCGGGAACCTGACCTACCTCTATGGCGCGCTGCAGAATCTGGTGGTCGCCGTCGGCCTGGCCTGGCTGGTGGTGAAGACCGGCGCGGGCGGCTGGATCGGCGGGGCCAGGACCGGGCTGTTCGCCTGCGTCTTCTTCGCCCTGGCGACCTATGCGCTGCGCTTCATCTACGGCGACGACAATCCCGGCCTGATCCCGATCGATGGCGGCTACATGCTGATCCAGTACCTGGTCAGCGGGGCGCTGGTCGCGGGGCTGAAGGTTGGCACGGCGGCTCCGGCCGCCTGACGCTCCCGGGGACATGCACTTCAGTGCGTGTCCCCTTCCTGCCGCTCGGATTCGCACTTAACCCGCGCGCTCAAGGCCCTATAAGGGTTTCCAGCCTTGTGGGGAGACTTGGGGATGTCTGGTTTTTCGGGTCCGACGCGGCGATGGACCGCGGGCGTGCTGACGGCCGCGGCGCTGGCGCTAACCGCCTGCGGCGGCGGCAAGACACCCACCCTGCACATCTACAACTGGTCGGACTACATCGACCCGGCGCTGCTGGACGAGTTCACCAGGGAGACCGGCATCAAGGTCGTCTACGACACCTTCGATTCCAATGAGATGCTCGAGACCAAGGTGCTGACCGGCGGCACCGGTTACGACATCGTCGCCCCGTCCAACCACAACATCCCGCGATACGTGACCGCCGGCGCCCTGACGCCGCTCGACTTCAGCAAGCTGCCGGGCCGCAAGAACCTGTGGCCCGACCTGATGGCGCGGATGGAGCCGTTCGATCCGGGCGGCAAATACACCGTGCCCTACATGTGGGGCACCATGGGCATCGGCTTCAACACCGCCGAGATCGCCAAGCGCCTTCCCGGCGTCACCATCGACAGCTGGGATGTGGTGTTCAAGCCCGAGAACCTGGCGAAGCTGAAGGACTGCGGCGTCTATTTCCTCGACGCCTCCGAGGACATGTACGCGGTCACGCTGAACTACCTGGGCAAGGATCCCAACTCGCGCGACATCGCCGACTACGAGGCGGCGACGAACCTGCTGGTCAGCCTGCGGCCCTCCATCACCAAGATCCATTCGTCGGAGTACATCAACGCCCTGGCCAACGGCGACGCCTGTATCGCCATCGGCTACAGCGGCGACATCCTGCAGGCCGCGACCCGCGCCGAGGAGGCGAAGAACGGTGTCGAGATCGCCTATGTCATTCCGAAGGAAGGCAGCCAGGTCTGGTTCGACGTGTTCGCCATCCCGGCCGACGCGCCCAACAAGGACGCCGCCTACAAATTCCTCGACTACATGCTGCGGCCGCAGGTCATCGCCCGGGCGTCGAACTACACCGAGTACGCCAACGCCAACCTGCCGGCGACGCCGCTGGTGGACGAGGAACTGCGCGACAACCCCAACGTCTATCCGACGCCGGAGGTGTTCAGGCGCCTGTTCGTCACCACCACCAAGGACCAGACGCTGCTGCAGCAGGTCAACGGGCTCTGGACGAAGGTGATGACCGGGCGATGAGCCGTCCGCCCGCCGCGAAGCCGGCGCGCGGCGAGCCGGGTCAGCGCCGCAACATCGGCGCCGTGCGATCCAGCTTCGCCCCGTGGAATGACCCCAACGCCACGCCGCTGGTGCGGTTCGAGGGGGTGACCAAACGCTTCGGCGACCACGCCGCGGTGAACGACGTTTCGCTCGACATCTATCCGGGCGAGTTCTTCGCCCTGCTCGGGCCGTCGGGCTGCGGCAAGACCACGCTGATGCGCATGCTGGCCGGGTTCGAGACCCTCGACGCCGGGCGCATCACCCTGGCCGGCCAGGACCTGGCCGGGGCCCCGCCGCACAAACGGCCGGTCAACATGATGTTCCAGAGCTACGCCCTGTTTCCGCACCTGACGGTCGAGCAGAACATCGCCTTTGGCCTGAAACAGGAGGGCATGCCGAAGAAGGACATCGCCGCCCGCGTCGCCGAGATGCTGGCCCTGGTCAAGCTGGAGCCGTTCGCCAAACGTCGGCCCGACCAGCTGTCGGGCGGCCAGAAACAGCGCGTGGCCCTGGCCCGCGCGGTGGCCCGCAAGCCGCGCATGCTGCTGCTCGACGAGCCGCTCGGCGCGCTGGACAAAAAGCTGCGCGAGGAAACCCAGTTCGAGCTGATGGACCTGCAGGTCGAGCTGGGCGTGACCTTCCTGATCGTGACCCACGACCAGGAGGAGGCCATGGTCATGGCCGACCGGATCGCGGTGATGCGCGACGGCCGGATCGTCCAGATCGGTCGGCCGGAAGAGGTCTATGAGGCGCCCAACAGCCGTTATGTGGCCGAATTCCTTGGCGACGTGAACCTGTTCGAGACCACCGTCGAGGCCATCGAGCACCCGATGGCCCACCTCAACCTGGCGGAGGCCGAGGCGGGATTCTATGTGCTCGACGACGACTGCCCGCAGCCCGGAGCGACGGTCTGGCTGGCCGTGCGGCCGGAGAAGATGCGCATCAGCCTCGACCCGCCCGCCCCCGGCGCGCGCAATGTGCTGGCCGGCGAGATCTGGGACATCGGCTACACCGGTGACTGGACCAACTACATCGTCGAACTGCCCGGCGGAAAGCTGGTGCGGGTGGCCCGGGCCAACGCCCGGCGCTTCGTCGCTCGCCCGATCGACTGGGACGACAAGGTCTGGGTCAGCTTCGACCCCGACGCCGGCGTGGTGCTGACGTCGTGAGGGGAGCGCGTTCCTGTGTGGTTCGACACGCGCCTGCGGCGCTGCTCACCATGACGTCGAAAATGCACGTCATCCTGAGCAGGCCGCGCAGCGGCCGTGTCGAAGGACGCACGCGATGAGCCGCCCCCGCTCCCGCGCCGCCCTCCTGCCCGCGCTCTGGCTGGCGATCTTCTTCGCCTTCCCGTTCCTGCTGGTGCTGCGGCTGTCGCTGTCGGACACGGCCCTGGCGATCCCGCCCTATGCGCCACAGATCGACTGGGCCAACGGGCTCGAGGGGATTCGCGCCTTCATCGGCGCGCTCGACGGCGAGATGTACCGGCGGCTGGTCTCCGAGCGGCTCTATATCGACGCCTATGTCTCGAGCCTGGGGTTCGCCGCGACCGGGACGCTGCTGGCGCTGCTGGTCGGCTATCCGATGGCCTACGGCATGGCGAAATGCCGGCCGGCGACGCGCAGCATCCTCTTGATGCTGGTCATCCTGCCGTTCTGGACCAGCTTCCTGATCCGGGTTTACGCTTGGGTCGGCATCCTCAAGCCACAGGGGCTGCTGAACGCCTTCCTGGGACTGCTGCACATCCCGCCAGTCGACATCCTCTACACCCCGACGGCCGTGCAGATCGGGCTGGTCTACAGCTACCTGCCGTTCATGGTGCTGCCGCTCTACGCGGCGCTGGAGCGGCTGGACCATACCCTGCTGGAGGCCGCCGCCGACCTCGGCTCGCCGCCGTGGAAGAGCTTCTGGCAGGTCACCTGGCCGCTCTCGATCCCCGGCGTGATCGCCGGCTGCCTGCTGTGCTTCATCCCGATGGTCGGCGAGTTCGTCATTCCCGACCTGCTGGGCGGGCCCGGCTCGCTGATGATCGGTCGCTCGATCTGGATGGCGTTCTTCGCCAACCGCGACTGGCCGTTCGCCTCGGCCGTGGCCATCGTGCTGCTGATCACCCTGATCGCCCCGATCCTGCTCTATCAGCGCCAGCAGCAGAAGGCCCTGGAGGCGGGAACGTGAGGGGGCTGAGTCAGATGCTCCCCTCTCGGGGGAGCTGTCAGCCCGAAGGGATGACTGAGGGGGTCCCCCTGGATCTGAGCGGACCCCCTCCGTCCCGCCTTGCGGCGGTCCACCTCCCCCGATGGGGAGGATCTCGATGAAACGCGGCCCCTCCTGGTTCAACCTCGTCTCGCTGACCGTCGGGTTCGCGTTCCTCTACCTGCCGATCGTGCTGCTGGTGGTCTGGTCGTTCAACGCCAGCCGGCTGGTGACGGTGTGGGGCGGCTTCTCCGTCAAATGGTACGTGGCCCTGCTCAAGGACCACCAGCTGCTCGACGCGGCCTGGACCACCCTGCGCATCGGCATGATGTCGGCGACGGCGGCGACCGTGCTTGGCTCGCTGGCGGCCATCGCCCTGGTGCGCGGCGGCCGGTTCCGGGGGCGCACGCTGTTCTCGGGCATGGTCCATGCGCCGCTGGTCATGCCCGAGGTGATCATGGGCCTGTCGCTGTTGCTGCTGTTCGTCGCCCTGCGCTTCGATCGCGGCTTCTGGACCGTCGCGCTGGCGCACACGACCTTCACCCTGTCCTACGTCGCGGTGGTCGTGCACTCGCGGCTGATCACCTTTGACCGCTCCCTGGAAGAGGCGGCCCAGGACCTGGGCTGTACGCCGGCCCAGGCCTTCCTGAAGGTGACGCTGCCGAACATCTTCCCGGCCGTGCTGGCCGGCTGGATGCTGGCCTTCACCCTGTCGCTCGACGACCTGGTCATCGCCAGCTTCACCAGCGGTCCGGGCGCCACCACCCTGCCGATGCGCATCTACAGCCAGGTGCGGCTGGGCGTGACGCCCGAGATCAACGCCGTCTGCACCCTGCTGATCGCCGTGGTGGCCACCGGGGTCATCGTCTGGTCGGTGGCGCAAAAGTGGCGCGCCGCCGGCGTGGCCCGGCTGGCCGCGACGGCCTGACCCTTCGGCGAGCGGTCCCGGAACGAGGAACCCCCGGACCCCGCAGCGCGGAATCCGGGGGCCCAGGCAGGCTTCGCGGATCCGTTATTGTCCCGAATCAGGCCAGTCGTCACCGTGTCGAAAGCGCGCACCAACGCCGGCGTGGCGCTGGCGTCGCGCGGCGGCCTGCGGCATAAGGCCCAGCCATTGGGGCCGGCTTAGCTCAGATGGTAGAGCAGCGGTTTTGTAAACCGAAGGTCGCGGGTTCGAGTCCTGCAGCCGGCACCACAGCTCATCCGGGGGCCCGCGCGTGACGACCGTCCGGAGATCCGACATCCAGATCGAGGCCTGCCGGCTGTTCGCCGAGGCGGACGAACGGGCGTCGGAAGGCCGGTTTCTCGAGGCCGAGGCCCTCTACACGGTGGCGGCGGAGTTGGGCTATCCCCTGGCGATGAACAATCTGGCCATCCTGATCGAGGACGTGATCGAGCCGGCCCGCCCGGCAGAGGCCGCCTACTGGCTGAGGCGGGCCGTGGACGCGGGCTACGACGAGGCGGCCTGGAACCTGGCCATGCGCCAGCGCCTCGCCGGCCGGCGCCGATGGTATGTTCACTGGCTGCGCATCGCCCGCGACCTGGGCCACGCCGAAGCGGCCGAGGTCCTGCCGATCGCGGAGGCCGGCGGCGATCGGTGGTGGGTCATCGAGGGCGTGAGTCCGCCGCCGTGGAAATCGGCGCGATGACGGAAGCGTTGCCGCGACGCGTCTCCGCGGGAGCCTAAGCCCCGGCGGTCATCCTCCAGATGAGGGCGTCGATGTCGGCCAGGAAACGCTTGAGGAACAGTGGCATGGCGAAGAACTCCCCGATGCGCTTGGACGTCTCGTTAACGAGTGTTGGCCGATTCGGGTTCCTCTGGCTAAGACGCGGGGGATGACCGACGTCCCGGCCCCGATCCGCATCTATGTCGACGCCGACGCCTGTCCCGTGAAGGACGAGGTCTACAAGGTCGCCGCGCGCTATGGCCTGAAGACCTTCGTGGTCTCCAACAGCTTCATGATGGTCCCCGTGTCGGCGCTGGTCGAACGCGTCGTGGTCGATGCCGGACCGGACATCGCCGACGACTGGATCGCAGACCGCGCGGCGCCCGGCGACGTGGTGGTGACCAACGACATCCCCCTGGCCGACCGGGCGCTGAAGGCCGGGGCCACCGCGATCAAGCCGAACGGCCAGCCCTTCACGGCCGACTCCATCGGCGGCGCCCTGGCCCAGCGCGCGATCATGGAGCACATCCGCTCGACCGGCGAGATCACCGGCGGACCCCGGCCGTTCGATCGGGGCGACCGCTCGCGCTTCCTGCAGGCGCTCGACGAGGCGATCCAGCGCGAGACGCGGCGGCGGCGGCGATAGACGCGGCGGGGCGCGGCGCTAAGGTGTTCGGTGGCGGGCGGGTCCGCCGGGCTGCGCGGCAATATCCGTTCCGCGACTTTTACAGGGGCTGCAACATGGAACTGATGTTCCAACCATTGAAGAAGTACGCGGATTTTCAGGGCCGCGCACGGCGATCCGAGTACTGGCTGTTCGTCCTCTTCCAGATCATCGTCTACATCATCGCGGCGGTTCTCGGCGCAATCGCGGGCGGGGGCGATAGCGGCGCCGTGAACCTGCTCGTCGGTGTCGTGTCGCTTGGCCTGCTGCTGCCCAGTCTGGCGGTTTCGGTTCGGCGTCTGCATGACATCGACCGGACCGGATGGTGGGTCCTGATCGGGCTGATTCCGCTCATCGGTGGCATCGTCCTGTTCATTTTCAGCCTGCTGGACGGAACCGCTGGCCGGAACAGGTTCGGGCCCGATCCCAAGGGCCGCGGCGACTCCAACACGGCCGAGGTCTTCGAGTAACTGGCGATGCAGCGCGAGACGCGGAAACGGCGATGATCGAGATCACCCCCGCCATCGCCCTGGACGACTCCGAGCTGGAGTTCGCCTATATCCGCGCCGGCGGGCCGGGCGGGCAGAACGTCAACAAGGTGGCGACGGCGGTGCAGATGCGTTTCGACGCGCGGCGCTCGCCGTCCCTGCCCAACGACGTCTCGACGCGGCTGCAGAAGCTGGCCGGGTCGCGGCTGACGCTGGACGGGGTGATCCTGATCGCCGCCAGCCGTTTCCGCACACAGGAGCGCAACAGGGCCGACGCCATCGAGCGGCTGGTCGAGTTGATCCGCAAGGCCGCCGAGCCGCCGCCCCCGCCGCGCAAGAAGACGAAACCATCCAAGGCGGCGAAAGCCCGCCGCGTCGACGCCAAGACCCGGCGGGGCGGCATCAAGGCCATGCGCGGACGGCCGGGCGGCGAGGACTAGCGGGGACGTCCAGGCCCTCGCGGGCGGGCCTCGGCGGGCCACCTTCGACAAGCGCGATTGCGCTGAATCAATTGCGTCACGGTGCCGTTACATCCGCCGAAAACCGCGCTAGCGTGCGCCCGCATCAGTCGGGAGAATTCGGTCATGCGTGCGGAAGTCAAAATCCTCGTCCTGGTCGGCGCCGCCGCGCTCCTGGCCGCCTGCGGCAAGTCGGCCGAGACGCCCGCCGCGACGGAGGCCGTCCCCGTCGACACCGCCGCGCCCGCCGCCGCGCCGGCCGCGCCGGCGCCGGTCGCCGAGGAAGACGACGAGGCGGCGGAACACGCGAAGAAGGCGCTGGCCGCCCTGCCCGCGCCCTACAACGCCGCCGACCTCGAGAACGGCCAGCGCAAGTTCGCCCTCTGCCGCTCCTGCCACACCATCACCGAAGGCGGCCCGAACATGACCGGGCCGAACCTTTTCGGCGTGTTCGGCCGCACCGCCGGCACGGCGGAGAAGTTCAACTACTCCGACGCGGTCAAGGCCGCCGGGTTCAAATGGGACGCCGCGCGACTGGACAACTGGCTGGCCGATCCGCGCGGCGCCCTGCCCGGCAACCGGATGACCTTCGTCGGCCTGAAGGACCCCAAGGACCGCACCGACGTAATCGCCTACCTTATGATCGAAACGGCCAGAAAGTCCGACGACGACTGACGGAGCGCGATGGGCGACCCCGAAGCCCTGCTGACCCGCCTCTACGAGGCCTTCAACCGCAAAGACATCGAGGCGGTCGTCAGCGTCCTGCACCCTGAGGTGTCCTGGCCCAATCTGTTCGGCGAAGGCCGGCTGCGGGGCCACGAGGCGGTGCGGGAGATGTGGCGAGACCAGTTCTCGAAGATCGACCCGGAAGCCACGCCGATCGCCTTCACCCCCCAGCCCGACGGCGCCGTGAAGGTGCTGATCAGCTATGTCGTCCGCACCCTGGACGGCAGGGTGTTCACCGAGGAGATCGCCACCAACACCTTCCGGTTCAGGGACGGGCTGATCATCGGCATGGAATGGGAATAACCACGGGTTCGCACGGCCCCCCGGATTGGGCTATCGCTCCCCTTGCCGGATCACCGGCCGGGGACACGAGTATAGTGAACGAGTTCGAGCGCCAACTGGACGTCCTGTTCAGCGGTTTCAATCACAAGGATGTCGCCGACGCCGCCCGCGCCCTGCATCCGGATGTCGATTGGCCCGACCTGTTTGGCGGCGCGCGCCTGCGGGGCCCCGAGGCGGTCCAGGCGATGTGGGCGCGACAATTCGGCCAGTTCGACACGAAGGTCTCCCTGATCGCGCTGACGCCCGACGGCGACGACGGCGTCCGGGCGCGGGTGAACTATGTGGTCAGGGGCCTGGACGGCCGCCTGTTCAACGAAGAGATCGCCACGCACCTGTTCCGATTCCGCGACGGCCTGATCGTCCAGATGAACATGGTCTAGAGCACGTTAGGTTTTCTCCTACGCATATCCGGCATGCCGAAGGTAGTTTGAGCATTCTGCGGGGCTGAAGCAGTCGAGCAGGCTGCCGATGCGTCGCCAGACGTCCTCGACTGTTCGCTCGTCAGCCTTTTTGCGCAGGGTCTTGAGCTTGGAGAACACCTGCTCGATGGGGTTCAGATCGGGGCTGTAGGGCGGCAGGAACAGCATGTGGGCTCCGGCCTTTCGGATAGCCCTGCGCACGGCTTTGCCCTTGTGGCTGCCGAGGTTGTCCAGGA
>JAUSMJ010000044.1 GCA_030645575.1 Caulobacter sp. | reverse complement strand
GAGGTGAAGAAGAACTTCAGCTCGAACACCCCGCGCGGGGTGGCGATGTATTTGTTCGAGGTGACCCGGCTGACCGTGCTCTCGTGCATGCCGATGGCGTCGGCCACGGTCTTCAGATTCAGCGGCCGCAGGTGCTCGACGCCATAGGCCAGGAAGCCGTCCTGCTGGCGCACGATCTCGCTCGACACCTTGAGGATGGTGCGGGCCCGCTGGTCCAGGCTCTTGACCAGCCAGTTGGCGCTGGCCAGGCAGTCCTGGACGAAGGTCTTTTCCTGGTCGGTGCGGGCCCCGCCGGAAACCTTGGCATGATAGCGCCGGTCGACCAGCACCTTGGGCAGGGTGTCGGTGTTGAGCTCGACCAGCCACAGCCCGCCCGAGCCTTCACGCACGAACACATCCGGCACGACCGGCTGCGATGGCTCGCCGCCGAAGGCCGCGCCCGGCCGGGGCGTCAGGGCCTTCAGCTCGCCGATCATCTCGCGCAGATCCTCGTCGTCCACGCCACAGACGCGCTTGAGACCGGTCATGTCGCGCCGGGCCAGCAGGTCGAGATTGTCGAGCAGGGCGGCCATCGCCGGGTCCAGCCGGTCGCGCTCGCGAAGCTGCAGCGACAGGCATTCGCGCACGTCGCGGGCCATCACCCCGGTGGGCTCGAAGCCCTGCAGCACGCCCAGCACCTCCTCGACGAAGGCCAGCTCGCAGCCCAGCCGCTCGGCCATCTCGACCAGGTCGGCGCGCATGTAGCCGCCCTCGTCGACGGCGTCGATCAGCACCGCGGCGACGGCGCGCTGCGGCTCCGACAGACGCGCCACGGCCAGCTGGTCGTGCAGATGCTCGCCCAGGGTCTTGTCGCGGGTCAGGCGGCCTTCGAGGCTGTCCTCGCCCTCGAACGTCGCGCCGCGACCGGCGCGGGACCAGTCGATGTCGCCCCCGGCCCGGCCTGGCTCGCTGGTGTCGGCGTCGCCGGCGTCGCGCTCGCCGGGCGACAGGTCGGACGGCCCGGCGTCCATGTCGGCCTGGGCCGCGCCGTCGGGCAGTTGGTCGGCGGAATAGTCCGGGGTCTCGGTCCTGACCGGCTCGGCGTCGCCCTCGCTGTCGCGCTCGTCGCGCGCCAGCAGCGGATTGCGCTCCAGCTCGCCCTCGACATAGGCCTCGAGCTCGAGGTTGGTCAGCTGCAGCAGCTTGATCGCCTGTTGCAGCTGCGGCGTGATGACGAGGCTCTGGCCCTGTCTCAGCTCAAGTCTTGGACCGAGCGCCACGCGCTTCCCCCACCCGTTGGAACTACCAGGAGGCAGCTTGCAGGGCGACGGTTAACGTCACCCTTAAGCGGCGCGGTTCTTGCAGAGGGTGGGCGAGACCGATCGACATCCCGCCCCCAGATCGTCATGGCCCGACTTGTTCGGGCCACCCATGAACACCGCCCTGGCGGACGACGCTGGAACGGCGGGGGCAATCTCCTCGCTCACCACGCTTGGGTGGCCCGAACAAGTCGGGCCATGACGGAGGAGAGATGTGGTGAACGATGACCGGCTCTACGTGAACCGGTCCCCCAGATAAACGCGGCGGACCTCCGGGTTATCGACGATCTCCTGCGGCGCGCCTTCGAACAGCACCTCGCCGGCATGGATGATCGAGGCCCGGTCGATGATGTCCAGGGTCTCACGGACATTGTGGTCGGTGATCAGGATGCCGATGCCGCGGCCCTTGAGATAGCCGATCACGTCGCGGATGTCGGCGATGGCCAGCGGGTCGATGCCCGCGAACGGCTCGTCCAGCAGCATGAAGCTGGGCTCGCTGGCCAGGGCTCGGGCGATTTCCACCCGCCGCCGCTCGCCGCCCGACAGCGACACCGCCGGCGCGGTCTTCAGGTGGCTGATGCGCAGCTCGTCCAGCAGGGCCTGGGTCATCTCGCGGGCCCGGCCGGTTTCCTTCTCGCGCATCTCGACCACGGCCAGGACGTTCTCCTCGACCGTCATGCCGCGGAAGATCGAGGCCTCCTGCGGCAGGTAGCCCAGGCCCATCCGGGCGCGCTGGTACATCGGCAGGGCGGTGATGTCGCGGCCATCGAGCCGGATGGTCCCCTCATCGACGGGGATCAGGCCGGTGATCATGTAGAAGCAGGTGGTCTTGCCCGCGCCGTTGGGGCCCAGCAGGCCAGCGACCTCGCCGCGGCGCAGCCGCAGGCTGACGCCGCGCACGACCTGACGCTCGCCGAACGACTTGACGAGCCGATCGACGACGAGCCCCTCGCCGCTCTGGTCGAGGTCGGCGGCCACCTAGTTGGTGGTCCCCTGGTCGGGATAGAAGACGCCGCGCACGCGGCCGGCCTTGTTGCGGCCCGTGACGGTCGAGGACATCTGCGCCTGGCCGGTGCGGGTGTTGATCGTCAGCCGGTCGCCGCGCACCACGCTCTTGCCCTGCACGACGATGACGCCGCCGATCAGGGTGATCGTCTCGGTGGTGAAGCTGTAGACGGCGCTGTCGGCGCGGACGGTGCGTTCGGGGGTCACGAAATAGACCTGACCCCCGGCCTCCATGCGGTCGCTGGCGCCGCAGCCGTCGCCTTTCTTGACGCTGTAGACCTTCACGCTCTCGGCGCGCAGACGGGTGCGGCCCTGCAGAGCCTCCACCGCGCCGGTCCAGGCCGATAAGCACTGGCTCTGGATGACATCCTGGGCGTCGGCGGTGATATCGATCGGCGCGCGCGGATCGAGCTGCGCCGCGGCGCTTCCCGCTCCGAGCAGCACGCTCGCCGCGGCCAGCGCCGCCCATCCAAGTTTTGTAACCGCGCTCTGCATGCGCGCTCCCGACATGACCATGACCTGTCTTATTCCGGATTGACCCGCGTGCGAACCCTGCCTCGGAATTCGATGCGGTCGCCCTTGTCCTTGACGCTGTAGGAGTCGGCCGAGACCTGGCCCACGGGGCCGTCGCCCTCGATACCGCTCTGCCCGACGGCCGTGCCGGTGCGGGTGTCGATGGTGATGTCGTTGGACGCCACCCGGTTGCCCAGCCCGTCGTCGATCCGGACGTCCCCGGTCAGCCGCAGAAGTTGGGTCTGTTCGTCGTAGACGCCCATCTTGGCCATCAGCCGGCGCGGCGTGGCGGTTTCCGCCCCGACGACCATGATCGGCTCGACCAGGGTGACGCGATGCGGCTGGCGTTCGTCGCGGGCCGCCTCCTGGGCGCCGATCAGGAAGCTGCGGCCGTCCTCGACCCGGCCCTGGAAGCGGGCCCCGACCATGCGGATGATCGGATCGTCGGTCTTCACCGGATGCGGGGCCTTGAGCGCGCTGATCGTCACCAGGGTCGCCAGGCCCAGGGTGATCAGGCCCATGATCGCCGGCAGCACGCGTCGCAGCGCGCTGATCAGCACCAGCCGCCGCTCCCAGCGGGCGAACGCCGCGCCGCGATCGACCGGCAGTGTCACGGGGTGCGACGTGGCGGTCATCACCAGCTCAGCTGTGCGCGAAGATATCGACCTCTTCCCAGCCGGCGAGGTCGAGTCGCGCGCGCTGGGGCAGGAAGTCGAAACAGGCCTGGGCCAGGGCCGCCCGGCCTTCGCGGTCGAGCATGGCCTGCAGCCGGGTTTTCAGGCCGTGCAGATAGAGGACGTCGGAGGCGGCGTAGGCCAGCTGCTCGGGCGAAAGAGTCGCCGCGCCCCAGTCGGAACTCTGCTGCGCCTTGGAAAGGTCCACGCCGAGCAGCTCCTTGCACACGTCCTTCAGGCCGTGGCGGTCGGTATAGGTGCGGGCGAGTTTGGAGGCGATCTTGGTGCACCAGACAGGGGTGGTCGTCACCTGCAGATACCGCTCGAACATGGCGATATCGAAGCGGCCGAAGTGAAAAATCTTCAGCACCGCCGGATCGACGAGCAGCGCCTTGAGATTGGGACAGTCGTAGGCGGGGCGGTTCAGCCGCACCACATGGGCGTTGCCGTCGCCGGCGGAGATCTGCACGACGCACAGCGGGTCGCGCTGCAGGCTCAGGCCCATCGTCTCCGAATCGATGGCTACCGACGTGGCGCCCGCGAACAGGCCCGCCGGGATGTCGCCTTCATGCAGATGATTGGCCAAATGCGGTCGCTCCCTCTCTCACTCTCTACCATATAGAAGAGGAGGGTGGTGCCCAGGAGAGGACTCGAACCTCCACGGCCGTTAAGCCACTGGCACCTGAAGCCAGCGCGTCTACCAATTCCGCCACCTGGGCTCGCATACCTTTCCGGAACCCCGGATCAGCGCGAAGGCGAGCCTCATAGGGCGCCGCCTTGATGCGGTCAATGGCGCGTTGCACATGGACCGCGCGTCGTCTATCCGGGCGCATTCGTGCAGGGAAAAGGCGCCGTCATGCGTGGGCTCGTCACCGTCTTCGGGGGAACCGGCTTTGTCGGTCGCCAGGTCGTCCGTTCGCTGGCCAGACAAGGCTGGCGCGTGCGGGTCGCCGCCCGCAATGTCGGCCGGGGCTATCGCCTGCGCATGCTCGGCGACGTCGGCCAGATCGAGGTGGTCCAGGCCAATGTCCGCGACGCCGCTTCGGTGGACCGGGCGCTGGACGGGGCCGAGGCCTGTGTGAACCTGATCGGGGTGCTGTTCGAGAGCGGCCGTCAGGGGTTCCAGGCGCTGCACGCCATGGGCGCCAAGACCATCGCCGAGGCCACCGCCGCCCGGGGCGTGACCCGGTTCGTACAGATCTCGGCCCTCGGCGCCGACGCGGAGTCCCCGTCGAAATACGCGCGCACCAAGGCCGAGGGCGAGGCCGCCGTGCGCTCCGCCGTTCCCACGGCGGTGATCCTGCGGCCGTCGGTGGTGTTCGGTCCCGAGGACGACTTCTTCAACCGCTTCGCGACGATGGCCGGCTTCAGCCCGGCCCTGCCGCTGCCGGGCGGCGGCGCGACGCGCTTCCAGCCGGTCTATGTCGGCGACGTGGCCGCGGCGGTGGCCAAGGTCCTGGCCGACCCGGCCTGCGCCGGCCGCACCTATGAGCTGGGCGGGCCCGGCGTGTTCACCTTCCGCGAGCTGATGGCCTTCGTGCTGTGCGAGACGGGCAAGCGGCGCATCCTGGCGCCCCTGCCGTGGCCGGTGGCGTCCCTGATCGGCAGGCTCGCGGCGCTGACGGCCGTGGTCGGCCTTCCGCCGGTGCTGACGGCCGACCAGGTCGAACTGCTGCGCGCCGACAACGTCGTGACCGACGGGGCGGCGGGCCTCGAGGCGCTGGGGATCGCGCCGCGCAGCGTCGAGGCCATCGCCCCCAGCTACCTCTATCGTTACCGCAAGGGCGGCCAGTACGCCGCCGTCCCGGAAGGGGCGTTCTAGCGAAGACGGGGACATGTACTTCAGTACGTGTCCCCCGCCGCCCTGAAGCTGATGGGGACACGTACCAGGAGGTACATGTCCCCGGCTGTGGCTACGCCAGATAGAGCCAGGCCAGGCCCACGGCGCCGACCGCGATCCGCCACCAGCCGAACGGCGCCAGGCCGCGCTTGCTGACGAAGTCGAGCAGCACCTTCACGACCACCAGGCCCGAGACGAACGAGACCACGAAGCCGACCGCCAGCAGACCCAGGTGGTCGCCGACCATCAGGCTTTCGCGGCTTTCCCAGAAATCCTTGGCGAAGGCGCCGATCATGGTCGGGATGGCCAGGTAGAAGCTGAATTCCGCCGCCGCCCGCTTGTCGATGCCGAGCATCACGCCGCCGACGATGGTCGCGCCCGAGCGTGAAACGCCCGGGATCATCGCCAGAACCTGGAACAGGCCCACGCCCAGCGCCGTCGGCAGCGACAGCTTCATCGCGTCCTGCTGGCGCGGCGCCGGGCTCCAGCGGTCGATGGCCAGCAGCAGCACCCCGCCGACGATCAGCGACCAGCAGATGACGCCCGGGCTCTCGAACAGCACCTGTTTGATGAAGTCGTAGAGCAGGAAGCCGAACACCACGGCCGGCAGGAAGGCGACCAGCACCGACAGGGCGAAGCGGCGGGCCTCGGCGCTGGTCGGCAGGCCGATCAGCACCGCCCACAGTCGCCTGAAATAGAGCGCCATCACCGCCAGGATCGCGCCCAGCTGGATCAGCACGATGAAGCTGTCCCACGACGGATCGGTCAGGCCCAGGGCCGCCTTGGCCAGCAGGAGGTGGCCGGTCGAGGAGACCGGGATGAACTCGGTCAGGCCCTCAATGATCCCGAGGAGGATGGCGGCGAGAAGGTCGTTCATGAGAGGCTTTCGTGTTTATAGTCTACAATTGGGACAATACCTGCGAGGCGGTCGCAGAATCCCGGGCCCGCGACGGGCCGTAAGGTGGGATTGTCGTCAACAATATTGACAATCGCATTTTTCGTGCGTTTCCCAGGCCGTAAAAGGGCCCCTGAGCAATCTTTTCCTACAGGAAGGCTGGGGCGCGGCATGGCCGAGCGGATGCTGAAGTTCACGACCATCGATCGCCGCACTCCGGAGAAGCGGGAGGCGCGGACGCGCGACCGCGACTTCCATGAAATCTACGCCGATTTCATCGACGCCAAGGCCGCCGAACAGGCTTCGCGTTGTTCGCAGTGCGGCGTCCCCTTCTGCCAGACCCACTGCCCGCTGCACAACAACATCCCCGACTGGTTGCGCCTGACGGCCGCCGGACGGCTGGAGGAAGCCTATCGCCTGTCGCAGGCGACCAATTCCATGCCCGAGATCTGCGGCCGCATCTGCCCGCAGGACCGGCTGTGCGAAGGCAACTGCGTGATCGAGCAGTCGGGCCACGGCACCGTCACGATCGGCGCGGTCGAACGCTACCTGACCGACAAGGCCTGGGAAGAGGGCTGGGTGAAGCCGCTGGTCGCCCGCGCCGGGCTGGGCCAGTCGGTCGGCATCGTCGGCGCCGGCCCCGCTGGACTGGCCGCGGCCGAGGTTCTGCGCGAGCTGGGCTACGCGGTCACCGTCTATGACCGCCACGACCGCGCCGGCGGGCTGCTGATCTACGGCATCCCCGGCTTCAAGCTGGAGAAGGACGTCGTCGAGCGTCGCACGCAGCGGCTGGCCGACGGCGGCGTCGTCTTCAAGCTGAACTTCGAGGTCGGCCGCGACGCCACCCTGCCGCAACTGCGCGAGCGTCATGACGCGGTGCTGCTGGCGACCGGCGTCTATGCCGCGCGGGCGCTGGAAATGCCCGGCGCGGGTTCGGACGGCGTGGTCGCGGCGCTCGACTATCTGATCGCCTCCAACCGCAAGGGGATGGGCGACCTGGTCGCTGACTTCGAGGCCGGAACCCTCAATGCGGCCGACAAGGATGTCGTGGTCATCGGCGGTGGCGACACGGCCATGGACTGCGTGCGCACGGCCGTGCGCCAGGGGGCCAGGTCGGTCACCTGCCTCTATCGCCGTGATCGCGAAAACATGCCCGGCTCCCTGCGCGAGGTGACCAACGCCGAGGAAGAGGGTGTGGTCTTCGAATGGCTGGCCGCCCCGCGCGGCCTGCTCGGCGGCGCCGACGGCGTCACCGGCGTGCGCGCGATCCGCATGCGTCTGGGCCCGCCCGACAGCTCCGGCCGCCGGGCGCCGGAGGCGGTCGATGGCTCGGACTTCGACCTGCCGGCCCAGCTGGTGATCGGGGCGCTCGGCTTCGATCCGGAAGACCTGCCCGCCACCCTGAGTGAGCCGGATCTGGCGGTCAGCCGCTGGGGCACGGTGAAGATCGACCGCAACACCCAGGCGGCCAACCTCGACGGCGTGTTCGCGGCTGGCGACATTGCCCGCGGCGCCTCGCTGGTCGTCTGGGCCATCCGCGACGGCCGCGACGCCGCCGCCTCCATCCACAGCTATCTGCAGGCGAAGGCGGATTCCCCCGTCCTCGTCGCGGCGGAGTGAGCGCCATGAGCATCGAACTCGACCGCTATCTCGCCAACCGTCAGCGGCTGATCGACGGCCACGCCTATGATCCGACGTCCGAGCGCGACAACTGCGGCGTGGGCCTGGTCTGCGCCATCGACGGCAAGCCGCGCCGCGAGGTGGTCGATCTGGCCATCAAGGCGCTGAAGGCCGTCTGGCACCGGGGCGCGGTCGATGCCGACGGCAAGACCGGCGACGGCGCCGGCATCCTGCTGTCGGTGCCGCGGGATTTCTTCATCGACCAGGTGCGCAACACCGGCCACAAGCTGCGGCCCGGCGCCATCGCCGTGGGCCAGATCTTCCTGCCGCGCACGGACCTGGGCGCCCAGGAAGCCGCCCGGACCATCGTCGAGAGCGAGGCCCTGCGCTTCGGCTTCTACATCTACGGCTGGCGCCAGGTGCCGGTCGATACCTCGGTGATCGGCGAGAAGGCCAACGCCACCCGGCCCGAGATCGAGCAGATCATGCTCTCGCCCCCGCCGGGAATGGAGGGCGAGGCGCTGGAGCGCGCCCTGTTCCTCTGCCGCAAGCGGATCGAGAAGAAGGTCGCCGCCTCGGCGATCAACGACTTCTACATCTGCTCCCTGTCGGCGCGGTCGCTGATCTACAAGGGCATGTTCCTGGCCGAGAACATCGACGACTTCTATCCCGACCTGCGCGACGAGCGGTTCGCCGCGGCCGTGGCCATCTTCCACCAGCGCTACTCGACCAACACCTTCCCCCAGTGGCGGCTGGCCCAGCCGTTCCGGATGCTGGCCCACAACGGCGAGATCAACACGCTGAAGGGCAACACCAACTGGATGAAGAGCCATGAGATCCGCATGGCCGCCCAGGCGTTCGGCGATTTCGGCGACGACATCAAGCCCGTGATCCAGCCCAGCGGCTCGGACTCCGCCGCGCTCGACAACACCTTCGAGGTGCTGGTCCGCGCCGGCCGCGACGCGCCGATGGCCAAGGCCCTGTTGATCCCGGAGGCCTGGGCCAGCAAGACCGACGAGCAGATGAAGCCGCAGCACCGGGCGCTCTACTCCTACTGCAATGCCGTGATGGAGCCGTGGGACGGTCCGGCGGCGCTGTGCGCCACCGACGGCCGCTGGGTCGTGGCCGGCAAGGACCGCAACGGCCTGCGCCCTCTGCGCGTGGCCTATACCGACGATGGCCTGGTCATCATGGGTTCGGAAGCGGGCATGTGCGGCGTGGCCGAGGAGCGAATCGTCCGCAAGCTGAACATCTCGCCCGGGCGGATGATCGCCATCGATCTGGTCGAGGGCCGGCTCTACGACGAGGACGCGATTATCGACCGGCTGGCCGATGCGCACCCCTACACCGACTGGCTCGGCAACATGGTCAACCTGGAAGAGCGGATTGCGCCGGGGCCCGAGCCGCGCCGTTGCCATGGCGAGGAACTGGCCCGTCGCCAGGCCGCCGCCGGCATGACGCTGGAAGACCTCGAGCTGGTGCTCGCTCCGATGGTCGAGGATGGCAAGGAAGCCATCGGCTCGATGGGCGACGACACCCCGCTGGCCGTGCTGTCGGACAACTACCGCCCGCTCAGCCACTATTTCCGCCAGAACTTCAGCCAGGTGACCAACCCGCCTATCGACCCGCTCCGCGAGACCGGGGTGATGAGCCTGAAGACCCGCTTCAAGAACCTCGGCAACATCCTCGTCGAGGACGAGGCCCAGACCGATGTCTATGTGCTGGAAAGCCCGGTGCTGACGACCGGCATGTACGAGCGGATTCTCGGCTACATCGGCGACAAGGCCCTGGCCGTCATCGACTGCACCATGCCGATCCCGGCGTCGGAGGCCCGCCCGGGCGACGCCCTGCGCGCCAATCTCGACCGCATCCGCGCCGAGGCCGAGGACGCGGCCCTGCGCGGCTGCGCGACCATCGTGCTGACCGACGAGATGAGCGGGCCTGACCGCGTGGCCCTGCCGATGATCCTGGCCACCGGCGGGGTTCACGCCCACCTCGTCGGCAAGGGCCTGCGCTCCTACGTCTCGATCATCGTGCGCTCGGCCGAGTGCATGGACACCCACTATTTCGCGGTGCTGGTCGGGGTCGGGGCCACGGCGGTCAACGCCTGGCTGTCGCAGGAAAGCTTCCAGGACCGGCTTGAGCGCGGCCTGATGGGCGAGGCGACGCTTCGCCAGACCTGCGTGAACTTCAAGACGGCCATCGAGCAGGGCCTGTTGAAGATCATCTCCAAGATGGGCATCGCGGTCATCTCGTCCTATCGCGGCGGCTACAACTTCGAGGCCGTTGGCCTGTCGCGCTCGCTGGTGGCCGAGTTCTTCCCCGGCATGCCTTCGCGCATCTCCGGCATCGGCTTCGCCGGCCTGGAAAAGCGCGCCGTCGAACTGCACCAGCGCGCCTGGGATCCGGCCTTCGTCGCCCTGCCGGTGGGCGGCTTCTACAAGGCCCGCCGTTCGGGCGAGGCGCACGCCTTCGAGGCGCGCATGATCCACACGCTGCAGACGGCCTGCAACACCGGCGACTACGAGACCTACCAGCGGTTCTCGGCCGGCATGCGGACCCTGCCGCAGATCCAGCTGCGCGACCTGCTGGACTGGCGCAGCGACCGCAAGCCGTTGACCCCGGACGATGTCGAGAGCGTCAACGAGATCCGCAAGCGGTTCCTGACCCCCGGCATGAGCCTGGGGGCCCTCGGCCCCGAGGCGCACGGCGCCCTGAACATCGCCATGAACCGCATCGG
The DNA here is from genome assembly GCA_030645575.1 of Caulobacter sp. Taxonomy (GTDB): domain Bacteria; phylum Pseudomonadota; class Alphaproteobacteria; order Caulobacterales; family Caulobacteraceae; genus Caulobacter. The sequence continues at coordinate 52,420 of JAUSMJ010000044.1, read as the reverse complement.
GGCCAAGTCGGTCAGCGGCGAGGGCGGCGAGGACCGGGCGCGCTATCGCCCCCTGCCCAACGGCGACAATCCCAACAGCGCGGTCAAGCAGGTGGCCTCGGGCCGGTTCGGCGTCACGGCCGAGTACCTGAACGAGTGCCGCGAGATCGAGATCAAGGACGCCCAGGGCGCCAAGCCCGGCGAGGGCGGCCAGCTGCCCGGCTTCAAGGTCACCGAGATGATCGCCCGGCTGCGCCACGCTACGCCAGGCGTAATGCTGATCAGCCCGCCGCCGCACCACGACATCTATTCGATCGAGGACCTGGCCCAGCTGATCTACGACCTCAAGCAGATCAACCCTGACGCCCGGGTGACGGTGAAGCTGGTGTCGATGACCGGCATCGGCGCCATCGCCGCCGGCGTGGCCAAGGCCAAGGCCGACGTGATCCTGATCTCCGGAAACGTGGGTGGCACGGGCGCCAGCCCGCAGACCTCGATCAAATACGCCGGCTCGCCCTGGGAGATGGGCCTGTCCGAGGCCAACCAGGTGCTGACGCTGAACAACCTGCGTCATTCCGTCCGCCTACGGACGGATGGCGGCATCCGCACGGGCCGCGACGTGGTCATCGCCGCGATGCTGGGCGCCGAGGAGTTCGGCATCGGCACGGCCAGCCTGATCGCCATGGGCTGCATCATGGTCCGCCAGTGCCATTCCAACACCTGCCCGGTGGGGGTCTGCACCCAGGACGAGGCCCTGCGCGCGCGGTTCACCGGCACGCCGGACAAGGTCGTCAACCTGTTCACCTTCATCGCCGAGGAGGTGCGCGGCATCCTGGCCGGGCTGGGCTTCCGCTCGATCCAGGAGATCGTCGGCCGCACCGACCTGCTGACGCAGGTCTCCCGCGGCGGCGAGCATCTCGATGACCTCGACCTCAACCCGCTGCTGGTCCGCGCCGATCCGGGGGTCAACAAGCCCTACTGCACGGTGGAGGGGCGCAACGAGGTGCCCGACACGCTCGACGCCCAGATCGTCCGCGACGCCGCGCCCTTCCTGCAGCGCGGCGAGAAGATGCAGCTGACCTACACGGTGCGGAACACGGCCCGGGCCATCGGCGCGCGGGTCTCCAGCCACATCACCCGCAAGTTCGGCATGAGCGCCCTGCCGTCCGACCATCTGACCGTCGAGCTGCGCGGCTCCGCCGGCCAGAGCCTGGGCGCCTTCGCTGTCCGGGGCCTGCGCATCGTGCTGACCGGCGAGTCGAACGACTATGTCGGCAAGGGGCTGTCGGGCGCGACCATCGTGGTGCGACCCTCGCCGCATCTGGTGTCGCCCGAGTCCAACGCGATCATCGGCAACACCTGTCTGTACGGCGCGACGGCCGGCAAGCTGTTCGCGGCCGGCCAGGCGGGTGAGCGGTTCGCCGTGCGCAACTCCGGCGCCGTCACGGTGGTCGAGGGCTGCGGGGCCAACGGCTGCGAATACATGACCGGCGGCGCGGCGGTGATCCTGGGCCCCACGGGCGGCAACTTCGGCGCCGGCATGACGGGCGGCATGGCCTATGTCCTCGACATGGCCGGCCGGTTCGAAGGGCGCGTCAACACCGACAGCGTGATCGTCCAGCGCCTCGCCTCGCCGCACTGGGAAGAGCATCTGCGCAAGCTGATCGCTGAGCACGCCCACGAGACCGGCTCGGCCTTCGCCCAGGGCATCCTGCGCGACTGGGATCGCATGCGCGGCCTGTTCTGGCAGGTCTGCCCCAAGGAGATGGCCGGCCGCCTCGATCATCCGCTGCAGGCGGAGGAAGCGGCCTTCGAGCGCGCCTAGAGCGGCCCTAGATCGACGGCGCCTCGCCGATATAGCGCGCCCGGGGCCGGATCAGGGTCCCGGTCTGCGCCTGCTCGACGGCATGGGCCAGCCAGCCGGCCGTCCGGGCCACCGCGAACAGCGCGAACGGCGCGTCCGGCGGCAGGCCGAACCGCGCGCTGAGGGCGGTGACCGCGAAATCGACGTTGGCCGCCTCGCCCGTCATCGTCTGCACGACCGTACGCAGGGCGGCGTAGTCCGCTGGCGGATCAAAGGCCGCGAGCAGGGCGGCCGCGCGCGGGTCGCCGTCCGGATAGAGCGGATGGCCGAAGCCGGGCGTCGGACCCGCGCGGGCGAGCCGTCCGGCGACGGTCGCCTCCGGCCCGATGCGCCGGGCCTCCTCGACCAGATTGATCACCCGCCCGGCCATGCCGCCGTGCAGCGGTCCCGACAGCGCGCACAGGCCCGACAGGGCCGAGGCCGCCAGCGATGCGCCCGTGGAGGCCGTCACGCGGGCGGCGAAGGTCGAGGCGTTCAGTTCATGGTCGGCCAGCAGCACCAGCTGGCGGCGGATAACGTCATCGGCGTCCGGGCGACCCCAGGCGCGGGCGATGCGCGCGTGGATCGGTCCCTCGCCCGGCCCGCCGGCGGCGGCGTCGGCGACCAGATCGAGCAGGCCGACCGCCTCGACGGCCAGGGCCAGCGCGGCCCGGCCCCGCGATGGCGGATCGACCCCGGCCCTGGCGGACAGGGCCGCGAACAGCCGCTCGCGCAGGGACCCGCCAAAGACCGGCGCGGCCGGCGGGACGGCCTTCAGAGTCGCGCCGTGACCGCCGCGCAGCAGCCGGGCCACCGACTCCAGGGTTTCGGTCTCCGCCAGGGCGACGGCGTCGCGTCCGCGATAGAACAGCCGTCCCCCGGCGACGGTGGTGATGGCCGAGGCCAGCACCGGCTCGCCCCAGGCGATGGCCCCGGCGGCGACCTCGGACGCCTTGCGGCCGCGCTTCTTGCGTTCGGCCAGCGCGCCGACGTCGGCCAGGCGATAGCGGCTGCGACGCGGATCGACGGGATCGGGCCGCGCCTCGATCCGGCCCCGGCTGACATAGGCGTAGAGTGTCTGCGGCCGCACCCCCAGCCGGTCCATCGCCTCTTCCGCCGAGACCCAGTCGCGGTCCATCGCCACACATTGATTATGTTGATCAAGATTGACGATATCACGGCCCCGGCCAATTTGTCTCCCCGAAACAAGGGAGACAATCGACATGATTGACGGGCTCGAGGGCGTGATCGCCGCCAACACCGTGCTGTCGGACGTGGACGGGCTGGCCGGCCGTCTGATCATTCGCGGCTACAGCCTCGACGACCTCGCCGGGCGCACCCGCTTCGAGGACGTCGCCCATCTGTTGTTCGACGGCTTCTTCGACGACATGCCGTCAGATCTCACCCGGGCGCTGGGCGAGGCGCGGGTGGCGGTGTTCGCCGAGACCGTCGCCATCGACGCGGGCCTGCTGAAGCTCACCCCCGTCGAGGCCATGCGCGCCCTGACGGCCCGGCTGCCGGACGGCGACGGCCTCGGCGCGGCGCTGAAGCTGCTGGCCGCGCCGGCCGTGTTCATCCCCGCCGTGGTCCGCGCCCAGGCCGGCCAGTCGCTGGTCCCGCCCGACGCCACGCTGCGCCACAGCGCCGACATCCTGCGCATGCTGCGCGGCCGCCCGGCCAGCGAGGCCGAGGCCGAGGCGCTGGACGCCTATCTGGTCACCGTCAGCGATCATGGCCTGAACGCCTCGACCTTCGCCGCCCGGGTGGTCGCCTCGACCCAGGCCGGCCTGACCTCGGCCGTGCTGGCGGGCGTCTCGGCGCTGAAGGGCCCGCTGCATGGCGGCGCGCCCGGGCCGGTGATCGACATGCTCGATGGCATCGGCCGGCCCGAGAACGCCCGCGCCTGGCTGGAGGCGGCGCTGGATCGGGGCGAGCGGCTGATGGGTTTCGGCCATCGCGTCTACCGCGTGCGCGACCCGCGCGCCGACGTGCTCAAGGCGGCCGTGCGGCGGATGAGCGAGGGCTCCAATGTCCTGCCCGGCCGCGTCGCCTTCGCCGAGGCGGTCGAGACGGCGGCCCTGACCATCCTGCGGGACCGCAAGCCGGACCGGCCGCTGGACATCAATGTCGAGTTCTACACCGCCCTGCTGCTCGAGGCCCTGGCCTTCCCGCCCGCGACCTTCACCGGCGTGTTCGCCATGGGCCGGGTCGCGGGCTGGATCGCCCACGCCCGCGAACAGCTCGTCGGCGGCCGCCTGATCCGGCCAGCGTCGCGCTACATCGGGCCGCGGCCGCGGCAGGCGGCCTGAACCCGAGAGTCGTTCGCGCTGGGGTCCGGCGGGCGTCGCGGCTAGAAGGGCGGGATGACGACCGCTCCCCTGACCACGGCCCAGGCCGCCGTGCTGACGCGCCGGGTGACCAGCCTGTCGGTGGTCACCGCGATCGTCCTGGTCGCCGCCAAGACCGCCGCCTGGCTGGCCAGCGGCTCGGTGGCGCTGCTGGCGTCGCTGGCCGATTCCGGCCTCGACCTGCTGGCCTCGCTGATCACCCTCTACGCCGTGCGCTACGCGGTCGAGCCGCCGGACGCGGAGCACCGTTTCGGCCATGGCAAGGCCGAGGCCTTCGCCAGCCTGATGCAGGCGGGCTTGGTGTTCGCCTCGGCGGCCCTGATCGGTCGCGAGGCCATCGCCGGCATCCTCGACCCCAGGCCCCTCGGCGCGGGCGGCTGGGCCATCGCGGTCATGGGCCTGTCGGTGGTCCTGACCGTCGGCCTGATCTCGGTTCAGTCCTGGGTCCTGCGGCGCACGCGGTCGATCGCCGTCACCGGGGATCGGGCCCACTACGCGGCCGACCTGGCCTCGAACCTCGCGGCCATGGCCGGCATCGCCGGCGCGACCTTGCTGGGCCTGCACTGGCTGGACGCGGCGGCCGGCCTGCTGGTCGCGGTCTGGCTGCTGTGGGGCGCCATCGGCGTGTTCCGCGAGGCCGGCAATCAGCTGATGGACCACGAACTGCCCGAGGCCGACCGCGCGCGGATCATCGCCCTGATGACCCAGGACCCGCGCATCCAGGACGTGCACCAGCTGCGCACCCGGGCCTCCGGACCCTACATCCACATCCAGATGCACGCCGACCTCGACCCCGACAGCAGCCTGGCCGCCGCGCACGAGGCGGTCGTGGCGGCCGAGAAGCGAGTGCTGGCGGCCTTTCCGGCGGCCGACATCATCATCCATCCCGACCCGCACGGCCGGGCCGAGCCGCATGGGGGCGCGTTCGGCGAGGCGGAACACGCGGCGCGGTAAACGCGGCCTTAACGCCCGTCTGCGTTATCTGCCCATTGCAGAAGTCAGGCCCGCGATGAGCGTCGAACGCACCCTCCACCATTTCCCGCTCGATCCGGCCTCGCGGCAGGTGCGGCTGGCGCTGGGCGAGAAGCGGCTGCCCTTCGCCGAGGTGCAGGTGCGCTGGTGGGAAAGCCCGCCGGACTTCGCCGCCCTCAATCCCTCCGGCGTGCCGCCCGTGCTGGTCGAGACCGGCCCCGACGGTCGCATCGTGATCTGCGAGACCCGCGCGGTGCTCGAGCATCTCGAGGAACAGAACCCCGAGCCCGCCCTGCTGGGCCGCGCGCCCGCCGAGCGGGCCGAGGCCCGCCGCCTGCTGCAATGGTTCGACCGCAAGTTCGACGCCGAGGTCAGCGGCTACCTGCTGCACGAGAAGATGGAAAAGCGGCTGCTGGGCCTGGGCGCCCCGGCCCTGGCCAATATCCGCGCCGGCCGCGACGCGCTGAAGCTGCACATGCAGTATATCGAGCGCCTGCTGGCTGACCGCGACTGGCTGGCCGGCAAGCGTATCTCGCTGGCCGACATGGCCGCCGCCGCCCACTTGTCGGTGATCGACTATTTCGGCGACGTGCCGTGGAACGACTTCTCCGCCGCCAAGACGTGGTACATGAAGATCAAGTCGCGGCCCTGCTTCCGACCGCTTCTGGCCGATCGTTGGCCGGGCATGGCGCCGGCGCCCCACTATCACGACCTTGATTTCTGACCCCGACAGGACCCGCATCCGCCAGGAGGCCTTGAGCCTCGGGTTCGACGTCTGCGGCTTCGCCTCGGCGGCCGACCCCTGGCCCGCCGGCGCGCGGCTGGAGGCCTTCGTCGCCGAGGGCTTGCACGGAACCATGGAGTGGATGGCGCAAACCCTGCCCCGCCGCGCCCATCCCACCGGCATGTGGCCGGACGCCCGCTCGGCAATCGTCCTGGGGCTCAACTACGGGCCGGACAGTGATCCGCTGGCGACGCTGGCGGAACGGTCGCGCGGGACCATCTCCGTCTACGCCCAGGGCGACGACTATCACGAGCTGATCAAGGGTCAGCTCAAGACCCTGGCCGGCAAGATCGTCGCCCGCGCCGGCGGCGAGGTGAAGGTGTTCGTCGATACCGCCCCCCTGATGGAAAAGCCGCTGGCCCAGCGGGCGGGCCTCGGCTGGCAGGGCAAGCATACCAACCTGGTCTCGCGCGAACTCGGTTCCTGGCTGTTCCTGGGCTCGATCCTGACGACGCTGGAGATCGAGCCCGACGCGGCCGAGGTCGATCATTGCGGTTCCTGCCGGGCCTGTCTCGACGTCTGCCCGACCAACGCCTTCCCCGCGCCCTACCGGCTCGATGCGCGGCGCTGCATCTCCTACCTGACCATCGAGCACGCGGGGCCCGTGCCGGAGGAATTCCGCGCGGCCCTGGGCGCCCGCATCTACGGCTGCGACGACTGCCTGGCCGTCTGCCCGTGGAACAAGTTCGCCGCCACGGCGCGGGAGAGCGCCCTGCATGCGCGGGACGAACTCCGCTCGCCCTCGCTGGCGAGCCTCGCGGCGCTCGATGACGCCGCCTTCCGCGCGATGTTCCGCAAGAGCCCGGTCAAGCGCATCGGCCGCGACCGCTTCGTGCGCAATGTGCTGTACGCCATCGGCAACAGCGGGGATCCGGCGCTGGCGGCTTCGGCCGAGGCGCTGAGGGGGGATCCGTCCGACGTGGTTCGCGACGCGGCGGAATGGGCGCTGGCGCGGCTGAGGTCGGCGGCGCCGAACCCATCCAAATAGGTATCAAATTACATCGTCATGGCCCGGCTTGTCCGGGCCATGACGGTGATTGGATGGACAGCGGTGGATCATCCCGCCCGCAACGTCTCCGCGAGCCGCGCCATGAAGGCCGCGCCCTGGCGTATCTGGTCGAGTTCGACGAACTCGTCCGGCTGGTGCGCCTGGTCGATCGAGCCGGGACCGCAGATCACGGTCGAGAAGCCGGCTCCCTGGAACTGGCCGCCCTCGGCCGCGTAGGGCACGGCGCGGACAGGGCCGTTGTCGCCGGTCAGGCCGCGCACGAAGGCCTCGGCCGCGCCGTTGTCGGGGGCCATCGACGGGACATTGGCCAGCACCTCGAACGTCGCCCCGGCCTCGGGGTCGCGCGCCTTCAGCCGTGCGTCGAGATCGGCCACCCGCGCGACGAACGGGGCCAGCACGACCAGCGGATCGTCGCCCGGCTCGGCCCGCACATCGAAGACGATCTCGCAACGACGGGCCAGGATGTTGGCCGCCGTGCCGCCGTCGATCCGGCCGACGGTCAGGCTGGTCCCCCGTGGCTCGAACGGCGAGGCGGGGTCGGCCTTGGCCGCGAGGTCGGCCGACAGGGCCGTCAGCGCCGCCAGCAGCTCCACCGCCGCCATGTTGGCCGAGACGCCCAGGTGCGGCTGGCTGGAGTGGGCCTCGCGCCCGCTGACCACCACGCGGAAGAAGGCCGCGCCCTTGTGGCCGCCGACCGCCTTCATCAGCGAGGGTTCGCCGACGATGCACAGGGCCGGGCGCGGCAGGTCGCGCGCGATGGTGGCGATCATCTCCGGCGCGCCGAAACAGCCGACTTCCTCGTCGTAGGAGAAGGCCAGGTGGACGGGGCGCTTCAGCCCCTCGCGGAACAGCGGCGCAGCGGCGAGGGCCAGGGCGATGAAGCCCTTCATGTCCGAGGATCCGCGCCCGTAGAGCTTCCCGTCGCGCTCGGTCAGGACGAAGGGGTCGCTGGTCCAGGGCTGTCCATCGACCGGCACCACGTCGGTGTGACCCGACAGGATGACCCCGCCCTCAACCGCCGGGCCTATGCTGGCCAGCAGGTTGGCCTTGTCGCCGGCGGGGCTGACGATGCGGCGGGCGGCGACGCCCTGCTCCGCCAGATACGCCTCGACCCAGTCGATCAGGGCCAGGTTCGACAGGCGCGAGGTGGTGTCGAAGCTCACCAGCTTGCCGAGGATGGCGATGGCGCGGTCGGCGAGGGCGGTGGAGGCGTCGGGCATGGGGGATGTGTAGCGTGAGGAACAGGGACATGCACTTTAGTGCGTGATGGGGTGGACGACCCCTCGACGGCATCGGCGTGCCAGACTGGAGTTGTTTCAACCAGTCGAGAGGAGCCGTCCATGTTGAAGATTAGCACGATCGGTTTGGATCTGGCCAAGTCGGTGTTTCAGGTTCACGGCGCGGATGCGTCGGGCGCGGTGGTTCTGAGGAAGACGCTGCGGCGCATTACTGGGGCCGCGAGATCGGCGCGCTGGGTCATGAGACGCGACTGATCGCGCCGGCGTATGTCAAGCCGTTCGTCAAGCGGCAGAAGACCGACGCGGCGGACGCCGAGGCGATCTGCGAGGCGGCGCTGAGGCCGGGGATGCGGTTCGTGGCGGTCAAGAGCGCCGAACAGCAGGCGGCGGCGACGGTGTTCCGGGCGCGCGATCTGCTGGTGCGGCAGAGGACCCAGATCATCAACGCGATCCGGGGTCATCTGGCCGAGCATGGGCTGATCGCGCCCAGGGGCCCGGCGCATGTGGCCAGGCTGCTGGCGATCATCGCGGAGGGGACGGACCTGCCGCTGGAGGCGCGTCCGCCGCTGGAGGCGCTGGCCAGCGGCCTTGCGGCTCTGGGCGAGCAGATCGCGCGGCTGGACGGGGAGATCGCGGTCCGGGCGAAGGCCGATGAGACGGCCCGGCGGCTGATGACCATCCCGGGCGTTGGGCCGGTGATCGCCACCGCGCTGGTGGCGCTGGCCCCGCCGCGCGAGACGTTCGCCAAGGGCCGCGACTTCGCCGCCTGGGTGGGTCTGACGCCACGCCAGCATTCCAGCGGCGGCAGGACGATCATGGGCCGGACCAGCCGGATGGGCGAGAAGAGCCTGCGGCGACTGCTGATCGTCGGGGCCCAGGCGGTGGTGCGCTGGGCGGTGGCGGGCGGGGCGCCGGAGGGCTCGTGGCTGGCGCGGATGCTGGCCCGCAAGCCGCGCCAGCTGGTGGCCGTGGCCCTGGCCGGCAGGATGGCGCGCGTCGCCTGGGCGCTGATGGTCCGGGGCGGGGTCTACAGGGCTTCTCCGGCGGCGGCCTGATCGCCAACGCCGGAGCGGGGTCGTCCCGGCCGCAAGGCCTGGAGGGCGTGGGAAGGTCGAAGCCGGAAAGGTATGGCGCAACGGTCAGGAAGACGGGACCTGGAAAACCAGCCGTGGGACACCGCGCCACGACAGAGCGCGCGTACGTGAACTGGACCAGGTCCGCTTACTCCATACGGGCCCGCGGCACGTCAAACGCCGCAATCGAGGCCGGACACATGTCAGCACCCGAACCCGCGCGCCAAGCCGAACCGTCAGAGATTCTTCTTGCACCCAAGGGGTCGTCCACACATGTCCCTTTTCGGCCGAAGGGGACACGCACTGAAGTGCATGTCCCCGCGCCCCCTATAGCCAGGACCGTGTGCATGGGTCCTCGGGACTGTACAGACCGGGGACATGGATGACGGATAGGCGAAGGTGACGTGGCCGGTGAATCCCAAGTGGTGGAGTCCGAAAACCGCGAGACGCGCCGCAACTCCACCCCCATCATCGCCGCATGGACCTGACCCCCGACGCCTGTTACCGCGCCATCGAGACGCGCGACGCCCGGTTCGACGGGCGGTTGTTCATCGGGGTGACCAGCACGGGCATCTACTGCCGGCCGGTCTGTCCGGCGCGGACGCCGAAGCGCGAAAACTGCACCTTTCACCGCAGCGCGGCCGCCGCCGAGGAGGCGGGCTTCCGCGCCTGCCTGCGCTGCCGGCCGGAGACCTCGCCGGACCTCGGGGCCTGGCTGGGGACGTCGGCCACCGTGCGCCGGGCCCTGACCCTGATCGAGGGCGGGGCGCTGGACGAGGGGGACGTGGAGGCCCTGGCCGGGCGGCTCGGGGTCGGCGACCGGCAGCTGCGGCGGCTGTTCAGGGAGCACCTCGGCGCCTCGCCCGTCGGCGTGGCCCAGACCCGCCGCGTGCTGCTGGCCAAGCAGCTGATTCACGAGACCGACTTGCCGATGGGCGAGGTGGCGCTGGCCGCCGGCTTTGGCAGCGTGCGGCGGTTCAACGAGACGTTCCAGCGGCTCTACAATCGCCCGCCGCTGGCCCTGCGCCGACGCGGCGCGCGGGCGTCCGACGGCGAGGCGGTCCGGCTGCACCTGCGCTACAAACCGCCCTACGACTGGGACGGGCTGCTCGACTTCCTGCGGCTGCGGGCGATCCCCGGCGTCGAGACGGTGATCGACGGCGTCTACAGCCGGGCCATCACGGTCGGCGAGGACGCCGGGACGCTGTCGGTCAGCCATGCGACTGACAACCGGCTGGCGGTCGAGATCCGCTTTCCGAAACTGACCGCCCTGCCGACCATCCTGGCCCGGGTGCGGCGGGTGTTCGACCTGTCGGCCGACCCGCTGCAGATCGGCGAGCACCTGAGCGTCGATCCGGCGCTGGCGGCGATGGTCGCGGCCCGGCCCGGCCTGCGTGTGCCCGGCGCCTGGGACGGGTTCGAACTGGCCGTGCGGGCGATCCTCGGCCAGCAGATCACCGTGCCCGCCGCCGTGAAGCTGGCCGGCCGGCTGGCGGCCGAGTACGGACAGCCGCTGGCCGGGGGCTGGGCCCGGCCGGGCCTGACCCTGACCTTCCCGCGCCCGCACCGCATGGCCGGGGAGGACATCGCGGGCCTGGGCCTGATGCCCGGCGCCCGGGCGCGGGCCATTGGCGCGATCGCCGCGGCCGTCCACGCCAACCCGGCGCTGTTCGGACCGCAGGCCAGCCTCGAGGAGGCCGTACTGAAACTCCGCGCGTTGCCGGGCATCGGCGAATGGACGGCCCAGTACATCGCCATGCGCCAGCTGCGCGAGCCGGACGCCTTCCCCGCCGCCGACATCGGCCTGATGCGGGCGCTGGAGGTCGATGGCGTGCGGCCCTCGCCGGCCGAGCTGCTGGCGCGTGCCGAGCAGTGGCGGCCCTGGCGCGCCTATGCCGCCCTGCATCTGTGGGCGTCCGACACCGTGGTCCTGAAGGCGATCGCCGATGCGAAGCGCGCGGCCTGACCGTCTCGTCCGCAGCTGGCTGCAGACGCCGGTCGCGACGTTGCAGATCGTCGTCGATTCGGCCGACGTCGTGCGGGTGCTCGACTTCGACAACGACAGCCCGCGCACCCGGCGGCTGATGGCGATCCACTATGCTGGCGTTCCGGTGATCGAGGGCGAGACGCCGAAGGCCATCCGCGCGGCGCTCGACCGCTACTTCGCCGGCGAGATGGACGCGCTGGCCGACATCCCCTGGCGCGTGGCCGGCACAGACTTCCAGCGACAGGTCTGGACCGCTCTGACGCGGATCCCCGCCGGCCGCACCGAGAACTACGCCGGCCTCGCCGCGCGCATCGGCCGGCCGACGGCGGTGCGGGCCGTGGGCCTGGCCAATGGCGCCAACCCGATCGGCATCGTCATCCCCTGCCACCGGGTGATCGGCGCCAACCGATCATTGACCGGCTACGGCGGCGGGATCGAGCGCAAGCGGTGGCTGCTGGCGCATGAGGGAGCGGCGCTGCTGTAACCCCAAACACCGTCATGGCCCGACGTGTTCGGGCCACCCATGCACACCGTGCGGGCGGATCAGGGCGGTGGCGTCTCACGCGAGCGCCAGCGCGCATGGGTGGCCCGGACAAGCCGGGCCATGACGGATGAAATTGTGAGTTGCGGGTTGCTCCCGCCAACCTGCTGCCGTCATGCTGTCAGCAGACTGTCGCTAGAACCCCGCCATGAGACGCGCCGACCGCCTGTTCCAGATCATCCAGATCCTGCGTCGCGGGCGCGGGCCGACGACGGCCGACGCCATGGCCGAGGAGCTGGAGACCTCCAAACGGACCATCTATCGCGACATCGCCGACCTGATGGCCCAGCGGGTGCCGATCCGCGGCGAGGCTGGCGTCGGCTATGTGCTTGAGGGCGGCTTCGACCTGCCGCCGCTGATGCTGACGGCCGACGAGATCGAGGCGGCGGTGCTCGGCGCCCAATGGGTCGCCAGCCGCGGCGACCCGGCCCTGTCGCGCGCGGCGCTGGACCTGGTGGCCAAGATCAGCGCGGCGGTGCCCGAGCGGCTGCGGCCGCTGATCCTCGATCCCAGCACCCGCTCCGCGCCGAGCAACTGGCACAAACCCGACGGCCTGGACATGGCCCGGGTGCGGGCCTCGATCCACGCCGGGCTGAAGCTGCACCTGCACTACAAGGACGAGCAGGAGCGGGAGACCCGGCGCACCATCTGGCCGATCGCGGTCGGCTACATGGACGCTGTCCGCCTGCTGGTCGCCTGGTGCGAACTGCGGGGGGATTTCCGCAGCTTCCGCACCGACCGCGTCGTCGACGCGGCCTTCCTCGACGAGCGCTATCCGGAGCGGCCGGCGATCCTGCGGGCCAGGTGGCGCAAGACGCTGGGCAAGCCGAAGGCGGCTTAGCGTTTTCGCGGCGGAGTTCGACCTGATGTCTTGATGAGCATTCTTGCTCCGGCGGGACCTTCGTCAAGGACGGGCCCGAAGGGCCCGCCGCTGCGCGGCCGCGAAGCGGTCCTTGACCAAGGTCGCCGCCCGGAGCGAACCATTCCATCAAGGCCTTCAGGGCGTATCGGCATCCGGCAAGGCAGGGAGCCCAGGGCGCCGTCCGCCGATGGGGCACGTCTAGCCGAACACCGCCGCCACGTCCGCCTCGCTCATCAGCCGATACTCACCCGCCGCCAGATCGTCGGGCAGGTTCAGTCCGCCCATGCTTTCGCGGTGCAGGGCCGTGACGTGATTGCCGACGGCGGCGAACATCCGGCGGACCTGGTGGTAACGCCCCTCGGTCAGGGTCAGCAGCGCCTGCGTCGGCGACAGCGTCTCCATGACCGCCGGCAGCAGGGGTTTGGTCTCGCCCTCCAGCATCAGCCCGCCGGCGGCGAAGGTCTCCGCCTCCTCGCCCGTCAGCGGTCGGTCGAGGGTCACCCGGTAGCGCTTGGCCACATGGCTCTTCGGCGAGATCACCCGGTGCAGCAGCGCGCCATCGTCGGTCAGCAGCAGCAGGCCGGAGGTGTCCTTGTCCAGCCGGCCGATGGTCGAGATGGCCGGCTCGCGCATGCGCCAACGCGTTGGCAGCAGGTCATAGACCAGCGGCCCGGCCTCCTTGTGCGAACAGGTCACGCCGAGCGGCTTGTGCAGCATCAGGGCGATGCCCGGCGGCGGGTCGATCGGCTTGCCGTCCAGTCGCAGATGCTCGGGCAGGTCGCGGGTGATCGGCACATGTTTGTCGGCGTCGCGCAGCGGCTCGCCATCGAGCGTGATGCGGCCGTTCTTCGCCAAAGCCTGCATCTCGCGCCGCGAACCGTAGCCGAGATTGGCCAGCAGCCGGTCGAGCCGCAGGGTCGGCCCCCGACTCACCGGCGGGCCTCGAACACCTTGTAGCCGCCAGTGTCGGCGCGCGGCGTGACGAGCTTGAACACCTCGGCCAGCACCTTCTCGTAGGGCAGGTGGCGGTTGGCCACGAGCCACAGGGTTCCGCTGCGCCGCAGGGCGCCCGCCGCCTGGCGGATGAAGGCCTGGCCCAGCTGCTTGTCCTCGGCGCCGCCGTCGTGGAACGGCGGGTTCATGATCACGAAGTCGAGGCTGCCCGGCTCGATGCCGGCGGTGCGCACGTCGCCCCAGAGGATCGTGGCGCGGGGATCGTCGATGTTGCGTCGCGCGGCCTCGACGGCCCGCCGGTCGCTGTCGATCAGCAGCAGGGACTCGACCTTGGGCGAGGCCAGCGCGGCCTTCGCCAGGACGCCGATGCCCGCGCCGAAGTCGGCGCCCTTGCCAGCCAGCGGCGTCAGGGTCTTCGCCAGCAAGGCGCTGCCCGGGTCGATCCGGTCCCAGCTGAACACGCCGGGCTGGGTCCAGGCGCCGAGCGCCTCGCTGAACCGCGGCGCGCCGTCGGCGATGGCCGCGTCGAGGCCCACGGGGGCGTCGGGCCGGCGCACCGTGCAGATGCGGTGATGGCGGCGGCTGTCCTCGTTGACCGCGCAGCCGAACGCCTCCAGCTCCTTCTTCAGCCGCGAACCGCCCTTGTCCTTGGGCGCGGCGATGATCAGCCGGCCGGTCGGCGACAACGCCCGCAGCCCCAGCGCCATGACATGGCGGCGCTCGACCGTGCCAGGCGGGGCCAGCACGGTCAGGCCGGCCAGCGCGCCCTCGGCCAGGTCCTCCAGACGCTCGGCCCCGGGAACCAGCGGCGAGAACTGCGTGGCGCCGGCGGCCGCCTCGGCCACCTCGCGCGGCGGGGCGCCATAGACGCCGTGAATTTCGGTTTGTTCGGTCACGGCGTCCCTATAGCGGCACGATCAGCCGATCGCCACGATCTCGACCGCCGCCCCGGCCACCGCCACCTCGTCGCCGACGGCCTTGCCCAGCAGCGCCTGGCCGAGCGGCGAGATCCACGACACGCTGCCCCTGGCCGGATCGGCCTCGTCCTCGCCAACGATGCGCCAGGTCTGGCGGCGGTCGTCCGCGCGCGCGATGGTGACGGTGTCGCCGAACCGCAGGGTCTCGTCGTCCTCGCCGCGCTCGACCAACTGGGCGGTCGCCCGCCGCGACGACCAGTAACGCAGGTCGCGCGTCGCCCGGGCCATGGCCGTGCGGTCAGTGCTGACATCGCCACCGGACTTGGCCGAGGTCATCGCCGCGCGCGCCTCCGCCAAAGCCGCCTCGATCAGGGCCAGGCCCCGCGGCGTGACGAGATTGGGGTGAGGCGAAATCGGCCGGGCGGGCAGGTCCGCCGCCGTCGATTCGTAGTCCTCTTCCTTGGTGAAGGCGACGCTCATGGCGCTAACCTAGCGGATAAGCCTGACCCCGGGCGTCCAAAACGTTCGGCCAGTGTCCTATTCGGCGGTCGGCGACGTATCCGGATCGCTGGGCGACAGGCGGTTGACGATGCCCTTGAGGATCGCCGCGCCCTGGGGCGTGTTGCTCATCGCCTCCAGCATCGCGCCGATCGCGGTGCCACCCTGCGGCGAAAACAGTTCGCGTGCATTGGCCACGCCGGTCGAGGCGTCGCCCGCGTTGGCGATGACCTTCACGTCGGCCGACTTGAGCGCCTCGGCCTGGGCGGTGCCCACCAGAACGTAGCCATCGACGCCCTTGAGGGCGACCAGATAGGCCTGATAGCCCTCGTTGCCGCCGATCTCCTTGGCCAGCACGATCTGGGCTTCGACCGGCGCCAGCTGCATGAGCTTTTCGGCCGTCGCCCTGGCCGCGCCGAGGGCTTCGATGCCCTGAGCCTCGCGCTTCTGGGCCTCCAGGCTGCCCTCGGCCACGATGATTGTGGTCTGCTTCTGCTGTTCGGCGCCGACGACCTGCTGGTCGCGGGTGATTTCCGCCTGCCGGACCTGCTCGACCCGGGTCACGGCCATCTGGCGTTCCTGGGTCTGTTCGCGGGCCGTGAGAATTTCCTGGTCGGAGAGCTGCTTGGCCACGCCCACGGCCTGGTCTTTCTCCGCCGTGCGCTTGCCGACGGCTTCCTCGGCTTCCTGGGCGCGAATGTTGACGGCCTGGCGGGCGACGATTTCGGCCGTCTCGGCGGCCTGATCGTTCTTGGCCACCTCGACACGGCTTTCCATGGCGATGTGCGAGATCTTCTTGGCCATGATGTTGTGGATCACCAGGCTCTCATGGCTGTCGCGGATGTCCATGAGCTCCATCGACTTGACGGACTCGACGCCCCACTCCTTGAGCTGCTCCGCCACGTCCTGGGTGAACTGGTCGCCGAACTTGGCGCGCTCGGTCATGATCGTGTCGATCGTGTCGGAGGCGAGAATCTTCCGGACAGCGCCCTGGACGATCTGCATCAGCTGTTCTTCGAGCTCGCCGGTCGTCACCACGCGCTGAGCGGCGAGCGCCGTGTTCGAGATGCGGAAAAAGGCGACCACATCGACCACGAACGGGACGCGATCCTTGTCGTAGGCCTCGTAGTCCTTGAGCGAGAGGCCGAAATTGCTGACCGGCAGCCGGATGACATTGACCCCGAAAAGCGGCACCCAGCTCGGCCACTGATAGTAGACGTTTCCGGTGGTCTGGCCCGTGCCATAGGGCGTGGTCTTCCGGCTGCTCTGAACGATGTGCACCATATTTGTGCTCACGACGCGGCGGAAGAATATCGCCGCCAGTATCGCCACGACCAGAACGACAAGACCCGCGGTTGCCCCGAAGGATACCAGTTGCGATGCGCCAAACATGTCGTTCTCCAAAAACCCGGCTTCATGCTGCGGTCGTTCAGGTCGCCTGACCCGCCCCTGACCATTTGTTCCATGCGGGCGAGAGTCGCGGCAAGGTTGTTCCGCGCGTCGTCCCGTCTATCTGCTGGCGCGGCCCGGAGCATCTGAACGACCAGACCATCGCCATCGGCGGCGAATGTGGTGCCAGCGACGGCAACTTCTCGCGCCTCGGCGAACGGGGCGGCGACCAGTGGCAGGCCGCCGGGAACATGATACGGGGCGGCCGATGACAAGGGCCGGGCGCAGCGCGCGGTCCGACCGACCCCGCGAGTGCGCCATGCGTGAGAGACCGACCGTCCGGCTTCTGTTGCTGTCCCCGACCGACCGGCTGCTGCTGATGCGGTTCGAGTCCGAGGCCATCGCCGAGTCCCGCGTCTGGTGGGCGACGGCCGGCGGGGCCGTGGAGCCGGGCGAGGACCTGCTCGCCGCCGCCCGGCGCGAACTGCTGGAGGAGACCGGCATCGACGACGCGACCTGGGGCCCGGTGGTCTGGACGCTCGATCATGTGCTGACCCTCTACGGCCAGCCGGTGCGGATGCTGGAAAGCTACATCCTGGCCCGTACGTCCCACGAGCGCCTGTGCCGTGACGGCTGGACCGAGGAGGAGCGCCGCGATGTCACCGACATGCGCTGGTGGACCCACGACGAGATCGTCGCCTGCGAGGAGCTGATCGTGCCGCGCGATCTGGTCGTGCGGCTGCCGGCCCTGCTGGCGGGCGAGGTTCCGGAAACGCCGGTCACCCTGACCGCCTAGAGATCGTCCAGGTCCACGCTCCGGCCCTTGCTCCACTGGATCTTGCCGGCGGGCGTGGCCGGATAGAGCGTGGCCTTGCCGTGGTTCGAATAGGTCCCGGTGCGGAACAGCAGCTGCTCCTTCTTGCGCCGGGGAATGATCGCGGGCGGCCTCTTCCAGTTCATGAACTGGGCGGCGGCCATGACCTTGTCGCCGGCGTTGATCGAGGCGGTCAGGGAGGCCGTGGCGATCCGCCCGGTGTTGTAGTGGAACGAGACGAGGGCATCGAACTCGTACTGCGTCAGGGGAGCCCGGATCGCCGCGTTGACGTCGGCGACATAGGCGGCGAGGTCCCGTTCGAACAGGGCGAACGCCTCGCCGAGCGTGAGGGCGGGAGTCGGATGGTCCGGATCCGGCGGGCCCGCGGCGGCCGTATGGCCGATGCCGATGGTCCAGACGCCTACCGAGTCCAGATAGCGCGTCAGGACCACGGCCTCATGCCCGGCCAGCTCACTGGCGCCGGCGCGCGAGATGGTCATGTCGGTCATGGGTCGCCCCCGGTTCAACCTTGTCGATAGTTGAACTCGAATGCGCCCTCCACGCAAGAGGCGTGGTTAATCGAACCTTAACGAAACCGGTCGCACAAGGCGGGCATGCGCCGCCTCGCCGCCTGCCTGCTCCTCGGCCTGACGCTCGCCGCGCCCGCGGCGGCCCAGCAGGGCCGCATCGACCCCGACCCGCCCAGCCTCGACCAGGCCGCGCTCAAGGGAGCGGTCGGCGTGGTCCCGCAGGCCGCGTCGATGCCGGACGAGACGCCGCCGCTGCTGCCCCCGCCGGTCCAGCCGACCGGGCTCGCCGAGTCGTCCGTCAGCGGCAGCCAGTGCCGGCTGGCCTGTTCGCAGACCTACTATTTCTGCCTCGCCGGCGAGGACGACCGCTGCCCGCAGTACTGGAGCCGCTGCGTCTCGGGCTGCGGCTGAGGCCTGGGAACGCCTACGCCCGAAACGCCCGGAG
Source organism: Caulobacter sp. (assembly GCA_030645575.1). Taxonomy (GTDB): domain Bacteria; phylum Pseudomonadota; class Alphaproteobacteria; order Caulobacterales; family Caulobacteraceae; genus Caulobacter. The sequence continues at coordinate 34,237 of JAUSMJ010000044.1, read as the reverse complement.
AAACGCCGCGGTGTGGAACGCGCGATAGCGGGCGCGCTCGGCCTCGTCGCCGACGGGCAGGGCGTAGCCCACCGTGCCCAGCGAGGTCTGCAGGAACGGCGCGAAGAACATCCGCGCCATGAAGGCCGGGTCATGGCCCGGCGTGAGCTCGCCCCGCGCCATCGCCTGATGGAAGGCCCTGGCCAGCACCAGCAGGCCGGGGGCGAGGATCTGGTTGCGGATGAAGTCGGCGATCTCGGGCCGGCGGCCGGCCTCGTCCAGCGCCAGCATCAGATAGCCGCGCGTCAGACCGCTGCCCTGCAGGTTCCCGACCCGGTCGGAAAACCCCGCGACCAGATCGTCGATCGGCCCCTCGTGACCTTCCACCCAGGCCGACAGGCGGCGGAAGGGAATCGCCAGGTCCTCTTCGAGCAGGGCCTCGATCAGCCGGTCCTTGCCCGGGAAGTAGCGGTAGACGGCCGGTTTGGTGACGCCGGCGGCGGCGGCCACCTCGTCCATGCGGGCGGCCTCGAATCCCTTGCGGGAAAAGAGGTCGCGGGCCGCGTCGAGAATCTCGCCCGGACGCGCCCGGGCGCGTTCCCGCCGGGCGGCGGCCGACTCCCTTGATGCGGGCGTGGCGACGGAAGCGGTTTGGCCGGTCATGGAATCTCCCGTGGATCGCGCCATGGTGTTCTGTATACTCGTGGGTAACTAAAGCGTTCCTTGAGCCCGGATGAAAGTCATGACCCTGAGCGTCGATGTCTTCTGGTCGTTTCGCAGCCCCTATTCGTGGCTGGCGACACCGGCGCTGGTCAAAATTCGGGCGGACTGGGACCTGGACATCCGGGTGCGGCCAGTGCTGCCGATCGCGGTGCGCATCGACGGCTTCTTCAAGCGGGTCAATCCACTCTGGCCGCCCTATCTGGCCCGGGACGTCTACCGGCTGGGCCAGATGCAGGGCACGCCGATCCGCTGGCCCCGGCCCGACCCGATCGTCATGGACATCGCCAGCGGCGAGGTGCCGGCCGACCAGCCCCACATTCACCGCCTCACGCGCCTGGGCCAGGCCGCCGCCGAAGCGGGCAAGGGCCTGGACTACATCGCCGAGGCCGGCCGGGTGATCTGGAGCGGCGAGGTCGAGGGCTGGCACGAGGGCGACCACCTGGCCCGGGCGGCCGAGCGCGCCGGGCTCGACCCCGACACCCTCGAACGCGCGGCGCGGGACGAGGCCGACCGTCTCGACGCGGCCATCGCGGCCAACCAGCAGGCGCTGGAGAGCGCCGGCCACTGGGGCGTGCCGACCATGGTCTTCGAGGGCGAGCCGTTCTTCGGCCAGGACCGCCTGGACGTGCTGCTGTGGCGGATGAAGCAGAACGGCCTGCGGGCCCGGGCCTGACGCGCGCTCCGTACAAAGAATGACAGGGCGTCATGTTGTCGCTTCCCGCCGGGCGGCGCGACCTGTTAGCTTCACCGCGATGAGTCACGTGGCCGTTCTTACGTCTGGAAAACGCGAACAGACCAAGGTCGCCAATCGCCGGGCGATCCTGGACGCCGCGCGCGAGGTTTTCGCCGAGCTGGGCTACGAGGTGGCCACGGTGCGCGACATCATTCGCCGCACTGGCCTCGCCTCGGGCACCTTCTACAACTACTTCCGCTCGCGCGAGGAGGTGTTCGAGGCGCTCGCCGACGACGGCGCGGCGCGGTTCCGGCCAATCCTGCGGGCCTGCTGGGACACGTCCGACAGTTTTGACGGCTATCTGCGCGCCGCCATCCAGGCCTATTTCGACTTCCTCGCCGACGAGCACCAGACCTGGCAGGTCATGCGCCCGGCCGGCGAGAAACAGCCGCACATGCGCATCCAGACTCCGGAGATGGAGCGGGTGTTCGAGGAGGTGCGCGACGCCTTCTCCAAGGCCATCGAACACGGCGGCGCCCCGCGCGTCGATGCCGACTACCTGGCCGCCGCCTGCATCGCCGTGGCGCGCCAGGTGGGCGACAAGATGCTTGAGCGGCGGCCGATCGACACCGTCGCCGCGACTGACTTCGCCACCAGGCTGATCCTGGGCGGATTGCCCGCCCTGCCGCGCCTGGCGACCTGACCCGGAGCCTCCATGGCCGACCCCGCCGTCCAGAAAGCCATCCTGAAGGTCATCCTGTCGTTGCCGACGCCGGTGCTGCGGATGATGTCCGGCGGCGGCGTGGTCTGGCAGGGCGGGCGCACGCTCGATCCCCGCTTCCAGTTCCTGGCGGCCGGAGCCCGGCGCATGCCGCCGATGTCGTCTCTCTCGGCGGTCGAGGCCCGCGCCGCCAGCGCCGCCGGCCTGGCGATGATGGCCGGCAAGCCAGAGCCGGGCGTGCGTACGGAGAACCTGTCGATCGACGGCCCGGCCGGCCCGATCCGTCTGCGCGCCTATCGGCCCGCCGACCAGGACTCGGCGGCGCCGCTGATGGTCTTCGCCCATTTCGGCGGCGGCGTGATCGGCGACCTCGAGACCTGCGACGCCTTCTGCGGGATCCTGGCCCGCGCCGCCCGCACGGCGGTGCTGTCGGTCGATTACCGCCTGGCGCCCGAGCACCGCTTCCCCGCGGGTCTGGACGACGTGCTGGCCGCCTATCGCTGGGGTCGCGACAATGCCGCCCGGTTCGGCGCGGCGCCGAACACGGCCTCGATCGGTGGCGACTCGATGGGCGGCAACTTCGCCGCCATCATCGCCCAGGATCTGAAGCGCGCGGGCGAGCCCCAACCGGCCCTGCAGCTGCTGATCTATCCGGCCGTCGATGTGGCCAGCGAAACCCAGTCGATGACCACCTACGCCGACGCCTATCCGCTGTCGCGCGACACCATGAACTGGTTCATGGGCCACTATATGGGCCCCGACGCCGACCCGGCCGATCCGCGCCTGTCGCCGATCAAGACCGAGGACCTGTCGGGCCTCGCGCCAGCCATCGTCGTCACCGCCGGGTTCGACCCGCTGACCGACCAGGGCGAGTGCTACGCCAAGCGGCTGAAGGACGCCGGCGTGCCGGTGATCTACCGCTGCTACGACAGTCTGGCCCACGGCTTCTCCGCCTTCATCGGCGCCATCCCCGCGGCCGACACGGCCTGCCGCGAGATCGCCGGCTTCGTGCGCCAGGCGGCGGACGGGATGCTGAAGTAGGGCCTCGCACGCCCCTTCTCCCCTTGCGGGAGAAGGTGTCGGCGCAGCCGACGGATGAGGGGTCATGCCGACGCTTCCGTGTAGCGGATAGCATTTCGAGGTGGCCCGATCATCGACCCCTCATCCGACCTGCTTCGCAGGCCACCTTCTCCCGCAAGGGGAGAAGGGAGATTGGGGATGACTCCCGCTGCGGAAACGCCCCACTAATCCGGCCAGCATCCGGAGATGACAATGCGCGCCCTCGTCGTGGACTCCCTGGCCGACAACTACGCCGGCGTATCGCTCAGGGACGTCCCCGCCCCCGCGCCCCGCCCCGGCGAAGTGCTGGTTCGCGTCCGCGCCGCCAGCGTCAACTTTCCCGACCTGCTGATGACCCGCGGCGAGTACCAGCTCAAGCCGCCCCCGCCGTTCGTCGGCGGCATGGAGCTGGCCGGCGAGGTCGTGGCTCTGGGCGAGGGCGTCGAGGACTGGGCGGTCGGCGATCCGGTGGTCGGCGGGGCCAAGCTGGGCGGGTTCGCGGAACTGGCCGTGCTTCCCGCCGCCGCGATCCGGCGCAAGCCCGACAACCTGAGCTTCGCCCAGGCCGCGGCCGTGGGCGCCGCCTATCTGACGGCCTGGGTCGCCCTGGTCCGCAGGGCGCGGCTGGAGCCCGGCGAATGGGTGCTGGTGCACGGCGCCGCCGGCGGGGTCGGCCTGGCCGCCGTGGACCTCGCCAGGGCGCTGGGCGCGCGAGTCATCGCCGCCTCTGCCTCCGACGACAAGCTGAAGATCGTCGCCGACGAATACGCGCCCGACGCCGTGGTCAACGTCACCGGCGGTTTCCGCGACAAGGTCCGGGCGATCACCGGCGGGGCGGGGGCCGATGTGATCTATGATCCGGTCGGCGGCGACGTGTTCGACGAGAGCGTCCGCTGTATCGCCTTCGACGGCCGCCTGCTGGTCGTCGGCTTCACCTCGGGCCGGATCCCGACGATTTCGGTCAACATGCCGCTGATCAAGGGCTTCTCGGTCATCGGCGTGCGGGCCGGGGAATACGGCCGCCAGTTCCCCGAGCGCGGCCGGGAAAACATGGCCGCCGTCTGGAAGATGGCCGCCGAGGGCGCCATTCGCCCCCGCGTACACGCCGAACTGCCGCTGGCATCCTGGCGCGAGGCCTTCGACCTGCTGGCCGACCGCAAGGTGGTTGGCAAGGCCGTGATCCGACCGGACCTGTAGGGGCTTGGGTTGACTCGCCCCCCGCCTTCCCCTATCCACCCCCGCTCATCGCGACGGGCCCCGCCTGGCGCGCCTAGACCTTTAGACTTCGGAGCTAACCCGTGAGCAAGCGGACCTTTCAGCCCTCGCGTCTCGTGCGCAAGCGCCGTCACGGCTACCGTACGCGGATGGCCACCAAGAGCGGTCAGAAGATCGTCGCGCGCCGCCGCGCCAAGGGCCGCAAGCGCCTGACGGCCTAGTTTCGGCCGCGCGCGTCCCCATCTGCCTCGAGCGCCCATCTTCCTTTGGGTAGGGGCAGGGACGAGTTGGACAAGACACCCACCATAGAGCGCATCCGCAAGCGGCCCGAGTTTCTCGCGGCCGCTCAAGCGCCTTCGGTCGCCCGTGGCGCGGTGGTCGTGCAGCGCCGCGACCGCGCCGACGGCGATCCCGTCATCCGCGCCGGCTTCACCGCCACCAAACGGGTCGGCGGCTCGGTGGTCCGCAACCGGGCCCGGCGGCGCCTGCGCGAGGCCGCGCGCCTTCTGCTGCCCCAGACCGGACGCCCCGGCTCGGACTATGTGTTCATCGCCCGGGGCGGCACGACGACCCGTCCCTGGGCCCGTCTCCTTGACGATGTGAAAAGCGCGCTGTTAAGGCTCGCCGCCGATCAAGACCCTGCGTCCGCGCCATCCGCCGCGACGTCCGATCCCTCCCGTACCGGTTAAGCGCGACATGCCGCAAAACGAATCCCGGAACATGGTCATCTTCATGGTGATCGCGTTCGTTATCCTCCTGGGCTACCAGGCGCTGGTGCTCGACCCCGCGAACCGGAAGAAGCAGGCGGAGCTGAAGCAGCAACAGGCCGTGGCGGCGAAACAGGCCGCGGCGCCCAAGGCCGTGAGCGGGCCAACGGTGAAGGTTTCGCGCGAGGCGGCCAAGGCGGCCAGCCCCCGGGTGACGATCGCCACCCCGTCGCTGACCGGCTCGCTGCGCCTGCAGGGCGCGCGCATCGACGACCTGTTCCTGACCGAGCGTTCGGCGAGCGGCTACCGCTACGCCGAGACGCTGACCAAGGGGTCTCCGCCGGTCGAGCTGCTGCGTCCGGAGGGGGCCGAGCATGCCTGGTTCGCCGACTTCGGCTGGACCGACGAGATCGCGCCGGGCGTCCCCACGCCGAAGGTTCCGGGCCTGCCCTCGCCCGACACCCTGTGGAGGGTGACCTCGGCCAACACCGTGCTGGCGCCGGGCAAGCCGGTCGAACTGACCTATGTCGCGCCCAACCGGCTGGTCTTCACCCGCGCGGTCTCGGTCGATGACAAGTTCATGTTCACCGTGACCGACACGGTCGCCAACCTCGGCGCGGCGCCGGTGACCATCCGCCCCTACGCCTCGGTCCAGCGCCAGGGCCTGCCACCCGCGAGCAAGGCGCAGAACGTCCATGAGGGCGCGGTCGGCGCCCTGGGCGACCTGCCGGAAAAGGCCGGCGCCGAGCTGCGCCTGCTGAAGTTCGCCTCGTGGAAGAAGGAGGCCGCCAAGAAGGCCGACGCCCTTCGCGCCGCCGCGGCCAAGACCAACCAGGCGTACGACCCCGACCAGCAGGTCATCGTCAAGACCTTCCGGTCGGCGGGCGGCTGGCTGGGCCTGACCGACAAATACTGGCTGGCGGCCCTCGCGCCGGACCAGTCGCAAACCGTCACCGGCGAGTACGGCCTGACGCGGACCCAGGGCATCGACGTCTATGACGCCCACTTCGGCGGCGCGCCGCGCCTGATCGAGCCCGGCCGCCAGGTCTCCACGACGACCCGCCTGTTCGCCGGCGCGAAGGTGGTCCAGACCCTGAAAGGCTACGAGAAGCAGTTCGGCATCCCGCGCTTCCAGGACGCCGTCGACTGGGGGGTTCTGAGCTTCCTGACCAAGCCGTTCTTCCTGGCGCTGGAGTTCTTCTTCGGCCACCTGGGCAACTTCGGCCTGGCCATCCTGGCGATGACCGTCTGCGTGCGCCTGCTGGTCTTCCCGCTGGCGCAGAAGAGCTCCGAATCCATGGCCCGGATGAAGAAGCTCCAGGAGCCGATGGCCGAGATCAAGGCCCGCCACAAGGACGATCCGGTCAAGGCCCAGCAGGAGACCATGGCCCTGATGCAGCGGGAGAAGGTCAACCCGATGGCCGGCTGCCTGCCGATCCTCGTGCAGTTCCCGGTCTTCCTGGCCTTCTACAAGGTGCTGTCGGTGACCATCGAGATGCGCCACGCGCCGTTCGTCGGCTGGCTGCACGACCTGTCGGCCCAGGACCCGACGACGATCCTCAATCTGTTCGGCCTGCTGCCCTTCGACCCGGCGCATGTGCCGGTGATCGGCGGGCTGATCGACCAGTACCTGCACATCGGCGTGCTGCCGCTGCTCTACGGCTTCACCATGTGGCTGGTCACCGCGATGAACCCGCCGGCTCCCGATCCCATGCAGCAGCGGATCTTTCAGCTGATGCCGATCATGTTCACCTTCATCATGGCCGGCTTCCCGGCGGGCCTGCTGGTCTACTGGACCTTCTCGAACGTGTTCTCGATCTTCCAGCAGTACGTGATCATGCACCGGCTCAAGACCGAGAACCCCATCGACACCTTCCTCGCCCGCGTCCGCGGGGAGGGTAAGGCGCCGGCGTGACGGCCGCCTTCGACGAGGAGGAGATCGAGGCCGCCCGGGTCCTCTTCGCCCACCCCTGCGCGTTCATGATGGGGGCGGTGAAGATGGACGGGCTGCCCCCGGCCGACCTGCCGGAGGTGGCCTTCGCCGGCCGCTCGAACGTCGGCAAGTCGAGCCTGATCAACGCCCTGGTCGGCCAGAAATATCTCGCCAGGGCCTCGAACGAGCCGGGGCGGACGCGGGAGATAAACTTCTTCCTGCTCGACGACCGGCTGCGTCTGGTCGATCTGCCCGGCTACGGCTTCGCCCGCGTCTCGCGCACGTCGAAGGACAAGTTCCAGAACCTCGGCCGCCAGTATCTGCGCGGCCGGCCGAACCTGAAGCGGGTCTATCTGCTGATCGACGCGCGGCACGGCCTCAAGGAGCCCGACACCGAGGCGCTGGACGCCCTGGACACGGCGGCGGTGTCCTACCAGATCGTGCTGACCAAGGCCGACAAGATCAAGCCGGCCGAGGTCGAGGCCGTGGTCACCCAGACCCAGGCAAAGATCGCCAAACGCCCGGCGGCCTTCCCGCGCGTGCTGGCGACCTCATCGGAAAAGGGAGCGGGCATTCCGATCCTGCGCGCCGAGATCAAGGCCACCTGCGGGGTTTAGGTGCGTCCTTCGAGACGCGATCCTGAGGGATCGCTCCTCAGGATGACGTATATCTTGCGCTCACCCCTGTTCGTCATGGTGAGGAGCGAGCCTCAAGCGAGCGTCTCGAACCACGCAAGCTACCGCCCACGCACCACCGCCCCGCCCTTCATCACGAAGGTCACGTGCTCGAGCACGGTCACGTCGGCCAGGGGATCGCCCTGCACCGCGATCAGGTCGCCATAGCGGCCGACAGCCACCTGGCCCACGTCGCCCGGCTGGCCCAGCGCCTCGGCGGCGTTGACGGTGGCGGCCTGGATGGCCTGCAGGGGCGTGGCGCAGTAGCGGACCATCACCGCGAACTGGCGGGCGTTCCAGCCGTGCGGATAGATGCCGGCGTCGGTGGAAAAGATCTGGCGAACCCCGGCCTTCACCGCCTTGCAGAAGTTCCGCCGCTGGGCCTCGCCGATGTCGGCGTCCTTCTTCAGCTCGCTCTCGCGCACGCCGTTGGCCCGGCCCTCGGCCTGGGTGTAGTCGGTGTTGTAGATGTCCATGCCGAACCAGGCGCCGGCCTTGACCGCCAGGCGGATGCCTTCGTCATCGACCAGGCTGGCGTGCTCGATGGTGTCGACCCCGCCGAGGATGGCGGCGCGGATGCCTTCGGGCCCGTGCGCGTGGGCGGCGACCTTCATGCCGTCCATGTGGGCCTCCTCGACGATGGCCTGGATCTCCTCGAGGCTCAGCTGCTGGATGCCCACCGCGTCGTTGGAGAAGACCCCGCCGGTGACGCAGATCTTGATCGCCCTGGCCCCGTACTTCTTCATCTTGCGGACCATCTTGCGGGCCGCGTCGGGGCCGTCGAAGACGCCCGGCGAGGTCAGATCGACCGAGGGCGGGAAATAGGTGCTGTCACAGTGCCCGCCCGTGGCGCCCAGGGCGTAGGCGGCCGGCACGATGCGCGGTCCGGGCGCGACACCCTCGTCGATCGCCTGCATCAGCCCCACGTCGTTATAGCGGTCGGCCCCGACGTTGCGCACCGTGGTGAAGCCCGCGTTCAGCGTCGCCGCGGCGTTGGCCGTCGCCACCACGGGCCAGAAGCTGTCGGTGAAGGCCAGGCCGTTGTAGCCGCCGTATTTCGGCGAGGAGTCGAGGTGAACATGCGTGTCAATCAGACCCGGGAGCAGGGTCTGGCCAGGCAGGTCGACCCGTTCGGCGCCGTCGGGAACGGCCACGGAGCCCTGGGCGCCGACGGCGACGATCCGGCCGTCGGTGATCACCACCACCGGCTGCTCGACATATTTGCCCGACGTCACGTCGAGCAGGCGGGCGGCGGTCACCGCCACGGTCTTGGCCTGGACCGCGCCGGCGGACAGCGCGGCGAGAGCAAGGGAAAAAGCGGCCAGGGCGTGGCGCATGGATGAAACCCCCGAATGACAACTGAAATCCGTCTTAGCCCCGGCCGGGCCGATCCCGCCAGCGCGAAGTCGGCCCGCCCGGCCTAAACTCTCCCGCAAGGGTTGGGCGCTAGTCTGCCCCCGCCCGAGTTGCTGGAGAGGGTTTCGTGAAGATCGATGTGGTGAGACCCTGGGAGCTGTCCGACACCGCCGTCGCGCGGTGGTCGGCGTTGCAGGCGGCCGACCCGGGCCTGGAAAGTCCCTTCCTGTCGCCGCACTGGGCGCGCAGCGTGGCCCGGGCCCAGGGACCCGACAGCGGCCTGCGGGTGGCGGTTCTGGGCGGGCTCGACAATCCCCGCGGCTTCATGGCCGCCCGCGTCGGCGCCTTCACCGCCATGCCGCCCGGGGCGCCGATGTGCGACTATCAGGGACTGGTGGCCGAGCCGGGGCTGACGGTCGATCCCCGCCAGATCGTCGAGGCGTTCGGCGTGGGCCGGCTCGACTTCTGCCACATGCTCGAGAGCCAGGCCCCGTTCGCGCCCCTGGCGCGCGGGCGGGAGGACTCGTTCGTCATCGACGTGGCCTGCGGCTACGCCGCCTACGAGGCCGAACGGCGCGCCGCCGGGATCTCGGTCCTCAAGGACACCGACAGGAAGCGTCGCAAGGTCGAGCGGGAAATCGGCCCGGTCACCTTCACCGCCTGGTCGCGGTCGGACGCCGACTTCGGCAAACTGATCGCCTGGAAACGGGCCCAGTGGCGAGCCACGGGCCAGACCGACCTGTTCGCCGCCGGCTGGCCCGCGGCGCTGGTGCGCAACCTGTTCGCCAGCCGCGACCCGGACTTCGGCGGCATCCTGTTCACCCTGCATATCGGCGACCGGCTGGCGGCGGCCCAGATGAACCTGCGCGGCGGGCACACCATCCACAGCTGGATCATCAGCCATGATCCGCGGTTCGAGCGCTATTCGCCCGGCATGCTGCTGTTCCAGGACATACTGCGCTGGATGGACGACACGCCCTACAGCCGGCTCGACCTGGGCGCCGGCGACTATCGCTTCAAGCGCGAGTTTTCCAACGTCAAGGTCGGGGTCACCCACGGCTTCATCGGCGCCCCGTCGGCGGCGGCGCTGATGCGCGAGACGGCCTATGCCCTGCGCAAGGCGGCCGAGGCCCTGCCGCTGGGCCGTATGTCGGAACTGCCGGGAAAGGCCATGCGGCGGCTTGACCTCATGCGGGGTTTGCGGTGAAGGCTGGCGCCCCCCGCCCGCTGAAGACCCCATGACCCTCACCCTGGAAGACATCAAGGCCGCCGCCGGACGGCTGGCCGGCCACATCGAGCGCACGCCCTGCCGCTACTCCCGCACCCTGTCGGAGATCACCGGCGCCCAGGTGTGGGTCAAGTTCGAGAACCTGCAGTTCACCGCCGCCTACAAGGAGCGCGGCGCGCTGAACAAGCTGCTGCTGCTGAGCGACGCGGACCGCGCGCGCGGCGTGATCGCCGCCAGCGCCGGCAACCACGCCCAGGGCCTGGCCTATCACGGCGCGCGCCTCGGCGTGCCGGTGACCATCGTCATGCCCAAGGGCACGCCGTTCGTGAAGGTCGAGCACACGCGCCAGCACGGCGCCGAGGTGGTCATTTTCGGCGACACCTATGACGAGGCCGCCGCCCACGCCCAGCAGCTGCGCGAGGCGCGCGGCCTGACGTTTGTCCACCCGTTCGACGACTACGACGTCATGGCCGGCCAGGGCACCATCGCTCTGGAGATGCTGGAGGACGTGCCGGACCTGGAGATCCTGCCCGTGCCGATCGGCGGCGGCGGGCTGATCAGCGGCGTCGGCACGGCGGCCAAGGCGATCAACCCGGCCATCCGCATCATCGGCTGCGAGCCGGCGATGTTCCCCAGCTTCACCGCCCGCATGCGCGGCCTGAACGCCGAGGCGGGCGGCCAGACCATCGCCGAGGGCATCGCGGTCAAGGAGGTCGGGACCAAGACCTACGCCATCGCCCGGCCGATGATGGACGACGTGCTGCTGCTCGAGGAGCCCTACATCGAGCGGGCGATCGCCCTGTACTGCAACGTCGAGAAGACCATCGCCGAGGGCGCGGGCGCGGCCTCGCTGGCGGCGCTGCTGGCCTATCCCGAGCGGTTCCGCGGCAAGAAGTGCGGCCTGATCCTGACCGGCGGCAACATCGACACCCGCCTGCTGGCCAGCGTGCTGACCCGCGAGCTGGTGCGGGCCCAGCGCCTCGTCTCCCTGCGCATCATCGGCGACGACCGGCCGGGCCTTTTGGCGACCGTCAGCCGGGTGATCGGAGAGATGGGCGGCAACATCATCGAGGTGGCCCACAACCGCCTGGCCCTGGACGTGCCGGCCAAGGGCGCGGAGTTCGACATCATGATCGAGACCCGCGACGCCCAGCACACCCAGGAAATCATGGACGCGCTGCGCGCCAGCGGCTACCCGCCCCGCGCGGTCTAGGAGTTTACGGAAAATGCTTCGCCGCACCCTCATCGTCACGGCCCTCGCCGCCCTGGCCCTCGCCGGCTGCACGAAGAAGCCGGGGGCCGATCCCTCGCTGATCGAGGCCAACGGCGCCACGGCCGTCGCCTTCATGGAGAAGACCGCCAAGGAACCCGGCGTGCAGAAGCTGCCCTCGGGCGTGCTCTACAAGGTGGTCGCCTCGGGCCCGGCTGGCGGCGTCTCGCCCCGCCGCGAGGACGAGGTCAAGGTCCACTACGAGGGCAAGCTGGTCTCGGGCGACATTTTCGACAGCTCGTTCCAGCGCGGCGCCCCGGCGGTGATGCGGCTGGGCGGCCTGATCCCGGCCTGGATCGAAGCCCTGCAGAAGATGAAGCCCGGCGACGAATGGATCCTCTACGTTCCGCCGGCCCTCGGCTACGGCGAACAGGGCGCGGGCCCGATCCCGCCCAACAGCGTGCTGATCTTCCGCATCCAGCTGATCGGCGTGCTGCCGGCGGCGGGGTCGCTGGGCTGACAACATTCCTCCCCAGCTTGCTGGGGAGGGGGACCGCCCAGAGGGCGGTGGAGGGGCGGCGCGAACGCCAGCGGCCCCATCCTGAATTCCGATCTATCCGGCGAGTCCCGCACTGACCCCTCCACCATGCTCCGCATGGTCCCCCTCCCCACGTCACGGGGAGGATTGAGAGAGGCTAATCCGTGAACACCACGGTTTTGCGCCCGTTCAGCAGCACGCGGTCCTCCAGCGTCCAGCGCACGGCCCTCGCCAGCACGCGGCGCTCGATGTCGCGGCCCTTGCGGATCAGGTCGTCGGGGGTGTCGCGGTGGCTGATGCGCTCGACGTCCTGTTCGATGATCGGGCCCTCGTCGAGGTCGCCGGTGACGAAATGGGCGCTGGCGCCGATGACCTTCACGCCACGGGCATGGGCCTGATGATAGGGTTTGGCGCCCTTGAAGCCCGGCAGGAACGAGTGGTGGATGTTGATGCAGCGGCCTTCCAGCTTGGCCGCCAGGCCGTCGGACAGCACCTGCATGTAGCGGGCGAGCACGACCAGGTCGGCGCCCGAGTCGCGGATCAGCGTCCAGACCTGCGCCTCCTGCTCCAGCTTGGTGTCCTTGGTCACCGGCAGGTGGTGGAACGGCAGGTCCGACAGGTCGACGTGGCGATAGGTGTCGGCCGGATGGTTGGAGATCACCCCGGCGATGTCCATCGGCAGCTCGCCGATGCGCCAGCGATAGATCAGGTCGGCCAGGCAGTGGTCGGACTTGCTGGCCAGGATCATGACCTTCTTGCGCACCTTCGGGTCGCGCAGGCTCCAGGTCATGGCGAAGGTCTCGCCGACCTCCGCGAAGGACTCCCGCAGGTCGTCCGCGCCATAGCTGTCCGGCGCGAACACCACCCGCATGAAGAACATGCCGGTCTCGGCGTCGTCATACTGCTGGGCGTCGAGAATGTTGCAGTCCCGCTGCGCCAGAAAGGCGGACACGGCCGCCACGATGCCGCGGCGGTCGGGACAGGAAATGGTGAGGATCAGGCCCTGGGTCGACATGATCGAGGGCTTAAGCGGCCGGGCCGGGCCGGGCAAGGGTTTGCGCGCGCGAGCCGCTTGGCGCAGGTGGACCCGCAACGATCTCCGTCATCCTCGGGCTTGTCCCTGTTTAGACCGGAGACAAGGTGGACGGGTTCGGAACACTTCGAGAGGGGTCCTGGGCACAGGGCACAGGATGACGGGCCTTGAGTTGGCCGACCGCAGCACTACTTATCCACCAACCCCTGAAGCGCTTGGGCCCCATGTGGCGCCCGCACCTTGCCCTCGTGGATGATGAAGGCGAACACGTCACGGGGCTTCACCGGCGCCGTGAAGCCCGGATCGACCTTCGGCAGGCCCTCCGGCTCGCCGCCAGCGGCCCAGGTCTTCAGCCGGCCGGCCCACTGGTCCAGCGTCGCGGCGTCATAGGCCGTCGCCACATCGTCCGACCCCGTCTGCAGCCGGGCGTAGACGAAGTCGGCCGTCACGTCGGCAATCTTGGGATAGGTGGCGTGGTCGGCGTAGACGTTGGCGATGTTGTGCTTGCGCAGCAGGACCGGGAACTCCGGCGTGCGGAAGCTGTCGTGCCGCACCTCGACCGCATGGCGCAGCGGCACGCCGTCGACCGACTTGGGCAGCAGTTCGAGAAAGGCGCCGAAGTCGTCCGGGTCGAACTTCTTGGTTGGGGCGAACTGCCAGAACACGGCGCCGAGCTTGTCGCCCAGCTCGCTGATCCCTTGGTCGAAGAACCGGGCGAGGCTCTCGCCGGCCTCGGCCAGAACCTTGCGGTTGGTGGTGAAGCGGCTGCCCTTGACCGTGAACACGAACCCGTCCGGCGTCTCGTCCCGCCACTTGCGCCAGCTGTCGGGTTTGAAGCTGGAATAGTAGGTGCCGTTGATCTCGATCACGCGCAGGTGACGGCTCATGTAGCCGAGCTCGTCCTTCTGTTTGAGCGTGTCGGGATAGAAGACGCCCCGCCACGGCTCGAACGTCCAGCCGCCGACGCCGACGCGGATTTGGGAAAGGTTGCTCATCGGTCCTGCGTCCTTCGAGACGCCCGCCGCGCGGGCTCCTCAGGATGACGAAAAGGGGTGGGCTGCACAAATGGTTGGCGGGGCCGCATCCGAAATCCTTCTCCCCTTGCGGGAGAAGGTGGCCCGCGAAGCGGGTCGGATGAGGGGTGGATGATCAGGTCCGCCCGCCGCTACGCCCGGCAGATCCGCGCGACCCCTCATCCGTCAGGCTCCGCCTTACACCTTCTCCCGCAAGGGGAGAAGGAAGGGGGTCAGCACTCCACCCGGTTCACCGCCAGCCCGATCGCCAGGCCGCCGAGCGAGGTCTCCTTGTAGATCTCGTTCATGTCCTCGCCGGTGCGTTTCATCGTGGCGATGACCTTGTCGAGGCTCACGCTGTGCTCGCCGTCGCCCAGCAGGGCCAGCCGGGCGGCGTCGATGGCCTTGATGGCGCCCATGGCGTTGCGCTCGATGCAGGGGATCTGGACCAGGCCGCCGATGGGGTCGCAGGTGAGACCGAGGTTGTGCTCCATGCCAATCTCGGCGGCGTTCTCGACCTGGCTGTTGCTGCCGCCCAGCGCCGCGCACAGGCCGGCGGCGGCCATCGAGCAGGCGACGCCCACCTCGCCCTGGCAGCCGACCTCGGCGCCGCTGATCGAGGCGTTCTTCTTGTACAGGGCGCCGATGGCGGCGGCGGTCAGCAGGAAGGTGCGCCGGCCCTCCGCCGTGCCCTGGTAGAACCGGTTGTAGAACCGCAGCACCGCCGGAATCAGGCCCGCCGCGCCGTTGGTCGGGGCCGTGACCACCTTGCCGCCGGCGGCGTTCTCCTCGTTAACCGCCAGGGCCCAGAGGTTGACGAAGTCCATCGCCGCCAGCGGGTCGCTGATCTGTTTCTCGACCTTGGCCATGATCGCCTGGTGCACCTGTTGCGCCCGACGCTTGACGTCTAGCCCGCCCGGCAGGGTCCCGCCGATGCGCATGCCGCGGTCGATACAGGCCTCCATGGCCGCGAAGATCGTATCGAGGCCCTCGATGACCTCGGCCTCGGAGCGGCGCACGCGCTCGTTGGCCATCATCGCCTGGGCGATGGTCACCCCGCCGGCCGCCGTCATGGCCAGCAGATCGGCGCCCGACTCGAAGGAAAAGGGCACGGGCGGCCCCTCCTCGTCGCCGGTGTTGCGGAAGATCTCCTCCTCGTCGCGGACGAAGCCGCCGCCGATGGAGAACCAGGACCGCTCGGCCAGCACATCCTCGCCGGCATAGGCGGTGAAGGTCAGGGCGTTGGGATGCTGTGGCAGCCGCTCGTGGCCGGCCCAGACGATGTCGCTCGCAACGTCGACGGCGATCTGCGGCCCGTCGCCGCCCAGGGCCAGCCACTGCTCGGCCCGCAGCGCGGCCAGGGCCGCCTCGCCGGCGTCGGGATCGAGGCTGGCCGGCTCGAAGCCCATCAGCCCCAGGATCACGGCCCGGTCGGTGGCGTGGCCGCGACCGGTCAGGGCCAGCGAGGCGTAGAGCTTGACCTGGACGCGCGTGACCCGCGCCAGGCCCCCGCTCGCGCGCAGCAGCCCGATGAACCGCACCGCGGCGGTCATCGGGCCCATGGTGTGCGAACTGGACGGCCCGACGCCGGGCTTGAACAGGTCGAAGACGCTGACGGTCATCGGGTCCTCCGATCCCTCCGGCCGGGGCCGGAGTTCACGGATGAGGGCTAGTGACGGTCGCCCGCCGTGGCGTCGCGGATCGCCTTGAATTCCGACCCCGCCTGCCATTCCGGCCAACGGGTCGACGTCGCGAGGTCGAGGCCCAGGCCGTGGAGCAGCGAGAGATCGGCGCTCATGCCCGACAGGTCCCAGTCGTCCGACCATTCGTCGGCCGGCTGGTGGTAGCGGTCCTTGATATACATGTCGCTGTAGGCCTTGCCGGCCGCGACGCCGCCGACAACCAGGTCCTCGCCCGGTCCGACCGAGATGGCCGGCACGCCGCGCTTGGCGAACGGAAAGTGGTCCGAGCGGAAGAAGTGGCCCGCTTCCGGAACGGGGTCGGGCGTGAACACCCGGTCGCGCGCCTCGAGCGCCGCGACCAGGTCGTCCTGCAGGCTGACCTTGCCATCGCCCGAGGTGGTGTAGTCGCGCGCCGGCCCGGTCGGCGAGAAGCCGTCCATGTTCAGGTCGGCCACGGTCGTCGCCAGCGGATAGAGCGGGTTGGCGGCATAGTATTCCGAGCCCAGCAGGCCCTTTTCCTCGGCCGTCACGGCCATGAACACGATCGAGCGGTCGGGGCGCGGCCCGGCGGCGTACATCCGGCCCAGCTCGAGCAGGGCGGCGATGCCCGTCGCGTTGTCCACGGCGCCGTTGTAGATCGTGTCGCCCTTCGCGTCGGGCAGGCCCACGCCCAGGTGATCCCAGTGGGCGGTGAAGAACACCCGCTCGTCCGGACGTTTGGCGCCCGGCAGCACGCCGACGACGTTCTGGGACACGATGACCTGGTGATCGACCTTGAAGTCGGCCGAGAAGGTCGCGCCGGGCAGGGCCACGGCCTTGAAGCCGCGCCTGGCGGCCTTCTTCTTCAGCGCGTCGAAGTCGAGACCGGCCCGGCGGAACAGATCGACGGCGACATCGCGCTGGATCCAGGCCTCGACCGGCGGGTGAACCTCGCCCGGCTTGTCGCGGACGATGTCGAACATCACATTGGTGTTGGAGTTCTTGACCGTGGCCCAGCCGTAGGAGGCCGGATCGGTCTCGTGGACGACGATCAGGGCGGCGGCGCCGAGGCGCGCGGCCTGCTCGTACTTGTAGGTCCAGCGGCCGTAGTAGGTCATGGCCTTGCCGCCGAAGTCGCCCTTGCCGGATTCGAAATCGGGGTCATTGATCAGGACGATGACGACCTTGCCCTTGACGTCCATGCCGGCGAAGTCGTTCCAGTTGCGCTCGGGCGCATCGACGCCGTAGCCGGCGAACACCACCGGCAGCCCGGCGAGGTTGACGCTGTCGACATTGGTCTGGGCCGCGCGGATGGCGATCTGCTCGCCCTGGGTCAGGGTGATCGACTGGCCGCCGACCGAGAAGCTGGAGGTCACCGGGCCCTTCATCTCGAAACGGCCCAGCGGCACGTCCTGGGTCCAGGCGCGCTTGCCGTCCCTCAGGTCGCCGCCTGGCTCCAGGCCCGTGGCGATCATCTGGCCGATGATCCAGGCGACGGTCTTGTCGCCGCCGGGGGTGGCCGGACCGCGCCCCTCGAAGGCGTCGGACGACAGCACCTTGATGTCGGTGGCCAGACGGGCCGGGTTCACCGCGGGATCGGCGGCGAACGCCGCCAGCGGCATCGCGGCGACCAGGGCGGCAAGCAGAAGCTTTTTCATGGAACAGCGCTCTTGATGGCGAGGAATTGCGGCCGGACCCTATCGCCCGAAATCGCTCACCGCAAAGCCCTAGTTCAGAGGGTCAATCCGCCATCGACGATTATCGTCTGGCCGGTGATGTAGGCGGCCAGCGGCGAGGCCAGGAACATCACCGCCCCGGCCATGTCGGCGGGCGTGCCGAGTCGGTGCATGGGGATGCCGCGCAGGCTGGCGGCCAGCCGCTCGGGATTTTCGGTGGTGACCTTGGTCAGCTTGGTGTCGACCAGGCCCGGCGCGACGCCGTTGACCCGAACGCCGTCCGCCGCCCAGGCCTGGCCCAGCGTGCGGGTCAGGGCCACGGCCCCGGCCTTGGAGGCGCTGTAGGCCGGGTTGCCGCGGGTCGCGTGAAAGGCGGCGGTGGAGCTGATGGTGACGATATTGCCGCCCGAGGCCTTCAGCTCGTCGAGGAAGCGCATGGCGCAGGCCATCAGGCTGTCGAGGTTGACCCCGACCACCTTGCGGAAGCCGTCCATCTCGAACTCGCCCTTGCGGTAGAGCACCGTGCCCTGGGCCAGCACCAGCACGTCGAGGCCGTCGAACGGCGAAGGCGCGGCGGCGACCGCGGCGCTGTCGGAGGCGTCGATGCGGGCGAAGGCCAGGCCGGTCAGGTCCGAGCCGTCCTCGACGCGGTAGTCGGCCGCATCACGGGTGCCCCAGACGGCGACCTTCGCGCCGCGCGCGCGGAAGGCCTGGGCGACGCCGTTGCCGATGCCGCTGGTGCCGCCGACGACCAGCACCCGCTTGCCGGTGAAATCCATGTCGTTCATTGCGTTCGCT
Source organism: Caulobacter sp. (assembly GCA_030645575.1). GTDB lineage: Bacteria > Pseudomonadota > Alphaproteobacteria > Caulobacterales > Caulobacteraceae > Caulobacter. The sequence continues at coordinate 16,040 of JAUSMJ010000044.1, read as the reverse complement.
CCCTGATTTCGCGGCAGACTGCCCGCCTGACCCGGGGAGAGCGCAAGAGCCTGATCATTCCTCCCCGGCGCGGGACCGGATTCCGGTCCGACTCGATCGTCGCGCATCAATGTCCCAGCGCTCGATCGCGCCGTCGTCGGACACCACATGCAGGGCGTCGTAGAGGTTGATGGTCGGGTCGCAGTGGCCGGGCTGCAGCCAGACGAAGCCGCCCGCCTTCGGCGCGTCCTGCGGCCAGGGCGCGGCCGGGTCGGCGTCCAGCGCATCGACCGCGGCGATGAAGTCGCCGCCCTTCAGCGCCGGCAGGCCGGACGGGTGGATGATCATGCCGTGCTCGTCGCCCATCGGCCGCCACAGCGAGCCGTCGGCCGCCCCGGCCGCGATCCGCGCGGGCGGGCCGTCGCTGGAAAAGGCCTTGAAGCCCGCATCGACCGTGACGTGGCTCTTGTGGTTGGCCGAGACGACACTGGCCACGACGAACAGGGCCTGCTGGAACGGCCAACCGCCCTCCGGCCCGCCGCAGGCTTCGTACTCCACGTCCATCACGGCGTAGGAGCCCGCCTGGAGCTCGGTGAACACGCCCGAATCGAGGTCCCAGGCGTGGGTGCCGGTGCCGCCGCCGGTGACCACGCCGGGCGCGAGGTTGGCCAGTCGCAGCTGCTCGACCACGGCCGCGAGATTTGCCGTCACCGCGTCGTCCGCCGCGCGGCGCGCGCCGATGTCGTCCATATGCTGCAGGTGCCCGGCATAGGCCTGCACGCCCGCGTAGTTCAGCCCGTCGGTCGCCGCCGCCAGGGCCGCCAGCGCCACGACCTTTGACGGGTGCGCGCCGGTGCGATGGGTGCCCGGATCGATGTCGATCACGCAGTCGAGGGTCACGCCCGCCGCCCGCGCCGCCGCGCCGAGCCGCGCGATCTGGCTTTCGTGATCGACGGTGGCGCCGACGCGGGCGCCCGACGTCGCCAGCGCGGCCAGCCGGGCCGAGCCCCAGTCCGGATGCGGGGCGGTGACCAGCACGTCGCGGATGCCGCCCTTCACGAAGGCCTCGGCCTCGCCCACGGTCTGCGCGCACAGGCCGACCGCCCCGCCGGCGACCTGCAGCCGGCCGAGCGTCGAGCATTTATGGGTCTTGCCATGCGCCCGCAGCCGGACCCCGGCCTTGTCGCAGCGGCTCTGCATGGTGGCCAGGTTGTGATCGAGCGCCGAGCGCAGAACCACCAGCAGCGGCGTCTGGGGCGGAATAAAACCGGGGATCATCAGAGCTCTCCCGCCAGGATGCGGCTGAACAGGGCCGGGTCGATGTTGCCGCCCGAGAGGACGACGCCGACTGTCTGGCCGGACACATCCAGCTCGCCAGCCAGCAGGGCCGCCAGCCCGACGATCCCGCCCGGCTCAACGACCAGCTTGAGGGTGGTGTAGGCATAGCGGATCGCCTCGGCGACCTGGGCGTCGGTGACCGTCAGAACGCCGTCGAGCAGTCGCTGGTTGATCGGAAACGTGATCGCCCCGGGCGAGGGCGATTGCAGGGCGTCGCAGATCGATCGCGCCGCCGGGTCGATGGTCTCGCGCCGGCCGCTGACCATCGAGCGGGCCGTGTCGTCGAAGGCCGAGGGCTCGACGCCATGAACCCTGGCCCCCGGCAGCAGATGCTTGATCGCCGTGGCGACGCCGGCCGCCAGACCGCCGCCGCCGACCGGGGTCAGCACGACGTCGAGCGTCGCCCCGGCCTCGCGGGCCTGACCCACCAGTTCAAGGCCGACCGTGCCCTGGCCGGCGATGACGTCCTCGTCGTCGAACGGCCAGACGATGGTCATGCCGCGCGTCTCGGCGATGTCCCGCGTGATGACGTCGCGGTCCTCGGTGTAGCGGTCGTAGTGGATCACCTCCGCGCCGTAGCCGCGCGTGTTGGCGACCTTCATCGCCGGGGCGTCTGCCGGCATGACGATCACCGCCGGCGCGCCCAGCATCCGCGCGACCAGCGCCACGCCCTGGGCATGGTTGCCGGACGAGCAGGCGACCACCCCGCGCGCCCGTTCCTCGGCCGTCAGCTGCGAGATCCTGTTCATCGCGCCGCGAAACTTGAAGGCCCCGGCGTGCTGCAGCGTCTCGGGCTTCAGCAGCACGCGGGCGCCGAGCCGGTCGTTCAGCGCGGGGCTCTCGACCAGCGGGGTCTTCACGGCCAGACCCGCGATGCGTCTGGCGGCGGCTTCGATGTCGGTGAAGGTCACGGTGCTCATGCGCCTCTCCTAGACCGGCGCGACGAAAAGCGCGACGTTGGCGCGATCACATCCGGAGTCGATTTATGAACGCCCTGACCATCGACCGCGACGGCTGGACCGCCGCCGGCGACGCCCTGCTGCACGACGCCATCGAACTGCGTCGGGCGATCCATCGCGAACCGGAGCTGGGCCTGGATCTGCCCAGGACCACCGCCAAGGTGCTCAAGGCGCTGGAGGGCCTGCCGCTGGAGATCCGCCAGGGGCCATCGACCACCGGCGTGCTGGCCGTCCTGCGCGGCTCGGCCAATGGTCGCACCGTACTGCTGCGCGGCGACATGGACGCCCTGCCGCTGACCGAGGACACGGGGCTGGAGTTTTCATCCGGCACGGCCGGCGCCATGCATGCCTGCGGCCACGATACCCATGTGGCCATGCTCGTCGGCGCCGCCCGGGCGCTGTGCGCGAAAAAGGACCAGCTGGCCGGGACGGTGATGTTCATGTTCCAGCCGGGCGAGGAGGGCTGGCACGGCGCGCGGTTCATGCTCGATGACGGCCTGATCGACCCGCTGCCCGACGCCGCCTTCGCGCTGCACATCTCGCCCAACATGCCGACCGGCGTGTTCGCCAGCCGGACGGGGCCGCTGCTGGCCTCGTCCGACGTGATCGAGATTCGCGTCCTCGGCGCCGGCGGCCACGCCTCGATGCCGCACGACGCCACCGACCCGATCCCGGTCGCCTGCGAGATCGTCACCGCGCTTCAGACGCTGGTGACGCGCACCATCTCGGTGTTCGATCCGGCGGTCATCACCATCGCCAACATCGTCGCCGGCACCACCAACAACATCATCCCCGAGGACGCGCGCCTGAAGGGCACGCTACGGACCCTGTCGGAGCGCGCGCGGGAGACCGCCCACGCCGGCATCCGCCGGGTCGCCGAGCATGTCGCCGCCGCCCACGGCTGCCAGGCGGAGGTGGAGATCATTCGCGGCTTCCCGGTCACCGTCTGCACCGGCCGCGAGGTCGATCTGGCCGAACAGACCGCCAAGGCCCTCTATGGCGAGGGCGCCTGGATGACCATGCCCAACCCGATGATGGGCGCCGAGGACTTCTCCTATGTGTTGCAGAAGGTCCCGGGGCTGATGGCCTTCCTCGGCGCGGCCCCGACCGGCGTCGGCGGCGACTATCACAGCTGCTGCGCGCTGCATTCCAACAAGATGACGCTGGACGAGCAGGTCATGGCCCGCGGCATCGCCATGCACTGCGCCTATGCCGAGGCCGTGCTGGCCGGGGCGCTCGGCGACTAACCGCATACGCGGGGACATGTACCGTCTTCGGTACGTGTCCCCTGCCGCTTTCAAAGCTGATGGGGACACGCACTGAAGTGCATGTCCCCGGCGGGCCGCTAACCGCCCGAGTGCTGTTTCGCCAGCGTGTCCTGCACGGTGATGATCGCCGGGCCCAGGATCATTACGAACAGCACCGGCAGGAAGTACAGGATCATCGGCACGGTCAGCTTGGCCGGCAGGGCGGCGGCCGTCTTTTCGGCGGCCGACAGGCGCAGTTCGCGGTTTTCCTTGGACATCACCCGCAGGGCCGCGCCCAGCGGCGTGCCGTAGCGCTCGGCCTGGATCATGGCCGTGGTCACCGAGCGGATGCCGGGATGGTTGGTCCGCATGGCCAGGCCCTCATAGGCCATCCGCCGCTCGGGCAGGTAGGAGATCTCCGCGGTCAGCAGGGTCAGCTCCTCGGCGAGTTCGATGGAGGCGCCGCCGATCTCCTGGCTGACCTTCTGGATCGCCGCCTCGATGGACATCCCCGATTCCACGCAGATCAGCAGCAGGTCGAGGCTGTCGGGGAAGGCCCCGACGATGCTCTCCCGGCGCTTCTGGGCAACGTTGCTGATGTAGATGTTGGGGGCGTAGTAGCCGAGCGTCAGGCCCACCACGCAGCAGACCACCCGGTTCATCGGGCTCAGGCCGAAATCGTTGACCAGGAACAGGTAGAGGGCGGCCGACAGCGCGAAGGCGAAGGGCAGGACGAAGCGGAAGAAATAGAAGGTGGAGACCGGCTTGGGGCCGCGGAACCCGGCCTGGGCCAGCTTCTCCACCACCTTGGGGTCCTCCAGCAGCCGCGACAGCTGCAGGCGGTCCACGACCTTCTTGTACACCCCCTCGTCGGCGTGGCGCAGGGTGCCGCCGCCGTTGCTCTTCACCGCCAGGGCCTCGCGGGACTTGCGCCGCAGCTCCTCGCGCCGGGAGGAGACCGACTTCAGCCGGGTCTCCAGGTTGGACTTGGTGATCATCGGCGAGGCGATCGAGACGATGGTCGCGAAACAGACGATGGCCACGAAGGCCGAGAGCAGGTTGTCGGGATTGGTGAAGGCGGCGATCAGGTTCATGGCCGCTAGATCTTGAAGTTGATCATCTTGCGCATCGTGAAGATGCCCAGCGCCATCCAGAACGCGCCGACGGCCAGCATCATGTGGCCGCGCGGATCGTCGAACATCGGCTTCATATAGGCCGGGCTGGTGACGCTGATCAGGGCCACCACGCCGGGCGGCAGGGAGCCGATGATGATGGCCGAGGCCACCGCCTCGCCGGACATGGCCTTGATCTTCTCGCGCATCAGCTTGCGCGCCCTGATCACGCTGGAAAGGTTGCCCAGGGCCTCGGCCAGGTTGCCCCCGGTCTTGGCCTGGATGGCCAGCACGATGGCGAAGAACCGCACCTCCGGGGTCGGCATGCGGGCGTACATCTTGTCCAGGGCCTGGTCGACCGAGACCCCCATGCCGATGGCCTCCACCAGGCGCTTGAACTCGCCGGCCAGGGGCTCCTGGGTCTCCTGACCGATCACGCGGAGGCTGTCATGCACCGGCAGGCCCGAGCGGATGCCCCGGGTGATGATGTCCATGGCGTCGGGAAAGGCCTCGGTGAATTTCTTGGTGCGCCGCGCGCCCAGGAAGCTGAGCACCCAGCGCGGCAGGCCGAAGCCCGCGGCGAAGCCCAGGCCCAGGCCGATCAGCGGCTTCTGGCCCAGCAGCATGGTCAGGCTCATCACCACCAGGCCGACGATGCCGCAGATGATCCAGAAGCCGCGGACATTGTCCGACAGTCCGGCCTGCTGCAGCTTGGCGGCCACGGTCAGGGTGGCCTTCTTCTGCTGTTTCTCCTGCTCGCGCAGGGTCTTGAGGATCTGGCGCCGCCGCTGGTCCTGGGCGGTGACGGCCGGGCGCCGGCCTCCGCGCTGGGCCGGGGCGTCGCGGCCCCCGACAATGGCCTGGGCCCGCTTCAGGGTCCGCGCCTGGCCCGCCCCAGGCCCCGACAGCGCCAGGCCCAGGCCCGCGATCACCAGGAACCCCAGCAGGGCCGCCACGGCGGTGATGACGGTTGCGCCCATGACCTATTCCGACGCGTCGAGGGCTTCGGCCAGCTCGCGCTCCAGGCCGTAATAGCGGGCGCGGTCCCAGAACCGGGGCCGGGCGATGCCGGTGGAGCGGTGGCGGCCCACCACGTTGCCGTCGGCGTCCTCGCCGGTGATTTCGTAGACGAACAGGTCCTGGGTGATGATCACGTCGCCCTCCAGCCCCACCACCTCGGTGATGTGGGTGATGCGGCGCGAACCGTCCCGCAGGCGGGCGGCCTGGACGATGACGTCCACCGAGCCGACGATCATCTCGCGGATGGTCCGCGAGGGCAGGCCGTAGCCCCCCATGGTAATCATCGATTCCACCCGGCTGATGGCCTCGCGTGGCGAGTTGGCGTGCAGGGTGCCCATGGAGCCGTCGTGGCCGGTGTTCATGGCCTGCAGCAGGTCGAAGGCCTCGGGGCCGCGGACTTCGCCGACGATGATCCGCTCGGGCCGCATCCGCAGGCAGTTCTTCACCAGGTCGCGCATGGTGATCTGGCCCTGGCCCTCCAGGTTGGGGGGCCGGGTCTCCAGCCGCACCACATGGGGCTGCTGCAGCTGCAGCTCGGCGGCGTCCTCGCAGGTCACCACCCGCTCGGTGGGGTCGATGAAGGCCGTGAGCGTGTTGAGCAGGGTGGTCTTGCCCGAACCCGTCCCGCCCGAGATGATCAGGTTGCAGCGGCAGGCGCCGATCACGCCCAGAACCCGCGCCCCCTCGGGGCTGATGGACGCATAGTCCACCAGGTTCTTCATGGTCAGCTTGTCCTTCTTGAACTTCCGGATCGTCAGGGTCGGTCCGTCCAGGGACAGCGGCGGGGCGATGACATTGACCCGGGAGCCGTCCGGCAGGCGGGCGTCGCAGATCGGCGAGCTTTCATCGACCCGGCGGCCGACCTGGCTGACGATCCGTTGGCAGATGTTCATCAGCTGGGCGTTGTCGCGGAACCGGACATTGGTCAGTTGCACCTTGCCGGCCACTTCGATGAACACCCGGCCGGCGCCGTTGACCATGATGTCGGCGATGTCGTCGCGGGCCAGCAGCGGCTCCAGGGGCCCGTAGCCGAGGACGTCGTTGATGATGTCCTGGACGAGCATGTCCTGCTCGGCCACCGACATCGACACGTTCTTGATCGCCACCAGTTCGGCGACGATGTCGCGGATCTCCTCCCCGGCCTGCTTGACGTCCAGCTGGGCGAGCTGGGCCAGGTCGATGGTGTTGATCAGGGCGTTGAAGATCGTGGTCTTGGTGGCGTGGTAGTAGTCGGTCTGTTCACGGACCACCTGGGTGGCCGGCGCGGGCCCCTGGGCGGCGCGCAGCTGCTCGAAGGCCAGCGTCGCCTTGGGGCCGGCCGTGGGCTGGCCCCCGGCCCGCTGCATTTCCGGCGCGCCCTTGACCGGGGCGACGGAGGGGGCAGGCGCGGCGGCCGGCTCGATCCGCTGGGGACGGGTGGCGATCGCCACGCCCTCGGCGGCAGCCGGAGGCGGGGCCTTTCGGGCCGCGGACGCATCGCCGTCGGTGGGACGCTTGCCGAACATCTACTTGCGCTTGAACAGACTGCCGAACAGGGAGCTCTTCTGGGTGGGCGGCGGGTCGCGGCGGGCGATCTGCTGGGCCAGGAAGTCCAGGCCCTCGGCGGAGCGCGACTTGGGCGCCACCTCGCACAGCATCTGGCCGTTGTTGGCCGCCTGGCCAAACAGCTTGGGATCGAAGGGCAGGCTGAGCGACGGGGTCAGGCCCAGCGCCTCGCCGAAGTCCTTCACCGGAATCTCAGGACGGCCGGGGACGCCGACCTGGTTCAACACCAGGCGCGGCGGGGCGTCGTTGGGCCGGGCGCGGCGCACCAGGTCGATCATGTTCTTGGCGTTGCGCAGGGAGGCCAGGTCCGGGGTCGCCACGATCACCAGGTCGTCGGAGGACAGGAGTATCTTGCGGGTCCAGGCGGTCCACAGGTGGGGCAGGTCCAGCACCACGAAGGGCGCCGCCGAGCGGATCTTCTGGGTGACCTCCTCATAGGCCTCCGGGCCGATGTCGTAGTCGGTGTCCAGGGTGGCCGGGGCGGCGAACAGCGACAGCCGCTCGGTGCAGCGGGCCATCATCCGGTCCATCAGCACCGGGTCCAGGCGGTCGGGCTGGTTCAGGGCGTCGACGACCCCCTGCAGGGGGTCCTGGTTGAAGTCGAGGCCGGCGGTGCCGAAGGCCAGGTCCAGGTCCACCAGCACCGCGCCAGTGTGCAGGCGCTCGGTGATGGAATAGGCGACGTTGTGGGCGATGGTCGAGGCCCCGGCCCCGCCCTTGGCGCCGCAGAAGGCGATCTGGCGGCCGACGAAGGGGGCGGAGGGATCGGCATAGAGGCTGGTGACCGTGCGCACCACCTGCAGCGGGTTCAGCGGCGGCACCAGATATTCGCTGACCCCGCGGCGCATCAGCTCGCGATAGAGGGCGATGGCGTTGGCCGCCCCGATCACCACCACCTTGGTGCCGGGATCGCAGACCTCGGCCAGCTGGTCGAGCTGGGCGATCAGCTGGGGCGCGGGGTCCAGGCTCTCCACCATCACCAGGGAAGGTGTCGGCTGGTTCTGATAGGTCTCGAAGGCGCCGGTCAGCCCCCCCATCCGCACCACCACCGCGGCCCGCTCCATGCGGCGGTCGGCGGCGGCGCGCTCCACCAGGTCGGCGGTCTCGGGCTGGGCGCAGAAGACGTGGATGGTGATGCGCGGCAGGGTGTGCTCGCCGAGCGCGGCCTCGGCGCTGGCGATCATCTCGTGGACGGGATTGGGGACCTGGGCCCGCGGCGGCTCGGGCTGGTTCAGGTCGTCGGCCAGGGGATCGCCGCCGCCCGGGTCGCGGCCGTCGGCCTCGCGGGCCGGGGGAAAGTCGGCGAAGGGATCGCCGGCCGAGCCGGCGGGCGCCATCGGCGTCTCGCGCCAGGCCTCGCTGGACGGCGAGGTGAACTCGTCGTCGGCCTCGAACTCCAGGTCGACGGGATCGACATGCGGCTTCATGCGCGGAAGGTCCCGGTCATGGCGCCACCGAGGAGATGGCGCCCTTGGCCTGCTTGTCCTCGGCCGAGGAGGTGGTCTCGCCCTTGCGGTACCGATCCAGCATGTAGATGCGGCGCTGGGCGTCGGAGGGCCCCATCTCGGCGGGGCGCGCCAGGTCGGCCGGATTGGCGATCTGGGCGGCCATGTTGGCGGTCACCGCGCAGCCGAAATTTGGCTGCACCTGGTTGTTGGCCGAGTGGGCGATGTTGGTCCATTCCCGGCCGCAGCGCGGCAGGGTCACCTGGTAGCGGGTGTAGCCGACCCGCACCGGGGCGCCGGCCTCGGCGGCGGCGTCGTAGCTGGTGGTGCGGATCATCGCCTCGGCGACCCCGTGGGCCTGCAGGAAGCCGCGCACGGCCTCGCCCGAGCGGTAGGCCGAGCCGGAGTCCGCCCCGCCGGCCGGCACCTGCACGGTGATGGCGGCGCCGGTGGCGGCCTCGCGCCAGCCGTCCAGGAAGTCCAGCAGGGCGGTGGCCTGGTTGGGGGACAGGCCCTGGGCGTGGATCGCCAGCGCGATCTCCTCCTCCATGCCCGTGGCGGTGGCGGCGAAGTGCTCGGTGGGGGTGCGGGCCTCGGCGAGGCGGTCGGGGACGTTGGGGCTGGCGCAGGCGCCCAGGCTGAACGCCAGGGCCCCCAGGGACAGGAAGGATTTCAGCGGCATGTTCATTCGATCACGTAGCCGTACGGCCCCTGGTAGGCGCGGCCCGCCTGGGCCTCCGGCTTGGCCTTGTAGGCCTTGGTGAGCTGGCCCAGCAGCAGGGTGGAGGCGTCGTTGGCCACCTTCATCCCGTCCACCGGGGTCTGCATGCGGTCGGGGCTGGTGGGGGTGACGATATAGGGGGTGACGATCACCACCAGCTCGGTCTCACCGCTCAGATAGTCGCGGCTCCGGAACAGCGAGCCCAGCACGGGCAGGGTGGTCATGCCCGGCAGGCCGTCCAGGTTCTGCTTGGTCTTCTCCTGCAGCAGGCCCGCGATCATCATCGAGCTTCCGGAGGACATCTCCACGCTGGTCTCGGCGCGGCGGACATTGAGGGCCGGGATGGTCAGGGCGGTGCCGGTCGAGGCGCTGGTGACGCTGAAGGAGCCCTGGCTGGTGAGCTCGGAGACCTCGGTGGAGATCTTCAGCGCGATGCGGCCGGAGGACATCACCACGGGGGTGAAGCCCAGGCCCACGCCGAAGGGCTTGAACTCGATGGTGATCTTGCCGGTGTCGTCCTGGGCCACGGGCACCGGGTACTCGCCGCCGGCCAGGAACTTGGCCGACTCGCCCGACACCGCCGTCAGGTTCGGCTCGGCCAGCATCCGCACCAGGCCCACCCGCTCGAACGCCTTCAGGGTGGATTCGGCCTGGTTCAGGCCCGGGTCGCCGGCCGTGGTCTTGTTGACCGACAGGGGGTCGTTGCGGTCGACGAAGTCGAAGTTCTGGCGCGGATATTCGGTGTGATAGGTGCCGGTGTTGGAGTCATAGACCTGGGTCGGGACCGCGACGCTGCGGTTCACCACCGGCTGCTGGGTGGTGTTGAGCTTGTAGCCGGTGGAGATGCCCCCCAGCAGGGCGCCGTTCACCGCGAAGCTGGCAGCTTGGCCCAGCAGGTACTGGGGCTCGCCCAGCTGGTTCATCACCGCGCTGAGGTTGAAGCCCAGCTGCTTGATGACGTTGCGCTGCATCTCGACGATGCGCACCTTCAGCATCACCTGATCCTTGCCGGCGATGCTCATCATGTTGAGCACCTGCTCGGGCTTGTCCACCGAGGCCCGGGCGATCTGCATGGCCTTGTCGGCGTCGCCGAGATTGGCCACCTGACCCGACAGGATGACGCTGGTGTTGATGCCGTCCACCTGCACCCGCGCGCCGGGCAGGATGCGGTTGATGGTCTGGGCGATGGCCGAGGTGTCCTGGTCGACGCGGACGTCGAGGGACAGGATCCGCCGGCCGGTTCCGTCGAAGAACACCGCGTCGGTCTGGCCCGCCTTCATCCCCAGGATGAAGATCCGGCGCGGCGAGCGCAGCACGGCGTCGGCCACGCCCGGATTGGTCACCAGCACGTCGCGGGCGTCCACCGGCAGTTCGATGATGGCCGACTTGCCCATGGGCAGGGCGAGCGACTGGGTCGCGCCGCCGACGGCGTGGAGGTCGACGCGGATCACCGCCGAACCGGTGGTGAGTCCGGCCTGGCCCTGGGCCAGGGCGCCGGTGGCCGCGGCGAGGCCGGCGGCGAGGCTGAGGACGAGGCTGGCGAGACGGCGGCGGGTCATTTGACGAGCACCTCGCTGGCGGCGCCGCCCCGGAAGACGCGCAGGCCCTGGTTCGTGCCCCGGCGGGCGACGCCGCGCGAGGCCGAGCCTCCGAGATCGGCGTAGGAGCGCAGGGCCAGCTGCATCTCTCCCTGGGCCTTGCCGCGCGACAGCACCTCCATGTCGGAGGCCGGAACCTCCAGCACGGCCACGGCGCCGACGATGGTGCGGGCGTCCTTCTCGGGATCGGTCTTCTGGTCGATGGCCAGGACGCGCAGGTTGCGCATCAGGGTCTCGGTGATGAAGGCGCGGCCGTCCGGGGCCTGGCGGCTCTGCAGCACGTCGACCCGGTCGCCCGGCAGGATGAAGCCGCCGGCGGCGGTCTCGGCGTTGATGGGCACGCTCATGGCCCGCATGCCCGGCGCCAGGACCACGGCCATGTAGCCGCTCTGGCCGCCGCGCACGACCTTGCGCGCCACCACGGGCTCGCCCTTCAGCATGGCCTCCTTGACGATGGAGCCGTCGAAGGCGGCCATCGGGCCTTGAGACATCATGGCGTCGGTGGTCTGGGCGGCCTTCTGGGCGACCTGGGCCGCGCCCTGGGCGGGAGCGGCCGGCGCCGCGCCGTCGGTGACGAATTGGGGGTTCAGGGCCTCGATGGGCCAGGGCTGCCAGCTCATGTCGGTGGCCGAGAGCCTGGCGCCCACGGGCAGGTCGCGGCTGGCCACCAGGACATTGGCCATGGGCTTGGCGGGCGCGGCGGCCACGGCGACCGGCGCCGGCGGCTTCTTCGGGGCCACCATGCCGCGCACGAGGAACGCCAGCACGATGGCGACGATCGCGGCGACGGCGAAGATGGCGATGCGGACGGCGCCCATGAACGACTACTCGAGGCTCCCGCGTGAGCAGGTGGCTGTATGGCGGCCCCGCGATCCGCGGGTGGCGCGCACGATTCGAAACTTCCGACCTTCTGCCGGCGCCTCGCTTTTGCGGCCCGCATGGTTAACGCGGGCTAAAGGAATGGCTTCAGAAAAGCCCGGGGAAGGCGAGCGCCAGGGTCGAGGCCGGGAAGGCGGCGAGCGCGCCGGCCGCGATCGCCACGCCATAAGGGACATTCTCCCCCGGAGTGGCCAGGCGGCCGAACCAGGCCGGGCCGCTCTGGACATAAGGCCGCACCCACATCGAGCGCAGGGCCAGCAGGGCGAGCGCCAGGGCGCCCCCGGCCACGCCGGTCACCAGCAGATAGGTCGCCCCCGCCGGCCAGCCGAGCCAGAGGCCGGCCGCGGCGAACAGCTTGGCGTCGCCGCCGCCGATCCAGCCCAGGGAGAACATGACCATGCCCATGACGAGCGCGATGAGGCCGACGCCGGCGTGCAGGCCGATGGCGCCGGGATCGACCCCCAGCGCCAGGGCGGCGGGGAAGAAGGCGCAGGTCAGGGCGCCGGAGATCCAGTTGGGGATGGTGTAGCTCACCGCGTCGCGCAGGGCGCCGACGATCACCAGGGCGGGAAAGAGGCCGAGCAGTGTGGCCTGCAGGATCGGGAGCATCGGAGGAACCATCGAAAGGGTTTGCCGCTCGATCCTGGCGCCATCGGATGAACGGAGGGTTTCAGACAGCGAAAGGGCCGCGGCGCTTTCGCACCGCGGCCCCCGCAATGTTTCGGAGCGAGGCCGCTTATTGCGGCATCGCGGTCCCGATCTTGGTGAAGGTGCCGGCGATCTTGCCCGACAGGGTGTTCATCGCGGTGATGAGCACGACGGCGATCAGAGCCGCGATCAGGCCATACTCGATGGCCGTGGCGCCGGATTCATCCTTCAGGAAGCGGGTGACGAACTTGGACATGGTGGTCTCCTTGAGTTTGCGAACCAGTTGGTGAGTGAGGGATCAAGTCACCGACTTGCTCGCCCCGAATTGCAGGATCAATTTCGCCCACCGCGCTTAATTCTGAGTAAACACGGAAGTATTCGCCGAGAACTTTCTATGGTTTACTTTCGTTTACTGTGAACATCGGTTAACCATGCGCCCGGAATCGCCCCGGAATCGGGGTTTTTGCATAATGATTCTCGCGCGCGCGTGAGTCGGTCTTTTGTTCAGCGTTTCTTGACCATTCGAGGCCAGGTTCGGATCAGGTTTTTTTTCGGGTCCCCCATGCGCCGCCCCCTGCTTGCCGCCCTCCTCGCCGTCCTGGCCGCCCTTTTCGGCGTCTCGGCCGCCGCCGCGGCGGGCTCGATTTCGGCCCCGATCGACCAGGGCGTCCGCGTCAGCCTGCCGGCCGGGGCCCGCGACGTGATGATCGGCAACCCGGCCATCGCCGACATCACCGTCGTCGACAGCCGCACCGCGGTGATCCAGGGCCGCGCCTATGGCGTCACCAACCTCATCGTGGTCGACGCCCGGGGCCGGACGATCCTCAACAGCCAGGTGGCGGTCTCGGCTCCGGACGTGAACCGCGTCTCGGTCTATCGCGGCCCCAGCGGCGGCAACGCCGTGCCCCACGTCGCCAACTACGCCTGCGCCGGCCGCTGCGAGCGCACCCCGATGCCGGGGGAGACCGAGATCGAGTACAACCGCTACAGCATCGGCTTCAACGCCTACGCCATGCGCGCGGCCGAGGCCCGCCGGGCCATGGGCGGCGCGGCGCCCAGCCCCTAAACCTTCGATTCAGCAGACTTCGCTATGCTGCGTCCTCGACCGCCTTTCGAGGACGCCATGCGCCGCCGCCTTCTCCGCCTCCCCGACCGGCTGACGCGGTTCGCCCGCGCCACGCGCGGCGCCACGGCGGTCGAGTTCGCCATCATCGCCCTGCCCTTCTGCGTGCTGATGTTCGGCATCATCGAGTTGGGCCTGGTGTTCATGGTCTCGGTGACCCTGCAGAACGCCACCGACAACGCCGCCCGCCAGATCCGCACCGGCCAGTTCCAGACCAGCGGCGCCAACGCCAAGGGCGACTTCAAGACCCTGGTCTGCGACCGCATGAGTTGGCTGCAGACCTCCTGCGGCGGCAAGCTCACCGTGGCCGTCGAGACCTTCGCCAACTTCACCGCCGCCAGCGGCTCCAACCCCACCGCCGGCACGGCCTTCACCCCGGCGGCGGCCGAGGCCACCTGCTTCTCCACCGGCGCCCCCGGGGACATCGTCCTGGTGCGCACCTACTACCAGTGGAACGTCTTCACCCCGCTGCTGAACGCCGCCCTGGTGAACATGGGGACCGGCTCGGGCAAGCGGCTGATCTCCACCGTCGCCGCCTTCCGCAACGAGCCCTATTCCTCGCAGACTCCGGTGGGCGCCAAATGTTCCTGAAAAACCTGATCGGCGACCGCCGCGGCGCCGCGGCCGTCGAGTTCGCCTTCGTCGCCCCGGTGATGATCCTAATCTATTACGGCATGGCCGAGCTGACCCAGGCCATGATGGCCGACCGCCGGGCCAGCCACGTGGCCTCGGCCATCGGCGACCTGGTGGCCCAGGACACCGACATCAGCGCCACCGAGATGACCGACATCTTCAATGTCGGCAAGGCGATCGTCGCCCCCTTCCCGTCATCGGCCCTCTCCATGCGGGTCACCAGCATCCGCAAGGACGCCGGCGGCACGGCCCAGTTGATGTGGTCGAAGGGCTATGGCGCCATGGGCGCGGCCACCACGGCGGCGGCCCTGCCCGCCGGCCTGGTGGCGGCCAATGAGAGCGTGATCCTGGCCGAGGCCAGCTACGTCTACACCTCGCCGGTGCAGAAGGCCCTGCCGGCCCCCATGACCTTCAGCCAGAAATATTACCTCAAGCCCCGCAAGACCAGCCAGGTGACCTTCAGCAACTAACCGCTCGGGCCAGCTCCGCCACGAGGTCGCAGCCCGCCAGGGGCCGCCCGTCCAGGCTGGCCGCTGCTCGCACCCCGATCAGGCTGTTGGTCAGGAACACCGCCTGCGCGGCCGCCAGGACCTCGACGCCGGCCGCCACCTCGGTCACCGGGACCTGCGCCATCACCTGGTGTCGCACGATCCCCTCCAGCACCCCGCAGGCCAGGGCCGGGGTGAAGACCTGGCCGCCGGTCACCCAGAACAGATTGGCCGCCGCCGCGCAGGCCACCTGGCCCGCCCCGTTCAGCATCACCGCCTCGTCGGCGCCGGCGGCCAGGGCCTCGCGCCGCGCCAGCACATTGTCGAGATAGGACAGTGTCTTCAGCCGCGAGGCCGGGGAGCCCGCGTTGCGCGCCACCGTGCTGACCATCAACCGCGCCGGCGTGGTCGGGACCGTCGAGGCCGCCGCCGTGGCCAACAGCCGGGGTTCGGGCCCGGCCGGCCGCTCCAGCCCCCGCCCGCCCGACCCCGCCGTATAGGTCAGCCGCACCGCCGCCCGCCCCCGCTCGAGCCCGGCCTCGGAGAGCGCCCGGCCCATCAGGTCCATGGCCTCGCTCGCCTCCGGCGCCGGCAGGCCCAGCACCGCGCAGCCCGCCGCCATCCGCGCCAGGTGAGCCTGGGCCTCCACCAGAACCCCGTCGCGGGCCAGCAGGGTCTCGAACAACCCGTCCCCCAGCAGCAGGCCGCGATCGTCCAGGGGGATCACGCGCCCGCCTCCAGGGCGCGGGCCAGGGCCGCGATCTTGTCCTGCGTCTCCAGCCGCTCGGCGCGCGGATCGCTGTCGGCCACGATGCCCGCCCCAGCGCGGGCCTCGATGCGCCAGCCGCCGTCGTCCTGCACGCAGGCCGCCGTGCGGATCAGCACGCTGGAGTCCAAGGCCCCGTCGGCCCCGGCCCAGAACAGCGACCCGCAATAGGGCCCCCGCGGACCCTCCAGCCCGGCGATCACCTTCATGGCCTGGACCTTGGGCGCCCCGGTGACGGAGCCCGGCGGGAAAGCCGCCTTCAGCAGGTCGATGGCGCTCTTCCCCGCCGCCAGCCGCCCGGTCACCGTGGAGACCAGGTGGTGCACATTGACGAAGCTCTCCGGCACGCACAGGCCGGGGACCCTCACGCTGCCGGGGTCGCAGACCCGGGCCAGGTCGTTGCGCATCAGGTCCACGATCATCAGGTTCTCGGCCCGGTCCTTCAGGCTGGCGGCCAGCTCGGCCGCCAGGGCCAGGTCCTCCGCCGCCGTGGCGCCGCGCGGCCGGGTGCCCTTGATCGGCCGGGTCTCCACGCCCCC
>JAUSMJ010000036.1 GCA_030645575.1 Caulobacter sp. | reverse complement strand
GAGCCCGGCAGGAAGGCGCTGGCGCCGCCCAGGTCGACGGTGAAGCCGCCCTTCACGCGGCCGACGATCGAGCCCATGACGGGCTCCTGCTTGGCGAACACCACCTCCAGGCGGGTCCAGGCTTCTTCGCGCTTGGCCTTCTCGCGGCTCAGCACGGCCTCGCCCAGGGCGTTCTCGAGGCGCTCGAGGAACACCTCGACCGTGTCGCCGATCTTCAGCGTCGCCTTGCCGTCGTCATCGACGCCGAATTCCTTGATCAGGATGCGGCCTTCGGTCTTCAGACCGACGTCGATGATGGCGAAGTCTTTCTCGATGCCAACGACCTTGCCGTTGATGACGGTGCCTTCGGCGAAGTCGCCGGCGCCGCCCATGGAGGCGTCGAGCAGGGCCGCGAAGTCGTCGCGGCTGGGATTCAGGCTGAGATCGTCGGCCATAAAGTGTTTCAGTCTCTTGGTTGCGGACCGCGAACGGGCGGCGGGATGCCGGCGGAGTCCGGACGGTCCATGGGTTTCAGGTGGATTTGAGCGCCCGCGGCCGTTCGAGTGGAGCGCGCTTGGATTAGCCTTTGGCGGTTTCCCGCCGACTGCGCGCCGCCTCGACGATACGGCGGGCCGCATCGAAGGCCGCGTCTATAGTCATTTCGGTGGTGTCGAGCAAGACCGCGTCGGGCGCGGCGACCATCGGCGAGTCGGCCCGGGCCGCGTCGCGAGCGTCGCGCGTGTGAATGTCGGCCAGAATCTCTTCATAGGTGACGGCCTCGCCCTGGCCGACCAGCTGCTTCCAGCGGCGGTCGGCGCGGGCCTCCGGCGTGGCCGTGACATAGAGCTTGGCCGGCGCGTCCGGGGCGATGACGGTGCCGATGTCGCGGCCGTCGATCACCGCGCCGGGCTCCTGTTCGGCGAACGTCCGCTGGAAGTCGCGCAACACCTGGCGCACGGGGGTGTAGACGGCCACGCGGCTGGCCGCCTCGCCGGCGGCGCGGGTGCGGACGACGGGGCCTTCGAGTTCCGACGGCTCCAGCGAGCGGGCGGCGGCCGTGGCGGCGGCCTCGTCGGCCAGGTCCCCGCCCTGGCTGAGCACCTTCATGCCCACGGCGCGGTAGAGCAGGCCGGAGTCCAGCACCGGATAGCCGTACAGGGCGCCCAGCTTCACGGCGATGGTGCCCTTGCCCGAGGCGGCGGGGCCATCGACGGCGATGGTGAAGCCCATCCTCAGGCCTCCGCGATGTCGGCGCCGAGGGCGCGCATCATCTCGACGAAGGTCGGGAAGCTGGTGGCGATCATGCCAGGTTCATCGACCCGCACCGGCTCGCGCGAAGCCAGGCCCAGCACCAGGTGGCTCATGGCGATGCGATGATCGCCGTGGGTCTCGACCAGGCCGCCGCCGCGCGGGGGCTGTCCCGTCCCGTGGACGATGAAGCCTTCCGGCTCCTCCTCGACATCGACGCCGCAGGCTTCCAGGCCGGCCGCCATCAGGGCGATGCGGTCGCTTTCCTTGACCCGCATCTCGCCCACGCCGCGCATCACCGTCTCGCCCGTGGCGAAGGCGGCGGCGATGGCGAGGATCGGATACTCGTCGATCATGCTCGGGGCTCGTCCAGGCGGCACGGTGACGCCCCGCAGGGTCGAGTGACGGGCGGTGATGTCGCCGACCTCTTCCCCGCTGGCGTCGCGGCGATTGGTGATGGTCAGGTCCGCCCCCATCTCACGCAGGGTGTCGAACAGGCCGGTGCGCAGCGGATTGAGCATCACGCCGGTGACGGTGACCTGCGAGCCCGGAGTGATCAGGGCCGCGACGATGGGGAAGGCCGCTGACGACGGGTCGCCCGGCACGGCCACAGGACTGGCGACCAGCGCCGCGCCCGGCCGCAGGGTGATGACCCGCCGGTCGTTGTGATCGCTGACGGTCACGCTGGCCCCGAACGCGCGCAGCATCCGCTCGGTATGGTCGCGGGTCGCCTCCGGCTCGATGACGGTGACCGGCCCGTCGGCGCGCAGTCCCGCCAGCAGCACGGCCGACTTCACCTGCGCCGAGGCCATGGGCAGGGTGTAGTCGACGCCGTGGAGATCGCCGCCGCGCAGGGTCAGGGGAAGCCGGCCCCCTTCCCGCGACAGCCAGGTCGCGCCCATCTGTCCCAGGGGCTCCAGCACCCGCCCCATTGGCCGCTTCCGCAGCGAGGCGTCGCCGGTGAAGGTGGCGGTGATCGGGTAGCCGGCCGCCGCCCCCATGATCAGCCGCACGCCCGTGCCGGCGTTGCCACAGTCGATGACATCGGCGGGCTCGGAAAAGCCGCCCTGGCCCTCGACGGTCCAGGCGCCCTCGCCGGTGCGGGTCACCGTCGCGCCGAAGGCCCGCATGGCCCTGGCGGTGGCCAGGACGTCCTCGCCCTCGAGCAGACCCTCGATCGTGGTGCGGCCAGTGGCCATCGCGCCCAGGATCAGCGCCCGGTGGGAAATGGACTTGTCGCCGGGGACTTTGACGGTCCCGGTAAGGGGCGCGCCGGGGCGGGCCGAAAGCACGGCGGCGGTCATGCCGGACGCAAGCTCCTGAAAGGCTTGGGGAAGGGCGGGGATTGCTTTTGACAGCGCCCCCGCACCGTGGCAAGGGACGCGCCGCTTCCGCACCAAGACCAATGAGGATCGCCCCTTGGCCAATCCTGAACTGGGCGCAAAACAGATTTGCCCCAACTGCCAGTCGAAATTCTACGATCTGGGCCGCCGCCCGGCCGCGTGCCCAAAGTGCGGCGAGACCTTCGATCCCGAAGAGGCCGTCCGTAACCGCCGCGTGCGCGCCCGCTCGTCCGTGCCGGACTACGAGGAGGCCGAGGAAAAGCCGGTCAAGACCGTCGATCCCGACGCCGACGGCTTCGAGGAAGAACCCGATCAGACGCCGGAAATCGATGACGAGGCCGCGGCCGAGCCGATCGAGACCGACGAGGAGTCCGACGATCCCGTCGTGGCCCCGGCCCCGGCGGACGACCTGGGCGTCGATTTCGCCGAGGACGAGGAACTCGCCGACGACGAGGAAGCCGACGGCGTGCCGTTCCTCGAGGACGAGGACGAGGAGGACTTCCCGGAGGACGAAATCGACGGCCTGCCCGGGGAAAACGACGTCGAGGATCGCTGAACGGAAATTCCGCGCGGCGGCTCTTGATCGGCGAGGGATGACGGCCTAGAACCGCGCCCTCGCCGCCGGCCCGCCGGTTGCGGGAAACCCGAGACCTCGGGGCTATAGCTCAGCTGGTAGAGCGCTTGAATGGCATTCAAGAGGTCAGCGGTTCGACTCCGCTTAGCTCCACCAATGAAAGCCCGCCGGTCACGCCGGCGGGCTTTCGCCTTTTCAGGCCCCGCGCAGCATCCGGGCCGCCAGCTGGATCAGGCCGGCGTTGACCGCCATGGCTCCGCCAGCCAGCAGCAGAAGCATCGTCGGCGACGGGGCGAGGACCGGGCTGATCGCCAGGCTCCAGGGCAGGCCCAGCAGCCGGGCCGGCTCGGCCGCCGCGGGATCGACGGCCACCCCGGCCAGGCCGAACAGGCCCAGGGCCGCGACGGCGGCGGTGATCAGGGCCATCAGGACATAGAGCGCGCTCGCCACGCCCAGCACGCGGGACAGGCGTTCCCGACCGGCGGCGCGGTCGTCCATCGAATGCATAGCCAGAGTCATGGCGCGTTTTCCCTTCAGAACCGGTCCGGCGTCTGGACGCGCCGGTAGCCGAAGCGGCCTGGGCCGCGAAGCCGCCGCCATCCGGCGGACGGCCGGGCGGGTTCGCGTGAAAGGTTAATCCCTTTGGCTGAAGATTCAATCCTGAGGGGAATTTCTCGCCGCCTTGCGGCGCGGCCGTTCAATCGCCACCTATCGGTCAAGCCGTTCGCCGGACGCCTGACAGGGCCGGCGGGCGGGAGTCGCTGTGCGAGGACTCTGTGACGATGACGACACGACCGCTCCTGTTCGACAGCCCGTTCCTGCTGGGCTTCGACCAAACCCGGGCCCTGATCGAGCGAGCCGCCAAGGCCGCCGCCGAAGGCTATCCGCCCTACAATGTGGAAGCCCGCGACGACGGTGAGGTGCGGATCACCCTGGCCGTGGCCGGCTTTTCCCCCGATCAGCTCGAAATCCAGGTCGAGGGCAAGCAGCTGACCGTGGCCGGCCGCCGGGGCGATGGCCCCGATACGGCCGACAAGGCCTATCTCCATCGCGGCATCGCGGCGCGCGGGTTCATCCGGACCTTCGTGCTGGCCGACGGGATGGAGGTGCGCGGGGCGCTGCTGGAACACGGGCTGCTGCACGTGGATCTGGCCCGTCCCGAGCCCGAACGCCTGATCCAGCGGATTCCGATCCGCACGGCGGACTGAATGACGCAAACCGAACGCCAGCCCGGCCGGCTGAACCGGCGGCCGTTCCCTGCGTTCCCCTAGTGAAGGAGGTGGTCGAAATGACGCCCCAACTGCTTACCAACGAAGCCTTTGCCGCCCTCGGCGCGCCCGATCTGGTCTATGTCCGGCCGGTCACCGCCGCCGAGATCATCGCCGACACGCCGGTCTCGGCGTTGCGCGGCTTCGAGCTCAGCCCCGAACAGACCCTCTACGCCGTGCACCGCGCGGATGGAGAACGCCTGGCCGTGTTGGGCGACCGCGACTCCGCCATGGCCGCCGCCCTGGCGCACGAACTGGCGCCGGTGTCGGTCCACTAGAATCCAGAATTCGAATTCGGTGGAATTCGGTGACAGTTTACGAATTCGCCGTCCGCGCACGGCGGGGCCGAGGGCGTGATGCGGACGAATTCGTAAACTGTCACCGAATTCTTCGGATGCGGTCGCTGTTTCAGGCGGCCGTGGACTGCGGCTCGCGCGCCAGCAGGGCGTAGATCGCCTCGCCCGTGCGGGCCTGGCGCAGCTGCTGGCGCACATCGCCCTTGCGCAACAGGCGCGATACCCGCGCCAGTGTGCGCAGGTGCTCGGAATCCGATCCCACTGGCGCGAGCAGCGCGAACACCAGATCGACCGGCTGGTCATCGACCGACTCGAAGGCGGTGGGCTGTTCCAGGCGCAGGAACACGCCGCGCATCCGGGTCAGGCCGGGCAGGCGCGCGTGGGGCACGGCGACGCCGTGTCCCACGCCGGTCGAGCCCGCCGCCTCGCGCTCAAGCAGGGCGTCGAGCACCCGCTCCGCGTCGAGGCCGAAATTCCGGGCGGCGATGTCGGCCACGGCCGACAGAACCTGGCGCTTGCCGCCGCCTCCCGCGCGCGGCGCGATGGCGCGCGGGTCCAGCAGATCTCCAATATTCATACGCTCAAGACTCGCTAGATTCAGACCGGATGCCGGAAGCGGCCGCGCCATGTCAGGCGACTATCCGCTTTCCATTGCCGCTCTGTGACTGAGTGCGCTCGGGGTCGATCCAGCCGATGTTCCCGTCCGGTCGGCGATACACCACGGACAATCCGCCGTGGGCGGCGTTCCTAAACACGATTGTGCGGGATTCGGTCAAGTCCAGTTCCATGACCGCCATCGAAACAGTCATTGTTTTGAGGGCCTCCTCCGACTCGGCGATGATCATGCCGGTCGGCGGGGCGTGGTCGTCGATCCCGTCCCAGTCCTCGACCTCGTCGTCGGGGGCCTTGAGAACGTACATCGCCGCCGTTTCCACGCGGCGGGCCTCGGCCTGGACCGAATGGCTCTTCAGCCGTCGCTTGTAGCGCCGCACGCGTTTCTCGATCTTGTCGAGCGCGGCGCTGAAGGCGGCGTGGGCGTCGCCGGCCAGGCCCTGGCTCTGCAGCATCTGCCCTGAATTGAGGCGGATGGTGCAATCGACCCTGAACGCGTAACCCTCCTTCGTGACCGTGACGTCGGCCGTGCCGCCGCGATCGAAATACTTGCCGATGGTGGTGGTGATGTCGTCCGAGACCCGCGAACGCAGGGCCTCCCCGACGTCGACGTGCTTGCCGGAGACTTGCACTTGCATGGGTATAGAACGCGCCAGCGGGCGAGAGGTGTCAAGCGCTCGACGGCGCGCTCGCCAGTTTGTGAGCGGGGGTCGTCAGACCAGTCCGATGATCCGCGCAATGTGTTCGATGAAGGCCACGGCGACGTTCCAGCCGACCACCAGCAGTCCGACGCTGAGGCCGGCGATGGCGTAGCCGATCAGGGCCAGGACGCCGTCCCGCTGGACCAGGGCCAGGCCGAAAGCAGCGATGGCCGCGGCCGGCGCCATGTTGCCCAGGAAGATGGGCAGAAGCAGCACCAGCGACAGCAGCGTGATCGTCAGGCCGATGATCCGGTCGCCCACCGGGCCGAACAGGAACACCAGTCGGGGCCGCGAGACCCTCTCCACCCGCTGAAGCATCGGCGTCAGCTTGCGCAGGGCGCCGGCCAGGCTGGCGCGCTTCAGTTTCCGCTCGTCGATGAAGCGCGGCAGCCAGGGCCGGCGGACCCCCAGGGCCATCTGCGGCGCCAGGATGATCAGCGGCCCGGCGAGAAAGGTCGAGGACCCGGGCGGCAGGGGCAACCAGTTGGGCGCCGCGAAGAAGAACAGCAGGGCGCCGAAGGACCGCTGGCCCAGGCGGTGGATGATCTCGCCGATGGTCACGACCGGATCGGGGTCGTCGGCGATGTCCGTGAGCATCTCCGAGAGTGGCCGGCGGCGTTCAACGGGATCCATGGTCGCGCTCCACATGCGGCCAGAAACGCGCGAACGGGCGGTTCGTGTCCGGCATCAGACAGCCGCGCGTAGCATCCGTCGGCGTTCGACCGATGACGGAATCCGCATGGCTTCGCGATATTTGGCGACGGTGCGGCGGGCGATGTCCACGCCGGCCTCCTTGAGGATATCGACGATGGCGTCGTCGGAGTGCACGTCGCTCTCGGCCCGCTCGGCGTCGATCAGCTGGCGGATCTTGTGTCGCACGGCCTCTGCCGAATGGGCCTCGCCGCCGGACGAGGAGGCGATCGAGGAGGTGAAGAAGAACTTCAGCTCGAACACCCCGCGCGGGGTGGCGATGTATTTGTTCGAGGTGACCCGGCTGACCGTGCTCTCGTGCATGCCGATGGCGTCGGCCACGGTCTTCAGATTCAGCGGCCGCAGGTGCTCGACG
>JAUSMJ010000043.1 GCA_030645575.1 Caulobacter sp. | reverse complement strand
CGGCCGCCGACGCCGCCGCCGCGGGCGCCACCGCCGCCGCCGACGCCGCGACCGCCGCCGCTGCCGAGCCCGAGAAGAAGTAAGCTTCTCGTCTCAAGAACCGATAAGGGAAGGGCCGTCCTCCGGGGCGGCCCTTTTCTGTTGTGGACCCCATGGCGTCAGACCCTCCTCGCTCCGGTGATCCGGCCCTGGTCTGGGGCGACGACGGCCTGCCCCGCTCCGGCCGCTTCGGCGACGTCTACTTCTCCAGCGACGATGGCCTGGCCGAGACCCGCGCGGTGTTCCTGGCCGGCTGCGGCCTGCCCCAGGCCTGGACCGGCCGCGACCGGTTCGTGGTCGGCGAGCTGGGCTTTGGCACGGGCCTGAACATCGCCGCCCTGCTCGACCTCTGGGCGCGCCACGGGCCGCCGGAGGGGCGGCTGCACATCTTTTCGGTCGAGGCCTTCCCTGTTTCCCGCGAGGACGCGGCCCGGGCCCTGGCCCGCTGGCCGGAACTGGCCGACGCCGCTGCGCCGCTGCTGGCCGGCTGGCCAGGTCGCGCGGCGGGCTTTCACCGCCTGGAGCCGCCCGGCCTTCGCGTCACGCTCGACCTGGCGGTGATGGAGGTGGAGGAGGCCCTGCGTCAGTGGCGGGGCCGCGCCGACGCCTGGTTCCTCGACGGCTTCGCGCCATCGACCAACGCCGGGATGTGGCGCCAGGCGGTGCTCGACCTGGTCGCCGCCCGCAGCGCGCCGGGCGCCCGCGCCGCCACCTTCACGGTCGCGGGCGCGGTGCGGCGTGGTCTGGAGGCGGCCGGATTCACCGTCGCCAAGCAGCCCGGGTACGGGCGCAAGCGGGAGCGGCTGGAAGCCGACCTGCCCGGGCCGCCCGAGCATGATGGCGCCCCACGGACGGTGGCCATCCTGGGCGCCGGCGTCGCCGGGGCGTCCCTGGCCCGCGCCTTCAGGGCCCTGGGCGTCACGCCGACGCTGATCGACGCCCGCGGCGCCGGGGCCGGGGCGTCGGGCAACCCCGCCGGCCTGGTCTCGCCGCGCATCGACGCCGGGCTGGGACCGGCCGCCGCGCTGCACGCCCAGGCCTTCGCGCGGGCCATGGACCTCTACGCCGCCGAGCCGCGGGCCGTGATCGCCCGAGGAGCGCTGCAGCTGGAGGCCGCCCCGCGCGACGCGGCCCGGTTCGACACGGTGGCGGCGTCCGACATCTTCGAGGTGGGCGCGCTGGGCCGGCTGACCCCTGACCAGACGACCGCGCGCCTCGGCGAGGCGGCGCCGGGCGGCCTCGACATCCGCGACGCCGTGGTCGTGCGACCCGCCGCGCTGCTGGCGGCCTGGACCGGACCCGTGACGATCGGCGCGGCCGCGCGGATCGAGCCGCGCGGCGACCGCCAGGCGATCCTGGACAAGGACGGCGAGGTGCTCTGCCTGGCCGACATCGTCTGCGTCGCCGCGGGCCACGCCAGCGCCGCCTTCGTTCCGGACCTTACCCTGCGGCCGATCCGCGGCCAGGCCAGCTGGACGACCGGGCCGGAGCCCGCCAGCGCGGTGTCGAAGGGCGGCTATGTCATCCCCACCGCGGACGGCGGCGTGCTGTTCGGCGCCACCTTCGACCGCGACCGCACGGACGAGGCGACCCTCGAGGCCGACCAGGCGCGGAACCGGGCCCTGCTGGCCGAGACCTTGCCGGCGCTGGCGCGGCGGATCGCCGACAGGACCCTGGCCGGGCGGGCCAGCATCCGCGCCGCGACCCGCGATCACCTGCCCCTGGCGGGGCCCGTCCCGGGCGCGCCGGGCCTGTTCATCCTGGCCGGCCTGGGCTCGCGCGGGTTCTGCACGGCGCCATTACTGGCCGAACATGTCGCCGCCCTGGCCCTGGGGGCGCCCTCCCCCCTGCCGGCGGCCGGCGCGGCCCTGGTCGATCCGGCCAGATTCGCCGAGCGGGCGCGCCGCCGCGCCTCGTCGTGAAGCCCACGCCGCGTTATATGTGCTAACGGGACCGGGAGCCCTTCGTTCGG
The DNA here is from genome assembly GCA_030645575.1 of Caulobacter sp. Taxonomy (GTDB): domain Bacteria; phylum Pseudomonadota; class Alphaproteobacteria; order Caulobacterales; family Caulobacteraceae; genus Caulobacter. The sequence goes on along the minus strand of JAUSMJ010000043.1, from coordinate 8,622 downwards.
AGACCGTGATGAAGACTCTGATGATCGCAAGCCTCGTCGCCGGCCTGGGCCTCACGGCCTGCGCGTCGGCCGTCGCCTCGGACGAGCCCGCCGGCCCGGCCGCCCATCCGCCAGCCAGCCGCGCCTGCTTCTTCTCGCACCAGATCAACGGCTGGCGGGACAATGGCTCGACGCGCGAGAACGTCGTCTATCTCGACGTCGGCGCCAACGACGTCTACCGGCTGGACACCTTCGGCCCCTGCAATGACATCGACACCGCGCTCACGATCGGCGTGCAGACGCGCGGCGGCGACGCCATCTGCGACGGCCTGGACGTGACGCTGATCGTCAGCAGCCCGACCGGGCCCTATCGCTGCCCGGTGTCGAAGATCACCAAGCTGACGCCCGACGAAATCAAGGCGCTGTCGGGCAGGAAGCGGCACTAGATTCCAGGCCTGCGACGGCCTGTCGCGGGCCATGCCGGCAACCAATCGTCATCCGCGACATTCCGCGACAGGGCCTGGATACGCCGCCGGGGGCTAGGGTCTTGCATAACGTCGTTCCCTTGGCGGCGGGAGGCTTTCAGGCGTGGACGGCGAACCCTATCACCAAGGCGACCCCTTTCGGCCCGAGGTCTTCTTCCTGGGCCGGACGGAGGGCTGGGGCGTGGCCCGCGGCCCGACGGGCCGGTTGCTGCGCCGGTGCCGCGTGGCCACCGACGGCCGGCTCGACGACGCCTACCGGGCCATCCATTTCGAGGAGACCTTCCACTGGGACGACGGCGAGCGGGAGGAATGGCGCTGGGCCATGACCCGGGGGCTCAACGGTCACTATGTCGCCGCCGAAGCCCTGGCCGGGGCCGGAATTCAGGGACGCTACGACGGCGCCGACTATGTGCTGTCGTTCCGCCGCCCCCTGCGGCCGGATGGCGGACCCCGCCCGCGCTTCGTCACGCGCTTCACCCAGATCTCGCCGGAGGTGGCGCTCAAGAGCGTGAGCCTGTTCCTCTGGGGCCTTCCCGTGGGCCGGCTGACGGCGTTCCACAGACGGACGGATTGAGCCGGCTGACGTCGGCGGTCGAAACGACCAGGCCGTCTCGGCGGCGGGCGAGCCGATCGAGCCGATGCGGAGTCGCGTCCCGGCCCACCTTTTTTGTATAGGGTGCGCGGCCCCGAAAAGCCTGTTCCACAAGCCCTTTCCGGCCAGTACATCGACGATCCGTTGTCGCGAGGCCAAGAAGGGTATGGACGAAACCCTCCGCGCGCATTTACCTCGCCGGTCATGGGGGAGCGTCACGACCCGACGGCGATCGAACGGCTGACACCGCGTGAGCGAGAGTGTCTGCGGCTGGTCGCCGATCACCTGCATTCCAAGGAGATCGCCCGCCGTCTGCGCATCTCCCAGCACACCGTCGATGGCCACCTCAACGAGGCGCGGCGGCGGCTGGGCGTGTCCAGTCGCCGCGACGCCGCCCGTCTGCTGCAGGCCTGGGAGGACGGCGCCGACCCCCTCAATGATCTAGGGGGCGCCGCGGAAGGGATGGTCTCGGAGACCGACGATCCGGCAGCCTTCTCGCAGTATTTGCGAGAGGCGGACCATGGACGACATCACCGACCAGACGACCTACGACGCCGGCCCGGCGACCTGCGACATTGGGATCCCTCCGGTCATGGAATTGACCCCGGAGCCGGAGCTCTGGAACCCGGCGGCGGATATGCCGGTCTGGACCTGGAGCCAGCTCGAGGACGCCCTGGGGGAACTGGCGGCGAGCCGGCAACAGCACGACATGATCGAGGCCCTGGTCTCGGCCACCCGCAAGCAGGGCCGGTTCCTGCCGTCGGGACACATCCTCAAGGAGATACTCTGCATAGCCTGGGTGGTCGCGGACGAGACGTTCCGCGGAGCCCGGGAGGAGGGTTCCTCCATGACCTAGCCCCGCTCCGCCAGATGGCGCTGATCGGCGGCGGGGCGGTGCTTGCCGGCATCCTGCTCAGCGGCGTGATCATCGCCAGTCACCAGTTCGCCTACGTGATCCAGCAGGTCATGTCCGGCTGGGACAAATAGGGGCCCTCAAGGGTCCCGCACCTTTCCCAACAATCCATCACATCCGGCGCGCCGATGCCTTCGGCGCGGGCGGGAGGAGTTTGTCATGAAGCGCAAGATTCTGGGCCACCAGGTCGCTGGCCAACTGTTCGCCGCGGAAGCGGCCATCGACGGCGCGCTCTCGGCCGTGGCCGCCCTCGCGGCCATGTTACCCGCCGCCCGTGTCGAGGCCCGCCTGTCCGCCGTCGTCGGCCAGGGCGTGTTCGACCGGTCCAGCCAGACCATCGCCGCCCTCACCGAAGCCCGCCGGGGCATTGTCGCGACGCACCACGAATTGAGCGACGTGCAAAACCGCATCGGCCTTCGCGCCGTGTCGTTCGGCGGCGAGGACAAACCCGACGAGAACACGCCGCCCGTGGACGCCCGCCTGCGCGCCGTGGCGGTTGGCCGCACCGCCGCCTGAGCCCCTTAACTCGCCGCCCGAATTAGGCTGTCATGGCCGGAACAATCCGCAAGGCGTGTTCCGGCCATGTTTTTGACCCCTGCCGCCCAGTTCGGCGCCGTGATCATGGTGCTGACCTGCCTGCTGGCCGCCTGGGGCGGGCGGCGGCAGGGCGTCGTCGCCGCGACGGCCTTCGCCGGCTGGATGATTTCGGCGGCGATCCAGGATCGCAGCTTCCAGCATCCGCAATACGCCACCTTCGTGCTGGACGCGGTGTTGATGATCGTCTGGGTCGCCCTGGCCATGCGCTGGCGGCTCGGCTGGCTGACCTGGATGGCGGCCTTCCAGTGCCTGACCATGGCCACGCACGTGGCCGCCATGATCGACGACCGTATCTGGGCCAGGGCCTCGATCACCGCCTACATGATCTGGAGCTACCTGTCCCTGGCGGCCCTCGCCTGGGGTGGGGTCGAGGGCCTTGTCGACAGGCGGCGCGCGGCGCGGGCCTAGGTCGGCCCGCCGGACGGGGCGTGCACGGCGGGATTGTCGGTCATCTTCATCCGCGCTTCCCAGCCGTGGCGGCGGGATCCGTAACGGGCCCCGGCGATGGCGCCGACGGCGCCGAGCAGCATGGTCAGGAAGGCCCAGAGCGCGATCGGGCCGGTGACGGCGGCGGTCCTGTCGGTGGCCGGCCGGGCCGCCGGCGCGACGCCCGGCGGCGGGTTGCTGGGATCGATCAGCACCATCGGCCCACCCCTCTCGTAGTAGACGGGCGGGGCCGGCGGCGCGGGGACATCGGCGTCCACGTCGGCCGTCTCCGCCGCGCCGCTGAACACGGCGGTCAGGCCGCCGCCGGCCGTCGAGCCGGCGATCAACAGCGCGATCAGGAAGGCCACGGCCCAGACCGACAGCCCATGCAGCAGGCCGCGATGGTGGTCGGTGAACTTGGCCGAGCGGCTGGCGACGAAGGCGCCGGCGAACAGGGCCACGGCGTTGGCCAGGGCGACCCACACCCCGGCGCCGACGCTGAACGCCCGGGCGTCGCCACCGCTCATGTCGAACGGATTGAGCGCCGCCGCCCCGATCGCCACGCCCAGCAGGTTCAGCATGGCGCCAACGGCCACCGCGACGATCGCCCCGGCCAGCACGGCCGGCCAGGAGATCAGGGTGTGCAGCGGATGCGGCTCATAGGCGGTGGGCTGGATGTCGGTCACGGCGTCGGCCTCCTGCGCGGACGTCGCGGCGCCCTCGCCGGTCACAACGTTCCGCGAACCGGATCGTTCTCCCGCCGCCAGAGCATTTTCCGATAAGTGTGAAACGGTTATCGGATCGAAAAATGCTCTGAACTTTTGATCTAGCGCCCGGTGAAGGCCGGCGCGCGCTTCTCGACGAAATGGGCCACGCCTTCCTTGAAGTCGGCCGAGGCGAAACTCTCCAGCATGTCGCCGTTGGCCGCCTCGATGGCCTCGCCCAGGCCCTGGAACTGCGCCGCCCAGATCTCGCGCTTCATCACCCGCATCGAGCGCGGCGAGACCTCCGTGGCCAGCATCCGGGCGTAGGCCATGACCTCCGCGCGGAAGTGGGCGGCCTCGATCACCCGGTTGACCAGCCCGATCCGCTCGGCCTCCGCCGCCGTGACCCGGCGCGCGGAGAACAGCAGGTCGGCGGCCTGGGCGAACCCGACCAGCCGCGGCAACAGCCAGCTGATCCCGTGCTCGGCGATCAGCCCGCGCCGCGAGAAGGCGGTGGTGAACACCGCGGTGTCCGCCGCGAAGCGGATGTCGGTGTAGAGGGCCATGACCATGCCCAGCCCCGCGCAGGCGCCGTTGATCGCGCCGATGATCGGCTTGGGCACGCTGGGGAACCAGGAATAGGTCTTGCGGAAGTCCTCCGGCGCCGACGGGTCAAACGGCTCGTCCGGCGCGGTCTCGCGGTCGCCCGACCCGATGCCCTGCAGCGCGTTCATGTCGGCCCCCGAGCAGAAGCCGCGGCCCGCGCCGGTCAGGACGATGACCCTGACCGCCGGATCGTCGCTGGCGAGCCGCATGGCCGCCTTGACCTCGCGGTGCATCTGGCCGGTCCAGGCGTTGAGCCGGTCGGGCCGGTTCAGCGTGACCACGGCGACGCCGTCCTCGACCTGATAGAGAATGTCCTGATAGCTCATGGCGGCCTCCCGTTTCTGTCGTTGGCGGGAGCCTAGCCCACGGGACAGGGGAGTCGAGGCGATGACAGCCAGTGCGTTCGGAGACACCGCGTTCGGGACCTTGCTCTGCGACCGCCCGGCGCCAGGGGTTGCGCGGATCACCCTGAACCGGCCGGCGGCGATGAACGCCTACAGCTTCGCCATGACCCAGGAGTTGCAGGCCGCCGTCGCCGCCTTCCGCGACGACGACGGCCTGAGGGCCCTGGTCCTGACCGGCGCGGGCGAGCGAGCCTTCTGCACCGGCGGCGACATCTCGGGCGGTGAACCGGCGCATTCCGCCGCCGTGGCGTCAGCGCCGATGGGTCATGGCCGCGAGATGCGCGAGGGCATGCAGGCCGTCGTCCTGGCCCTGCGGCGGCTGGACAAGCCGTCGATCGCCATGATCCGCGGCTATGCGGTGGCCGGCGGGCTGGCGCTCGCCTGCGCCTGCGACTTCCGGATCGCCGCGGAGACGGCGAAGCTCGGCGACACCTCGGGCAAGGTCGGCCTGCTGCCCGACGAGGGCGGCGCCTGGCTGTTCCCGCGCCTGATGGGCCTGGACCGGGCGCTGAAGATGACCCTGCTGAGCGAGATCTATGACGCCGCGACGGCGGCCGGGCTGGGGCTGGTGACCGAGGTCGTCGCCGACGCGGCGCTGGAACCCCGGACGCTGGAGATGGCCGCCGCCCTCGCCACCCGCGCGCCACTGGCCGTGCGCCTGAGCAAAACGATGATGGTCCGCGCCGGCCAGATCAGCCTGGAGGACTCCCTGATCGACGCCCAGCACGCGGTGATGATCGCCAACCCCAGCGCCGACGTGCGCGAGGGGATCAAGGCGTTCCGTGAAAAGCGGGCGGCGCGGTTCGAGGGGCGGTAGGGGGCGGCTACCAAAGTCTCTTGGCGGCGAAGGCCTGTCCGGAACCGGACTTCAGATACTTTTCAAAAGCCGCTGCTTTGGTTCGCGTGGCGAAGGCGACGTAAATCACAAGTCGCCAAGGGCGGTATTTCGAAGTGTGCGGCGACCGGCCGGCGTTGTGCGCGGCAAGGCGCGCTTTCAGATCCTTAGTCAGGCCGATGTAGCGCTGACCGGGCTCGGCCACGCTCTCCAATAAGTAAACGTAGTGCATACGCACATCTTATGCGCGTGACAATCTCGTGTGCAAGGACATGATGCGCCCCGTCCTCCTACGCCAAGGCTTCGGAGGACACGCCTTCGCCCAAGATGCGATTTCGGGTGGCTTGCCACCCGAAGCCCGCAGGGCGAAGGGTGGTGGACGCGACAGGGATTGAACCTGTGACCCCCTCGATGTCAACGAGGTGCTCTCCCGCTGAGCTACGCGTCCTTACCGGGGAGGCCGGCGGTATAGCGATGCTTTGAGCGCCACGCAACCGCTGGCGAAAGGGTTCAGGCGGCCATCATCCGTTCGACCTCGGTGACGATGTCGCGCAGGTGGACGGGCTTGCTGAGCACCTTGGCGCCGGCCGGGGCGCGCTCGCCGGCGGTCAGGGCCACGGCCGCGAAGCCGGTGATGAACATGATGCGCAGGCCCGGATGGCGGGCGGTGGCGTGGCGGGCCACCTCGATGCCGTCCATGCCGGGCATGACGATGTCGGTCAGCAGCAGGTCCCAGTCCTGGTCGAGGACGGCCGCGGCCTCCTCGCCGTCGGCGCAGGCCGTCACCTCGTAGCCGGCGCGCTCCAGCGCCCGCGCGAGGAAGTTGCGCAGGGAATCGTCGTCTTCAGCCAGGAGAATGCGCGGCATGGTCGGAAAACGGGCCCCCGGGAGATCTTGCGACAGAGGCGCATCCTAGCCTGTCAGGCGTAAAGGCGCGATGAACCTCGCGCGGGACGGAAACGTACGTCCTTCGACGCGGCCCTGCGGGCCTGCTCAGGATGACGGGGAGGGGTGGGCTTCAAACTATACGTCATGGTGAGCAGCGCGAAGCGCGTGTCGAGCCACGCAACTTTTGTCCGCTTCTCCGAAAGCCTTTGACCCGGCGCGGGCCCCACCCGATCATGCCGCGGATGGATGCGCGGGCGGTTTTTTCCGGAACGGACAGGGGAATGGAAGGCATGGCCGCCTTTAGCCTCGTGGCCCAGGATCCGCCGCCGACGCCGCTGGTCTTCTCCTCTCCCCATTCCGGCCGCCACTATCCGGCCGAGATGCTGGCCGCGACGGCGGTCGATCCCGAGGCGCTGCGCCGGTCCGAGGACGCCTTCGTCGATGAGATGATCGCCCCGACCAGCGCTCGCGGCGCGGCGGTGATCACGGCCCGCTACGGCCGGGCCTGGATGGACCTCAATCGCGAGCCCTGGGAGCTGGATCCGGCGATGTTCGAGGGCGACCTGCCCCTGTTCGCCCGGGGACGGAGCGCGCGGGTGGCCGCCGGCTTGGGGGCCATCGCCCGGGTCGCCGCCGAGGGCCGCGAGATCTATGCCCGCAAGCTGACCTTCGCCGAGGCCCAGGCGCGGGTCGAGGGCACGCACGCCCCCTATCACGACGCGCTCGGCCGGCTGCTGGCCCGGGCCCGGGCCGCGCACGGCATGGCCGTGTTGATCGACTGGCACTCGATGCCCGAGGCCGCCGCCCGCACGGCCGTGACACCGCGCCACGGCAAGGGCTGCGACATCGTGCTGGGCGACCGTTTCGGGGCCTCCTGCACCCAGAAGCTGACCAATCTGGTGGAGCGGGAGCTGGAGGGCATGGGCTATCGCGTGGCCCGCAACGCCCCCTATGCCGGCGGCTACACCACCGAACACTACGGCCGGCCAGCCAGCCGCACCCACGCCCTGCAGATCGAGATCAGCCGGGCGCTGTACCTGGATGAAGAGACGCTGGCGCCCACCGAGGGTCTGGCCCGGCTGATCGCCGACATCGGGCGGCTGGCGACGGTGCTGGCGCAGTCCTGGCCGAAACTGAAGCCGGCGTAGCATGGGGACTGGTTTTCCTGTCCCTTGGGACTGGATAACCTGTCCCCTCGCCGCAAGCCGGGACAGGACAAGCAGTCCCAAGGGACAGCTAGTCCTGTCCCTGGCGTCAGCGCCCAGGCCAAAAAAAAGCGGCGGCCGAAGCCGCCGCAGTTCAATAGGGAGGAAACGCCCAGGAAGGGCAGAGGCGACAGAGCCGCCTCACACCTCCAATTTAGTGTGCGGCGCACAATTGGCAAGAACAAATCATGCGCCGGACCGTAAAATATCCGCGACAGGCCTTCAGAAACCCTTGTTCCCTTGGGGCATTCTTGCCATGAGATGCGAATTGTGCGATGCACAATACCCAAGCGCCAGGCGCCTCATTTCACTGTTTGGTGAATAAAAACAGCCGTTTGACGGCGCCCCGTTCCGCGTCACTCCCCCGGGGTGGCTAAACCCGGCCGGCTCGCGTACAAGCGCGCGCCTTCCGCATCCCGCCCGTCCGTTCCGTAAAAAAGTCGTCTCATGTCCCTGCGAAATATCGCCATCATCGCCCACGTCGACCATGGCAAGACCACCCTGGTCGATCAGCTGCTGGCCCAGTCGGGCGTGTTCCGCGCCAACGAGGCGCAGACCGAGCGCGCCATGGACTCCAACGACCAGGAGCGCGAGCGCGGCATCACCATCCTGGCCAAATGCACCAGCGTGCTGTGGCATGGCGAGGCGGGCGACACCCGGATCAACATCATCGACACGCCTGGCCACGCCGACTTCGGCGGCGAGGTGGAGCGAATCCTCGGCATGGTCGACGGCTGCGTCCTGCTGGTCGACGCCGAGGAAGGCGTCATGCCGCAGACCAAGTTCGTGCTGGGCAAGGCGCTGAAGATGGGCCTGAAACCGATCGTCTGTCTCAACAAGGTCGACCGGCCGCACGCCGATCCTGACCGCATCCTCAACGACGCCTTCGACCTGTTCGCCATCATGGGCGCCACGGACGAGCAGCTGGACTTCCCGCACATCTACGCCAGCGGCAAACAGGGCTGGGCGACCATGGACATGGCCAGGC
>JAUSMJ010000028.1 GCA_030645575.1 Caulobacter sp. | reverse complement strand
GGCCGACAAGGCCCGCGCGGCCATCCCGGTCCTGACCAACGCTCGCGCGTTCACCGGACCATGATCAAATACGCCCTCGCCTGCGAGCACGGCCACGACTTCGAGGGCTGGTTCGGGGCCTCCGCCGACTTTGATGACCAGGCGGCGCGCGGTCTTCTGGAATGCCCGGTCTGCGCCAGCAAGGCGGTGCGCAAGCAGATCATGTCGCCCGCTGTCGGCGGGACCAAGGCGCAGAACAGCGGCGGCGGCCTGCCGCCCGACGCCCGCCAGATGATGATGGAGGCCATGGGCAAGGTCCGCGCCCATGTGGAGGCCGAGTTCGACCATGTCGGCGACACCTTCGCCCGCGAGGCCCGCGACATCCACGAGGGCAAGAGCGAGGAACGCGGCATCTACGGTGAGGCCACGCCGGCCGAAGTGAAGGCGCTGGTCGAGGATGGCGTTCCTGTCGCCGCCCTGCCGCCGGCGGCGCCGAAAAAGACCGATCTGAATTAAATGCAGGCTCGTATCCGATGAGCGAAATGGTGCTGGTGTTCGAGCAGGTGGACGCCCTGACCGCCCAGCTGCGCCGCCTGAACCGTCCCGCCGCCGACATGCTGCGGCCGGGCATCGCGCCGTTCGATGTCGAGGACGCGGTGATGGTCGCGGGTCCGCCGCCGGAAGACATGGTCGCGATGTACGGTCGCCACGACGGCGTCGATCTGCCGGTCGGTCGGACCCTCGGAGACGGCCATGTGATCCCAGGCCACTACTGGATGCCGATCGCAGAGGCGCTGGAGCACCACAAGGGGTTCGCGGGCCTTGCGGACCTCTGGCCCGCCAGCTGGTTTCCGATCCTGACCGACGGCGGCGGCGGCTATCTGGCGGTGATCTGCGACGCCGACAGCGCCGACTACGGCTGCGTGGTCGAGTTCATGCCCGGCGAGGACGAGCACGACATCGTCTTCGACAGCGTCTCGATGATGCTGGCCACGGCGGCGCGCTGTTTCGTTGAGGGAGCCTACCGGGTGAAGGGCGGATTCCTCGACGAGGACTACGACCAGTCCGGCCAGATCGCGGATCTGCTCAATGGGTCGCGGCGGATGGTTGAGGCCTCGGACTACAGCTGAGCGAACAAGGGGTTACCGATCCAGCCGCCAGCGCCAGATCGGTCCATCGTCCGGGTCATCCAGCGCCTCGATGAACCGCAGTCCCAACCGTTGCAGGATGGTTGTGGAAGCGCTGTCCACCGGAAGGGTGTGGGCCAGCACGTGATCCACCCGCGCGTCGGCGAGGGCGTGGTCGATCATGCCGCGCGCCGCCTCGGTGGCCAGGCCCCGCAGGCGGTAGCCGGGGGCGATCTCGTAGCCGATTTCCACCTGGCCGCCCTCCGGACGCCCCTTGAACCCGCCCAGGCCGATCAGAGTGTTGTCGGCCACATGGATGATGAAATGCATCCACCACGGGGCCAAGTCCGGGTCGTCGGCCAGCATGTCGCGGGTGCGATTGATGGCGTCCATGGCGTCAACGCCGGCCCAGTCCGGGGCGACGGCCACGCCAAGGGTTTCGGCCAGCACCGTATCCCCCAGCCCCACGGCCATCAGATCGGTGGACAGCGCCGGTTCGAGCCGCAGACGAGCCGTGCGGATCGCCATCAGCCCCGCGTCACCGTCATCAGGTAGTTCACATCCGCGTCCGCCGACCGGACCCACTTGCCCAGCAGGGGGTTGTAGGAGAGGCCGAACGGCCCGTGGATGTCGAAGGGGTGGCCCTCGAGGAACGAGCGCAGCTCCCCCGGCGTCAGGAACTGTTTCCAGTCGTGCGTCCCCGCCGGCACCCAGCGCAGCACGTACTCGGCGCCGATCTTGGCCAGGGCCAGGGCCTTGAGGGTACGGTTCAGGGTGGCGACGATCATGATCCCGCCCGGCGCCAGCAGCTTCGCCGTCGTGCGCAGGAACTCGCCCGGATCGGCGACGTGCTCGATCACTTCCATGTTCAGGATCACGTCGAACGGCCCGGTCTTCTCGGCCAGCAGCTGCTCGGCCGTCGAGGCGCGGTAGGCGATGTCCAGCCCCTGTTCAGCCGCGTGGGCCGAGGCCGTGCCGATGTTGCGTTCGGACGCATCGACGCCGGTCACGGCAAAGCCCAGCCGGCTCATCGGCTCGCTGAGCAGGCCGCCACCGCAGCCGATGTCGAGCAGCTTCAGCCCCTCGAACGGCCGGCGCAGGCAGCCGTCGCGGCCGAACCGCGCCAGCGCCTGCTCGCGGATGAAGGCCAGCCGGATCGGATTGAATTTGTGCAGCGGCGCGAACTTGCCGCGCGGGTCCCACCACTCCGCGGCGATGCGCGAGAAGCGCTCGACGTCGTCCGGGTCGATGCTGGTGCGGAGTTCTGCGGAGGCGGTCATGGGTCAGCGAATGAGCACGACTTCGACCCCGACGTCCAGCTTGGCCCACGACCGATCAGCGGTGAGAGCGGGCAGCTGCTCCCGTTGGGCCAGGGCAAGACAGGCGCGGTCGCCCACGGAGAGGCCGAGGTGACGCGTCTGTGCGCGGAGCAAGCCGGCGCTGAGCGCGAGGCCTTCGTCAAACGGGACCACCGTGAAGCGCAACCGCTCAAGGCGGCTATCGATCCTCGCCGACGGGAACCCGAGATCCAGCAGGCGAGTGGTCACCTCAGCCAGATTGACGGCGCTGAGCAACGAATCCGCAATCAGGGGACGGACCATGTCTCCGCCCGGCTCGGTTAGAACGACGGCAAGAACCGCCGAGGCGTCCAGCACCCAGTCAGCCATCCTCGGCGGTTCGCTTCGCTCGTGCGGCCTCGAAGGCGGCTCGTTGCGCCCGAGCCTCTTCGAAGGGGAGGGCTTCCCAGACAGCTTCGCGGCGACGCTCGGCGATCAGCTCGTCGGACGCCAGCGGCTCGCCAGGCTGCCAGGGTGGGATCAGCTCACGAATGCGACGCAGGGCCTCGTCCGGCCCTTCGAAGATGAACGTGTCGCCTTCCAGCCGCCCGACCACGCTGCTGCCGCCCTTGAGCTCCAGCGCATCCAACACGGACGGCGGCAGCAGGACGGACCCGTCCGGCCTGACCGAAAGCCGGAATATGCCCCGTCCGCGATCTTCGAATTCGGGTCGAACGGATGGGGTCGCCCGCCGTTCAGCCGGCCGCTGATGGTCAAACACCGCCGGCTCCTCCGCGACCCCGGGCGGCTGCGCGGCGGAGCGGCCGACCTTGTCGCCCTCGAGCACGTTGCGGACGTGCTGGTAGCGTTTGCCCAGCAGGCGGGCGATCTCGGCGCGCGGGTAGCCGGCGGCGTTCAGGGCGCGGATCTTGTCCGAAACCGTGGCCTGTGAGGCGACGATCCGGGCGGTCTCTTCGGCGTTTGGCATGGCGATACACAACCTAACTAACCATCACCTTTGGTAGCATGTTAGGTAGGTTGTTTTCCAGCGGGATTGTGCGACGGCGATCCCGCCGCTAGAAGGTCGCCTCTTGCTCGCTGGCGCACTGTTCGGCGCTGTCGGCGCAAGAAAAAACCGCCAAACGAGGGGGCGAGCGGCCTGACGTGTCACGGCTGGTGATGAAATTCGGCGGCACCTCGGTGGCCGACCTGGACCGCATCCGCCGTGTCGGGCGGCTGGTCGCGGCCGAGGTCGCGGCCGGCAAGCGTGTCGCCGTGGTGGTCTCGGCCATGGCCGGCAAGACCAACGAGCTGGTGGCCTGGACCGACGGCGCCGGCGCGGCCGCCCAGGGCCTGCCCGCCAGCGACGACGAATACGACATGGTCGTGGCCAGCGGCGAACAGGTGACGGCCGGCCTGTTGGCCATGACCCTGCGCAACATGGGCCTGCGGGCGAAGTCCTGGCTGGGCTGGCAGATCCCGATCATCACCGACGAGGCGCACGGCAAGGCGCGCATCGACGAAATCCCGCCCGAGAAGCTGGCCGCCGCCATGGACGCGGGCGAGATCGCCGTGATCGCCGGCTTCCAGGGCGTCACGCGCGACGGCCGCATCGCCACCCTGGGCCGGGGCGGCTCGGACACCAGCGCCGTGGCCATCGCCGCGGCCCTGGACGCGGCCTGCGACATCTACACCGACGTGGACGGGGTCTACACCACCGACCCACGCATCGAGAGCAAGGCCCGCAAGCTGGCCCGTATCTCCTACGAGGAGATGCTGGAAATGGCCTCGCTGGGGGCCAAGGTCTTGCAGACCCGCTCGGTCGAACTGGCCATGTCACAGCACGTGCCGCTGCGCGTGCTGTCGAGTTTCGTCGAACCGGGCGAAGAGTCCGGCCACTCTTCCGAAGGGAAGGGCACCATCGTCTGCGACGAGGAGGAGATCGTGGAAAAGCGCATCGTGAGCGGCGTGGCCTACAGCCGCGACGAGGCCAAGATCAGCCTGTTCGGCCTGCCGGACACGCCGGGCGTCTCCTCGAAGATCTTCGGCCGGCTGGCCGACGCCAACGTCAATGTCGATATGATCGTCCAGAGCCACGCCCGCAGCGAGGGCGCGGCCAACATGGAGTTCACCGTCGGCAAGCGCGACGCGGGCCGCACGATCGAGATCCTGCGCGCCGCCCAGGCCGAGATCGGCTTCGAGGACGCCCAGCTGAACGAGGACGTGGCCAAGGTCTCGGTCATCGGCGTGGGCATGCGCAGCCACGCCGGCGTGGCCAAGACCATGTTCACCGCCCTGGCCGAGAAGGGCGTCAACATTCAGGTCATCTCCACCAGCGAGATCAAGATCAGCGTGCTGATCGACGCGGCCTATACCGAGCTGGCCGTGCGCGCGCTGCACGCCGCCTACGGCCTGGACCAGCTGTAGATCGCGCCGGCCGCCCTCGAAGCGCCCGATTTCCGGTCAATCCAGCCGGGGCCGGCGGGTCGTCCGGTGATTGTCGTCTGTTGACGTCTTTTGCGCGGCGGGGATCACTGTTCCCCAGCGGAAATCTGCTATAGGCGCCGATCAGGACGGGAGAACACCAACGCCGATGGTCGCGTCGAGCTTCGCCATACGCGGTCCGCGCAGTCTGCTCCGGCAGATCCGCGAGGCCATGGCCGGCGACGCGCCCGCCCAGACCAAGCTGGACATGGTGGTGCGGATCATCGCCGCCTCGATGGTCGCCGAGGTCTGCTCGATCTACCTGCGGCGCGCCGGCGGCGAACTGGAGCTGTTCGCGACCGAAGGCCTGTCGCGCGACGCGGTCCATGTCACCCGCCTGAAGTCCGGCGAGGGTCTGGTCGGCGAGATCGTCCGGCTCGGCCGGCCGCTGAACCTCAGCGACGCCCCGCATCACCCGGCCTTCGCCTACCGCCCGGAAACGGGCGAAGACCCCTACCACTCCTTCCTCGGCGTGCCGCTGTTGCGCGGCGGCCGGCCGATCGGCGTGCTGGTGGTGCAGAACCGCACCGAGCGCAGCTATGGCGAGGAAGAGGTCGAGGACCTGCAGATCATCGCCATGGTGCTGGCCGAGATGGTCGGCGCCGGCGGACTGCTCAGCAACGAGGCGCTCAAGGACGTCGAGATCGCGCCGCACAGGCCCGAGCGGCTCAAGGGCGCCAAGTTCTCCGATGGCCTGGCCTACGGCACGGTGGTGCTGCACGACCATCCGGTGGCGCCCGAGCAGCTGCTGTCCGACGACGCCACGGCCGAGGAAGCCCGCCTTGGCGACGCGGTCGCCGCGCTGCAGAAGCAGATCGACGAGATGCTCGAGGGCCACCACGGCCTGGTCGGCGCGCCCTACGAGGTGCTCGAGACCTATCGCATGTTCGCCCACGACCGCGGCTGGAACCGCTCGCTGCAGGAGGCGGTGCGCTCGGGCCTGACCGCCGAGGCCGCCGTCGAGCGCGTGCGCAGCGAACACCGGGCGCGTCTTGGCCAGGCCCGCGACCCCTATCTGCGCGAGCGGCTGCACGACCTGGAAGACCTCAACGACCGCCTGCTGCGGCACCTCACGGGCGACGGCATCGTCTCGCGGGAGCTGCCCGACGACGCCATCCTGGTCGCGCGCAACCTGGGCCCGGCCGACCTGCTGGAATACGATCGCACGCGCCTTAAGGGGCTGTTGCTCGAAGAGGGTTCGACCGCCAGCCACGCGGCGATCGTCGCCCGGGCGCTGGACATCCCCTGCGTCGGCCGCCTGACCGGCCTGCGCGACAAGGTCTCCCAGGGCGACGCCGTGATTGTCGATGCCGAGACCGGCGAGGCCTTCCTGCGGCCGCGTCCGGACGTGGTGAAGGCGCTCAACAGCCGGCTTGAGGTGCGCGCCCAGCGCAAGGCCCAGTTCGCCAGGCTGCGCGACACGCCGGCCTTCACCAAGGACGGCTCGAAGATCATCCTGCTGATGAACGCGGGACTGGCCGTGGACCTGGACATTCTCGGCGAGACCGGGGCCGAGGGCATCGGCCTGTTTCGCACCGAGTTCCAGTTCATGGTCGCCGAGGACATGCCGCGCCTCGACGCCCAGAGGGCCCTCTACGAGAAGGTGCTGGACGCCGCCGACGGCCTGCCGGTGACCTTCCGCACCCTCGACCTGGGGGGCGACAAGCTGTTGCCCTACATGGAGCTGGAGCGGGAAGAGAACCCGGCTTTGGGCTGGCGCGCGGTGCGCATGGGCCTGGACCGCCCCGCCCTGCTGCGCCTGCAACTGCGGGCGCTGATCTGGGCCGCGCGCGGCCGGCCGCTGCGCATCATGTTCCCGCTGGTGGCCAGCGTCGATGAGTTCCGCGCCGCCCGCGCCTTCGTCGATGCGGAACTGGCCTGGGCCCAGCGTCGCGGCCGGGCCGCCCCCTCGCGGCTGGACGTCGGGGCGATGATCGAGGCGCCATCGCTGCTTTGGCACCTGGACGCCCTGCTGCCGATGACCGACTTCGTCTCGGTCGGCACCAACGACCTGATGCAGTACCTGTTCGCCGCCGACCGGGGGAACCCGCGCGTGGCCGACCGCTACGACCCGCTGTCGCCGCCCGCCCTGCGCGCGCTGAAGCAGATCCAGGACGCCTGTGCCGAAACAGGAACGCCCGTCTCGGTCTGTGGTGAAATGGCCGGTCGGCCGCTGGAGGCCTTCGCCCTGGTGGCGCTCGGCTTCGACCGGCTGTCGATGCCCCCCGCCGGTATCGGACCGGTGAAGCAGATGGTGCTGTCCTGCGATCGGGAGGCCGCCCGGCGCGGTGTCGATGCTCTGCTCAAGGGAACCTCTGGCTCGGTGCGCAACGAGATCGAGACCCTGGCCCGGAAATTGTATGTCGCTGTCTGACGGTTAATGACCAGCGACGGATTAGCGCATTGAATTCCGGACGTTATTTTGATATCCACAACTCTGCGTTAAGACTTCCCCGGCTAGGGGGACAACGATGCGTCGCGCTCTCGCGGGGCGCGACTATGTGGGGGCGTCGGTAGCCATGCCGCTCGATTCTGGCGGGGTTACGCAACTGTATCGTTCCGGGGATATGGAGTCGGCCGACCACTTCGGTCCGACCGAGGAGCCTTCCCTGCACTATGGACCCGACATCGGCGCGGCTCTGAAGTCGGCGCGCGAGTTCCGCGGCCTGTCGCTGCAGGACGTGTCGGACGCGACCCGCATCCGCCGCACCTATCTGGCCGCCGTCGAGGACATGCGGCTGGAAGAGCTGCCCTCCCGGCCGTTCACGCTGGGCTACATCAAGGCCTACGCCAAACATCTGGACCTCGATCCCGAAGCGGCGGTCAGCCGGTTCAAGGAATCCTCGCCCGATCCGGACGAGCCGCTGCGCGCGCCGGTCGGCGTGCGCCGCGAACGCGATCCGCGCATGGGCATGATCGTCGCCGGCGGCGTGCTGATCGTCTCGGCCATCGTGCTGTGGAACATCGCCCAGCGGGCCATCAGCGAGGAAGCCCCGCCGCCACCCACGGCGCCCGAGAGCGTCGCCAGCGCCGCGCCCGTCGGCCCGGTTGGCGCCATGCCGCTCGGCGCGCCCCTGCCGGCCCCGGTCGAGGCCTCGACGCCCGAAGTCTACAAGACGCCCGGCCTTGAAGCGGCCACCGCCGCCGACGGCTCGGCCGACGCGGCCGCCGCCGCCCAGAAAATCCGCAAGGACGCCGAGGTCGTCGCCGCGGCGAACGCCGAACCGGTCGTGTCCTCGGGCGCCGCGTTCGTCGTCAGGGGGCCGGTCCATGGCGCGGACGCCAACGCCTCGCTGGTGACCTTCCAGGCCCGTAAACCCACCACCCTGATCGTGCGCGGGGCCGACGGATCGGTCTATTTCGCCCGCGCCCTGGCGGCCGGGGAGGCCTATCGCGCGCCCAACATGAAGGGCGTGGCGGTCGAGGTCGGCGATCCGGCGTCCGTCGATGTGTTCGTCGGCGGCCGGCTGAAGGGCGCCATGACGGCGCCGACGGCGACCGTCTCGTCTCTCGCCGGCTAGACGAATATTCCGTGACAGGCTTGGGAAACAAGTCGGTCGGGCTTACCTTGGCCTTCGCATGAGCCACGACGACCCCACCCACCTCCGCCCCTGGCGCCACATCGACCGGCGCAAGTCCCGCCAGATTCATGTCGGGCCCGTGCCGGTGGGCGGCGACGCGCCAATCACCGTCCAGTCGATGACCAACACGCTGACCGCCGACGCGGCCGCGACCATCGACCAGATCCGCCAGCTTGAGGAGGCCGGCGCCGACATCGTTCGCGTGTCCTGTCCCGACGTGGAATCGACCGCGGCCCTGCCGGCGATCGTCAAGGCGTCGAAGGTCCCGATCGTCGCCGACATCCACTTCCACTACAAACGCGGCATCGAGGCGGCCAAGGCGGGCGCGGCCTGCCTGCGGATCAACCCCGGCAATATCGGCAGCCCCGATCGCGTGCGCGATGTGATCCAGGCGGCCCGCGATCACGGCTGCTCCATGCGCATCGGCGTCAACGCCGGGTCGCTGGAGCGCGACCTGCTGGAGAAGTACGGCGAGCCCTGTCCCGACGCGATGGTCGAGAGCGCGCTGGGGCACGCCCGCATCCTGCAGGATCACGACTTCCACGAGTTCAAGATCAGCGTGAAGGCCTCGGACATCTTCATGACCGTGGCCGCCTACCAGCAGCTGTCGGAGGCTATCGACTGCCCGCTGCACCTGGGCATAACCGAGGCCGGGGCCCTGCGCACGGGCACGGTCAAGTCGGCCATCGGCATCGGCAGCCTGCTGTGGGCGGGCATCGGCGACACCATCCGCGTCAGCCTGGCCGCCGATCCGGTCGAGGAGATCAAGGTCGGGTTCGACCTGCTCAAGTCGCTGGGCCTGCGCCATCGCGGCGTCAACATCATCGCCTGCCCGTCCTGCGCCCGGCAGGGCTTCAACGTGATCAAAACGGTCGAGGCCCTTGAGGCCCGGCTGGCTCACATCTCCACGCCGTTGTCGCTGTCGATCATCGGCTGCGTGGTCAACGGCCCGGGCGAGGCCCTGATGACCGACCTGGGCTTCACCGGCGGCGGCAAGGGCTCGGGCATGGTCTATGTGGCCGGCCGGCCCGACCACAAGATGGACAACGAGCAGATGGTCGATCACATCGTCGGGCTGGTCGAGGCCCGGGCCGCCCAGATCGAGGCCGAGTCCGCCGCCGACCTTCAGGCCGCCGAGTAGTCCCGCGACGTCTGGTCGCGGCAGGTTCCCCCAAATCGGGTATGACACCCCCACTTTTAGTAGGGTATTTCGAGTCAACGCTTGGGCTACTCGAATCTGGGGCGGGGAAACAAACGTGCCTAACAGGCCTGAAAAGCGCCGGGATCGGCTCGCGCTGCGAGCATCCACCACCTTCATGCTGCATTCCGTGGACCTGATGGCCCGCGTGGTCGGCGGCGATATCCTGCGAGGCGTGATCTTCACGGCCATCGTCGATGCCAACGTGCGCCACATCCGGCCGAGCGATCCGGTTAGCCAGTCCTATTCCGAAGCCGGCGATCGGGTGCCCGACGAGCTGCGCCAGCCGATCAGCGTGCATGCGCTCGCCCTGGAACTGGACATCCCCTACGAAACCACCCGCCGGCACGTGAACGGCCTGATCGCCGACGGTTTCTGCGAGCGGACGGAGACGGGAATCGTCGTGCCCGCGGCGGTCATCGCCCGCGACCAGATGTCCATGGCCCTGCGGCGCAACTTCGAGAACCTCCGCCGCCTGGTCGGCGACCTGCGCGAGGGCGGGGTCGAGTTCGCGGTCTGAGGAACTTGACGCCCCGACCGCCCGGGGGGACCGGGAGGCGCCCCCCGGGGCAGCCAGCGGCGGCCCGTCAGCGTGATTTCGATCGCCCCTAGTCGAAGACGATGACCGAGCGCGCCAGCTCGCCGCGCTTGAGTTCCTCGAAGGCCTGATTGACCTCTTCCAGCTTGATCCGCTGGCCGATCATCTCGTCCAGTTTCAGCCTGCCCGACAGGTAGAAGTCGACCAGCCGGGGCATGTCGACCGGGAAGCGGTTGGAGCCCATCAGCGAGCCCTGGATGCGCTTCTCGCCGAGGAAGTCGGCGCCGTGCAGCTCGATCATCGTGCCGACCGGGATCATGCCGATGACGTTGCAGGTGCCGCCGCGGGCCAGCATCTTGAACGCCTGCTCGGTGGTCTTCTTCAGGCCGATGGCCTCGAAGCTGTGATCGACCCCGCCCTTGGTCAGTTCCATGACCGCCTTGACCGGGTCGTCCTGGCTGGCGTCGATCACGTCGGTGGCGCCGAAGTGTTTGGCCAGGTTCAGCTTCGAGGCGTGCATGTCGATGGCGATGATCCGGCCGGCGCCGGCGATCGCCGCGCCGTTGACCGCCGCCAGGCCCACGCCGCCGCAGCCGATGACGGCAACGGTCTCGCCCGGGCGGACGCTGGAGGTGTGGATCGCCGCGCCGACCCCGGTCATCACCGAGCAGCCGATCAGGGCGGCGCGGTCAAGCGGCATGTCCTTGCGGATCGCGACGCAGGCATGCTCGTGGATCAGCATGTGCTCGGCGAAGGACGACAGGTTCAGGAACTGGATCATCGGGCCGGCGGCGGTGGTCAGCCGGGGCTCTTCATCGGCGCCGCGCTTGGTCTCGGGCGAGACGCAGAGCGAGAGGTGGCCCGTCAGGCAGGACTCGCAGTGACCGCAATAGGCCGACAGGCAGGTGATGACATGGTCGCCCACCTTCACGGTGCGGACTTCCGAGCCCACCTGCTCGACGACCCCGGCGCTCTCGTGGCCCAGCACCGCCGGCAGCGGGTGCGGATAGGAGCCTTCCATGAAGTGCAGGTCGGAGTGGCACAGGCCCGCGGCCACGGTGCGGATCAGGACCTCGTGGGGCCCCGGCTTGTTGATCTGGACGTCTTCGATCTGAAGCGGCTTGCCCACTTCGCGCAGCACGGCGGCTTTCATCCTGGCGTTCCCCGAACAGCGCCCGTCTTAGCGGGCGGATTATCGAAGTCCGGGTATGCCCGAGACTTCCGAGAGGCCAACCTTATCGCCGTTCAGATGGCGCGCGCCAAGGGAAATTGGCG
>JAUSMJ010000022.1 GCA_030645575.1 Caulobacter sp. | reverse complement strand
GGGGTCAGTTTGAGGCGTGGACGCAGGCCGGCGGCGTCGGCCGCGGACGGCGTCGCCGCAGGCGCATGGGCCGGGGCCGGACGCGCAGGACGGCTGGCGGCCGCGATGGCGGGGGCCGCGTTTCCGGCGGCGCCGGCGACCACGCCCATGACCTTCACGGCCTCGCTGAGCATGTCGTAGTTGCGCCGGACCCGCTCCTGGAAGCTCGCGTCGATCGACTGGGTCTCCTCGGCGGCGCGGCGGGCGGCGGCCAGCAGGTCGTCCATGCTCTGTTCGACCGAGACGCGCACCTCTTCGACCCGGGCGCGTGCGGCCTCGGGCAGGCGCGCGGCGCGGGCATCAACCTCGCCCAGCATCTGGCTGAGGTCGGACAGGGCCTCGCGAGCCACGGCCGCGCCCTGCTCCAGCTTCTGGGCCGTGGCGGCGCCGGCCTGCTCGACCATCTGGGCCGATTGCTCGATCAGGTCGCGGGCCTCGGTCAGCCGGGCCTCGAAGACGGCGTCGGCCTTCTGGTGCGCGGCGAAGGCCGCCTCGCTCAGCTGGTCGACCCGCTGGCTGGCGGCCTCGGCGTCGCCCTCGGCCACCTCGCGGGCGGCCTGGGCGGCCGAGCCGAGCCGCTCGATGGCCTGTTTGAGATCGGACTCCAGCCCCTCGCGCTCGCGGGCGGCGGCCTGGCCGACCAGGGTCACGACCTGGGCCGCCTCCTGCTCCAGCACGCCACGTTCGTTGCGCGCGTGTTCGGTCAGGGCCTCGAACCGTTCAGCCGCATCGGCGATCAGCTGGCGCAGGGCTTCCGCCCCCCTGGCCGCCTGTTCGCCCAGGTTGGTCGCGCCCTCGGTGGCGTGAATCATGAATTCGGACAGCTGGGCCGCGCGACTTTCCGACAGGGCGGCGAAGTCCTCCTGGTCGGCGCGCAGGGCGTGGGCCACCGTGACCAGCGAGGCGCGCTGCTGGGTGAGGCCTTCCTCGACCAGACGCATCTGGTCGCCAACGCCGACGCCGGCGGTCTCAAGCCGGGCGACCTGGCGAGCCAGATCCTCGCCGGCCACGCGGGCGGCGTCGCTGGCCTCTCCGGCGGCGGCGGCCAGGTCGGCGGCGCGGGCGGCCAGGGCGGCCTCGGCCTCGCGCAGCTGGGTCTCCGCCAGGTCGGAGGCCTCGGCGACCATGCGGGCCTGGCTGGTGATGGAGTCGGTGATGGCCACGGCGCGAACGTCGAGCTCGCCGCTCAAGGCGTCCAGCTGCTCGCGCTCGGCGCCGAGTGTCGTGGCCAGATCGACGGCCGTGCGCGCCGACTGGGCCGCCGCCTCGGACAGGCGCCGCGTCTCGTCGGCCATGGCCTGACGCAGGGCCAGCATGGTCTCACGGGCCTCGTGGGCCGCGCCCGTGGCGCTGTCGATCTGCAGGCGGACGGATTCGATCACCGAGCCGGTCTCGGCCGCGGCCATGGCGGCCGGTCCCAGCAAGCGGGCGGTGCTCTCGCGGGCGCGGCGCACCTCGGCCGACAGGTTGCGGCCCTGAACCAGGGCGTAGGCGCCGACGAACACCAGCGCGGCCGGGCCAACGGCCAGCACCGCGAACAGGCCCAGGGCCAGAGGATCCTCCCCGAACGGTTCGATCTTCAGTCTCCATCCCAGGGCGAAGGCGACCGGCGCCACGGCCCACAGCGCGCTGACCAGAAACGCGCCGATCCAGATCGGGCTGCCCGAAGGCTCCTTGAACGTCTCCGGGCGAGCCAGGACGGCGGGCGGCAGCGGCGGTTCGGCGGACGGATCGGCGGTGCGCACCGGCGTCGGCGGCGCCGTATCCTCGGCGGTCATCTCGACCATCGGGGGGGCCTGCCGGATTTCGAGCTCGGCATCCATCGCCGGCGGCGCGTCCAGTTCGCTCTCGGCGAGGGACTCGGCGACCTGCGGCGACGGGGCGACTTCACGCGACGCGCGGGAAAAATCGAACGGGGAACGGGTCTTCCTGGCCGTCATTCGCGGGTCGTGGTCCTGCTGGGGCCGAAGGAGGTCGCCGCGCACGATCGCCAGCCCCACACCTCTCGCGCGCTGGGAGAAACCTACCGGTGAAACTCGCTTGGGAAAAGGGCTTGAAAAGGTTTCGTTAACGTCCGACCCGTGACGGACCGTCGCGACCGCTCAGACGCGGCGAATCCGGGCCTTTTCGGCGTCGAGGCAGGGACTTGTGGCCGGAGTTTCGGCGGCGGCCTCGGGGGGCGGGGACGGGCGGCGGGCGCCGGGCGTCTCGCGCTGTGGCGGGCGCGAGAGATCGACCTCGATCCCCAGCTGCGAGACGGCGAGCGAAGCGGCCCAGATCACGATGGCGGCGACAATCTCAAGCAGGGCCTGCACCCCGGCGTCCCCCGATTTGCGATAGCGCCGTTATTCGTCAGGACTCGCGGCGCCGCAACCCTGCGACGCATGAAGTTTTGGTCATGTTCGGACCAGCGGACGCATCATGCCGCCCTCTCCGTCCGGACCGCGACCGTCAGCCGCCAGGCGCCCGCCAGACCAAGCAGGGCCAGCAGGCTCATGCCCAGATACCCCCGCTCGCGCGCCGCGTCGAACAGCGGTCCGCTGGCCAGGGTCGCCAGGCCGATGATCAGCCCGCCGGACACGGCCGAGCTGAGGGTCTGGGCGGCCGAGGCGCTGCGCGCCGGAGCGTGACGCTCGATCAGTAGCAGCGAACCCATGAACACCGCGGCGAAGCTCAGCGCATGCAGGGCCTGCAGCGGGAACAGCAGCCATAGCGGCGGGGCGAAGGCGAACGCGGTCCAGCGGACCAGCGCCGCCACGCCGCCAATGACCACCAGGGCCTCGGGCCCGACCCGCTTGCGCCAGGGTTCGAGGAAACACATGAAGGCGATCTCGACCGCCACGCCCGTGGCCCAGAGCAGCCCCACCACGGTCGCCGACAGGCCCTGGCCTTTCCACAGCAGGGCCGAGAAGGCGTAGTAGAAGGCGTGGGTGGCCTGGATCAGGCTGGTGGAGACGACGGCCAGCAGGAACGGCCGGTTGCGCAGCAGGTCGGACACGCCCCGCCAACGATCGCGCCGGCCTGGCCGCTCGCCGCCCTCATGGACCGGATCGGGCGGCAGCAGGACCCTGGCGGACAGCCCCGATAACAGGCCGGCGACGCAGATCCAGACGATGATCAGGCCCGGCCCCGTGCGCGCCAGCAGGGCGCCCATGCCGATGTTGGCCACGACGAAGGCGATCGAGCCGATGCCGCGCGGCAGGCCGTAGTTGAACCCCTCGGCCCGGGCCCGGCGCAGGGTCAGCACGTCGGCCAACGGCACGGCCGTCGACAGGAAGCTGGACGCCGCCAGCCAGAAGGCGAGCCAGGGCCAGAAGCCGCTGACCACGCCGATCAGGCCGTAGCAGACGCCCCCGGCCGCCCCGAGCAGCATCATTGGCGTGCGACGCAGCGTGAAACCGTCGGCCCAGACCGCCAGCACCGGGGTGATGACCACGCGCGCCAGCATCGGCGCGGCCAGGATCACCCCGATCTGCGCCCCGCTCAGCCCCTGGGCGCGGAACCACACCGGCATGTAGGGCAGGCTCGCCCCCGTGCCGATGAAGATCGAGCAATAGAACAGGCCGAACAGGATGGCGCGAGACATGGTGTTGGCTAGCAGAGTCGCACGCGGCTGGCGAACCCCGGCCGACCGGCGGGCCGAAACGGCGCCCCCCTTTTTCGGCAAGACGGTCGCCCGCCGACGGCGGCAGTCTGCCGACCTTCAGGAGGCTTATCCATGCGCTCAGCGGTCCTGTCCCTGGCGGTCCTGGCCGCCCTCGCCGCGACCCCCGCCCTGGCCGTGGACGCGAACCTCGTCGATGGCGTGTTCGAGGGCGGCTACACCTGCGCCCAGGGCGTGACCTATCTGAAGTTGACGCTCGACGGGGACGCCGATGGCTATGTGCGGGGGATCTTCCACTTCGGCAGCGTCTCGTGGCGCGGCGGATCGAACCTGGCCGTGCCGGAAGGCAAATACGCGATGACCGGCCGCCTGAACAATCAGGGCCAGATCGTTCTGCAGGGCAGCCACTGGATCCAGCAGCCGGCCGGCTATGTCATGGTCAACCTCGCCGGCCTGGTGAAACGGCAAGGCTCCTATCTCGTCATCGAAGGCAATGTCGGCGGCGCGCCGGGCTGCACCACCTTCCAGGTCGGCCGCGAGTAGAGCGTCTACCCCGCCGGCAGCGGCGGCAGGTCGAGCCGGCGGGCGTCGGCCATCCGCACGTAGAGGCCGCGGATTTCGGTATCCAGCGCCGCGTCGCGGGCGGTCTCGACGGCGATGTGCAGGTCGATCAGCGCCCGCCGCAGATCGGCGTTGGCGCGGTCCGTGGCCGCCAGGGAAAGGTCCGTGTCCTCGCCAGTGGCCGCCTCGGCGAACGCCGCGCCATAGGTCGGCGCCGCGCGGCGCAGCAGGTCGCGGATCGCGCCGTTCTCCCACACCCGGGCGGCGATGCCGCGCTCGGCCTCCTGGGCGCACAGCAGGGAGATCATGCCGGTCACGCCGATGCGGCTCTGCAGGAAGTCGCCGCTCGACTCGGGCGGCGGCGGGTCCATCAGACAGACGAAGTTGCCCAGCAGCAGTTCGGGAACGGTCGGGGTCATGCCAGCGCCTCCAGGGCCGCGAGCCGGTCGGCCAGGATGACGTCCTGTCGCCGCGCCGTGTACCAGCCGGACAGTCCCAGCACCGGGTCCTTCAATCCGCCCGCGCGGAACTCCTTGGCCGAGGAAGTCCAGATCGCCTGGCCCTTGACCGACGCGAACAGCTCCCACCAGGCGAAGGCCGCGGGATCGACCGTCAGGCCGCTGGCCGCCTCCCAGATGGCGATGGCCTCCTCGCGCGGCAGCATGCCTGAAACGCGGTCGGTCTCGCCGTAGCACCACAGCGGCTCCATGGCCCAGCCGAGGTCCTCCAGCGGATCGCCGATGTGGGCCATCTCCCAGTCGAGCAGGGCGATGATCCGGCCCTGGCCGTCGTGCATGAAGTTGCCCGTGCGGTAGTCGCCGTGAACCACCGATAGCTTCCGCGCCGCCGGCGGCGGGCTGGCGCGCAGCCGCCGGATACAGGCGCGGACGATCGGCTGGGGGTGCTCCTCGTCGGCGTCGATGACGCCCTCCCAATAGTCGAGCTCCCGCTTCCAGCAGGCGTCGGGCGCCGGCGTATCGGCGACCTGGGCGATCGGCAGGGTCGCTGGATCGGCGGCCGCGATCGCCCCCAGGTGGCCATAGAACTGCTCGCCGATGGCCCGGGCGTGTTCGCCGTAGGGCGCCACCGTGAACGGGCTCTGGGCCTTGCCGCCGTCGATGCGCCCCATGATGAAGAACGGCCGCTCCAGCTCGGCCCCCTGCTCCTCCAGCGCCACGCCCTCGGGCACCGGCAGGCCGCTGCCGTGGAACGAGCGGAAGGCGGCGAACTCCAGCTTGCGCTCGGTGTCGATCAGGCTGCCGACCGGGTCGCGGCGCAGGATCAGGCCCTGCGTCTCGCCGCCGACCTCGACATCGAAGCGATAGGTCTCGCGGCTCGCCCCGCCGGGGATGCGCGCGATCATCGTCACCCGCGCGGGCGTCTCCCAGATCCGCGTCAGATAGGCTTCAAGCTGGCTCTGCAGCGTCACTTGGCCATGTCCATCAGGCCGGTGAAGCCGGACGGGCCGTGCGGGCCGATGACCAGCTGCTCAAGCACGCCCCGCCCCCTGCGCACCTTGCCGGCCGCGTCGGTGTAGGTGATCTCCGACAGGGCCTGGACGTGCAGGTTGAACGGCAGGGTCGGATCAGTCTCGGCCAGCCTGATGTCCTCGCGCTCGACGGCCAGTTCGCCGTGCAGCTGGCCGTGGCCCCATTTGGGATGGGTGTAGCCCAGGCCCATCATCTGGAATTCGTAGAGCGGCTTGAACTCCACCTGACCGGCCGGCTTGCCGTAGTCGTCGGTCAGGCTGACCACCGCGTGGCGGGCGTGGCGCGAGTTGCCGCGCCATTCGATGGCCGCCGCGCCGTTGAGGTGATCGAGCCCGTCCTCGCCAGCCCCGTCGGGGGCCCAGACGGCGCGCGTGTTCCACGGCCGGCCCGTGGCGTCCTCGTTGCTGTGGAAGAAGAAGCTGCCGTCGGCGAAGCTGCAGGGCGACCACAGCCAGAAGAACTGCGGCGGCTGGGCCGGCACGACCTCCTGGCTGTCGCGGGCGCCGACCGGCCGCACGCCCCAGGAGCGGTCGCGGGTGCCGACGTAGCCATCGACGGAGCGGCGCTCGCCGTCCAGCTCGATCCAGCCGGTGTAGCGGCCGTTCTGGGTCAGGCGGGTGTAGTCCATGAAGGTCCGCGTGCCCTGGCGGCGGACGAAGCGCGGCTCCTCGATCGGGAAGGCCCGGCCCTCGAAGACGAACTCGCCCTTCAGCCGATGCTCGGGGGAGTCGATGGTGACCTTGAGCGTCTGGAGCGGCTCGAGGATCTCGATCTTCAGCGGTCCGGCCGTCAGGTCCATGCGGTCGCCCAGGACGGCGCTGACGTGCAGGGCCGTCTGGACTCCGTCCCGCACCACCACGAAGGCGCCGTCGGCGATGTTCAGGTGCGGATAGACGCCGAAGGCCACGGCGAAGAAGTCCTCGCCGCTGTCGGGATGGTAGCCGTTGAAGAAATAGCGGTCGTAGAAGTTCCGGTCGGTGCCCGAATAGGCGATCGGCTCGGCCGTCTGGTGGATGGGGAAGTCGTCCCCCTTGGTGAGCGCCATGATCGCTGTTCTCCCTGCACGCAGCCACGCCGCCTCGAACGGGCGTTTGATGTCTCGAACCGGCTCAGCGTAAGGTCGCGCGAAGCGAATGCAACGGTGACGGAGGGTCAAGGTGGCCTGGGATAGACGGACCTGGATGACCCTCGCCGCGATCAGCGGATTCGTCGCCGTGGCCGTCGGCGCCTTCGCCGCGCACGGGGTTACCGACCCGGCCGCGAAGGACTGGCTGAAGACCGGCGCCAACTATGAATTCATGCACGCCATGGCCACCTTCGCCTGCGCCACCTTCATGAACATCGGGGCCAGGCGAGCGCGGCTGGCGCCGGCCTTTTTCCTGGGCGGAACGGTGCTGTTTTCAGGCTCCCTCTACGCCATGGCGCTGGGCGCGCCGCGCTGGCTGGGGATGGTGACGCCGCTGGGCGGGCTGGCCTTCCTGACCGGCTGGGCGGTGCTGGCCTGGGCCGCGCGCGGGGTCGATCAGGGCGCCGGCTGACGGCGTCCGGGCAGGGCCAGGAACCACAGCGCCGCGGCCGACCCGAGCAGGCAGGTCAGCATGACCGCGGCCATCGGCCGGCCGGTGCCATCGTGCAGCGCCCCGCTGGCCCAGCTGGCCAGGGCGCCCGCGCCGAAGCTCATGCCGCCCATCAGGGCCGAGATCGAGCCGGCCCGCCGCGGATCGACGCTGAGCGCCCCGGCCATGGTGTTGCCGGCCATCAGGCCATAGCTGGCCAGGGCCGCGAACAGCAGTGGCAGGACGGTCCAGCGTCCGCCCCAGCCGGTCGCGGCGGCGGTCATCAGCAGCAGGCCGAAGATCACGCCGCCGACGCTGGCCCGCTGCAGCACCTGGTCGGGCGAGACGCGGCGCAGCAGCATGCGGTTGACCTGGCCCGCGCCGATAATGCCCACGGCGTTGAACCCGAACAGCAGGGTGTAGGCCGTCGGCGAGAAGCCGTAGGTCCCCATCATGAGGCCCGACGACGCGCCGATGTAGGTGAACAGCACCGCCCCGTTCAGGGCGCCGGCCAGGGCGTAGCCGATCAGGCGCCGCTCGCCGATCAGGGCGCGGTAGGCGCGCAGCGGCGTCTCGGACCGGGCCTGGGCGGCTGTCTCCTCGCCCCGCGATTCCTTGAGCCGCAGGTGCACGGCGATGCCGACCGCCAGGCCGAAGGCGGCCAGCGACCAGAAGATCGCCCGCCAGCCCGCGACGGCCAGCACCAGCGTCCCGGCGGCCGGGGCCAGGATCGGCGCCAGGCCCATGATCAGGGTCAGCAGCGACAGCATCCGGGCCGTCTCGGTGTGGTCGAACTGGTCGCGCACCACGGCCCGGGCCACCACCCCGCCGGCGCAGCCGCCCAGGGCCTGGACGAAGCGCGCGGCGATCAGCCATTCGGGACTGGTCGCCAGGGCGCAGGCGACCGAAGCGGCGATATAGACCGCGATGCCGACCAGGATGGGTGTCCGCCGGCCGAACCGGTCGGACGCGGGCCCGTACAGGAACTGGCCGATCGCCATGCCGAACAGGAAGAAGGCCAGCGTCGCCTGCTGCTGGCCCGCGTCGGCGCCCAGGTCCGCCCCCATGGACGGGAAGGCCGGCAGATACATGTCGATCGACATCGGCGCGAACGCCGTCAGCGACCCCAGCAGAAAGACCAGCCCCCAGGGCGTGTGAGACGGGCGGGCGATGTCGGAGGACTGGCTCAAGGTGGGGCGTGTTTAGCATCGGATCGGGAGAGGGAAAGAGCGATCCGCGTCTACGCCGTCATCCTGGGCCTTGTGCCCGGGCCCCCTCTCGACGTGTTCCGAACGAGTCAAGCTGGAACACGGCATGTGCGGCTGAGAAAGGGGTCCTCGCCACAAGGGCGAGGATGACGATTGTATTGGATGCCCTTGCCTTCCCCCACGACGCTCCGTCAGCATTCGCGAAACACGCCCGGGGAGCCGCCAGATGTCCGCCATCACCGCCATGATGCCGCCCGTTCAGTACGCCGACGTCAACGGCATCCGCATGGCCTATTACGAAGCCGGGCCGCGGGGCGAAGGCGTGCCGCTGGTGTTCTGCCACGGCTTTCCCGAGCTGGCCTTTTCCTGGCGCCATCAGCTCAAGGCGCTGTCCGAGGCCGGCCGCTGGGTCATCGCGCCGGACCAGCGCGGCTACGGCCTGACCGACCAGCCGGCCGAGGTCGAGAGCTACGATCTGGAGACCCTCTGCGCCGACCTGGTCGCCCTGCTCGACCACAGGGGCATCGAGAAGGCGATCTTCGTCGGCCACGACTGGGGCGGTTTCGTCGTCTGGCACATGGCCATCCGCCACCCCGACCGGGTCGCCGGCGTCATCGGCCTGAACACCCCGTTCAACGAGCGGGCGCCGGCCGATCCCATCGCCATCATGCGCAAGCGGATGGGCGAGCGCATGTACATCGTCCACTTCCAGACGCCGGGCGAGGCCGACGCGGTGTTCAACGCCAACGCCCGCAATGCCATGGACCTGTTTCTGCGTCGTCCGCTGGACATGCCGATGGAGTCCCGGGGTTTCGCGACGGAGCGCAAGGAGGGCGATCCCTCGCTGTTCGCCCTCGTCGATGCCCTGGCCGCCTACGATCCTGCCGCCGATCCCCGCCCCTTCTTCCTGACCGACGACGAGTTCGAGGCCTTCGTCGAGACCTTCGAGCGGACGGGCTTCACCGGCGGCATCAACTGGTACCGCAACTTCACCCGCAACTGGCTGGCCTCCGAGGGGCTTGAGCACCGCGTGCGCCAGCCCAGCCTGATGATCATGGCCGAGAAGGACGCGGTCCTGCCGCCGTCCGCCGCCGACGGCATGGAACGGCTGATCCCCGACCTGGAGAAGCAGCTGGTCACCGGCTCTGGCCACTGGACCCAGCAGGAAGAACCCGAGCAGGTGAACCGGATCATGCTCGACTGGCTGGACCGACGGTTTCCAGTCTGACCTGCAATAAACCCGGACTTGCGGGCGGCGTTTCGTCATGTCAGAAAGCATCCAGTGGATACATTGGGGCCAACGATGGAACTGGTCACCTACGAGCGCGTGGGACGCGCGGCCCGGATCCGGATGGACGACGGCCGGCTGAACCTCATGAACCCGGCCATGCTGTCGGCGCTCGACGCGGCCTTTGACCGCGCCGCCGCGGACGGCGTCATCGCGGTGTTGAGCGGACGGCAGGACATCTTCTCCGCGGGGTTCGACCTGAAGGTTTTCCGCTCCGGCGACGCCGCGGCCAGCAAGGCCCTTGTCAGACAGGGCGCGGAACTGGCGCTGAAGGTGCTGTCCTTTCCCCGGCCCGTGATCACGGCCACCGAGGGTCACGCCTATCCCATGGGCGCCTTCCTGATGCTCTCGGCCGACTGGCGGATCGGCGCGGACAGCGGCTGGAAAGGCGGACTCAACGAGGTCGCCATCGGCCTTACCGTGCCGAGCTTCGCGCTTGAGCTGGCTCGCCAGCGGCTGGCCCCCGCCTGGTTCAGCCGCACGGCGATCACGGGCGAGCTGTTCGTCGCCCGCGACGCCATCGAGGCCGGCCTGATCGACGCGCTGGTTCCGGTCGACGGGGTCGAGACCGCTATCGAGGCCGCCATCGCGCGCCTCTCGACCATCGATTTCGGCGCGCACGCCGCCACCAAGCGACGGGCCCGGCGCGGGGCCATCGCGGCGGTGCGGGCCGCGATCGACGCGGAACTGCTGCCAGAGCCGGCCTGACCGCGCGTGGCATGGCCTCTCTCGCCGCTCGTCTCTACAAGGGACGCCATGACCTCCCGCCCCGGGCGCGACACCTACAGGCACGGCAATCTGCGCGGCGAGGCCATCGCGGCGGCGCGCGCCCTGATCGTGGAGAGCGGCCATGAGGCGCTCAGTCTGCGGCGGGTCGCCGACGCCGTCGGAGTCGCGCACCGCTCGCTCTACAACCATTTCGAAGACCGCGAGGCGCTGCTCGACGCCGTGGCGGAGGAGGCCTTCGTCGCGCTGGCGACCGCATTGAAGGCCGCCACGGACGCCGGGCTGTTCGTCGCCGCCTACGTGGGTTTCGCGCTGTCCAACCCGGCCATCTTCGCCCTGATGACGAGCCGGCCGCATGGCGCGATGAAGAAGCGGCCATCGCTTCAGCGCGCGGTGCATCTTGGACTCACCGAGGCGCTCAGACTGTTCGCCCGTCCCGATCGCGACAGCGCCGAGAACCGGCGCGCGGTGATGAAGGTGATCATCCTGCTGCAAGGCGGCCTGGCGATGTACGCGGACGGCATCCTGGATCTGCCTGACGACGAGGCGCTGGTCGCGGAGCTGCGGGCGATGGTGGCGGACGCCTGATTCACGGCGACCGGGAAGTTTGTAAGTGGCCCCCACCCCGCCGCGGCGCTAGAACGAGGGCATGGATCGCTCAGCGCCGCCGCCCGCCCCCGGCCACTCCAGCTCACGCCGGAACCTGTACCCCGAGGCGGACGCCTACAATTTCGGCTGGCTGCAGACCGGCGGCCCGCACGAGCTCTATTACGAGGAATGCGGCAACCCGAAGGGCAAGGCGGCCGTGGTGCTGCATGGCGGCCCCGGCGGGGCGATCAATCCGACCATGCGGCGGTTCTTCGACCCGACGAAGTGGCGCGTGGCGCTGTTCGACCAGCGCGGCTGCGGCAAGAGCCGGCCCAACGCCAGTCTTGAGGACAACACTACCTGGTCGCTGATCGAGGACATCGAGCGGCTGCGCGTGCACCTGGGCGTCGAGAAATGGACCGTGTTCGGCGGCTCCTGGGGCTCGACCCTGGCCCTGGCCTACGCCATCACCCATCCCGAGCGGGTCGAGGGGCTGGTGCTGCGCGGCGTGTTCCTGCTGACCCAGCGCGAGCTGAAATGGTTCTACCAGGACGGCGCGTCGTTCCTGTTCCCCGACGCCTGGGAGCGGTTCGTCGGACCGATCCCCAAGGGCGAGCGGAACGACATGATCGCCGCCTATCACAAGCGGCTGACCCACTCCGACCGCAAGGTCCAGGCCGAGGCCGCCGCCGCCTGGAGCCAGTGGGAGGGCGACACCATCTCGATCCGCGGCCCCGAGGCCCGGCCGCCGAAGTTCAACGAGGTCGACTTCGCCATCGCCTTCGCCCGCATCGAATGCCACTTCTTCGCCAACCGCGGCTTCTTCCCCGAGGACGGCTGGCTGCTCAAACAGGTCGAGAAGATCCGCAAGATCCCCGGCTGGATCGTCCAGGGCCGCTTCGACGCGGTCACCCCGCTGGAAAGCGCCTGGGCCCTGCACAAGGCCTGGCCCGAGAGCCGCTTCAACATCATCTGGGACGCAGGCCACGCCTCGACCGAGCCGGGCATCATCGACGCGCTGATCCGGGCGACGGACGAGGCGGCGGGGTTGAGGTAGAGCAACTTGCCGCCGGGTCGTTGATTAGCTATTCTAGCTAAAATAGCTAATGCGGAACCGCAGTCATGCGTGTGACCTCCACGGAATTCCAGAACAGCGTCGGGCGCTTTCAGGACGCGGCGATGCGGCAACCGGTGGAAATCACCAAGAACGGGCGCACGCATACGGTCCTGATTTCAGCCGACTATTACGAGCTGCTGACCCATGGGCGCATCGTTCGCCGGATCGAGGACCTCGACAGCGATACGCTGCGGGCCATTCGAGAGGCGGAGGTCCCCGCCGAATACGCTCATCTCGACGCGGAGCTCGGCCTGAACGTTTCCGGATAGACGCCGGCCATGGCGCTGCCGACGCCTCATCCGGGCCTGGTTGTTTCCTATGCCTATCTGTGGGCCGACGAGAACGCCCGTGGGCGTGAGGGCGGCGTCAAGGATCGCCCCTGCGCGATCGTCGTCGCC
The DNA here is from genome assembly GCA_030645575.1 of Caulobacter sp. Taxonomy (GTDB): domain Bacteria; phylum Pseudomonadota; class Alphaproteobacteria; order Caulobacterales; family Caulobacteraceae; genus Caulobacter. The sequence continues at coordinate 60,399 of JAUSMJ010000022.1, read as the reverse complement.
CGCCGGATCGCCGAGGACAGAACCGTCGTAACCGTCGTCCCGATCACCCACGCGCCGCCTCGCGACGCGAAAGCCGCCATCGAGCTGCCCCTGGCCCTGAAGGCGCACCTTGGTCTCGACACGGCCCGGTCGTGGGTGGTGCTCAGCGAATACAACGAGTTCCTGTGGCCGGGGCCGGACCTGCGGCCGTTGGCGAATGGAGGGTTCGTCCATGGCGTCCTGCCGCCCGGCTTCTTTCGCCAGTTGCGCGACCGACTGCTGACGCTGGCTGAGGAACACGCCCTGCGCCGCGTCCCGCGCACGGAGTAGGCTTCGGCGCCCCCGCCTACATCAACGCCCCGCGGCCGCTCGTCACCTCGGAATAACGGTGCACGCGGACCGATTGAACCAGGCCAAAGCCGATCATCACCGTCAGCATGACCGTGCCGCCGTAGCTGAGCAGCGGCATGGGCACGCCCACCACCGGGGCCAGGCCCATGACCATCGCGCCGTTGATCAGAACGTAGAGGGCGAAGGTCGCCGTCACGCCGGCGGCCGACAGCCGGCCGAAGTGGCTGTGGCTGACCGAGGCCGTGCGCAGGGCCATGAAGATGATCGCGCCGTAGAGGAACAGGATCGAGAAGCAGCCGGCGAAGCCGAACTCCTCGGCCAGGGTGGCGAACATGAAGTCGGTGTGTTTCTCGGGCAGGAAGTCGAGCTGGCTCTGGCTGCCCAGGCCGTAGCCCTTGCCCAGCAGCCCGCCGGCGCCCAGCGCGATCTTGGACTGCAGGATGTGATAGCCGGTGCCCTTGGGATCGCTCTCGGGGTCGAGGAAGGTCAGGATCCGCTGCCGCTGGTAGTCGTGCAGCACGAACATCACGAACGGGATCGCCGCCCCCACGCCCAGCACCACGCCCGCCCCGATCAGCCGCCAGGACAGCCCCGCCAGCATCATGATCGCCAGGCCCGTGGCGGCGATCAGGATGGCGGTGCCCAGGTCCGGCTGGTGGGCCACCAGCAGGGTCGGCGCCCCGATCAACAGCAACGGGGCGAGCAGCCACCAGCTCATCCGCGCATTGTCCGCCGACAGGCCGTGGTAGAACCGCGCCAGGGCCAGAACGATGCCGACCTTCATCACCTCGGACGGCTGGAAGCGCACGGGCCCAAGCTCGAGCCAGCGCTGGGCGCCCTTGGCCGCGTCGCCGACCAGTTCCACCCCGACCAGCAGCAGCAGGGCCACCGCATAGATCGGATAGGCGGCCGCGAACCAGACGCGCAGATCGACCATCGCCAGCACGATCATCATCACGAAGAACACGCCGAAGCGGATGAAGTGCGGCGCGGCCCACGGCATCCACGAGGACTCGGCGGCCGAGAACATCATCATCCCGCCGGCCCCCGCGATCAGGCAGAGGATCAGGCAGAAGGTCCAGTCGATCTCGGTGAACTTGACGATCAGCCGGTCACGTTCGCCGGGCCGGGTGAGGCCGCCGCTGAGGGTCATGGGCGTGGCTCCGGCGTCGGCGGCGCGGCGGGCGGCGGCGGTCCGTCGACCGCCGGCCCGGGCGCCGCGCCCTCGGCCAGCGAGGCTTCGTCGAGCTCGGGCATCGGCAGGGGTTTTTCGATCCGCGCGCGGATTTCGGGATCCTTGAGCAGCGCCACGCGCATCACCTCGCGGGCGCGCGGCGCGGCCGCGGTGGCGCCGGCCAGGCCGCCGTGCTCGATCAGCACCGACATGGCGTAGCGCGGCGCGTCGATCGGCGCGAAGGCGATGTAGAGGTTGTGGTCCTTGAGCCCCCAGCGAACGCTGGCGCTTTTGCGCGAGGCCGCCTTGTCATAGCTGCGCACCTGGGCGGTGCCGGTCTTGCCGGCCATCAAGATGTCGCCAAGTCCCAGCTGGCTTTGCCGATAGGCGCCGCCCGTGGGATCGTTGGCCACGGCGATCATGCCGCCCCTTACGATGTCGAGGAATTCCTGGCTGAACGGCAGGTCGGGGACGGCGTCGCCATGCGGCCGGTCGATGCCGCCGACCGACTTGATCAACCGCGGGTTCAACGCCTTGCGGCCGTTGGCCAGCCGCGAGGTCATCACCGCCAGCTGCAGGGCGTTGACCGTCAGGGCCCCCTGGCCGATGCCGTAGCTCGGCGACTCGCCGGGGAACCAGACCTGGTTGCGCGGGTCCTTGAAGGCCCGCTTCTTCCACGCCCGGTCCGGCACCAGGCCCTTCTTCTGGCCGGGGATGCCGATGTCGAACACCTGGCCAAAGCCCATCGACCGGGCGGTGCGGGCGATGATGTCCGGTCCGATCTTCAGGGCCGTCTGGTAGAAATAGACGTCGCAGGAGTTCTTGATCGCTTCGTGCATGGACTGCGACCCGTGCCCGCCAGGCTTCCAGCAGTGGAAGGTGCGGTTGCCGAAGAACCAGCCCCCCGTGCAGACCACGCGGGTGTCGGGATCGACGCCGGCCTCGAGCGCCGCGAGGGCGACGGTTGGCTTGAAGGTCGAGCCCGGCGCATAGGTGCCGTACAGGGCCTTGTCGAGCAGCGGCTTGCGCTCATAGCCGGCCAGCGCCCGGTATTCCGGCCCCGACAGGCCCTTGACGAACCGGTTGGCGTCGAAGCTCGGTGTCGAGGCCATGCACAGCAGGTCGCCGGTGCGGCAGTCCATCAGCACGATGGCGCCGCTCTCCTCGCCCATCACCTCCAGGGCGCGGTTCTGGATGTCGGCGTCGAGCGTCAGCCGCACTTCCTTGCCGGGCGTGGCGGGAATGTCGCCGCCGGGGTCCTGGCGCACGACCCGGCCCTGGGAGTCGACCTCCTGCTTCTGCGCCCCGGCCTTGCCGCGCAGCTCGACGTCGAGCGCCTTCTCCACCCCCTGCCGGCCGATGCGGAAGCCCGGATTGTAGAGCAGCGGGTCGGGGCTGATCCCGGCCTTGCGGGCCGCCTCGATATCCTTGTCGTTGACCCGCGCCACATAGCCGATGACGTGGGCGAAGGCGCCGCCGTACGGATAGACCCGCACCTCGCCCATGTCGGCGGTCACCCCGGCCAGCTCGGGCGCGCGGACGTTGATGCGGGAGAACTCCTCCCAGCTCATGTCCTCCATGACCTGGACGGGGGCCTTCTTGGGCGCGCGCTTGATGTCCCTGATCAGCCGCTCGCGCTTCTTGTCGTCGATGGCCACCAGGGTCGCGAGGTCGGCGACCGTCTGCTCGACGTCCATGTTCGCCTCGCGCGACACCAGCAGGCGGAAATTGGGCCGGTTGGAGGCCAGGGTCACGCCATTGCGGTCGAGGATCAGGCCGCGCGGCGGCGGCACGAGGCGGAAGTTGAACTGGTTCGACTGGGCCAGCTTCTCATAGCGCTGGGCCTCGACGAGCTGCAGATGGATCAGCCGCCCGGTCAGGGCCAGCAACCCCGCCCCGGTCAGGCCGCCCATGAGGAAGGCGCGGCGCGTGAAGGCGCCCTGCTTCTCGTTGACCTCGCTGAAGAAGATGGTCGGTTCGCTCATCGGAATCTCACGTCCGCGTCCTCGAAGCGGTCGATCAGGCGATGGGCGAACGGATAGAGGATGGCCGTGGCGAGAAACTGCCAGACCACGCCGACCAGGCTGGGCGCGGCCTTCACGTCGAGCATGGTGATCAAGTAGCCGGTGGTCATGGCCACCAGGGTCATGCCGGCGTACCAGGCCCACATCATCGGCCGGCTCTGGCCGGTCATCATGTTGCGCATGGCCAGCGTCACGGCATAGGCGACCAGCAGGGAGACGGCCCACAATCCCATGGGCCCGCCCCAGTAGAGGTCGAGGAACAGGCCCAGGAACAGCAGGCTCATCGGCGCCAGGATCGACGGCCTGATGACCGCCCAGCCGAAGGCGCAAACCATCGGGAACACCGGTTCGGGCAGCCTCAGACCGAACAGCTGGATCGGCGCCGCCAGCAGGATGGTGGCGCCCATGCACAGGCAGACCGGCACGCCGATCCAGCGCCAGGGATCCAGCGGCCGGGCGGCCGAGAAGCTCATTGTGACGGCCTCGCCGGCGCGGCGGCCTTCGGCGCCGGGGTGGCCGGCGGGGGTGTGGGCCTGGCGGCGGGCGGCGGGGTCGGCCGGGCCGGCGCGGCTGCCGTCTTCGCGCGCGGGGCCGCGGTCGGCGACGGCCTCGCGGGGCCGATGATCCGTTCGTCGGGACTCTCGGTGATCACCGCCGGCAGGTGGGCCTGGGCCAGCGCTCGCTGGTCGGCCAGCTGGGAATAGTCCTTGAACCTGAGAATGCGGATCCAGTCGATGGCGCCGGCGTCGGCGTCGAGCACCACGCGCCAGCGGCCGTCCAGGCCCTTGACCGCCCGACCGACCGGCAGGCCGCGCGGCAGCACGCCGCCGTCGCCGCTGGTCAGCACCCGGTCGCCCGCATGCACCGCGTCGCGGCCGCGCAGGTATTCCAGTTTCGGGTTGGGTCCGCCGTCGCCGGTCAGGATCGCCCGGGCGTTGCTGCGGTCGATCATCACCGGCGTGCGCGAGGCGACATCGGTCAGCAGCAGCACGCGGCTGGCGTCGCGCGAAACGCCGACGACCCGGCCGACCAGGCCACGTTCGCTGAGCACCGGGAAGCCGACCACGACGCCGGCGTCGCTGCCGGCGTTGGCCAGGCGGGCGTTGGCGAACGGGCCGCGGGAGTCGGTCACCACACGGGCGGTGACCATGGGGATCGGCGGGTCGGTGCGCACGCCGAGCATGGCCCGCAGGCGGTCGTTCTCGTCGCGCAGTCGGACCGCCTCGTCGGCCTGCCGCCGGAGGTCGGCCATGACCTTGTGCAGGCGGCGGTTCTCATGGGCGACGGCGACGTAGCTGCGCAGCCAGCCGAGCAGGTCGCCGGTCCAGCGGGCCGGCGCGGCCACCGCTCCGCCGACCGGCGCCGACACGGTGTCGACCGCCTGGCGCGCGGCGCCATAGGCCTCGGTCTGGAACGTTTCGCGACGGTCGCTGAGCAGAATCGAGACGCCCACGACGCCGCAGACGATCAAGGCCACGACCGCCATCCAGGTCAGCGGGACCTTCAACTCCCCGAACGAATCCTGGCGCAGGGCCACCCGATGCCTCCGTCAGGGCCGCCCCCCGGCCCGACTCGAATACTGACGTTACGAGAGCGTGCTTTCCAGTACGCCCTTCATCCACTTCGGGTGTTCAAGAACCTTGCCACATCCGAGGGCCACGCAGGACAGCGGATCGTCGGCCACGGTCACCGGCAGACCGGTGTGGTCGCGAATCTCGGCGTCCAGGCCGCGCAGCAGCGCGCCGCCGCCGGTCAGCATGATGCCCTTGTCGGCGATGTCGCTGGCCAGTTCCGGCGGGGTGGCTTCCAGCGCGACCTTCACGGCCTCGACGATCTGGTTGACCGGGTCCTGCAGGGCGTCGGCCGCCTGCTTTTCGGAGATGCGCACCTCGCGCGGCACGCCCTGCATCAGGTCGCGGCCCTTGACGTCGATCGACAGGCCTTCGCCGTCGGCCGGCGCGCGGGCGGTGCCGATTTCCTTCTTGATCCGTTCGGCCGTGGTCTCGCCGATCAGCAGGTTATGGTGGCGGCGCATGTAGCTGATGATCGCCTCGTCCATCTTGTCGCCGCCGACGCGCACGCTGCGCGAATAGACGATGCCGGACAGGGACAGCACGGCCACCTCGGTGGTGCCGCCGCCGATATCGACGACCATCGAGCCGGTCGGCTCGTGGATCGGCAGGCCGGCGCCGATCGCCGCGGCCATCGGCTCGTCGATCAGGCCGACGCGGCGGGCCGAGGCGTTGAGACAGGAGTCATTGATCGCGCGGCGTTCGACGGCGGTCGCGCCCGACGGCACGCAAACGATCACCTTGGGGTTCACGAAACCCTTGCGGTTATGCACCTTGCGGATGAAGTGCTTGATCATCTCCTCGGCGACTTCGAAGTCGGCGATGACCCCGTCGCGCATGGGACGAATGGCTTCCATGTGGCCGGGCGTGCGGCCCAGCATCTGCTTGGCCTCTATGCCCACCGCGTGAACGATCTTGCGACCGCCGACATTGCGAAGCGCCACGACGCTCGGCTCGTTCAGCACGATGCCCTTGCCCTTCATATAGATAAGGGTGTTGGCCGTGCCGAGGTCGATGGCGATGTCGTTGGAAATGGCGCCGAAGAGAGAGCCGAACATTCAGAGCCTTGAATCTGAGAGCTTTTGGGACGGGCGAGGCTGGGCCTGCAAACCCCGCACCAGACCGCGAGCGCGCCTCCCGGGCGCAGCATCGCCGTGGTGGCGGGGCAAGCTGACATCACGCCGTGTGCACCGCGAACGTGTTGATTTCAAGGTCTATTGCGGCGGCGGCTCAGCCGAGCGCGGCGAGGACCACGCCGACCGCCGTCAGGCCGCCCGCCAGCCACTGCCGCGGGCTCACGCGTTCGGCGAACAGCCGCCGTCCGGCGAGGGCCGCCATCGGCATTTCCACCACCCCCACGGCCCGCACCGGTCCCGCCGGCGACAGGGCCAGGGCCACGAACCACCCCGCCGAGGCCAGGGCCCCGAAGAGGCCCGCGCCGAGCGACACCCGCCAGGATCGCAGGGCTGACATCAGCGACGGTCTGTCGCGCAGGAACATCCACAGGGTGAGGCCCGCGGACTGCATCGCCTGAACGATCGCCACCGTGACCAGGGCGGCGGGAATCGGGTGGGCCGGATCGAGCGCCAGGGCGCTCTGACGGAAGGCGTTGGCGGAGATGGCGAAACAGAAGCCCGACAGGGTCCCCAGGCCCGCGGCGGTCCAGTCCCGCGTCGCCTTGCCCGAGCCGGGCCAGGACAGGACAACCAGTCCCGCCGACGCCAGCAGCACCCCGACCCAGCCAGCCGCGCTCAGATGGTCGCCGAAGAACAGCAGACCCAGGATCGCCGCGAACGGCAGGCCGCTCTGCTGAAACGCCGTGCCGAGCGCGAAACTCGACCGCTGCATGGCCGTCAGCAGCGCCGCCGTCGCGCCCAGCTGCATGGCCCCGCCCAGCGCCGCCCAGGCCAGGGTGACGGGCGTCACCGTCTGGCTGGTCTCGAACAGCAGCAGAGCGACCGCCGAGATCACCAGGCTGAACGGCAGGCCGAACAGGAACCGCACCAGCGTCGCCCCCCACGGCCCGGCCCCGGTCAGCAGACTGCGCTGGGCCGCGTTGCGCGCGACCTGGAAGCCGGCGGCCGCGACGGTGATGGGGATCCAGGGCATCGCGTTCCTTCCCTTCTCCCCTTGCGGGAGAAGGTGTCGGCGAAGCCGACGGATGAGGGGTTTCTCAGGCCTTCGCAGGCATGGACCGGCACTCGAGGCGGTTCAAGGCGTGAGACCCCTCATCCGGCCCTTCGGGCCACCTTCTCCCGCAAGGGGAGAAGGGGCGCCAATTCTAAAACCCGCTCGCGATCGCCGTTTCGGGCCGGCCCTTCTCCTTGCGGGAGAAGAGGTTGTTGAGCGCGTTGACATAGGCCTTGGCGCTGGCTGTGAGCGTGTCCGTATCCGCGGCCTGGCCGGTGGCGATGCGGCCGTCTTCCTCCAGCCGGACCGAGACCTGGGCCTGGGCGTCGGTGCCCTCGGTGACCGCGTGCACCTGGAACAGGCGCAGGGCGGCCTCGTGCGGCACGATCTCGTGGATGGCGTTGAACACCGCATCGACCGGACCATCGCCGCTGGCGGCGGCGCTCTTCTCGACATCGTCCACGGCCAGGGTCAGCTCGGCCGACTGGCCCTCCGTGCCGGCCACGACGCGCAGGTGCACCACGCGGATGCGCTCCGACCCGCGGGCCAGCGCGTCATCGACCAGGGCGATGATGTCGTCGTCGTAGACATGCTTTTTCTTGTCGGCCAGGTCCTTGAAGCGGCCGAAGGCCTCCTTCAGGGCGTTCTGCCCCAGCTCGTAGCCCAGGTCCTTCAGCTTGGCGCGGAAGGCGTGGCTGCCCGAGTGCTTGCCCATGACCAGGCTCGACGGCGCCTGGCCGACGGACTCGGGGGTCATGATCTCGTAGGTCTCGCGGTTCTTCAGCATCCCGTCCTGGTGGATGCCGCTCTCGTGCGCGAAGGCGTTCTTGCCGACGATGGCCTTGTTGAACTGCACCGGAAAGCCGGTGATCGCCGAAACATAGCGGCTGGCCCGGGTGATGTGGGTGGCGTCGATCCCCGTCTCGTAGGGCAGGCAGTCGCCGCGCACCTTCAGCGCCATGACGATCTCTTCCAGCGCCGCGTTGCCGGCCCGTTCGCCCAGGCCATTGATCGCGCATTCGACCTGCCGCGCCCCGCCCTGGATGCCCGCCAGGCTGTTGGCGACGGCCAGGCCCAGATCGTTGTGGCAGTGGGTCGAGAAGATCGCCCGGTCGGCGCCCTCGACGTTGGCGATCATGTAGCGGAACAGGTCGGCGTACTCGGTCGGATAGGTGTAGCCGACCGTGTCGGGCAGGTTGATCGTCGTGGCCCCGGCCCGGATCGCCGCCTCGATGGCCCGGCGCAGGAAGTCGCGGTCGCTGCGCGTGGCGTCCTCGGCCGACCATTCGATGTCGTCGCACAGGTTGCGGGCGTGGCTCACCGAGCGGGTGATCGCCTCCAGCACCTCGGCGGGCTCCATCTGCAGCTTGTGCTTCATGTGCAGGTCGCTGGTGGCGATGACGATGTGGATGCGGCCGCGGGCGGCGGGCCGGATCGCCTCGGCGCAGCGGTCGATATCGACCTGATGGGCCCGGCACAGGCCGGCGATGGTGCTGTTCCTGACGATCCTGGAGATGTCTCGGACCGCCTCGAAGTCGCCGTTGGAGGCGATCGGGAAGCCGGCCTCGATCACATCGACGCCCATCTCCTCGAGGATCTTGGCCAGTTCGAGCTTCTCGTCGTGGCTCATCGAGGCGCCGGGCGACTGCTCGCCATCGCGCATGGTGGTGTCGAAGACGATGACGCGGTCGCGCTTGGCGGCGGATACGGGGGCGGTCATGGAACTACTCTGCAAAGGTCGAATGCCGGGATCAGGGTGCGGATCGAATGAGCCCCTGAGCGCCAGGCCGCGGTCGTGCGGTCAGGCGGACGCCCAGGGGCGGCTAAGCCCCAGCGCGAGTAGAAGCAGATCGGCGCGATCACGTTGCATGCCCGATGGATAGCGGAATCCGGCGATTCAAGCAACAGTCTTGCGCCGAAGGGCCCGCCCCGCCCCCTCGGCGCAAGAACTTTCCGTCCGTGGGCGACCTACTCCGGTCGCGTGACGATCGGGAAGGCCCCCGCCGGCTTGTCGAACCAGCCGACCAGCTTCTGCAGCGCGAACGGATTGCCGTCGATCTTCGCCTCGCCCGAGGCCACCTTCGGCGCCAGCGGCGCGCCGGTGAACAGCGACTGCATCAGAAGGGCCCGCGGCAGGGTCAGGGTGGCGTCGGCCCGGGCGTCCGCCGCCGCCGGCTCGGCCGTCAGCACGCCGTGCCGCACCTGCACGAGGTAGCGTTCGCCCCGGTCGGTGAACACGAACAGGATGCGCAGCTCCGAATTGCCGGCCTTGGCCGGGTCCAGCCGCACGGCCAGCAGGTCGAAGATCATCGGCGAGGGCAGGTTGGCGATCACGTCGGGCGACCCGGCCGCCGGCGTCGGCTTGACGCCGCCCCGCAGCTCGTCCGCGCCGGTCAGGTACATGTTGCGCCACAGGGCGCTCTCGGCCTGGTAGCCCATCTGGTCATAGGCCCTGGCCAGGGCCTCCTTCGCCGCCGTATCGGTCGGCGTGGACAGCACGACGTTGTTGAGCAGGATCGCCGCCCAGCGGTAGTCGCCCTTGTCGTGGGCCGCCTGGGCCAGGGCGCGGACCTTGTCGGCCCCGCCCATGGCCGCGACATAGCGCCCGGCCTCGTCGGCCGGCGGCAGGGTCGCCAGATGCACGGGATTGGCGTCGTACCAGCCCATGTAGCGCTGATAGACCGCCCGGCTGTTGAAACTCATCGTGCCGTAGTAGCCGCGATTGAACCACTGGCGGGCCAGCACGGGCGGCAGGGCGATGCGGCTGGCGATCTCGTCGCCGACATAGCCCTGGTTCATCAACCGCACGGTCTGGTCATGCAGGAACTTGTAGGCGTCGCGGTGGTCGGCCAGGAAGTCGCGCACCACCTCGCCGCCGAAACGCGGCCAGCCGTGGCTGGTGAACATCACGTCCGTGCGGTCGCCGAACAGCCGGATCGACTCCGACAGATAGGCGGCCCAGGCGCGGGAGTCGCGCACCAGCGCCCCGCGCGGCGTCAGCACATTGTGCATGGTGACGTTGGCGTTCTCGGCCATGCACAGGATGCGCAGGTCGGGGAAATACAGGTTCATCTCGGCCGGCGCCTCGGTGCCCGGCGTGATCTGGAACTCGATCTTCACCCCGTCGACGACCAGCGTCTGGCCCGTGTGGTCGATGCTGACGGTCGGCGCGATCAGGGTGATGGTCCCCCTGGAGACGGCCTTGCCGATGCCGGAGTTGACCAGACCCTCGGCGCCGGGGGTCAGCCCCAGGCCGAACTGGTAGGTGGCCCGGCGGCTCATGGCCACGCCGGCGATGACATTCTCGCTGACGGCCTCTTCAAGAAAGCCGTGCGGCGCGATGACCTGCACCCTGCCCGCATCGACGTCGGCCTGGCTGATCACGCCCTTGACCCCGCCGAAATGGTCGGTGTGGCTGTGGGTGTAGATCACCGCCACGATTGGCCGGGCGCCGAGCTTTTCGGTCACCAGGGCATAGGCGGCCCTGGCCACCTCGGCGGTGGTCAGGGGGTCGATGACGATCCAGCCGGTCTCGCCCTTGATAAAGGTGATGCTGGACAGATCGAAGCCGCGCACCTGCCAGATCGTGTCGCTGACCTGGAACAGCCCGCTCTTCGCCAGCAGCTGGGCGTGCCGCCACAGGCTGGGATTGACGGTGTCGGGCGCGTCGCCCTCGAGGAAGTCATAGGCCGACAGATCCCAGACGACGTCGCCGTCGGCGCGGCGGATCACCGGATCGGCCAGCGTCCCCAGGTAGCCGCGCGAGGCGAAGTCGAAGTCCTGGCGATCCTCGAACGGCAGGGTCTTCTTCAACGCCGCCTGGGCCTTGACCGTCGCCGCCGAGGGCGCTTCCGCGGCGAGCGCCGGCGTCGCGATCAGCGACAGGCCGACAAGGGTGGCGATCAATCCGCGCATGGAATTCTCCGGTCTTGTTCCTTGCGCGGACTGTGCGCGCTTCGGCCGGAAGGGAATGTAACCAAGAAGACAGTTCGGGCGTGGAAATCAGGACCCGTCGTTCGATCCTGATGGCCATTCCTGAGCTTGGTGGAGAAGACGGATGATGGACGCCTCGTCGTTCAGCACCCGGTAGACCGCCACGTATCGCGTCCTGGAAATGAAGAGTTCGCGCGTGCCGGGCGCACGGCCCTCCGGGCCGGCCAGTGGATAGTCCCGGAGCATATTGACCTGAGCATCGACGCGCTGAACAAGCACCCTTGCGGCGCGAGGACTTTCAGAACGAAGGAATGCGATGGCCGCAACCAGATCGCGTCGGGCGGACGGGGTCCAGCGGACCTTCACCCGACCTTCCGGGCCTCTGACGCCGCGATAAGGGCTTCGACCTCAGCCATGACGTCGGCGTGATCGATAAGCTCGCCCCGGTCCGCCTCGTCGATGCCCTCCTGAACGAGGGCCCGGAATTCGGCGTCGCGGCGGGCGTTGTATTCCGCAAGATCGACGAGATATTGCGAGACGCTAACCTGCTTGAAAGTCGCCAGCGCCTCCAGCCGCGCCTTCTGGTCTTCCGTCAGGTCGATGATGAGCTGAACAGTCATGCGACCAGTTTACCTCAACCCTCGCCATCCTCCAACGCGGCCGCGTCCTCGCGGCGGCGCAGCCAGTTGCGCGCGACAAAGGCGCCGCCGACCCAGATGGCCGCCGCCAGCGCGATGAGGAGCACATGCCGCGGGCCGCCGCCGCGCAGGATCTCGACGACCGAGTTTCCGGCGAAGGCGGTCAGGGCGATCTTGGGCACGATGCCGATAGCGGTGCCGGCCAGGAAGTCGCGGAAACGCATCAGCGCCACGCCGGCGGCCATGTTGACGACGATGAACGGCGCGGCGGGCACCAGCCGCACGATCAGACTGGCCATGAAGCCGTTGCGGCGGATCAGCTTGATGAACCGGGCGACGCCGTCGCCGGCCACGTCGCGGATCAGCCGTCCGCCGAAGGCCCGGCCCAGCCAGAAGCCGATGGACGAGGAGACCATGGTCCCGATCCAACTGTAGGTCAGACCGGTCCAGGGTCCGAAGGCGACCACGGCGGCGGCGATCAGCACAAACTGCGGCACGCCAATGAAGGCCAGCACGGCGAAGGCGCTGATCGCCACGGGCAGGGCCCAGGGCCCGTGGGCCGCGCTCAGCCAGCGCTCCACCGTCGCCTCGCTGTTCAGCCCCAGCAGCGGCGCGGCGAACAGGAACACCGTCCCCACCCCGCCGAACAGCAGGAAGGCGACGACCACGGTCCGCCAGGCCCTGGCGTCCATGTTCATGAGAAACTCGAAGGCGCGCTTCATCGCCAAGGCCTCGCCGATCACATCGGGAGGGTCAAGCGGGATCGCGGCGCATTCGCGGCGGGAGGGGGCCGATGCGGCCAACCGCCCTCTCCCGCCGCCGCTTCGTTGCACCGCGGCACGGGCGCGTCTATGACCCCGGGCAATCCTGACAATCCGAGTCCGGGGAGCCCAGAACTGCCATGTCGATCGAGTCCCAGGCCCTGCGCCGCATCAAGCCGTCCGCGACCATCGCCATCAGCGCCAAGGCCCGCGCGCTGAAGGCCGCCGGCCGCGATGTGATCGCCCTGTCGGCCGGCGAACCGGACTTCGACACCCCCGACAACATCAAGGAAGCGGCCATCGCCGCCATCCGCGCGGGCAAGACCAAATACACCGACCCCGACGGCATGCCCGAGCTGAAGGCGGCCATCTGCGCCAAATTCTCGCGCGAAAACGGGCTGACCTACACGCCCGCCCAGGTGCACGTCGCGCCGGGCGGCAAGCCGGTGATCTTCAACGCCCTGATGGCCACCTTGAACCCCGGCGACGAGGTGATCATCCCGGCGCCCTACTGGGTGTCCTATCCGGACATGGTGCTGCTGGCCGGCGGCGAGCCGGTCGCCGTCGAGACCAGTCCCGACAACAACTTCAAGCTCGAGCCGGCGGCGCTGGAGGCGGCGATCACCCCGCACACGCGCTGGCTGATCCTCAACAGCCCGTCCAACCCGACTGGCGGCGCCTATACCCGCGCCGACCTGCAGGCCATCGCCGACGTGCTGCTGCGCCACCCACGGGTGTGGGTGCTGACCGACGACATGTACGAGCACCTGGTGTTCGACGACTTCGAATTCACCACCATCGCCCAGGTCGAGCCCAGGCTCTATGACCGCACCCTGACCATGAACGGCGTCTCCAAGGCCTACGCCATGACCGGCTGGCGCATCGGCTACGCGGCCGGCCCCGTCGAGCTGATCAAGGCCATGGGCAAGATGATCAGCCAGACCACCTCCAACCCCTCGTCGATCAGCCAGTGGGCGGCGGTCGAGGCGCTGAACGGCACGCAGGACTTCATCAAGCCGAACGCCAAGCTGTTCCAGACCCGCCGCGACCTGGTGGTCTCGATGCTCAACCAGGCGGCCGGCATCCACTGCCCGACCCCGGAAGGCGCCTTCTACGTCTACCCCTCCGTCGCCGGCCTGCTCGGCAAGACCACCCCCAGCGGCAAGGTCATCGAGACCGACGAGGACTTCGCCAGCGAGCTGCTGGAAGCCGAGGGCGTGGCCGTGGTCCACGGCGCGGCGTTCGGCCTGTCGCCCTATTTCCGTATCAGCTACGCGACGAACGAGGCCGTGCTGGAAGACGCCTGTGGGCGGATCCAGCGGTTCTGCGGGAACGTGACGTAAGACCATGTCGATCAGCCCGTTCGACGATGATCTCTGGACCGTCGGCGAAGCCGTGGCGGCCGACGGCGTGTCGATGATCGTGCGGTTCCGCTCGCACCTGCCCTCCGCTGCGGCGCGCGAGGACTGGCGCCATCTGGTCCAGATCGGCTGGTCCTGCGAGTCGGCGGACGAGGACGGCATGCCCGATGACGTCGAAAGCGGCCTGCAGGATGCCTTCGAGGACGCCCTGCGAGCGCGGGTCGAGGCGAAAGGCGATGGCGCCCAGGTCGTCAGCCTGACCGGCGGCGGCGTTCGCGAGTGGCGCTACTACACCCGCGATCCCGAGGCCTTCTTCCGGTCGCTGAACGAAGCCCTGAGCAGCCATCCCGAATACCCCGTCGAATTCGGGGTGTTCGAAGACCCGGAGTGGGAAGGCCTCGCCGAGCTTCTGCCGCGTCCGAACTGAGAGCTACCCGCGCTCAGCCGCGAGGGCGATCGCCGCGTACTTCGCGTCGAGCGCGTCAGCCACCGCCTCCAGATCATGCACACGACCCGCGTTGGCATCAGCAAGCCCCCGCTCGATGCTGGCGTCCAACATCGCCAGCGGGCTGACGATCCCGTCGAGTTTGCCGGCTGAGTCGTCGCTGCGGGCCATGATGCACCTCTGTGACCACTGTAGCCCGGAACAGCAGTTGAGGAACGCACAACCTCACATTGCGTTCATAGCATATGTGCTATGCCGACGGCCGGGCGGAGACCCTGAAATGACCGACAAGCCCAGGACCATCCCCGCCGACGCCCTCTTCGCCCGCTGGCGCGAGGAGCCCGACTATCGGCGCGCATACGCCGAGGCCGAGGCGGAGTTCTCCATCGCCGCCGCCCTGATCGCCACGCGCGCCCAGGCGGGCCTCACCCAGGCCGAACTGGCCCGGCGCATGGGCACCACCCAAAGCGCCATCGCCCGGATGGAAAGCGGCCGGTTCAAGCCTTCTCACGGCACGCTTGAGAAATACGCCCGCGCCACAGGGACTCGGCTGCGGGTGAGCTTCGAGGCGATCGGCAAGGACGCGGCCTGAAACAGGCGCGCCGGCGACCCGTGTCGGGGTCGCCGGCTGGTCCGAACGGACCAGCTGCGTCGTCTCGACGGCGCCCCGCCGCTCACCGAAGGTCGCCCTGTGGGTCCGGCGCATCGCCGACCCCGGGCGGAGACGAGTCATGCGCAACGGTATCCTGTCGGTCGCGGCCCTCGCTCTCGTCGCGGGACTGGCCCTGCCCGCCGCGCCGGCCCGGGCCGACACCGTCTTCGTGGTCTGGGTCAGCTGCGGCAGCGACGGCAACTATCACCTCACCTCGGGCGACTACGAATATGTCGACGGCCCCTGCGGCGGGCCGATCATGACCAGCGAGGGCGACACGAGCGTCAAACTCGTCGTCGGCGGCGGAACGGAAATGTCCGGCGCCGGGCGCACGTTCCTGAACCGCCTCGACACGGGCGACATCCGCATCGGGACCCTTCGGCGCATCCCCGGCGGACGCGCGCGGGCGCTGCCGGACCGGCCGGGCAGGACCCAGACCATTCTCGTCGCGTCGAAGGACGTCGGGCCGGGCCTTTCGGCCCTGCTGAAGAAACTCGATTCCCGCTGGAAGGCGCCCGTCGCCCGATAGCGGCGCCATCACCCATCCGATCCGCACGCCCCAAGGAGCCCGCCATGCGTCGCATCTTCAATCTCGAAACCCTGTTCGCCGTCAGCCTGTTCATCGGCGTGGCCAGTTCGACGGCCGCCTCGGCCGCCTGGGTGGAGAAGTCGGACGCCTGGTGCAAGAAGCACGGCTTCAACCCGCCGTGCGAGGTCTGGGAAAAGGCGCGGCTGGAAAAGGGATCCGCCGGGGACCCCCGGGTCGGGTCGGTCCGGGCGAACACCATCTTCGACCGCTGGGGCCGCAGGATCAGCCCCGCGCCGGGCGCGCCGGCGGCGCCCGCCCGGCCGTCGGCGCCGGCCACGCCGGGCTAGCGGGCGGCTCCGGCCGGCCGGTGGCTGGCGATCACGGCCCGGGCCACGGCCTGCATCAGCGCCTGGCGGGCCTCGAACGGCGCCCGTGACTGGCCGATCATCACGGCCACCGCATAGACCCGGCCGTCCGGGGCGGTCAGCAGGCCGACGTCGTTGTTGCCGGTGGCCAGCGCGCCCATCACCTGGCCGGTGCCGGTCTTGTGCTGCAGGCGCCAGCCGGGCTCCAGACCCGCGCGCAGCCGGGTGGCGCCCGTTTGCGTGCCGGCCATCAGGTCCAGCAGATAGGCCGTCGACTGAGGCGACAGCAGCTCGCCCCGCTGCAACCGGGCCAGGGTGTCGACGATGTCGAGCGGGCTGGCGGCATCGGGCGGATTGGCCAGATAGGCCTCCAGCGCCGCGCGGCGCCGCGCGGGCGGCAGCTTTTCACGGTCGTCCCAGAAGGCCCGGCCAAAGCTGTATTCCGGCTTCCAGGTCAGGCCGGCGGCGGCCGTCTGCATTTCCTTCTCGCCGGGTCCAAAGCGAATCTCGCCCAGATTCTTGCCGACGATGGCGATCTGGACCGCCCAGGGACCGCCGACCTGGCGGATCAGGGCGTCGTTGGCGGCGTTGTCGCTCTGCTGGATCTCGGCGGCCAGCAGCTGGGCGATGGTGGTCGTGTAGCCGCCAGGCCCGACCCGGTCGCGCAAGGGCTGGTGGAAGACGCTGAGGTCCTCCTTGTGGATCACCACGGTGTCGGACAGCTTGAAATCGCCACGGTCGATGGCGCCCAGCACGGTGATCGCCACCCACAGCTTGCTGACGCTCTGCTGCGGCAGGTGGGCCTGGCCATTGTAGTCGACCGACCAGCCGTTGGTGACATCCAGCACCGCGATGCCGACCTCGCCGTCGTGGCCCGCGCCGAGCCGTTCGATCTCGGCGCGCAGGAGGTCCTGCTGGCCAGGCGGCGGCGCGGGCAACGGCGCCGACAGCAGATCGGCGGTCGGCGTCCAGGGCGGCGACGGCACGGCCGAGACGGCGGCCAGAGCCACGCCGCCGATCAGAAGTCCGCCGAGAAGGGATGGTCCCCGTCGCATGGCCGCATTTGACCACTGTCGGGTGCGTCAGGCCACCATTGTCGGCCGTCAGGCGATATCGCGGAAATAGGGCTCGACGGTTCCCTGCAGCTTGACGGTCATCGGGTTGCCGTGGCGGTCGAGGGTCTTGCCAACGCTCAGCCGCACCCAGCCCTCGCTGACGCAGTATTCATCGACGTTGGTCTTCTCCTCGCCCTTGAAGCGGATGCCCACGCCGCGCTCGAGAACGGCGGCGTCGTGGTAGGGGCTGCGCGGGTTGGTCGCGAGGCGGTCAGGGGGCGTGTCGCTCATGTCGGTCGGCTCTCAGGCGTCAAGGCGCGGTTGATAGCCACTGTCGCGCGCCAAGCCAACGAAAACCCCTCGCCCGGACAGCTCCATCCCCGCTCACCCCGGCGAAAGCCGGGATGAGCGGATTTGGAAAGCGCTCAGTGCTTCTCGCGCCAGGCCGCCTTGGCCGCGTCGGCGGTGACGTTGAGGTGGACCTTCTCGTCATCGACGAAGTCCACCCAGGAGGTGGGGATCAGGTGATGCTTGAAGCCGGCGCCGAGGTCGAGCTTGGCCAGTTCGATGTCGGTGTCCATCACCTTGTCCACGCGGCCGACATGCCTGTCGTCCGAGCCGACCACTTCGAGATGTTCGCGGATTTGCGAGGTGCTGATCATGGGAGGTCTCCTGTCTGGTGGTGGCACCCCCGCCTCGGAGATGTAACGGACTCGCCCCGGGACGGTTGCGCATCGACCGTCGTTCTTGTTCAGTCGCTGTCCACGCACGCCTCTCGGAAAGACGACGCATGAAGGCTCTCCTCGTCGCGGCCCTGATCGCCCTGCTGCCGGCCGCCGCGCTGGCCCGCCCCGGGCTGGACGCCAGCATCGGCCCGGACGGGGTGACCATCACCGACAACGACCAGCCGGTGCTGTTCTATCGCACCAAGGCGGCCGATCCGGCCGATCCGGGCCGGCTCAACTATGTCCATCCGCTCTACGCGCCCGACGGCGTGATCCTGACCGAGGACCGGCCGGCCGTTCTGCCCGAACAGCGGGGCGTGTTCTGGGGCTGGCGCCAGGTGCGGCTGGACGGCCGGGCCGTGGCCGACGGCTGGTTCATGAAGGGTCTGACCTTCTTCGTGCGCCAGACCAATTTCGACGGCGAGCGCGGCGGGGCCGGCGTGCTGACCCTGCGGGTCGACTGGATCGTCAACAGCGGGCCGGAGTTGGCCTTCGTCGCCCGCGAGGTGACCAAGGTGCGCATCCAGCCGCTGAAGGCCGGCGCGCGGCGGATCGATTTCGACACCACCATCACCCCGCTGGTCGATGGCCTGTCGCTGGGCGGCAGCGACGACGCCAAGGGCTACGGCGGCTTTTCGGTCAGGCTGGTCGCCGCCGACAGGCTGGTGTTCGGCTCGGCCGGCAAGGCGGTCGCGCCGGCCGTGACGCCGGTGACGGCGGGCAGCGCGATGGGCTTCTCCTGGCCCGGCCAGCCGGGGCTGTCGAAGTGGGCCGTGGGCCTGGCCTGCAAGGTCGATGGCCGGCCGATCAGCCTGTGGATCCTGCGCCGCGAGGCCTCGATGCAGAACTGCGTCTGGCCCGGCCGCGTCCCGGTCGCCCTGCCGAAGGACAGGCCGCTGCGCCTGCAATCGACCCTGATCATCCGGCCGACCGGCAAGTGACCGAACCGATCAACCTCAACCGCTTCCGCAAGGCCAAGGCGAAGAGCGAGACCAGGGCCACGGCGGCGGAGAACCGCGTCCGTTTCGGCCAGACCAAGGCCGAGCGGACCCGGGTCGAGGCCGAGCGCGAGAAGGCCGCCCGCGACCTCGACGGCAGCAAGCGCGACACGTGAAGGGCTTGCTTCAGAAACGCTCGGTCAACCTGCACGGCCACGCCACCTCGCTGGCCCTGGAGCCGGAGTTCTGGGCCGTGCTCGACGCGGCGGCGAAGGCCAGCGGTCTGAGCCTGTCGGGCCTGATCGCCCGCATCGACGACGCGCGGGAGGAGAGGCCGCTGGCCTCGGCGTGTCGGGTGTTCGCCCTGGAGTTTCGGTGACAGTTTACGAATTCGATCGCGCCTGGCGTCTCGCCATCTCGGTCGGCGGGGCGAATTCGTAAACTGTCACCGAAACCGAAACCAAAATCCGCGTCCCCGGCGCCGCGGGGTCAGTCGGGCATGGGGACCGGCGTCGGCTGGGGATTGGGCATCGGCGTCGGCGCCGGCAGATCCGGGGTCGGCGGCAGCCTCAGATTCATCGCCAGCGGCCTGGGCGTCAGGAGTCGGCCGCTGACCGTCATCCAGGCCAGCGCCGCGGCGATGACCAGCAGGGCCAGGGCCAGCAGGACGGTCACGCCCTGCCCTCCGGATCGCGCGGCCATGAGGGTTTCCTTCCCTGAAACACTGTGACGCGATTAACGGCGGCCAGCCCGGCCAGTTCCGCTTAAGCGGCGCGCGCCCTGTGCTACATATGTTCCGATGTCCGACTCTCCCCTGCCCCAGCCCCGTATCAGCGACCTGGCCCGCGTCGATGGCGCGCCTGCCTATCTCGACGGCCTGAACCCCGAGCAGCGGGAGGCGGTCGAAGCGACCGAGGGCCCGATCCTCGTGCTGGCCGGCGCCGGCACGGGCAAGACCCGGGTGCTGACCACCCGGCTGGCGCACATCCTGTCGATCGGCAAGGCCCGGCCGTGGGAGCTGCTCAGCGTCACCTTCACCAACAAGGCCGCGCGCGAGATGCGCGAACGGATCACCCAGATCATCGGCCCCCAGGCCGAGGGCCTGCGCTGGCTGGGCACCTTCCACTCGGTGGCCGCCCAGATCCTGCGCCGCCACGCCGAGCTGGTCGGCCTGAAGTCGAGCTACACCATCCTCGACGACGACGACCAGGAACGGTTGATCAAACAGATCCTGCTGGCCGAGAATCTCGACATCAAGCGCTGGACGCCCAAGGCCTTCTCCGGCCTGATCGACCACTGGAAGAACCGCGGCTGGACGCCGGAGCGGCTGCCGCCGTCGGAAGGCGCGGTGTTCGCCAACAACCGCGGCCAGCAGCTGTACCGGATGTACCAGGAGCGGCTGCGGGTGCTGAACGCCTGTGACTTCGGCGACCTGCTGCTGCATAACCTGACGATCTTCCAGCAACACCCGGATATCCTTGCGGAATATCACGACAAATTCCGCTACATTCTGGTCGACGAATACCAGGACACCAACGTCGCCCAGTACCTCTGGCTGCGGCTGCTGGCCCAGAAGCGGCAGAATGTCTGCTGCGTCGGCGACGACGACCAGTCGATCTACGGCTGGCGCGGCGCGGAAGTGGACAACATCCTGCGCTTCGAGCGCGACTTCCCGGGGGCGAAGGTCATCCGGCTGGAGCGCAACTACCGCTCGACCAGCCATATCCTGGCCGCCGCCAGCGGCCTGATCGCGGTCAACAAGGGACGCCTCGGCAAGACCCTGTGGACCGAACAGGACGGCGGCGAAAAGGTCCGCGTGCGCGGCGTCTGGGACGGCGAAGCCGAAAGCCGCCTCGTCGCCGAGGAGATCGAGCGCTGGAAGAAGGGCGGCCGCAAGTTCCGCGACGCCGCCATCCTCGTGCGGGCCAGCTTCCAGATGCGGGCGTTCGAAGAGCGCTTCGTCATGCTGCAGATCCCCTACACCGTGGTCGGCGGGCCGCGCTTCTTCGAGCGGGCCGAGATCCGCGACGCCCACGCCTACCTGCGGCTGGTCCAGTCGCCGGACGACGACCTGGCCTTCGAGCGGATCATCAATGTGCCCAAGCGCGGCATCGGCGAGACCACGGTGCAGAAGATCCTGCAGATCGCCCGCGGCGGCGGCGTCTCGGCCGTCACGGCCGCGCGCGGCATCGTTCAGACCGACGAGCTGGCGCTGCGCACCCGCACGGCCCTGGCCAACTTCATCCGCGACCTCGACCGCTGGAGCCACCAGTCGGCGACGGGCGTGCACCATGACCGCCTGACCGAGACCATCCTGGAGGAGAGCGGCTATACCGACGCCCTGCGGCTGGACAAGGGACCGACCAGCCAGACGCGGCTGGAGAACCTCAAGGAACTGGTCCAGGCGATGGCCGCGTTCGACACGCTCGGCGACTATCTGGAGCATGTCTCGCTGGTCATGGACCTCGACCGGGGCCGGGGCGACGACGCGGTGCAGATCATGACGCTGCACGCGGCCAAGGGGCTGGAGTTCCCGCTGGTCTTCCTGCCGGGCTGGGAGGAAGGCGTGTTCCCCAGCCAGCGCAGCATGGACGAGAAGGGCGAAAAGGGCCTCGAGGAGGAACGCCGCCTGGCCTATGTCGGCGTGACCCGCGCCCGCGAGGAGGCGCGCATCAGCTTCGTCGCCAACCGCATGGTCTACGGCCGCTGGACCAGCCAGCTGCCCAGCCGCTTCGTCGATGAACTGCCGCTGGCCAATGTCGAGGCCAGCAGCGAGACCGGCTACTACGGCGGCGGGCCGGGCATGGCCCAGCCGACCTCCAGCCGCTGGGACGACGACCGCACCTTCGGCGCCGGCTACTCCTCCCCCGGCTGGAAGCGGGCCCAGGAACGCGGCTACCACGGCGGCCCGGCCGGCCGCACCCAGGTGCTGGAAGGCGAAGGCAAGCTGGTGGCGGTGTCGGAAGGCTCCGCCGCCAGCGACTACAAACGCGGCGACCGCGTGTTCCACATCAAGTTCGGCTACGGCAAGGTCACCGCCGTCGAGGGCAACAAGCTCAGCGTCAGCTTCGACAAGGCCGGCGACAAGAAGGTGTTGGACGGGTTCGTGGAGAAGGGGTGATGGGGAGCGGCTGGATCGTAAGATCGGTCACGGGGGTCGCGCTCGCCACAGGCCTTGCCGGGTGTGTTGGCTCCCTTCCGGATACGCCATTTGTGCCGGGGGGATCCGGAGCATTTCCGGAGAGACCCGCTGGGGAGACGCTGCCGTTCTCGCTGTCTCTCCCGGACGGCTTCGACATCACGCTGACGCCTGGCCTGGATATCGCCACCTACACGATCAAGTCAGCGGGCCGGCCCTACCTCTACGTCCTGAACCAGCAGTTTCCGGCCTTCGACTACAGGACCGACTGGAAGGGCCGCATTCGCCCACGCGTTCAGCAGCGCATTTTCTGCCACCCCGTCGCCGGGCAGGGCGAATTCCCGCCGCACCGACAAATCCTTCACCTCCAAAGAGAATGGATCGCGCCGGACCGGCGGCCCGCGTTCGGCGATTGGGACTTCATCCTCGTGTGGGAACGGATCGACCTTCCCGCAGAGCAACAGGCCCTCGCCGATCAGATTGCGGCGAGTGTCCATGTGCCCGGTATGACCGCAGCGATCCCACAATCCGCCCTTATGACCTGCCCCTAAACGCACATCCTCCGTCATCGTCGGACTTGTTCCGACGATCCATGCACACGGAGGCGGCAAGGTAAGCGCGTCTCGGCCAACGCCCTGATCAGCTTTCACAGTGCGCTTGGGTCGTCGGAACGAGTCCGACGATGACGGCGGGGAGGTGGCGGAGTGAAGACACCCGGGACGGATAATCCCGGGACAAGGCGGGACATCCGCGAGACACCCGCCCCAAATCGTCGCCCGCCGAGCCCTCGCTGCGTCAGACGGCCGTAAAATGCCTGGATGGAAGCGCGCGGACATAGCCGCCATGCCCCTTCCCCCCTTGCGGGAGAAGGCGCCAGGCGGGCCCATGGGACCGGCGAGGGGACTGGACTAGCTGTCCCTCGGGACTGCTTGTCCGGTCCCCGTCGGCGCAACAGGGGCCAGGCTATCCAGTCCCAAGGGACAGGAAAGCCTGGCCCCGCGCCCCACGAGACATTCACCCGTCGCCGGCCGGCGCCGCGCAACCAACCCGCGCCTGCCGCGCTGTGCCTGCGACGACCGCGCGACGGAGCGACCCATGATGATCACGGTCCTGATGCTGGCCGGCGCTCTCACGTTCGGCCACGGCCCGGCCGCCGATCAGCGCCCCTTCGCCGCCGGCCGGGCGGACGCCATCCGCGAGGCGGCCCGGACGCAGACGCGGGTCGCGCCGCGGTCGGACGCGTCGATGGTCCGCCATCCCAGCGCCGACGGCGACATCCTCGGCGGGGTCGGGCATGGACGGACCGTCCAGACCCCGGAGCCCTACCGGCCAACGACCGCCGGGCTCGCCCCGTCCGCGTCACGGCCGGCGTCACGGCCGCCGCCGGCCATGGACAGCACCGGCCTGCTCGGCGGCCCTCGTCACTGACCCCGCTGACAGGGCGCGCCGGCGCGCAAAGCCCCGTGACGCGCGGCGTCCCGGCCGCTACAGGGGCGCCATGACCGACCAAGCCGTCCAGATCATCGCCCGCGGGCCCCGCGCCCTGGCCGAGGCCGCCGCCGAACGGATCGACGCCGATCCCATGCTGGAAGGCGCCACCTACTCGATCCTCGAAGAGGACGAGGACAAGGGCATCTGGCGTATCGACGCCTTTCCGACCTCGACCGAGGAGGCCGAGGGCATCGAGGCCAGCCTGATCGCCTCGGGCGGCCTGACGGTCGTCGTCGAGGCCCTGGCCGACGCCGACTGGTTGGCCATGGCCCTCTCGGGCCTGCCGCCGGTGCGGGAGGGTCGGTTCTTCGTCTACGGCGTCCATGACACCGGCCGCGTCCCGGCCAGCGCGGTGGCCCTGCGCATCGAGGCCGGCGCGGCCTTCGGCACCGGTCACCATGGCACCACCGCCGGTTGCCTTAGGGCCTACAACGACCTGCTCAAGGCTCGCCGCTTCGCCCGGGTGCTGGACGTGGGCTGCGGCACCGGCGTGCTGGCCATCGCCGCCGCGCGCACCGGTTCGAAGACGGCCGTCGGCACCGACATCGACGGCCCCTCCGTGCGCATCGCCAACGAGAACGCCGCCGAGAATGCCGCGGGCGCCCGCTTCGTCCACGCCTCGGGGCTCAACGACCGGCTGGTGCGCCAGGACGCGCCCTACGATTTGGTGTTCGCCAACATCCTGGCCCCGCCGCTGGTCGCCCTGTCACAGGACATCAAACGCGCGCTGAAGCCCGGCGGCATCGCCATTCTGTCGGGCCTGCTGCGCACCCAGGAGCGGCGGGTGAAGGCGGCTTATCTGTCCAAGGGCTTCCGGGTCGTGCGACGCATCCATCGCGACGCCTGGGCGACGCTGGTCCTCCAGCGCGCCTGACCGGAACCGGGCCGACAGCATCGGCGTTATCCGTTGGTCGGGGCTTCCCCCGCACGGAGAAACCGGACCTTGACCAACACCAATCCCCAGACGACTCCCCCGCCGGCCCAGAGCAGCGGCGGGTCCAACACCACCGCCTGGGTGGTCGCCGCCGTGGTCGCCCTGGTGGCCATCATCGCCGTGGTCTTCATGGTCACCCGTCAGTCCGCCGAGCTTGACCCCGCCGCGATCACCCAGGCTCAGGACATGGGTCGCGCCGAAGGCATGATGGCCGGCGCGCAGTCGACCCTCGACGCCGCCAGCAGCGCGGCTTCCGCCGCCGCCGACCGCACCGCCGCCGGCGCCGCCCAGGCCTCGGCCGATGCGCGCGCCGCCGCTGATCGCGCGGCCCAGAGCGCCAGCGACGCGGCCGCCAACGCCTCGCCCCCGGTCAGCGAGCCGACGCCGGCTGAACAGCCGCCGCAGTAGGGATCAGACGATCTGGGTGACGGTCCCGTCCAGGGCCATCAGCCCGATCTCCACCTCCATGTGGGGGTGGCGCGTCAGGACGGCCGAGCGGAAGGCGTACAGCTGTTTCACGTGCGTCTTCAGCTCGGCGTCCGCGTCCTTCACCGAAGCCTCGCCGAGGATCATCTTGTAGGCGCCGCAGTCGCGGTGATCGAGCACGATCACGCGGTGCACTTCGTGCAGCTCAATGGCCAGGTCCAGATGGGCCCAGAACACGTCGCCCCAGGTCGGGAAGCGGTCGTTGAGCCCGCCCAGCGAGGCGCCGGCCAGGACCATATGGTCATAGCGGTCCTTCAGGCCGCGGGCCTCCATGTAGCTCTCGACCTCATCGACCAGCCGGAAGTCCATGCAGGTCAGCAGCAGGGCCTCGGCATGGCCGCTGGCCCTGACCGGCGCCACGCCCAGACCGAGCCCGGCCCCCAGGATCAGCCCGCCCAACAGTCCGCGCCGCGACAGCCGCCTCTTGCCTTCGATACCGTTCATTTCACCGTCCCCCGACCGAGTCGTCGGCGGGACCTTGGGCGACCAATTGCTAACGTCCCGTCTCCCGGTGGCGCGAAGCGCGCGGGATGAATAAGTTCACCGCCATGCGCCAGACCTTCGACGAATCGACCGAGCCGTCCTTCGGCCCCCGCCACGTGCCGCTGATCCGCCAGGCCATGCTGGCCCAGGGGCTGGACGGCTTTCTGATCCCGCATGAGGACGAGCACCAGAACGAATACCTGCCGGCGGCCAATGACCGCCTGGCCTGGGCCACCGGCTTCACCGGCTCGGCCGGGGCGGCGGTGATCCTGGCCGAGCGGGCCGCCGTCTTCGTCGATGGCCGCTACACCCTGCAGGTCGGCGAACAGGTCGATCAGGGCGTGTTCGAGATCCGCGATCTGGTCGAGGGCGGCGTGCCCGCCTGGCTCGAGGCCAACGCGCCCAGGGGCGGGGTGGTCGGCTACGACCCCCGCCTGCACAGCCCCGACGCCCTGGCCACGCTGCACGCCGCAACCCTCAAGGCCGGCGCGATCCTCAGAGCCGTCGAGGTCAACCCGCTGGACGCCGGCTGGGGCGCCGAGCGGCCGCCGCAGCCGACCGCCCCGGTCGTGCCGCATCCGCTGGCCTACGCGGGCGAGGAGTCGGCCGCCAAACGCGCCCGGGTCGGCGAAAGCTTGACCCGCGAAGGCGCCGACGCCTGCGTGATCACCGCGCCGGCCTCGATCGCCTGGCTGTTCAACGTGCGGGGCGGCGACGTCATCCGCTCGCCGCTGCCGATCGGCCAGGCCATCCTCGACGCCGACGGCACAGCGCGGCTGTTCCTCGATCCGGCCAAGGTCAGCGACGCGCTGCCCGCCTGGCTGGGCAACCAGGTGCGGCTGGAGACGCCGGACGACCTGCCCGCCGCCCTGGCCGAGCTGAAGGGCCGCAAGGTGCTGGTCGATCCCGCCCAGTCCTCGGCCTGGTATTTCGACACCCTGGGCGAACTGGGAGCCGAAACGGTGCGCGGCATGGACCCCTGCACCCTGCCCCGCGCCTGCAAGAACGCCGTTGAGCTGGACGGCATGCGGCGCGCCCACATCCGCGACGGCGCGGCGCTGACCAACTTCCTCCACTGGGTGGCCACCGAGGGCCAGATTAATCCGCCCGACGAGAAGGAGGCCGTCGCCAGGCTGGAGGCGTTCCGCGAGGCCACCGGCGCGCTGAAGGACCTCAGCTTCGACACCATCGGCGCGGCCAACGGCCATGGCGCCCTGCCCCACTACCATCCCAGCGACCGCACCAACGAGCGGGCCCGGCAGGGCTCCCTGCTGCTGGTCGACTCGGGTGGCCAGTATCTCGACGGCACGACCGATGTGACGCGGACCATGGCCATCGGCGCGCCGACCGAGGAGATGCGCCAGCGCTTCACCCTGGTGCTCAAGGGCCACCTGCATCTGGCCCGGGTCCGCTTTCCGGTCGGAACGACCGGCTCGGCGCTGGACGCCCTGGCCCGCGCGCCGCTGTGGAACGCCGGCCTCGACTACGACCACGGCACCGGCCACGGCGTCGGCGCCTATCTGGGCGTTCACGAGGGGCCCCAGCGCATCGCCAAGGCCCCCAACAGCGTGGCCCTGCGCCCCGGCATGATCCTCAGCAACGAGCCCGGCTACTACAAGGCGGGCGAATACGGCATCCGCATCGAGAACCTGCAGTTCGTCACCGAGGCGACCAACGTGCCGGGCGGCGAGCGGCCGATGCTCGGATTCGAGACCCTGACCTGGGCGCCAATCGACCGCGCGCTGATCGATGTCGATCTGCTGACCGACGAGGAACGGGCCCAGATGGACCAGTATCACGCCCGGGTGCTGGAGCTGATCGGCCCGCTGGTCGGGCCTGAGGTTCGCGCGTGGCTCGAAACCGCGTGCGCGCCGCTGTGAACGGCGCCACCCTGCCCGCCTGACACACTCGGGGGAGGACGTCATGTTCGTCGGACACTACTCAGCGGCGCTGGCCGCCAAGGCCATCGACCCGAAGGCGCCGCTGTGGGCCTACATCGGCGCCGCCCAGCTGATCGACATCGGCTGGAGCAGCCTGGTCATGGCCGGGGTGGAGAAGGTCAGCTTCGACCCGGCCCTGCCGGGCAGCCCGCTGGTGCTGGAGCACATGCCCTGGACCCACAGCCTGCCGGCCGCGGTGGCCTGGTCGATCACGGGCCTTCTGCTCGCCCGCTTCCTGATCCGGGTTCCCTGGAGCGCGGCCATCATGGTCGGACTGGTGGTGTTCTCCCACTGGGGGCTGGACTGGCTGGTCCACCGGCCTGACCTGGAAATCTGGCCCGGCGGGCAGAAGATCGGCCTGGCGCTATGGAATTTTCCGGGGGCCGAGAAGACGCTGGAGATGGGGCTGATCGCCCTGGCCGGCTGCGCCTGGCTGTGGAAGCGCGGCAAGCACGGCCGCACCGCCTGGCCGGCCATGCTGTTCCTCGGATTCCTCGTCGCGCTGCAGATGGTCGGCGAGTTCTCCGAACCGGCTGGCGACAGCTTCGCCTTCGCGCGGCTGGGGCTGACGGTCTATCTGGCGGTCACGGCCGTGGCCTGGCTGGCGGATCTGGGGACGAACCGGGAGGCGGCGTGACCATGCGCGCGATGCTGTTCCTGACCGGTCTCGTTATAGGCGCCGGCCTCAGTTGGGCGGGGTTCATAATTCTCGCCAACTACGGCATCGACTATTCGCTACCGCACCTGCCGGGGTAGCGCCCGTCAGCCCCTACTCATACTTCGTCATGGCCCGGCGTGTTCGGGCCACCCAAGAACACCGCGCCGGCCGGCGACACGCGGACCGTGTTCCAAGGCCCGCGAACATCGAGCGCATCGGTGGCCCGAACAAGTCGGGCCCTGACGGGGCTTGGGGGATCAAGACGCCCCGATCAGTTCCAGCCACTCGTCCTCGGTCAGCACCTGCACGCCGTGCTTCTCGGCGTCCTTGAGCTTGGACCCTGCGCCGGGGCCGGCCACCACCAGATCGGTCTTCTTCGACACGGAACCGGCGGTCTTGGCGCCAAGAGCTTGAGCCCGTGCCTCCGCTTGATCCCGGGTCATCGTCTGGAGGCTGCCGGTGAACACGACCGTCTTCCCGAAAACGGGTGTGCCGTCCGAGATGACGCCAAGCGGCTGAGGCGAAACCTCTGACAAGAGGTTCGCGACCATGCGGGAGGTGTCCTGTCCCGAAAAGAAGTCGCAGAGCGAGTCAGCGACAGTCGGGCCAACGCCGTCGATCTTCATGATCTCGCGATAGCTCGAACCGGGCTTCTGCCTAAAGGCTGAAAACAGGAAGGATTTAAGATCGGCCGCTCGCGAAAAGCGCGCTTGGAGTTCCATCACGACGTTCTTGGGGCATTCCTTCGGCTTGACGATCAGGCCGAGTTCCTGGGTCGATTCAATATCGTCCAGTGATCGCACCGGTTTGAACAGGAGGCCGATGAGGTAATCCGCCCTTATGTGAGACACCCCAGGTATTGCCAGCAAGGCCTTATAGTCCTCGCCTGGTCGTTCCCCTTCAGCGGCAATTGCGGTGTCAATGAAGTTACGGGCGGAACGAAAATGCCGCGCCAAGTCGAGTGCGGTCGTGTCCCCAACATGGCGGACGCCCAGAGCGTAAATGAAGCGGTCCAATTCGATGTTTCGTCGCTCTTCAATAGCGACGATCAGGTTGTTCACGCTCGTCTCGCCGTACCCCGCCTCTGCCCTAAGGGCGTCAAGCCGTTCCTGATCACGGGCCAGGCGAAATATGTCCGACGGCTCAACTATCCAGCCCCGCTCGACAAAAGCCTCAAGCTGCTTTTCGCCTAAGCCCTCGATGTCGAATGCTCGACGAGAGACGAAGTGCTTGAGGTGCTCTGTCCTTTGAAACGGACAAGCAAGTTCACCCATACAGCGGCGGGCGACGGTCACCGCGCCCGTGGCCGTGGTTTCCTGCACCACCGGCGTCTTCAGCGGGCAGATGCAGACGGTCGGAAAGGCGTAAGGCTCGCCCCGGCCCGGCCGGTCGGCGTCCACGGGGCCCAGCACCTGCGGGATCACGTCGCCGGCCCGCTGCAGGGTCACGGTGTCGCCGATGCGAATATCCTTGCGGGCGATCTCGTCGGCGTTGTGCAGGGTGGCGTTGCGCACGACCACGCCGCCGACCGTCACCGGATGCAGCCGCGCGACGGGTGTCAGGGAGCCTGTCCGGCCGACCTGGATATCGATGCCTTCCAGCACCGTCGTGGCCTGCTCGGCCGGGAACTTGTGGGCGATGGCCCAGCGCGGCGAGCGGGAGATGAAGCCCAGCCGCTGCTGCCAGTCCAGCCGATCGACCTTGTAGACGACGCCGTCGATGTCATAGGCGAGCGTGGCGCGCGCGGCGCCGATGTCGCGATAGACGCCCAGAAGGCCCTCGGCGTTCTCGACCCGCCGCGAGCGGTCGTTGGTCTTGAACCCCCAGCCGGCCAGCCGTTCCAGCGCCCCGCTCTGCGTCTCGGCGAACCGGTCGCTGACCTCGCCCCAAGCGTAGGCGAAGAAGCGCAGCGGCCGTTTCGCCGTGATGGTCGGATCGATCTGGCGCAGGGACCCGGCGGCGAAGTTGCGCGGGTTGGCGTAGGTGCGGCTGCCCGCCTCCTCGGCCGCCTTGTTGAACGCCTCGAACTGCGCCAGCGGCGCATAGACCTCGCCGCGGATCTCGATGACGTCCGGAACCTCGCCGGTCAGGCGCTCGGGGATGTCATCGAGGGTCCGCAGGTTGGCCGTGATGTCCTCGCCCGTGCGGCCGTCGCCGCGCGTCGCGCCCCGCACCAGCACGCCCTTCTCGTAGCGGATCGAGGCGGACAGTCCGTCGATCTTCGGCTCGGCCGTGAAGCTCACCGGCTCGTCGGCCGCCAGCCGCAGGAAGCGCCGCACCCGGGCGACGAAGTCCTCGACCTCCTCGCCGGAGAAGGCGTTGTCCAGGCTGAGCATCGGCACGCCGTGCGCCACCGGCGCGAATTGGTCCGACCGCGCGGCGCCCACGCGCTGGGACGGGCTGTTCTCGCGCACCAGATGCGGGAAACGCGCCTCGATGGCCTCGTTGCGCCGCTTGAGGGCGTCGTACTCGGCGTCGCTGATCGTCGGGGCGTCTTCCTGGTGATAGCGCAGGTCATGCGCCGCCAGCGCGTCGGCAAGGCGCTCAAGCTCCTCCACGGCTTCGGATTCGGTGAGATCGGGGACGGGAGTGGCGGTCATGCTCGCAGGAGTATCCGATAGTTTGCGTGGTTCGAGACGCTCGCTTGAAGCTCGCTCCTCACCATGACGAACACTATTGCAGCCCACCCCTGTTCGTCATCCTGAGGAGCGATCCCTCAGGATCGCGTCTCGAAGGACGCACTAAGCCCCGATCAGCGCCCGCGCGGCCGCTCTCGCCGCGTCGGTGATCTCCGCCCCGGCCAGCATGCGGGCGATCTCCTCCTCGCGGGCGGCGGGGGCGAGGGTTTCGACCGCCGTGCGCAGGCGGGTCTCGTCGCCGCTCTTGGTGATGCGCCAGTGAGCGTGGGCGCGGGCGGCGACCTGCGGGCTGTGGGTCACCACCAGCACCTGGGCCTCGCCGGCCAGGCGGCGCAGGCGCAGGCCGACCGCGTCGGCCACGGCCCCGCCGACGCCCTGGTCGACCTCGTCGAAGATCATCAAGGGCTGGGCGCCCTTCACCCGTCCCGCCAGCGCCGCCTTCAGCGCCAGAGCGAAACGGGCCAGCTCGCCGCCCGAGGCGATGGCTTCCAGCGGTCCGAACGGCGCGCCGGGGTTGGTGCAGATCTCGAAGGCCACCCTGTCCAGGCCCGAGGGGCCCGCCCGGTCCTCGGCCAGCGGCTCGACGGCGGCGCGGAAGCGGGCCTTGTCCAGCTTCAGCGGGGCCAGCTCGCTCTCCACCGCCCGGGCGAGCCGGTCGCCGGCCGCGCGGCGCTCGGCCGACAGCGTCGTGGCGGCGGCCAGATAGGCCGCGCGGGCGGCGGCCTCGGCGGCCTCGGCCGAGCGCAACGCGTCGCCCGATGTTTCCACGGCCCGCAGCCGGGCGGCGAAGTCCGCGCGCACGGCGGGCAGGGATTCGACGGGAACCGACAGCTTGCGGGCCATGGCGCGCAGGGCGAACAGCCGCTCCTCGGCTTCCTCAAGGCGTTTGGGGTCCAGGTCGAAAGCCTGGGCGGCGTGGTCGATAGCGGCCTCGGCTTCACGGACCTCGCTGACCGCCCGATCGACGGCTTCGGCCGCGGCGGTCAGGCGCTGGACGGCCGGGCCTTCGGTCGCCGCTCCGGCCTGGATGGCCCGTTCCCGCGCCCGCTCGAGGGCCCGAAAGGCCTGCGACAGACGGCCCGCCGTGCCTTCCCCGCCCAGGGCGTCACGGGCGGCGTCCACGTCGGCCAGCGCCTTCTCGGCGGCGCCGAGCAAGGCACGCTCCTCGGCCAGCGCTGTTTCCTCGCCCTCGCGCGGGTCGAGCCGGTCCAGTTCGGCCAGGCGAAGGGTCAGCTCCTCGATTTCAGCCTCGGCGTGGGCGGCCCGGTCGCGCAGGGCCCCGGCCCGTTCGCGGGCGGCCCGCCAGGCGCTCCAGGCGCCGGCCGTGGCCGCCGCCGACACGCCGCCAAAGGCGTCCAGCAGCGTGCGGTGGGTGCGCGGATCGAGCAGCCCGACCGTCTCGTGTTGGCCATGCACCTCCAGCAGCAGGGCGCCGAGCTCCTTGAGCGCGGCCACGCCCGTGGCCTGGTCGTTGACGAAGGCGCGGCTGCGCCCATCGGCGGACAGCTGGCGGCGCAGGACCAGGTCCTCGTCGCGTTCGTAGCCGAGCCCCTTCTCGTCGAGCAGGGCCCAGACGGCGTGGTCGGCGGGCGGGGAGAAGATGGCCGTGGCGCTGGCCTGCGAAGCGCCCATGCGTACGAGGCCCGCGTCGGCCCGCGCGCCCGTGGCCAGGCCCAGGGCGTCGAGGATGATCGACTTGCCGGCCCCGGTCTCGCCGGTCAGGGCGGTCAGCCCCGGCCCGATGGCGAGATCAAGCGCCTCGATCAGCACGACGTCGCGAATGGCCAGCCCGATCAGCATGGCCGACAGTCTAGCCTGTTTTTGCGATTGTCAGTGGCCGAAGAGGCGACCGAACATGCCCTTTTTCTTCGGCTTGGCGGCCGGCGGCGGGGTCGTGGGCTGCCCCGCCTCGACCGGCGCCGGCGCGGCCGACGGCGCGCGCTCGCCCGGAGGCGGCAAGGCCGTGCCGCGGTTGAGCAGCCGGTCGAGGTAGCTGCGCTTGGCGCCGGGGGTCTTGGGCTCGACGGCCGGCTGCAGGCCACGATCGGTCAGCAGGGCGTAGGCGTCGCCGTACCAGGCATCACCCGGGAAGTTGGCCCCGAGCACCGCGCCGTTGGCGGTCGCTTCCTGCATCAGGCCGACCGTCAAATAGGACTCGACCAGCCGGTAGAGGGCCTCGGGCGTGTGGGTCGTGGTCTGGTAGCGATCGACCACGGTGCGGAACCGGCCGATGGCGGCGATGGTCTGGCCCTGGCGCAGGTAGTAGCGGCCGATGGCCATTTCCTTGCCGGCCAGCTGGTCGTTGACCATGTCGATCTTCAGGCGGGCGTCTGAGGCGTACTCGCTCTGGGGGAACCGCTGGATGACTTCCTGCAGCGAGGCCAGCGCCTGCTCGGTGGCGGCCTGGTCACGGCCCACATCGACGATCTGTTCGAAGTAGCAGATGGCCTTCAGATAGTAGGCGTAAACGACCGACGGATTGCCGGGGTAGAGCTGGACGAACCGCTCGGAATCCTTGATCGCTTCGGCGTACTGGTTGCCCTGGTAGTGGGCGTAGGCGGTCATCAGAATCGCCCGGCGCGACCATTCCGAATAGGGGTGCTGGCGTTCGACTTCCTGGAAATAGGCCACCGCTTCGCCCCAGCGGTGCTGGTCCAGCTTGAAGGCGCCGGTCGAATAGAGCAGCTCGGCGGGGCGTTCCTGGTACGCCAGACGGGGCTTGGGCTTTTCGCGCGCGCAACCGGCCGCGGCCAGCGCGACGGTGATGGCGAGGATGAGAAGGGCCGCCCGGCCAGTCGATCTAGGAAGCACTTACCCTCACCTCGAACCAGTTCCCGCGCCCCCGAGCGCGGCACTCGGCTTCTACACCACACAAAGGCGGGCGCAAATGCGGCGGAAACGGTTCAACCGACCTGGGCCAGTTCCGGGGCGAGCGTGCGGATGCGCCAGGCCTGCGGATTGGCCATCAGCGCGCGCACCAGCTGGTTGTTCAGGCCGTGGCCCGCGTAGAGCCCCTCGAAGCGGGCCATCAGCGGCGCGCCGAGCACATAGAGGTCGCCGACCGCGTCCAGCGCCTTGTGGCGCACGAACTCGTCCGGACGACGCAGGCCCTCCGGGTTCATCACGCGGTCGCCGTCCAAGACCACGGCGTTCTCCAGCGACGCGCCGCGGGCCAGGCCGGCCGCGCGCAGGGCCTCGACATCCTTCAGGAAGCCGAAGGTGCGGCAGTCGGCCAGTTCCTCGCGGAACGACTCCTCGGTGATTTCCAGATCGATGCGCTGACGGCCGATCGACGTCGAGTCGAAGGCGATCTCGAAAGCCATCTCGAAACTGTCGCAAGGCAGCAGGGCGGCGGTCTTGTCGCCCTCGACCACCTCGACCGGCTCCAGCACCTCGATGAAGTAGCGCGGCGCCTCCTGGCGGCGGCGGCCGGCCTGGTCGAGGACCTGGATGAACACTTCGGCCGAACCGTCGAGGATCGGCACCTCGGGCCCGTCCAGCTCGACCACGGCGTTGTCGATGGCCAGGGCCGACAGGGCCGCCATCAGATGCTCGATGGTCGAGACGCTGGCGCCGTCCTCGTTGACGATCACCGTGCCCAGCCGCGTCTGGCCGACGGCCTCGGCGGAAACACGGATGGCGTTGTCGCCGTGCTTGATGTCGGTGCGCACGAAGGTGATGCCCGCGTCCGGCGCGGCCGGGCGCACCGCGACCCGCACATGGGCGCCGGTGTGAAGGCCCACGCCCGCGAAGATCACGGGGCCGGCGACAGTGTGCTGATGATACGCCGACGCGGACACGAGAAACCCTTTGATTGTCTACCGAGCGCCGCAACCGCGACCGCTCAACGCCCCACGTGCCATTTAAGGACTATGCTGCAGCGCGACAAAACAAACCCTGTTTCGGATTGTTACCCCATCAAGCCCTTGAAGTTATGGGCAAAAACGACAAATCCCGGCCGGACTGTGACAGTCCGGCCGGGATCGGTGGTGCTGGCGGTTGAGCCGGTCGCCCGGCTTTTCCCGTGAGAGGCTAGTTGGCCAGGCGGCGCAGGAACGAGGGGATCTCGAGATCCTCGCTGTCCTCGGCCTGAGGCTCGTCCATCATCTGCGGCTGGGCGGCGGCCCCGGCGCGGCCCGTGGAGCGCACGACGGGCGGGCCCTCGTAGCGGTGCTGCTGCTGCTGCGCGCGACCGCCGAACAGGCTGAGGAAGCCCTTCCGCTGCTGGCGGCTGTCCTCGAAGTGCGGGTCGGCGTAGAGCGGCGCGCCCAGTTCGTCCTCTTCGGCGACCAGCGGGTCGATGATCACCGTGCGCGGCCCCTCGGACTGCATCACATGCTGGGCCGGCGGAGTGATCACCGGCGGCGGCGTGGGGATCAATGGCGCATCGAAGCCCAGGTCCGTCTGCTCGGCTTCGTAGGCCGGCTCGATCCGTTCCGGCTCCTGGCGGGCGGTCTGGTAGGCCGGCTCCGCGGCGCGGACGGGTTCCTGGACCGGCTGGGCGGCGATCGGCTGGATCGGCTCGACGATCAGCGGCCTGGCCGTGGCGTTCACACGCTGCGGCCGGGCCGGCTCGATGGCGGCGATCGAGGCGCCGTCCATGCCGGTGGCGACCACCGAAACCCGGATCGACCCCTCCAGCGCCGGATCGAAGGCGGCGCCGAAGATGACGTTGGCTTCCGGATCGACCTGGTCGGTGATGGCGTTAGCCGCCTCATCGACTTCCAGCAGGGTCATGTCGAGGCCGCCGGTCACGTTGACCAGCACGGCCTTGGCGCCCTTGAGCGAGACTTCGTCGAGCAGCGGGTTCTGGATGGCGTTCTGGGCGGCCATCAGGGCGCGGTCTTCGCCGGTCGCCTCGCCGGTGCCCATCATCGCCTTGCCCATCTCGGTCATGACCGTGCGGACGTCGGCGAAGTCGAGGTTGATCAGCCCGGGCAGCACCATCAGGTCGGTGATCGAGCGGACGCCCGAATGCAGCACCTGGTCGGCCATGCCGAAGGCCTCGGCGAAGGTCGTGCGCTCGTTGGCGACGCGGAACAGGTTCTGGTTGGGAATGACGATCAGGGTGTCGACGTAGCGCTGCAGCTCGGCGATGCCCGCGTCGGCCAGCCGCATGCGGTGGCGGCCTTCGAAGTGGAACGGCTTGGTGACCACGCCGACGGTCAGGATGCCGCGCTCGCGCGCGCATTTGGCGATGATCGGTGCGGCGCCAGTTCCGGTGCCGCCGCCCATGCCGGCGGTGATGAAGACCATGTGGGCCCCGTCGAGGTGCTCGCCGATCTCGGGCGAGGACTCTTCGGCGGCGCTCATGCCGACTTCCGGATGGGCGCCGGCGCCCAACCCTTGCGTGACCGTCACGCCCAGCTGGATGCGCCGTTCGGTCTTGGCGAACTGAAGCTGCTGGGCGTCGGTGTTGGCGACGACGAACTCGACGCCCTCCAGCCCGGCTTCGATCATGTTGTTGACCGCGTTGCCGCCGGCCCCGCCGATGCCGAAAACGACGATCCTGGGCTTCAGCTCGGTGGTTTGAGGCGCATACAGCTTCATAGTCGGGACCCCGCGTCCAATTGTTCTTTCGAACGGTCCCGGCGAACCACCCGCCGGGAATGCCTTACGGCGGGGTTAACATCGGACCCACATCCTTAATCGGCAGTTAACCGCATAGCGTGAGTCGCGCGTTGATCGAGACGCCTGCGGAGCAAATTTGTTGTTTCGTAAGGGGTTGCGCGAATCAGCAGGACTTACCTGCTACAAATTATCACGCAGCCAGGCCGCGACCTTGGCCACCGGTCCGGCGGTCGGGTCCAGCGGCTCGCGCCGCACGCGGGCGCCGGCCAGGGCCTTGGCCGACACCGCTTCGCGCGGACCGAAGGCGGCGCGGTGCAGGATGCCGGCGGCGGCGCAAAAGGCCGGGCCAGTCACGGCGTCGGCCAGGTGCGGCACGCGGCGCGGCCGCCCCAGCCTGACAGGACGGTCGAACACCCGCACGGCGACCTCGCGCACGCCGGCCAGCTGGCTGGCGCCGCCGGTCAGGACGATCCCCGCCCCCTGCTCGATCGGCGCGCCCGAGGCCTTCAGCCGCTCCCTCAGCAGTTCCAGCGTCTCCTCGACGCGCGGCGCGATAATGCCCTTGAGCAATGAACGGGGCGCGATGACCGGGCTGGCCCCGGGATCGTCGCCGCGAGGCGGCGCCTCGATCATCTCGCGGTCCTCGTTGGCCGAGGCGATGGCCGAGCCGTGCAGGGTCTTGAGCCGCTCGGCGCCGGCCCGCGAGGTGGAAAAGCCGCGGGCGATGTCCTGGGTGACGTGCTCGCCGCCGACGGCCAGGCATTCCACATGCACCAGGCTGCCGCCGCTGAACACGGCCGCGGAGGTGACGCCCGCGCCCATGTCGATGCAGACGCAGCCCAGGTCCATCTCGTCTTCCTCGAGGGCCGCCAGGGCCGAAACGAACGGCGCGGCCACCACGCCCTCGAACTGCAGGTGGGCGCGCTCCACGCAGTGTCCCAGGGTCTGGAAGATGGTCTCGGCGATAGACACGACCACCAGATCAACGCCCAGCGACTTGCCGAACATCGCGCGCGGGTCGCGCACGCCCTTCTGGCTGTCCACCGTCCAGGCGATCGGCAGGATGTGCAGCGGCCGGCGGCCGGGCAGCCGGATCTGGTCCAGCGCCGCGGCGAGGGCCCGCGAACAGTCATTGTCGGAGATCGGCCGGGCGCCGATCGACACGCGGGCCGACACCCGGTCGCTGCGCATCTGGCCGCCGGCGGTGGCGATGGTCACGCCCTGGACGCTGACGCCGGCCACGGACTCGGCCCGCTCGACGGCCAGGGCGATGGCCTCGGCCGCCTCGTCCATGCTGCAGATGGTCGCGCCCTTGACGCCACGCGACTGGACATAGCCGACGCCGGCCGTCGTCAGGGTGCGGTCCGAACGGCGCACGCCGTCGGGTTTCATGACGAAGCAGGCGACCTTCGACGCGCCCAGGTCCACCGCCGCGATCACCGGCTGGCGCGCGAGCGCCGCCTTCAGGCTGTCGCCAGCCTGTTTGCGATCGTCCCGCCGCGCCAAAGTTTTCACCACCCCAAGCTCTCCAAGGTCCCTATGCGCCGTCCGAAGCGAGCGGCTCGCCCGGCAGCGGCGCGCCGCGCGGCCGCACGGCGACGATGCCGGGCTCGCGCAGGTCGATCCGTTCAAATCCAAGTTCGAGAATGCGCTGGCGCTGGTCCAGCTGGTCCAGCTGGATCAGCGCCGACTCTTCCTCGACGGCGGGAAGCTGGACCAGCCCCCCGTCCTTCAGCCGCAGGTCCCAGCGCCGGCCATCGACCCGCACGATGGCCTCCAGCCGTTCGACCAGGCGCGGCCGCGACTGCACCGCCTGCAGGATTCGGGCTGCGCCTTCGTTGGCGCCGTCCCCGACGATCAGCGGCAGTTGCGGGAACCGACCCGCGTCCGCTTCCGGAATCGGCCGACCGCTGGAGTCGATGACCCAGGTGCGGCCGCGGTTCTGCCAGACCGCCATGGTCTCGCGCTGGCGCACGGCGACGACAAGGGTGTCGGGCAGCAGGCGCACGACCTGCGCGTCCCGAATCCAGCCCACGCCCTCGACCGATTTGCGGACCCTGTCGAGATCGACATCGAGGATCGGCTGGCCGATCCGCAGGCCAGCCGCTTCGCGCACGGCGCGCTCGGCCATCGGCGAGGCGCCCTGAACGTGAATGTTGCGGATCTTGAACCCCAGGCCGGCGGACTGGCCGGCGACGGCCTGGCGGGTGTTGTCGGCCAGGGCCTCGGCGCGGTGGCCGGTGGCGAGGGTCACGACGATGCCGACGCCGAACACCAGACCGGCGACAGCGATGGCGAAATTGGGCGGCAGGCCAACGCCACGGGCAGCGCGCAGCTTGGCCGCGGTCTGGAGCCCCTTGGCGGAGGCGCGGGTTTTCCCCGGACTGACGGGCGCTTTGGCCCTGGACCTGGCGTTACCTCGCCCTGCCCCCCGCAATGTCGCGGGCATACGCGTCCTCCACAATCCAGAGCACCAGTTGATCGAACGCCATTCCGAGATGCGCCGCCTGCTCGGGAACCAGAGAGGTGGGCGTCATTCCGGGCTGCGTGTTGACCTCCAACAGGACCAGAAGACGCTTAACGGGGTCATAACGAAGATCACTTCGGGTCACACCACGACAACCAAGCGCGGCGTGGGCCAGCTCGGCCATGCGCAGCGCGCGGTCGAAATCCTCTTGCGGCATGCGGGCGGGCACGACGTGCCGGGAGCCGCCTTCGGCGTATTTGGCGTCGTAGTCGTAGAATCCGGTGGTCGGGACGATCTCCGTGACCGTCAGGGCCTTGCCGTCCCGGACGGCGACGGCCAGCTCGAGCCCGGCGATATAGGGCTCGATCATAACTTCGTCACCATAGGTCCAGGACGGGGCGACGAGCTCTTGCGGCGGCCGGTTGGCGCCATCGAACACCAGGAACACCCCGACCGAGGAACCCTCGGCGTTCGGCTTCACGACGTAGGGCGGCGGCATGACGTGGTCGCGCGCCGCCTCGAAGCGGTTGAACAGGCCGCCGCCCGGCACGGTCACGCCGGCCGCCGCCAGCACCGCCTTGGACCGGGCCTTGTCCATCGCCAGAGCCGAGGCCAGCACGCCGCAGTGGGTGTAGGGGATGGCCAGGGTCTCCAGCACGCCCTGGACGCAGCCGTCCTCGCCCCAGGCGCCGTGCAGGGCGTTGAAACAGACGTCGGGTTTCAGGGCCGTCAGCACCTGGGCCAGATCCCGGCCGGCATCGACCCGGGTGACCTTGGCGCCCAGGTTTTCCAGCGCCGTGGCGCAGGCCGCGCCGGAAACGAGGCTGACCTCGCGCTCGGAGGACAGGCCGCCGAGCAGAACGGCGACATGGCGGCCGGCCAGGGGAAGGGACATGCGGGGCTCCAGAAGGTTCGGCGGTGCTTTAGCCGCGATAGCAGGCGGCTGTTAAGCCGTCGCTGTCGTGACGTGGATTTTCAGCGGAGGGCTGCGCTGGAATTCGAATTCGGTGACAGTTTACGAATTGCCGCCGTCACGCCGCCGCCGTCTGCGCGACTTCAATTCGTAAACTGTCACCGAATTGAAGTGCATGTCCCCGGCTTGGTTACTTCGCGCGATAGTCGGCGTCGCTGTCGGCCAGCATGTAGAGCAGCGCCGCCCAGGCGGCGACGTTCTGGTTCAGCTGGGCCGGATCGACCTTGTCGATCGTGTCGTCGGCCGAATGGTGCAGGTCGAAATAGCGGCTGGCGTCCTGGCGCAGGGTGAACACCGGCACCCCGGCCTCCTGCAGGCCTTCGACATCCGACCCACCGAACGGCGCCGGATCGCGGGCGACGTAGATCTTCAGCGGGGCCAGCACGGTCGGCAGCTCGGCCAGGGCCGGCGCCTTCATCGCGTCCTTCGGCAGCATCAGGCTGTAGATGCTGTCGGCGCCCAGGTCGCTTTCGCTGGCCATGACGATGTTGGCCAGTTCGGCCCTATGCGCCTCGAGATAGGCCTCGCTGGAGCCGCCCGACTCTTCCGAGCCCCACATGACCACCCGGATCGTGCGGCGCGGATGCCTGGGAAGGGCGCCGATCAGCTTCGTCGCGGCCGTGGTGATGGCGATGCCCGAGGCGTCGTCGATGGCGCCCGTGCCCGGATCCCAGCTGTCGAGGTGGCCGCCGATGACGATCACCTCCTCCGGCTTGCCGCTGCCGGTGATCTCGCCGGAGATGTTCCAGGCGACGCCCTTGGGATCGGTGGTCGAGGCCAGGCTCAGCTTGATCCGCACGGGGCCACGGGCGGCCAGCCGCTCGATCAGCTCCGCGTCCGGCACGCCCAGGGCGGCGGCGGGGATCTTCGGCGCGTCGTCGGCGTAGCGGGTGCCGCCGGTGTGGGCCAGGCGCGAGTCCGAGGTCGAGACCGAGCGCATCAGGAAGGCCACCGCCCCGCGCCGCGCCGCCTCCGACGGCCCCGACCGCCGGGGAAGGCCGGCCGCGCCATAGCCCTCGCCCGTCTGGGTGCGGGTCATCGGCTGGGTGACGACGGCGATCTTGCCGGTCAACGACCCCACGGGCGCGGCCAGCAGGGCGGCGTAGGACTTGAACACCACCACCTCGGCCTCGACGCCCTTGGCCGGGGTCGGGACGGTTCCGCCCAGGCCGATGATCGACAGCTCGAAGGGATAGGGTCCGGTGATCGACGCCGACTCGGCGCCGCGGATCCAGCTGGGCTTGGCGAATTCCTCGACCTTCACGTTGACGAAGCCCATGTCGGTGAGGGTCTTCACCCCCCAGTCCTTGGCCCGGGCCATGCCGGGCGAGCCGACGAGGCGCGGGCCGATGCCGGTGGTCAGATCCTCCAGCACCGTCCAGGCGGTGGTGTCGGTCAGGGCCCGGTCGCGCAGGGCGGCGGCGGTGTCGGCCGGCTCGGCGGCGAAAGCGGGTGTCGCGATCAGCGACAGGGCGGCGAATAGGACGGCGCGGCGCATGGGCTTACTCCTTGGGCGGCAGGGACCTGCCGATGCGTTTGATTTCCCAGTCTAGCTGGATGCCGGTCCCGTCGATGACAGCAGTGCGGACGGCCTCGCCGAGGCCCTCCAGATCCGCCGCCGTGGCGTCGCCGGTGTTGATCATGAAATTCGAATGCAGGGGCGAGAACATCGCCCCGCCAAACGGCTTTCCGCGCCAGCCGGCCTCGTCGACCAGCTTCCAGGACGAATGGCCGGGCGGATTCTTGAAGGTCGAGCCGCCGGTCTTGTCGCGGATCGGCTGGGTCGTCTCGCGGCGGGCGGTGATTTCGGCCATCCGCGCCTTGATGGCGGCGGGGTCGTCGGGCGTTCCGGCGTAGGTCGCGCCAAGCACGATGACGTCGCCGTCCTGGATGGCGCTGTGGCGGTAGGTGTAGCCGAGCTCGGCCAGCGGCATGTCGCGGATAGCCCCATTGCGGTCCATGACGCGGGCGGACTCAAGAACGTTGACCGTCTCGGCGCCGTAGCAGCCGGCGTTCATGACCACCGCCCCGCCGACCGTACCGGGGATGCCGGCATAGAACTCCAGCCCCGCGATGCCCGCCTCGGCCGCCTTGCGGGCGAGGATGGCGTCGGGCACGGCCGAGCCGGCGCGGATGCGGTTGTCACCCAGGGGCTCGACGGCGTTGAAGCTACGGCCCAGCCGGATGACCACCCCATCGACGCCACCGTCGCGCACCAGCAGGTTGGAGCCCACGCCGATGGCCATGACCGGCACGGCCAGATCGAGCGCCCTGAGGAAGTCCGACAGGTCGGCCTCGTCCTCCGGCAGGAACACCACGTCCGCCGGCCCGCCGACGCGGAACCAGGTGAACGGCGCCAGCGGTTCGTCACGCAGGAGCTTGCCTCGGACGGGAGGGAGGGTATCGCGCCAAGTCATGGGGTTCCTTCTCCCCTTGCAGGAGAAGGTGGCCCGCGAAGCGGGTCGGATGAGGGGTTGAAGGCGCTGTCGGATTGGCGGGCTGCCACATGGCCGAAGCCCGTGTGACCCCTCATCCGTCGGCTTCGCCGACACCTTCTCCCGCAAGGGGAGAAGGGAAGTAGCGCGCTTCCCCTCACGCCAGCGCCTCAAGCTGCCCCGGCAGCGCATAAGCCCAGCTGGTGATGTCGCCCGCGCCGAGCAGCACGACGATGTCGCCCGCCCTCGCCTCTTCCTTCACCAGCGCGGCCAGCGC
Organism: Caulobacter sp.; assembly: GCA_030645575.1. GTDB lineage: Bacteria > Pseudomonadota > Alphaproteobacteria > Caulobacterales > Caulobacteraceae > Caulobacter. The sequence continues at coordinate 18,275 of JAUSMJ010000022.1, read as the reverse complement.
CCCCGGCCCTTCCAGCGGGATCGCCCGGCGGTGGCCGTAGCGGCGCAGGCCCTCGACCAGAGCGTCGCGATCGACGCCCTCGATCGGCGTTTCACCGGCCGTGTAGACGTCGGCCACGATGACCACGTCGGCGTCGTTGAAACAGGCGCTGAACTCGGCCATCAGGTCGCGCAGACGCGTGAAGCGGTGCGGCTGGACCACGGCGATGACCTTGCCCTCGCCGGTCACGGCCCGGGCGGCGGTCAGCACGGCGGCGATCTCCACCGGATGGTGGGCGTAATCGTCGATGATCCGCACCCCGTCCACGACCCCCGTGGTCGTGAACCGCCGCTTGACCCCGCCGAAGGCCTTCAGCCCGGCCCGGATCGCCTCGGCATCGACGCCCAGTTCCCGCGCCACGGCGATGGCGGCGCAGGCGTTCATCACGTTGTGCAGCCCGGCCATCGGCAGGGTCAGAGCATCGTAGCGGATCGGCTCGCCCTCGCGCGGGCTGATCTGCACGTCGAACCGGGCGCCCTCGGGGCCCATCTCGATATGCGTCGCCCGGACCTCGGCCTGGGGATTGGTCCCATAGGTCACCAGCCGGCGGTTCTCGACCCGGGCGCTGAGGGCCTGGACCTCCGGGTGATCCACGCAGATGGCCGCGAAACCGTAGAACGGGATGTTCTCGATAAAGTCCTGGAAGCCCTTCTTCACCGCGTCGAAGTCGCCCCAGTGGTCGAGGTGTTCGGCGTCGATGTTGGTCACCACCGCCACGGTGGACTTGAGCTTCAGGAAGGTGCCGTCGCTTTCGTCGGCCTCGACGACGATCCAGTCGCCCTCGCCGACCTTGGCGTTGGTGCCGTAGGCGTTGATGATCCCGCCATTGACCACCGTGGGGTCCAGCCCGCCGGCGTCGAGCAGGGTGGCGATCATCGAGGTGGTGGTGGTCTTGCCGTGCGTGCCGCCGACGGCGATCGAGAACTGCAGCCGCATCAGCTCGGCCAGCATCTCGGCCCGGCGGACCAGCGGCAGGCGGCGCTCGCGCGCGGCGACCATCTCGGGATTGTCGTGCTTGACGGCCGTCGAATAGACGATCGCCGAGGCGCCCTCGACCTGGCCGCCCTCGTGGCCGATGAAGATGCGCGCGCCCAGCTTCTCCAGCCGCTCGGTATTGGCGCTGGCCTTCACGTCCGAGCCCTGCACCGTATAGCCGATGCGGATCATGATCTCGGCGATGCCGCTCATGCCGATGCCGCCGATGCCGATGAAGTGCACGGGGCCGATTTCGAAGGGAACGGGGCGTCGACGCTGGATCATGCGCGCGGCTTACCCCAGAGCCGTCCGCTCGACCAGATCGGCCAGTTTCTCCGCGGCGTCGGGCCGCGCGACCGAGCGAGCGCCGGCGGCCATGCGGGTCAGCCAGGCCGGGTCGCGCAGCAGGGCGTTCAGGGCCCCGGCCAGGCTGTCGACCGTCAGCTCGTCCTCCAGCGCCACGGCCGCGGCGTCGGCGTCGGCCAGCAGTTTGGCGTTGAAGCGCTGGTGGTCGTCGGCGGCGATCTTCAGCGGCACCAGCAGCGACGGCTTGCCGGCCACGGCCAGCTCGCACACCGTCGAAGCGCCGGCCCGGCCGATGACCAGATGGGCGGCGGCCAGCCGGCTGGCCATGTCGCGGAAGAAGGGCGCCACCTCGGCCTTGACCAGGGCATTGGCGTAGACCCGCCGGGCGCCGTCCATCGACTCCTTGCGCGTCTGCTGCTGCACCTCCAGCCGGGCGCGGATGTCCTCGGGCAGGCGCAGGATCGCCTCGGGCGTCAGTTCGGACAGCAGGCGGGCGCCCTGGCTGCCGCCGGTGATCAGCAGGCGGATCGGGCCGCCCGGCTGGGGCGGAACGTAGGGCTGGTCGAACAGGGCGCGGATCTCCGGGCGCACCGGATTGCCGACCACATGGGCGCGGGCCTTCACCTTTGGCCCGGCCATCTCGAGGGTCGGGAAGGCGCAGGCCACTTCCCCGACCCTGGGCGCCAGGAACCGGTTCACCCGGCCGAGCACGGCGTTCTGTTCGTGGATCACGGTCGGCCGGCCCTGGCTGATCGCGGCCAGCAGCGACGGCAGCGATGGATAGCCGCCGAAGCCGACCACCACGGCCGGGTCCATGCGCTTGAAGATCGACCGCGCCTGCAGGGTCCCGCGCAGCACCGCCACCCCGGCCTTCATCATGCCCAGCGGGTCGCCCGGCTTCGCCGTCGCGGCGGCCAGGCTGATGCGGACGTCGGCCGGGAACTTGTCGGCGTAGAGGGCGCCGCGGTCGTCGGTGGCCAGCAGAATCCGCCAGCCGCGCCGGATCAGCGCCTCGGCGAGCGCCTGGGCGGGGAACATGTGGCCGCCCGTGCCCCCGGCGGCGACGACTGCTACGCGTTGTGCCATCGGGGCGTCTTACGCGAAGGCGCCGGCGCGGGCGAGGCCCTCGCTGGTGGCGTAGGCGCCCGGGCGGCGACGGGTCAGACCCAGCGCCATGCCCAGGGTCAGGCCCATGGCCAGCATCGACGAGCCGCCATAGCTGATGAACGGCAGGGTCATGCCCTTGGTCGGGATCATGTTGAGGTTCACCGCCACATTGATCAGCGCCTGGAGACCGACGAGGACAAACAGACCCGCCGCCGCGACCTGCTCGAACGGATCGGACAGGCGGAGCGACTTGTACAGACCCCGGATCACCAGAAAGGCGAACAGCCCGATCAGGGCCAGCGAGAAGACCAGGCCGTATTCCTCGGCCAGCACCGAATAGGCGAAGTCGGTGTGCATGTCGGGCACGCCGCGCTTCATCACCCCCTCGCCCGGCCCGCGCCCGAACAGGCCGCCGGCCCAGATGGCCTCGGAGGCCTGGGTGATCTGGTGCTTGTCGGCCTTGTCCGAACTGAGGAAGGTCTCGACCCGGGCCTGAACGTGCGGCAGCAGGAAGTAGGTGCTTCCCAGGCCCACCAGCGCCGTGGCGCCCAGTCCCATGATCCAGCTGATCGGCACACCCGCCATCCAGAACGCCGCGCCAAAGGCGATCGTGATCAGCACGGTCTGGCCGAGGTCGGGCTGCTTGAGCAACAGGCCGACCGCCAGGAGATAGAGGCAAAAGGCGATGAACACGCCCGGCACGCCCTCGCCCTTCTGGCCCTCGGCGAACATCCAGGCGACCAGCACGATCAGCGCCGGCTTCATGAACTCGGAGGGTTGCAGGGTAAACCCGGCCAGATGGATCCAGCGCGTGGCGCCCTTTGCCTCGTGCCCGATGAACGGCAACGCCGCCATCATGATGATCATCGCCAGATAGACGAAGAAGGCCACGCGCCGGATGGTCCTTGCCTCCAGCATCGAGACGCCGATCACCAGCACCGCGGCCATGCCGCCGAACAGGGTCTGGCGGAGGGCGAAGTGGAAGGCGTCGTTATAGTGCAGGCGCGCGGCCGCCGCCGGGCTGGTGCCGAAGCTGAGCAGCACGCCCAGCGCGATCAGGGCGAACACCGTCCCCAGCAGCCAGCGGTCCATCGTCCACCACCAGTTGCCGACCGGGGTGGTGTCCGACCGCAGGAAGGTGTGGGGGCTGTGGCTCACGCGCGCGCGCCCTTGAGGGCCGGTCGCCGGAGAGCCTCGACAGCGGCGCGGAAGGCTTCGCCGCGGGCCTCGAAGTCGCTGAACTGGTCGAACGAGGCGCAGGCCGGCGACAGCAGGACGATGGCGTCCTCGCCGCTGGCCTCCGCGTCGGCGAAGGCGGCGGCCGTGGCCGCCTCGATCGTGCCGGAGACGACGTAGGGCGCGCGGCCCTCGAGGACCTTGCCGAAGTCGCTGGCGCCCTCGCCGATCAAATAGGCCTTGGCCACCCGGCCGAACAGGTCGGACAGCGGCGCGATGCCGTCGGACTTGGGCTGGCCGCCAGCGATCCAGTAGACGCGCGGATAGCTGCCGAGCGCCTGGCGGGCCGCGTCGGCGTTGGTCGCCTTGGAATCGTTGACGAAGCGGACCCGGCCGAGGGTCGCCACCGTTTCCATGCGGTGCGCCAGGCCCGGGAAGGTCATCAGCCCCTCGGCCGCCTCCTCCGCCGGCACGCCCATGGCCCGCGCCGCGGCGTAGGCGGCCGCCGCGTTCTGCCAGTTGTGCCGGCCCGGCAGGGAGCGGGCGCGCAGCAGGTCGGCGACCTCGACGACCCGGTCGCCGGTGGCGTCGTAAAGCACCCCCTGGATGGCGTAGACGCCCCGGCCCATCGAGCGGCTGGCGCTGATCGGCCAGATGGTCCGGTGATTGGCGGCGGTGATCTCGGTGCAGATGCGCTGGCACCAGGCGTCATCGACGCCGATGACCGCCGTGTCGCCCTTGGTCTGGTTGAGCAGCACGCGGCGCTTGGACGCGACATAGCCCTCCATGCCGCCGTGCCGCTCGAGGTGGTCGGGCGAGATGTTCAGCAGCACCGCCGCGTCCGGCTTGAGGCTGGAGGTCAGGTCCAGCTGGTAGGACGACACCTCCAGCACATAGACCGCCCCGCCGTGCATGTCGGGCAGGCCCAGGACGCCGACGCCGATGTTGCCGCCGATGCGCGTGTCGCGGCCGGCGCGGGCGCAGAGGTGGCCCAGCAGGGCCGTGGTCGTCGATTTGCCGTTGGTGCCGGTGATCGCCGCCACCTTCGGGCGCTTGTGGGCCGGGGCGGCGTTGACCGTGCGGGCGAAGAGCTCGATGTCGCCCAGCACCTCGACGCCGGCGGCCCTGGCCATGTCCACGGTCCAGTGGGGCGCCGGATGGGTCAGCGGCACGCCCGGCGACAGCATCAGGGCGGCGAAGTCCGACCAGTCGGCCGACTTCAGATCGACCATCGCGAAGCCTTCCGCCTCGGCCGCGGCCCGGCCGGCGGCCTTCTCGTCCCACAGGGCCACCTGCGCCCCGCCGGCGACGAGCGCGCGCGCGGCCGTCAGCCCCGTTCGGCCGAGGCCGAACACGGCGACCTTGCGTCCCTCGAAGCCGCGGATGGGGATCATGGCGGGCCGGGCGCTCCTAGCGCAGCTTGAGGGTGGCGAGGCCGAGGAAGGCCAGCATCAGCGAGACGATCCAGAAGCGGATCACCACGGTCGACTCGGGCCAGCCCAGCTTCTCGAAATGGTGGTGGATCGGCGCCATCAGGAAGATGCGTTTGCCGGTGCGCTTGAAATAGGCGACCTGGATGATGACGCTGAGCAGTTCGGCGACGAACAGACCGCCGATGATGGCCAGAACGATCTCATGCTTGATGGCCACGGAAATGACGCCCAGCGCGCCGCCCAGGGCCAGCGAGCCGGTGTCGCCCATGAAAATCTTGGCCGGCGGGGCGTTGTACCAGAGGAAGCCCAGCCCGGCGCCGATCAGGGCGCCGCAGATGACCGCCAGTTCCCCGACGCCCGGCACGAAGTGAACCTGCAGGTACTCGGCGAACACGTAGTTGCCGACCAGGTAGGCGATCAGCCCCAGGGCCGCGGCGGCGATCATCACCGGCACGATGGCCAGGCCGTCGAGGCCATCGGTGAAGTTCACGGCGTTGGAGAAGCCGACGATCACCACCGCCCCGAAGGCGAGATAGAACCAGCCGAGGTCGAGCAGCAACCGCTTGAAGATCGGGAAGGCCACCGAGGTCGACAGCTCCGGCGCATCGGGTGACTTGCCGCCGAACCAGATCAGCAGCGCCACGGCGGCGAAGGCGATGGCGAACTGGATGACCAGCTTCACCGGACCGGAAACCCCGGCCGTGGTCTGTTTGGTGACCTTGTCATAGTCGTCCATGAAGCCGAGCACGCCGTAGCCGGCGGTGACCATCAGCACGACCCAGACATAGACGTTGGTCAGGTTGGCCCACAGCAGGGTGCCGCCGATCGCCCCGGCCAGGATCATCAGCCCGCCCATGGTCGGGGTGCCGGCTTTTTCCAGCACGTGGCGCTCGATGCCTTCCTTGCGGATCGGCTGGCCCTTGCCCTGTTTGGCGCGCATCCAGTTGATGAAGCGCGAGCCCATGGCCACGGCGATGATGAAACCGGTCGCGGTCGCCATGCCAGTGCGGAAGGTCAGGTATTTCAGCAGGTTGAGCAGCGGGATCGAGTCCCGCCAGTCCGCCAGGAACTGCAGCATCAGGCCGTCTCCCCCCTGTGGTCGAGCGCGCCCAGGGCGGCGGCTATCACGCTCGCCCGGCTGCCGTTCGACCCTTTGACCATCACCAGATCGCCCGGCTCCGCGGCCGATGCGACGCGCGGCGCCAAGTCCGCCGCCGCTTCGGCGTAGCCGCCCCGACGAGTCGGCGGAAGGGCGTCCCAGAGCGATTTCATCATCGGCCCGGCGCAGAACACCAGATCGACATTGGCCGCCTCGATCGGCCCGGCGAGCGCGGCGTGGAAGGCCGGCCCGTCGGGGCCCAGCTCGAGCATGTCGGTCAGGGCGACGATGCGCCGTCCGCGGCCCTGGCGCGCGCCCAGCGTCTTCAGCGCGGCGGCCATCGAGATCGGATTGGCGTTGTAGCTCTCGTCGATCAGGGTGAAGACCCCGCCGGGGATCCGCACGGTCGTCTCGGCGCCCCGTCCGGCCAGCGGCGCGAAGGCGCCAAGGGCCTCCAGCGCCGTCGCCCGGTCCACATTCATCGCCTCGAGCGCCAGCAGGGCGCAGAGGCTGTTGAGCCCCCAGTGCAGGCCGGTCTGCAGCAGCGGGTAGCTGACCGCCGCACCGTGCACCATGGCCCGCACGCTGGCCTGACCGTGGGCGGCGGAGAAGTCCAGCAGCCGCGCGTCGCAGCCCTCGCCAGAGCCGAACGACACCACCCGGGCCCCGGCCGCGCGGGCGCGCAGGCTGAGCAGCTCGAACCAGCGGTTGTCGGCGTTCAGCACGGCCACGCCGCCCGGCTCGATGCCGTCAAATATCTCGGCCTTGGCGCGGGCGACGCCCTCCTCCCCGTCGGGGAAGTTCTCGATATGCACCGGGCCGACCGTGGTCACCACGGCGACCTCGGGACGGACCATGTGCGACAGGGGCGCGATCTCGCCCTCGTGATTCATGCCGATCTCGAATACCGCCCGCTCGGTGGCCCAGGGCATGCGCGCCAGGGTCAGCGGGACGCCGATGTGGTTGTTGTAGGACTTGACCGACGAGTGCCAGCGGCCGGCGCCGGCCAGGCCCGCGGCGATAGCCTGGGTGACGCTGGTCTTGCCAACTGAACCGGTGACGGCCGCGCGGACGGCCCGCGACCGGTCACGGGCAGCCACACCCATCGCCTCAAGCGCCTTGAGCGTATCGGGCACCAGCACATGAGGACCTTCGACGGCCTTCGACGCCAGCGCCCCTGCCGCCCCCGCGGCGAGGGCCCCCGGCACGAACGCGTGACCGTCGCGCTCGCCGGTCAGGGCGACGAACAGGTCGCCAGCGTCAACCGCGCGGCTGTCGATGGAGACTCCGGTCGCCTCGAACGGGCCACCGACCAGGCGTCCGCCAGTCGCGGCGGCGATGTCGGCCGAGGTCCAGAGGATTTCAGCCATGGGCCAGCTCCAGTCCCAGGGCCGAGGCGGTCTCGGCGACGTCGTCGAACGGATGGGTCACGCCGGCGACCAGCTGGCCCTGCTCATGACCCTTGCCGGCCACGACCAGCACGTCGCCCTCGCCGAGCAGGGCCACGCCGGCGCGGATCGCCTCGCGCCGGTCGCCGATCTCGCGGACGCCGGGCGCGGCGGCGAGGATCTCGGCGCGGATCACGGCGGGACTTTCCGATCGTGGATTGTCGTCGGTGACGATGGCGACATCGGCCAGGCGGGCGGCCGCGGCGCCCATCAGCGGACGTTTGCCGCGATCACGGTCGCCGCCGGCGCCGAAGACGACGATCAGCTTGCCGGCCGTGTGCGGGCGCAGCGCCCTGAGCACCGTTTCCAGCCCGTCCGGCGTGTGGGCGTAATCGACATAGGCCTCGCCGCCGCGCGGGCCGGTCCCGACATGCTGCAGCCGGCCCGGAGCGCCCTTCAGATGCTCCAGCGCCGCCAGCACGGCGTCGGCGTCCTCGCCAGCGGCGATGCACAGGCCCGCCGCGACCAGGGCGTTGTCGGCCTGGAAGGCCCCGGCCAGCGGCAGGCGGATATCATGGGTCCGGCCGTCATGGACGATGGCCAGCCGCTGGCCATCGGCGGTCAGGCGGCGGCTCGTCAGGCGCAGGTCCCCGCCCGCCTCGCCGGTCGACAGGACCGAATGGCCGGCCTGGGTCGCGACATCGCGGAAGGTCCCGAACTGGTCGCTGTCGGCGTTCAGCACCGCCACGCCCGCCGCCGGCAACAGGGCCTCGAACAGCCGCAGCTTGGCCGCGCGGTAGACGCCCATGGTGCCGTGGTAGTCGAGGTGGTCCTGCGTCAGGTTGAGGAAGCCGGCGGCCGTCAGCCTCACGCCGTCGAGCCGGCGCTGGTCGATCCCGTGCGAGGAGGCCTCCAGCGCCATATGGGTCACGCCATCGGTCGCCAGCCTGGCCATCAACCCGGCGACATCGGCGGCGTCCGGCGTGGTCAGACCCGGCGGGGTGATCTGGACATCCGGGAGGCCGGGCGCCGAGACGGTCACGCCCAGCGTGCCCATGCTGGCGGCCTTGCGGCCCAGGCGGGCGAAGATCTGGCGGCAGAAGGTGGCCACGGACGTCTTGCCGTTGGTGCCGGTCACGGCCACGCAGACCGCCGGCTGGGCGCCATGGAAGGCGGCGGCGGCCAGGGCGTAGGCGCGGCGCAGGTCCGGCGCGTGGACCACCGGGACCGCCGAATGGCTCACGTCGTTCGGGGCCAGGATGGCCGCGGCGCCGGCGGCGATCGCGCCCTCGACAAAGGCGCGCCCATCGACTTTCGAGCCCGGCAGGGCGGCGAACAGGAAGCCGGGCCTGACCTTGCGGCTATCCGCCGTGACGCCGGCGATGACCGGATCCGGACTGACCTCATGCCCGACCAGCCGAGAGAGGCGCGCGGTCACAGTCCGGTCTCCGGCTGGGCCCCGCTCGCGGTGGCGCGGGCGGCGATCAGGGTGGGCATGCCGGTCGACGGAGTCATGTGGCGCGGCACGCCGAGGAACGGTGCGATGCGGTCGATGGTGCGCCCCACGGCGGGCGCGGCGACCCAGCCGCCGGTGCGGATGCCGCCCTTGGGCTCATCCAGCAGGATCAGCACGAAATAGCGGTCCGCCTCGACCGGGCCATCGGTCGGGAACACGGCCGCGAACGAACCGACCTGCTTGACGTTGCTGTAGGCGCGGATCGCCGGATCGTATTTCTCGCCGGTGCCGGTCTTGCCCCCGACGGACAGGCCGGGCGCCTCGGCCTTGCGGCCGGTGCCGACGACGACGTTGTCGCGCATGATCTGCAGCATCGACAGGGTCGTGGCCTCCGACACCACCCGCTCGCCGCGTGGACGGTAGCCCGGGGGCGCCTTGCGGATGGTCAGGGGGATCATCTGGCCGCCATTGAGGATGGCGCCCATGGCCTGGACCAGCGTCAGCGGCGAGACGTTGATGCCGTGGCCGAAGGAGACGCTGGCGATGTCGTCGTCGTCCCACTTCTTCGGCGTCAGCGGACGGGCGGACTCGACCAACTCGACGCCGGCCCGGCGGGTCAGGCCGAACGCGGCGAAGTAGCGCGCCAGCTGATCGTTGCCGATCGAATGGGCCAGCAGGGCCGTGCCGATGTTGGACGAATGGTTGAACACCTCGCGCAGGGTCAGGATGCGGTTGGTGCCGTGGTAATCGTGAATGGTGCGGTAGCCCATCTTCAGCGGCGTGCGGGCGTCGTAGGTCGAGTCCGGCGTCGCCACCCTGGTGTCCAGGCCGATGGCTACCGTGAATGCCTTGAAGGTCGAACCCATCTCGTAGACCGCGGCGGCGGCGCGGTTCAGCTTCTGGTCCGGCGTCGCCCGCTGCTGGAAGTTAGGGTCGAAATCCGGCCAGCTGGCCAGGGCCAGGATCTCGCCGGTGTGAATGTTGGTGACGATGCCGACCGCGCCATTGGGATGGTACTGCTCGGCGGCGGCGGCCAGTTCTTCCTCCAGCGCGGCCTGCACGCGGACATCGACCGACAGGGCCACGGGTTTGCCCGCCGCGCCGGCCTTGAGGATGTCGTCCTGCAGCGCCCGCTCGGCGCCGGCCAGGCTGACGCCGCCCTTTTCCGTGTAGCCGATCAGGTGCGCCGCCAGCGGACCGAGCGGATAGACCCGCCGCTCCTCCGGTTCGAAGATCAGGCCGGGCAGGCCCAGGTCATGAACCCGCGCGCGCTCGGCCGGCGTCAGCCCGCCGATCAGGAAGGCGCGCTTCTTCGCGGCCAGGGCGCGGTCGATCTGTTCCGGCGTCAGCTGCGGCAGGGCGCCGAGCAGGGCCTGGCGGGTTTCGCGCTTGCTCCAGACGTCCTTGATGTCCAGCGAAAGGGAATAGTGGATCAGGTTGACCGCCAGCAGTCGGCCTTCACGGTCGACCAGGTCCGCCCGCTCCGGCGCCCCCGCGGCCACGCCGCCCGCCCGCCCGGCATGGGCGAGGGTCGCCGACCAGACCGCGCCGCCGGACATGACGCAGAAGCCGACGGCGAACACCGCCAGCACCACGAAGATGCGGATCCGGGTGTCGTTCTCCGCCCGCCCGTCGGCATGGGCGCGCTCGAAGGCGTGTTCGACCCGCCAGACGCGCTCGATGATCCAGCGCCACAGCGCCGGGTACCGGTGTGGCGTGAGGTCGGCGATGCTCATGGGACCGCCACGCCGAATGTCGAGACCGGCTGGGCTACGGGCCCGGACCCGCGGCCGGCCACCTCGGGCAGGGCATCGACGGACGCCTCCTGGCGGGCGGCGGCCGGCGCCATGTCCAGGTATCCGCGCGCGAGCCGCTCAAGGCGCTCGGGCTGTTCCAGATGGGCCACCTCGGCCTCCAGCACCCGGATGCGCTGGCGCTCCTTGCCGATGTCGCTCTCGACCCGGCCGATCTCGTTGCGCTCGCGGCCGGCGATGGTCTTGGCCAGATTCACGCCAACCGCCAGAACCAGCAGGGTCGCGGAAAAAACAACGTTCAGGGTGCGGAAACCGCGGATACGGTGATTGAACAGGGCCGTGATCATGCGGCGTCCCTCCAGGCCGGCGCATCGGTGCGCACGCCGGCGCGCAGCTTGGCCGAACGGGCGCGGGGATTGGCCGCCAGCTCAGCCTCGCCAGGCTCCATCGCGCCCTTGAATGGAAGGGTGAAGGTCGGCTCGGGCCCACCCGCCACCGGCGGAGCATGACGCGAACCGCCGGGCAGGTTGCCGGACCGGGCCGTGAAGAAGGCCTTCACGATGCGGTCTTCCAGCGAATGGAAGGTTACGACTGCGAGACGACCGCCCGTTTTCAGGATCTTTTCGGCGCCGGCCAGGCCCGCCTCGAGTTCGGCCAGCTCTTCGTTGACGGCGATGCGCAGGGCCTGGAACACCTTGGTCGCCGGATGGGTCTTGGCCCCGCGGCGGCCGCCCAGGGCCTTCTCGACCACCTCGGCCAGGTCCAGCGTGCGCTCGAACGGCTGCGTCGCCCGGCGGCGCAGAATGAACGACGCGATGCGGCGACTCTCGCGCTCCTCGCCATAGAGCCAGATGATCCGCGCCAGCTCGTCCTTTTCCAGCGTGTTGACCAGGTCGGCCGCCGTCGGCCCCTGGTCGCTCATGCGCATGTCGAGCGGCCCGTCGCGCATGAAGGAAAAGCCGCGCTCGGCCTCGTCCAGCTGCATCGACGACACGCCGATGTCGAGCGCCACGCCATCGACCGACGACGGCGCGAAATGGTCGCCCATCTCGGAGAACCGCGCCTGGATCAGCCGGAACCGGCCAGTCGCCTCCAGCGGCGCGGCGAAGCGGCGGGCGGAGGGATCGCGGTCGAAGGCCACGACCTGGGCCCCGGACTCGAGAAAGGCGCGGGCATAGCCGCCCGCGCCGAAGGTGCCATCGACGATGATCTGGTCCGGCCCCGGCCGCAGGACGCGCGTCACCTCGCCGAGCAGAACGGAGAGATGCGGCTGGCCGCTCATTCGACGGCCCCCGTCAGCCGTGGACGCTGAGCGGCGCGCAGCGCGGCCAGGCCCGTCCGGGCCGTCTCGCGAGCGGCGGCGCGGTGCGCCTGGAAGGCGTCGCGGGTCCAGATCTGGAAGCGGTCGCCCATGCCGACCACCGAGACCCAGTCGGTCAGGCCGAACATGTCGCACAGGGCCGGCGGCAGGGTGATGCGGCCGGCGTCGTCGAAGGTCAGGCGAGCCATGCCGCCGTAGACGCTGGTCTCCAGCGCCGTGCGCAGGCCGTCGCCGAACGGCAACTCCTCGATCAGGGCGACGTAACGATCGAACAGGGCTTTTCCGCCACCCTCGAGACAGTCGGCCTCGATCGACGGAAAGCAGAACACGCCGTCGAACGGCTGGCCGACGGCCGCGCGGAACTCGTGCGGCACGACGATCCGCCGCTTGCTGTCCAGTTGCTTCTCAAAGGTCGAGAGGAACACCGCGCCCAACCCCTGGCCCGACGTCGCCAACCCCTTCCGGCGACAGCAACTGGGTTAACATGGGATGAAATGGGACGCAATGACACCAAAGTCCGTTTCTTCACGAATACAACTATGTCGCAGGCCGCATTGGTTAATCCACGTAAACAATCCACAGAACATACACTGAACATGTTAATAGTGGCGAGCGCGGCCGGGGTCCCATTGCAGACTATTCGGAAGGGTCGGGGCGGATCAGACGGCCTGTAAGCCGGGTTCTGTGCCAACGCCCTTGCGGGCGCGCGACGATCATTCCTCTGGACCGCCCCTCGCGGGACGGTTCTCGCGACCAACCCGGACGCCTCGGGCCGGAAACGGCCCTGCCCCGCCGTATCCCCGAAGGGACGTACGAGGCGCGGAATCCCTATTCGGTCTTGCTCCAGGCGGGGCTTGCCATGCCGTCCGTGTCGCCACGTCCGCGGTGGGCTCTTACCCCACCCTTTCACCCTTCCCGCCGCCGAAGCGGAGGAGGTTTGCTTTCTGTGGCGCTATCCCTCGGGTCACCCCGGGCGGGCGTTACCCGCCGCCTTGTTTCCGTGGAGCCCGGACTTTCCTCGACCCTCTTGCGAGGACCGCGACCGCCCGGCCGTCTGATCCGTCGCGGTATGTGGGGGAAGGGGGCGGTGGGGTCAATGATGGTGCGTGGTTCGAGACGCTCGGCTGGCGCCTCGCTCCTCACCATGACGAACACCCTTGAAGCTCCCCCCTGCGTCATCCTGAGGAGCGAGCCTCAAGCGAGCGTCTCGAAGGAGGCAACCTCTATCCGCTCGCCCGCAGCACCGCCATCAGCCGCGCCCGCGTCAGCCCGTCCGCCACGCCGTCGAAGCGGCTCTGGACCCAGTGGCGCTGGAAGGCGGTGACCACCTCTCGGGTGGTCTGGTCGAACTTGCCGGTCGGGGCGCAGTCGTAGCCCAGCCGGGTCAGGCCGGCCTGCAGGGCGAAGACGCCGACGCCCTCCGCGCCTTCGGCCAACGGCTCGCCCGGCGCCGGATCGGCCTCGGCCCAGACCCCGTGGCCGGCCTCGGCCAGCTGCTTCCACGGAAACAGCTCGCCTGGATCCTCCTTGCGGGCCGGGGCGACGTCGGAATGGCCCAGGATGCGGTCGTCCTCGATGCTCCAGCGACCGCGGATGTCGGCGACCAGGGCGATCACCGCCGCGATCTGCGCCTCGGGAAACGGGCGATAGCCGAACTCATGGCCGGGATTGACGATCTCGATGCCGATCGAGGCGTGGTTGACGCCCTCCTCGCCCTTCCAGAACGAGCGGCCGGCATGCCAGGCGCGGCGCTCCTCGGCCACCAGCCGGAAGATCCGCCCGTCCTCCTCGACCATGTAGTGGGACGAGACCCGGGCCTCGGGGTCGCGCAGCCGGGCCAGCGCCTCCGCCCCGGTCTTCATGCCGGTGTAGTGCAGCACCAGCATGTCCGGGGCCTTGGTCCGGGCGTCAAAGTTGGGCGACGGGGTGTCGATGAAGTCCAGCGTCATTGGGCGCGATTCCGGATAGCCATGAGCAAGGGCATCACATGGTTGGGCCGCAGCGCAATGATCAGCACGCCCAGCAGCGCCAGCGCCGCGCCGATGGCCATGCGCGCGTCGAAATGATCGTGAGTGATCCACACGCCCATGGCGATGGTCGCCAGCGGCGTCATCAGGGTCAGCGGCGAGATCAGGGTCGCCTCGTATTTCTGGATCAGCACATAGTAGAGGGTGTGCCCCAGCACCGAGACGACGACAGCCGAAAAGATCACGGCCGCCACGAACGGCCAGCCGGCCGCCGCGGCCGTCGCAACCTGTCCGTGTTCGGTGAACGCGCTCAACGTGAGCAGCGGCCAGAGCGAGGAAAAGCCGACCCAGGCCTGGAATTGCAGCGGCCGCACCCCCTCCATCTGCTTCATCATCACCGCGCCCAGCGAACCGGCGAAGGCCGCCGCCGCGATCAGCCACAGCCCGACCGACATCGAGAGGCCCGCGGGGCGCCACATGACCACGACGGCCCCGGCCAGGGTCAGCAGCATGCCCAGGCCACGCCGCCAGCGCACCTGCTCGCCCAGCATCAGCATCGACATGATGGTGGTCATCGGCACGCCCAGCTGGACGACGATCGAGGCCGCCGACGGGCTGGCTGTCTTCAGGCCGATAAACAGCAGGGAGAAGTTGCCGCCGCCCATCAACAGCGCCACGGCGACGATGCGCCACAACGGCCGCGGGGCCGGAAACAGCCAGGGGACGGTGCAGGCGGCGACCAGGGCGAACCGCACCGAGGCGTAGAACAGCGGCGGCACGCCCCAGTGGGCGACCACGATCTTGCTGACGATGTTGTTGGACGCCCAGACCAGGCAGACGAAGACAAGCAGGGCGAAGTCGCGCAGGGCCATGGGGCGACCTCTAGGCCGGTTTCATGACGGAAGGCGAGGGCCAAGGAAATCGTCGCGTCAAAGGCGGCTGGTGAATCGCAGGGCGGTCCGTGTGTCCGAGAAGGCGCAAACCTTGTTATCGACCAGACCATGCGCCTTGGCGGCGGCCATCACCTCGACGTCCTTGACCCGCAGCAGCTTGCCCTTGAGGGACACGATCCACAGCGCGCCGCGCGGCGCCAGCTTCGGGACCAGGTCGGGGATGCGAGCGAGCTCATCGGAACTGTCGGCGCCGAAGAACAGGATATCCAGTTCGTTGAACGTGTTTACCGAACTCACCCTCCCCGCGAGTTCCGCCGCGAAGTCCGGATCCGCCAGATTGACGACGGCGACCCTCAGGCCCGGCCGGACCCCAAGCTTGTCGAGCCGGCCCGGTGGATTGCTGATCGCCGCGACCCATCGCCCCGCCTGGATCCGCCCGAGCGTGAACCGGGACCCGTCCGCCAGCACCAGATCGCCGCCGTCGGCGACCAGATTCTTCAGCGCCTCGCCCTCGAACACGCGCCGGGAGGCGCCGCGAAAGATCAACCGGGGCGCCTCCCATTGCAGACGCCCAATGTCCGCGCCGTCGGCGAACCGGGCCTGGATGGCATCGACCTCCCTGCCCATCAGATCTCCGCCCCCCCGTTGAGTTTGCGACAGGACTGCGTGAACGCCCGCCGCACGGCCGGCGGCGGCGCGGCGACCGGGCCGAAGGTTTGCGCGCCATAGCTGGCGGCGATCGGCTGTCCGCTGTCCAGGGCGGTCAGCAACGGCTCGTCGGCCGGCCCGGTGGCGCGGACCAGCGGGCCGTTCGGTCCCTTGCCGGCCACGGCGACGAGCGCGAACGCATCACCGCCGGCGCCGACCGACAGCCGCTCCTCGCTGGCGATCGGGCTGAAGGCCGTGGCGACGACCATGAAACCCTCGCCCCGGGCGCAGATCAGCCGGAAGGGCGACTCGGCCACCGTCGGGTCGTCCAGCCAGGCCAGCTCGACGCTGTTCTTGCCGATGGCGAAGCCCCACTGGGCCTTCGCCCCGGCGGCCGGAGCCTTCGCCGCCGGCGCGGGCTCTGGCTTGCCGCAGGCCGTCAGGGCCAGACCGGCCAGTCCGATCAGCAGGGCCCGCCGCATCACTTGCCCTTGAAGACGGCCGGACGCTTTTCGAGCAGGGCGTCGACCCCTTCCATATGGTCCTCGGTCAGATGGCAGATCGCCTGGGAGGCGGCGCTCATCTCCAGCAGGGTGTCGTAGCTGGTGCTCTGGCCGTGCTTGAGCAGGCTCTTGGCCAGGCGCAGGGCGTGCGGCGGCTGCTGGGCGATGCGCTCGGCCAGGGCCATGGCTTCCGTCATCAGGCTCTCACCGGACACGACCTTGCTGACCAGGCCCCAGTCGCAGGCGGTCTGGGCGTCGATGACGTCGCCGGTGAACAGCAGCTCCGACGCGCGGCTCATGCCGATGGTGCGCGGCAGCAGCCAGGCCCCGCCGTCGCCGGGGATCAGGCCCAGCTTGAGGAAGGTGACGGCGAACCTGGCCTCGGCGGCCGCGATGCGGATGTCGGTCATGCAGGCCACGTCGCAGCCCAGGCCGATAGCCGCGCCGTTGACCGCGGCGATCGAAGGGACTTCCAGGCCGTAGATCGACCGGACGATGCGATGAATATTGTTGCGATAGTTCTCGCGGATGCCCACGGCGCTGCCGCTGAACGCGCCCTCGCGCGACTTCATCGCCTTGACGTTGCCGCCAGCGGAAAAGGCCCGGCCCGCGCCGGTCAGGATCACGCAGCGCACGTCGGTGTCGGCGTTGATCGCGGCGCAGACGTCGGCGACCTGATCTCCGTCGCCCGGCGCGCCCAGGGCGTTCATCGCGTCCGGCCGGTTGAGGGTCAGGATGGCGACATGGCCGCGCTTTTCGGTGGTGATCAGGCTCATGGTCGCTTCCCCGCGCCGGTTGTTGTGCTGTGGAGGTTCCATAGCGGGCCCGGAGCCACGCGTCATCGTTCCGTTGCCCTCTCCTGCAGAGGGAGGGGAACTCCCACTTTGCTGTGGAAAACCTGAACACCCGACAAGCAAAGGAACGCCTGGCGACGATCCACAACTTGTCCACCGCTTGTTCACCGCGAGGAGCGGAAGCATTCACATGGGCTGAATTCGGAATGGTTGCTTCATAGCGAGAGCAGTCGCACAGTCAACCCGTCAAGAGGAAACGCGGCGCGGGCGAGACGGGAAACCGGAAGGCCAGGCGAGCGGAACGGCTCCAGACTTTAGGACCGAGGGGAGACCCACGGGAACCGGTCAGGGGTCGGTTGGTTGAAGACCGGAGCAATCCGGACCCCACGCCAGCCACCACCCCTCGGCCACCAGAACCCTTCGGGGAACTGGGTAAGAGGGTGAGGCCGCCGGGCAACCGGATGCTTCGCCCTCTTGCTCGTTCTGGCCCCTGTTTTCTCCTGAACCCCTTGGCGTCGAACGCCGGTCGCCCTACCTTCCTCCCCGCTTTGAGGGAGGGTGGAATGACGTCTCGTCGAATGGTTCTGGCCGGGGGTGTGGCCGCCCTCACCAGTGGATTGGCGGCGGCCTGTTCCAAGGCCCCCGAAACCCCGCCCGGCAAGACCCGCATCCGCTTCGCCACCGATTGGAAGGCCCAGGCCGAGCACGGCGGTTTCTATCACGCCCTGGCCAGCGGCGAGTACGCCCGGCGCGGCCTGGCGGTCGAGATCAAGCAGGGCGGCCCGGGGGTCAACGTGCCCCAGCTGCTGGCCGCCGAGGCCATCGAGCTGGGCATGGGCTCCAACAGCTTCATCGCGCTCAATCTGGTGAAGGAGAAGGTGCCGGTGAAGGCGGTCGCCGCCTTCATGCAGAAGGACCCGCAGGTCCTGCTTGCCCACCCCGATCAGGGGATCAAGGGCATCGCCGACATGAAGGGCCGGCCGATCCTGCTGTCGGCCGCCTCGAAGGAGGCCTTCTGGGTCTGGCTGCGCGCCAAGTACGGCTTCACCGACGATCAGGTGCGGGCCTACAACTACAGCGCCGCCCCGTTCCTGGCCGACAGGCGGGCCATCCAGCAGGGATATCTGTCGAGCGAGCCCTATACGATCGAGAAGGAGGCCGGCATGAAGCCGGCTGTCTTCCTGCTGGCCGACGAGGGCTACCCCGGCTACGCCACCATGCTGCTGGCCCCCAACAAGCTGATCGCCCGCAATCCCGACGCCGTCCGCGCCTTCGTCGAGGCCAGCGCCATCGGCTGGAAGGCCTATCTGGCCGGCGACGCTGCCGCCGCCGACGCCCTGATCCTAAAGGACAATCCGGAGATGACCCCGGAACTGCTGGCCCACGCCCGCGAGGTCATGAACCAGTACGGCATCG
>JAUSMJ010000020.1 GCA_030645575.1 Caulobacter sp. | reverse complement strand
AGGGTCCGCTCCGCCTCGCCGGCCGGCGTGACGCTGACCTGCCGGCCCGCGTTGTCGCCAGCCATTTGAGTGCTCCTATCCGCGACCGGAAGCGGGCCCGGACGCGCTAGCCGCGACCGGACGTGGGAATGTCCTTGAAGGCCACGTCCTTGTCCACGCGGATGTCGCCGGGCAGGCCCAGCACTCGCTCGGCGATGATGTTGCGCAGGATCTCGTCGGTGCCGCCCTCGACACGGGTGGCGGGCGAGCGCAGCAGCATGGCCTGGAACCGCGCCCCGGCGGCGGCGATCTCCGGATCGGAGACCACCCCGCCCTGGCCCTGCAGGTCCAGCGCGTACATCGCCAGCTCCTGCATGGTGGCGCCGGCGACCAGCTTGCCGATGGAGTTCTCCGGCCCCGGAGTCTCGCCCTTCGACAGGGCCGAGATGGCCCGCATGCCGGTGTACTGCAGCCCGCTGGCCTTGACCGCGTAGCCGGCCAGGCGCGAGCGCACCGACCGGTCGTCGATGGCCAGACCGTCCTCGGTCCGTAGGTTCATGCAGAAGTCGAACAGCTCCGGGAAGCCGGTGGGCATGCCCGAACCGATCGACAGCCGCTCGTTCATCAGGGTGGTCAGCGACACACTCCAGCCCTGCCCGACGGCGCCCAGGCGCTGGTTGTCGGGGATGCGCACGTCGGTGAAATAGACCTCGTTGAAACCGGACTGGCCGTTGGCCTGTTTGATCGGCCGCACGTCGATGCCCGGGCTCTTCATGTCGAGCCAGAACATCGTCAGGCCCTTGTGCTTGGGCACATTGGGGTCGGTGCGGGTGATGACGATGCCGTAGTCGCTGTGCTGAGCGCCGCTAGTCCAGATCTTCTGGCCGTTGAGGATCCAGTCGCCGCTGCCGTCGGTGGCCGGGACCGCCGCCGTGCGCAGGCCGGCCAGATCCGAGCCGCCCGCCGGCTCGCTGAACAGTTGGCACCAGATGTGTTCGCCGGCGGCCAGCGGCGGCAGCAGCCGCTGCTTGGTCGCCTCGTCGGCCCAGGCCATCACCGTCGGACCGCACATGCCGTGGCCGATGATGAACAGGCCGCTGAGCGCGCCGTAGACGCCCTCTTCCTGGCCCCAGATGACCCGCTCGATCGGTGTGGCGCCGCGGCCGCCGTATTCCTTTGGCCAGTGCAGGCAGGCCCAGCCGGCGTCGGCCTTCTTCTTCTGCCAGGCCTTGGCGGCGGCCATCGGGTCGACCGACTTCAGGCCATTGCTGGCGAAGCCGCCCATCTTCAGCTCGGCCTCGAGTTCCCTGGGGGCGTTGGCTTCGATCCAGGCGCGGGCGGTGGCGCGGAAGGCGGCTTCTTCGGGGGTGTCGTCGAAGTTCATGGTCGTGATCCTCAGGCGGCCGCGGGGGCGTCGTTGCGCTGGCGCAGGCGGTCGATCAGCAGGTCTTCCCAGGTCGATTGCGAGCCCAGCGCCAGGGCCAGGCCGTTGGACCGGCGATAGAACAGGTGGCAGTCGAAGGCCCAGGTGAAGCCCATGCCGCCGTGGACCTGGATGTTGTTCTTGGCGCAGTGCTGGAACGACTGGGTGGCCGAGACCCGCGCCGTCGCCGCCGCCACCGGCAGCTCCGACGAACCGGTCGAGAGCGCCCAGGCGCCGTAGTAGGCGTTGGACCGGGCCAGGGTCGCGGCGACATACATGTCGGCCAGCATGTGCTTGACCGCCTGGAACGAGCCGATCGGCCGGCCGAAGGCCATCCGGTCCAGGGCGTAGTCGAGGCCCATCTCCAGCGCCCGGTCCGAGCCGCCAACCTGTTCGAAGGCCAGCAGGATGGCGGCGCGGTCCATGACCTCGGCGGCCAGACGCCAGCCGTCGCCGGCCACGCCCAGCCGCTCGGCGGGGGCGTCCTTGAAGGTCAGAGTCGCCTGGCCCCGTGTCGGGTCGATGGTCTCAAGCGTTTCGCGGGTGACGCCGGGCCCGGTCATGTCGACCAGATACAGCGAGACCTTGCCGCCCTCCCGCGCCGCGACCACGGCCAGGTCGGCGATCTCGCCGTCGGCCACCGGCGTCTTGGTTCCGCTCAGCTTGCCGCCGGTGACGGTCGCCTTGATCGACTTTTCGGTGACCCGGCCGAGACCCTCGCCGTAAGCAAAGGTCCCGATGGTCTCGCCGCTGGCCAGCTTGGGCAGCCAGGCCTGCTTTTGGGCTTCGGACCCCGCCGCCATCAGAAACTCGGCGGCGAGATAGATCGACGAGGCGGCCGGCACGGGCGCGAGCGCGCGGCCCAGCTCCTCGGCGATGACGCAGAGCTCGAGATGGCCCAGGCCCACGCCGCCGTATGCCTCGGGAATCGCCGCGCCGAGGAAGCCCATCTCGCCCAGCTGGACCCACAGCTCGCGGTCATAGCTCTGCCCGCCCTCCAGCACCGCCCGCACCGCCGAGGGCGGGCATTTGTCGGCGAGAAACCGCCGCGCCTGATCCCGCAGCTGCTTCTGCTCGTCGGAGAAATCGAAGTTCATGCGGGCCTCCAGGAAACGTCACTCACCGCCACTTGAACGCCTTCACGCCAGGGCAGCCAAGAGCCTCATCAAAATCCTCCCCGCGAAGCCGGGGAGCAACCATGTTCAGGCGGGCTGTTGCCTGGTCCATGG
>JAUSMJ010000013.1 GCA_030645575.1 Caulobacter sp. | reverse complement strand
GCCTTCGACGACTTCCTGCGCGACAAGATCCTGTCGCTGGGCCTGGTGTCGAACATCGAGAGCCGTATCGTCATCCGCGGCGTGAAGAACACCACCGCCGTGCCGCTGGGCATGGTCAGCCCCTATGTCAGCCCGCACGGGTAGGATTTTCGGGGTGATCGCGACGTCGTGGTAGACTGATTTGAAAGGTCAGGCGCGTGGACACGAACCAGTTCATTTCGACGCTGCCCCTGAAGCGCGACTTCCACGACGCGCACGAGAAGCGCGCCTATCTTCGCGCCGTGGCGACCGCGCGCAGGTTGCTTGAGGATCCAGGCCTGCTGAGCAGGGGCGCCGAGCATCTCGAACGCTTCACGCGCCCTGATCCACGACAGTCTTCCCACTATGCCCTGTGGCGCGAGGTGTTGGCCGGCGGAGAGGCGGAGGTTGTCCGCCGCCTGCTGGCGGACACCGACGAGGGCATGGCGCTGCGTGACAGCAGCCCGGTCTTCGTCCGGTTCGCGCCCGAGGAGCTCAAGGCGATCTGGATTGACGCCGACGCCAAATGATCCGCAGGTCCGACATAGATCACATGCTGCGCGCGGCCGGCGATCTCACCGGGCAATCGCAGTTTGTGCTCGTCGGCAGCGCCGCCGTGATCGCCTGGGCGCCCGACCTGCCAGAGGTCATGGCGATGACATCCGAGATCGACATCTTCGGCACGAGTGACGATCCGGAGGGGACTGCCTTCGAGATCGACAGCGTGCTGGGTCAGGGCTCGATGTTTCACGACACGCATGGCTATTTCGTCGATGGCGTCAGTCCTGACACCGCCCGCCTCCCCACGGGGTGGCGCGACCGGGCCCGGTCGATCCAGACAACCACCGGCGATGTCACCGCCCTGGTGCCGGAGCCGGACGACATCGCGGCGTCCAAGCTTGTGCGATGCTCGGACAAGGACCTGAATTTTCTTGTCGCCGGATTTCGACATGGAATTTTCGACCGGAAGGTCGTGATCGAACGGGCCCGATCGCTCGATATCGCCGACCTGCGCCAGGGGACGATGGACGACAAGATCAGGATCCTGCTCGGGCGATTGAGATGAGGCGGCGCCTCTTTGGCGTCGTGGGCATTCTGGCCGCCCTGCTGCTGATCGCCGCCGCCGAGCCGGAGACGCGGCTGGAGCAATACCAGCGCCTGCGTCAGGAGGCTGCCGCCGCGGTGAAGGCAGGCGATCTGGCGACGGCCGAAGGCAAGCTGACCACGGCCTTGGAGCTTTATCCCGACGTGCCGGGGTCGTACATTCGGCTGGCCCGGGTGCTGGCGGCCGAGGGCAAGCTGGACAAGGCTCTGATCTGTGTGGAGGTCTATGCCGACACCGGCCTGACCTACGACGTCGCCGCTGATTCTGCCCTCAAGGTCCTGATCGGCCGCCCAGACTTCGCGCCCATCGCTGCGCGGATGGCCAAAAACGCCGAGCCGGCGGGCGGCGGTTTTAGCGCCGACTGGGCCCTCGACGCCGAACCGACGTTCATCGCCGAGGGCATCGTCAAGGACGGCGACACCTGGCTGGTCAGCGGCGTGGCCTCGCGGTCCATCCTGCGCCTGAGTCTCACCGCTACGACGGAAACCGGCCGGTCGGGCCTGACCTCGACGCCGTACCTGACTCCGGATGACGACACCGGCGCCCTGTTCGGCATGGCGATCGACCGGCCGCGTGGCGTGTTGTGGGTCGCCGAGGCCTGGGGCGACGGCGTGCCGGGGACTTCGGGCGAGTCAAAGGCCGCCCTGCTGAAGGTCTCGCTGAAAACCGGCAAGGTGCTGGCGAGATTCTTCGTCGCGACGGATGGCGGCAAACACCAGCTGGGCGACGTGACCGTGGCCGGCGACGGGACGGTCTATGCTTCCGACGGCGTCAGCGGCGGAATCTATCGGCTGAGGGCCGGTTCCCCGAAGCTTGAACTGCTCGTCAAGCCCGGCGCGATGGCTTCGCCCCAGGGACTGGTGATCTGCCCCGGTGATTTCGCCATGGTCGTTGCCGACTACTCCACCGGCCTGCACCGGGTGAACCTGGCGACGGGAGAGACAGCTCTGATAAGCGGGGGGTCGATCGGCCTTGCGGGCACGGATGGCATGATCCTGCTCAACCGCGCCCCGACGGGCGATCTGACGCTGGCGCTGTCGCAAAACGGCGTGTCACCTCAGAGGGTCGTTTCGGTGTCGCTTGACGGTTCCTGTTCGACCTTCAGGGGTTCGAGGCTGGTCGCCGCCAACCTGCCGGGCATGGACGACCTCACCCTTCTGGCGGCCGATGGCGACTATCTCATGCTGGTCAGCCACAGCCGCTGGGAGGCCCGCGATCAGGAGGGAAAACTTACCAGACCCGATCCCGGTCCGGTCCGATTCCGCCGGACGGAATGGACGGGTTGGAGTCCGGTAGGTTAGCCCTTTCCTGTTGGCGGACGCTCACCCACATTGAGGCGTCAGCCAGGAGCCCCGCCATGATCGACCTGATCCTCGACCAGCACCGCAGAGATCTCGGCGGGTTCGAGGTGGGGCGGGTGCTGCCGCAGGCGGCGCGGCGGATGGTCGGGCCGTTCGTGTTCTTCGACCGCATGGGCCCCGCCGACTTCCAGCCCGGCTTTCCCCGTTCGGTCGATGTGCGACCGCACCCGCACATCGGCCTGTCGACCCTCAGCTACCTGTTCGACGGCGAGATGACCCACCGCGACAGCGTCGGCTCGGAGATCGTCATCCGCCCGGGCGAGGTCAACTGGATGACCGCCGGCAGCGGCATCACCCACTCCGAACGGTTCGAGGGCCTGCGCGATCACGGCGGCCGGATGGACGGGATCCAGACCTGGCTGGCCCTGCCGCGGGAGGCCGAGGAGACGCCGCCGGCCTTCTCGCACCACGCGGGCGGCGACGACCTGCCGTTCTACGAGGGCGAGGGCATGACGGCGCGGCTGGTGGCCGGCTCGGCGTTCGGGGCGAAGGCCAGCGTGCCGGTGTTCTCGCCACTGTTCTATGTGCACTGGGAGCTGGCCGCCGGCGTCACGGCGGGCCTGCCGGCCGAGTATCCCGAGCGGGCGGCCTATGTCGCGAAGGGCAGTATCGAGGTCGACCACCAGACGATCAATGAGGGCCAGATGGTCGTCTTCGCGCCCGGCCAGACCGTGCCCGTCAAGGCCCTGACGGCCGCCAGCGTGATCCTGATCGGCGGCGAACCGGTCGGCGAGCGGTTCATCGAGTGGAACTTCGTCTCCTCGTCGAAGGACCGCATCGAACAGGCCAAGGCCGACTGGCGCGCGGGCCGGATGAAGCTGCCGGATCTCGACGACGGGGAGTTCATTCCGCTGCCCTAGGGAAGGCAGGGATTAGGGGCTAGGGGCTAGGGGCTAGGGGCTAGATGCAGCGCGCCGGGCCAACTAGTCCCTAGCCCCTAATCCCTAGTCCCCACCAAGGGCCTTGCCCGCGCCTTAATTGCGAACCATTCTCAACTGTAGCGCAATCGCGGAGGCGACGATGATTCTCCAAGGCCTGGGACCCTGTCAGATCGCCCGTCTGTTGCGGGCCGAGCGGGAACGGGAGCCGACCAGCGACTGGCTGCTGTTCGGGCCGACCGACCCGGAGGTGGTGGAGGCGGCGGAGCCGGAGGCGCCGTGGCTGCTGGCGGCGGAGTGAGGCGTGATGCGGCGTGCGTGGTTCGAGACGCGGACCTGAGGGTCCGCTCCTCACCATGACGAGCACCCGTGAAGCCCATCCCTCTTCGTCATCCTGAGGAGCGAGCCTCAGGCGAGCGTCTCGAAGGACGCAGGGTCTAGCTGCCCTTCAGCGCCTTCCTGGCCGCCAGCCCGTACTCCATGCCCGTCCACAGCGTGACCGCCACGGCCAGCCACAGCACGACGTTGGCGGCCATCATCGCCTGGTGCACCAGGGCCATGTCGCGCGGCAGGTCCCAGAAGCCCCAGCCGGGCACGAACATCTGGGCGGCCAGCGCGACCAGCTGCAGCGTGGTCTTCCACTTGGCCAGCAGGGTCACTGGCAGTTTCAGCCCCTTCGGCGCCAGGGTCTCGCGCAGGGCGCTGACGGCGAACTCGCGGAACAGGATCAGCCCACCCGCCGCGGCGACCATCCAGGAGCCGAGGATCGCCAGCCCGACCACGGCGCCGGCGACCAGCACCTTGTCGGCGATCGGATCGAGGATCGCGCCCAGCAGGCTCTCGACCTTCAGCCGGCGCGCGAGCCAGCCGTCAAAGAAGTCGGTCACCGCCGCGACGACGAAGCCCCAGAAGGCTGTGAAATAGAGGGTCGTCTGCACGATCCGCGGGTCGATCCCCCTGCCCGCCGCCCACATCACGAACGGCTGCGAGGCCAGGCCCAGCATGGCCAGAAAGACCACCAGGGTCAGGACCAGACGCAGGGCGGTTAGGATATTGGGCAGGTGTTTCATCGGGCGTGAGTAGCGGGTTTCGGCGGTTGGGGAAATGAGGGGACAGCATACTCATTTCCAGCGCCGCGGCCGGCGTGGGTCCGGAAATGAGTATGCTGTCCCCTCATTTCCCCGCCTACTTCCGGAAAAAGTCGTAAATCCGCTGGGCCAGGGCCTCGCTGACGCCATCGACCTTCATCAGGTCGCCGACCGTGGCCTTGCCGACCTCGCGGGCCGAGCCGAAGGCGTGCAGCAGGGCGCGCTTGCGGCCGGGGCCGACGCCGTCGATCTCGTCGAGCGGATTGCGCTTCATCTCCATCGACCGCTTGGCGCGGTGCGTGCCGATGGCGAAGCGGTGGGCCTCGTCGCGCAGCCGCTGCAAATAATACAGCACCGGACTTTTCGGCTCGAGCATGAAGGGCGTCTTGCCCGGCATGAACATCCGCTCCAGCCCCGCGTCCCGGTCCGGCCCCTTGGCGACGCCGACCACGGCGATGTCTCCGACGCCCAGGTCGGCCATCACCTCCAGCACCGCGTCGAGCTGGCCCTTGCCGCCGTCGATCAGCACCAGGTCGGGGCGGGCGCTGTCGTCGCCCTCCTCCTCTTCCTTGACCAGGCGGGCGAAGCGGCGGCGCAGCACCTCCTTCATCATGCCGTAGTCGTCGCCGGGGGTCAGCTCGGTCCCTTTGATGTTGAACTTGCGGTACTGGGCCTTCTGGAAGCCGTCCGGCCCGGCCACGACCATGCCGCCGACGGCGTTGGTGCCCTGGATGTGGCTGTTGTCGTAGACCTCGATCCGCTCCGGCGGCGTCTCCAGTCCGAAGGCCTCGGCCACCCCGGTCAGCAGTTTTCCCTGGGCCGAGCTCTCGGCCATCTTGCGGCCCAGCGCCTCGCGGGCGTTGAGCACGGCCTGATCGACCAGCGCCCTCTTCTCCCCGCGCTTCGGCTGGAGGATCTCGATCCTGCGGCTGGCCTTCATCGAGAAGGCCTCGCTGAACAGCTCATGCTCGAACGGCTGGACGTTGACCAGGATCGACCGCGGGATCGGCCGGTCGTCGTAGAACTGGCCGAGGAAGGCGCTCATCACCTCCGCGTCGCTGTCGCTCTTGTCCACGCGTGGGAAGTAGGCGCGGTTGCCCCAGTTCTGGCCGGCGCGGAAGAAGAACACCTGCACGCAGGCCTGGCCGCCCTCGGCGAACAGGGCGAACACGTCGGCCTCATCGACCGTCTCGGGATTGACCTGGGTCTCCTGGGCCACCGACGACAGGGCGCGGATGCGGTCGCGCAGGCGGGCGGCGCGCTCAAACTCCAGCTCGTCCGACGCCACCTGCATCTGTTCGGACAGCCGCTGCATCACCGCCCGGCTCTTGCCCCGCAGGAAGGCCTCGGACTCCTCGACCAGCTTCGCATAGTCGTCGAGCGCGATCAGCCCGGTGCAGGGCGCGGCGCAGCGGCGGATCTGGTGCAGCATGCAGGGCCGGGTGCGGCTCTCGTAGACGCTGTCGGAACAGGACCGCAGCAGGAAGGCCTTCTGCAGGGTGTTGAGCGTGCGGTTGACGGCCCCGGCCGAGGCGAACGGGCCGAAATAGTCGCCCTTGATGGTGTGCGCCCCGCGATGCTTGCGCAGCTGCGGGGCCGCGTGATCGCGGCGGATGACGATCTCGGGGAAGCTCTTATCGTCGCGCAGCAGCACGTTGAAGCGCGGCTTCATCTGCTTGATCAGGTTGATCTCGAGCAGCAGGGCGTCGGTCTCGGTGCGCGTCGAGACGAACTCCATCGACCGGGTCAGGTCGACCATGTGGGCGATGCGGTTGGTGTGGAAACGCCCTTGCGCGTACTGGATCACCCGCTTCTTCAGGCTGCGCGCCTTGCCGACATAGAGCACCTCCCCGTCCTCGCCGATCATCCGGTACACGCCCGGCGCATCCGGCAGCCGCCGGGCGTGGTCGGCGATGAGGGCGGCGCCGGTCAGGGGGATGTCGGAGGTGGTGGTCACGGGGAGAGATATAGGGGAGTCGGGCCGAAGGCGCCTCTGTCTGCGCGGTGAGAACTGGAACCGACTAGGGCTAGTCGCCCGAAGCAGGGATTGTTAACCAAATCAATGGAGGCTTTGCAGGCGAAGCTGCGTCCTCGGTCGCAGAGATTCGCGGGAGTCACCCGCGCATGCCCAGCATCGGTACGAAGCAAATAATTGATTTAGTGAGGTTTTTTGGCCTCGCCATTTCACTCACGAACCGAACTCGCCACTCGATCTTCGATAGCTTGGTCAGCAAACGATTCGACGAATTCCGCGCAATCCACACTGAATTGCACAGCTTACTCTTCCCGATTGAAAGAGAGTTGGCGGAACTTGAGCGGGAAATCCGCCGCTCCGGGAACAGAACCACAGACAAGTTGGCCAACCTTTCCACAACTCTGGAAACTACGCTGGCCAGCCGTCGAAGGGGGCAAGTAAGTCGCCAGGAATTATATGTCTATTGCCTAGAATTTTCTCGCAGCACCGCGTACAAGAGCCGGAATATTGCACACCCGTTTTCTGCAGATGAGCGCCAAATGCTCACAGTTTTCATGGGATCGTTGTGCAAATATTTTGAGCAAAGCGGAAGATACGAGCACGACTTCGGATCAACGCTTGGCGCCCTGATAAATACCATCGACTATTGGACAGAGAACGGCACCGTCGGCGCTGAAGACGTTGCTGGCGCGAGGAGGGCACTTGGTGCCTTGCTGCAGCGGATGACTGATAGCTGGTTGCAGGTGGTGTCCACATTCGGGAGGCTTGAACAAGCTGTCAAAGCTGGTGTTCGGACACCTAACAGACACCACGTGCTTCTCCAGCCTCCGACGATCTCCGTCGAGTCGATGAATGGCCGGCTGAACGACAAACGGTATGGCTGAGCGCGACGCCTATCACCTTCAGAATTTCCGTATGCTCCGGAGAAGGGAGCGAATTCGTGAAACCCTAGACTGGCGCCCCCCTACCGCCCCTTCCACTCAGCCTTCCGCTTCTCCCCCCAGGCCGCCACGCCCTCACGACGATCCTCGGTCGGCGTCAGCTCGTTATACGCCGCCAGTTCCACGGCCACCGCCGCCGCCCCGCCCAGCACGGCGGTCTCGCGCGCCACGCGGCGGATGTTCCTCACCGACAGCGGCGCGTTGGCCGCGATGCGTTTGGCGAGGTCGACGGCCTCGGGGATCAGGCCGGCGGGGTTGTAGACGGCATTGACCACGCCCCAGTCCAGGCCCTGGGCGGCGGTGAAGGGGTCGCCGGTCAGCAGTATCTCGCGGGCGCGGCGCTCGCCGGCGGCGCGGACCAGGTTCTGCACCCCGCCGAGGCCCGGCATGATGCCCAGCTTGACCTCAGGCAGGGCGAACCGGGCGCTGTCGGCGGCGTAGATGAAGTCGCAGTTCAGCGCGATCTCGAACCCGCCGCCGTAGGCCGCGCCGTTGACGGCCGCGATGACCGGGACCGGCAGGGCGACCAGGGCGTCGCGCATGGTCTCGAACAGCCGGTGCTGGTCGGCCCACTGCGCGTCGGTCATGCCGTCGCGCTCCTTCAGGTCGGCCCCGGCGCAGAAGATCTTGTGGCCGGCGCCCGTGAGCACGACGACCCGCACGTCGCCGGGCGTGGCGAGGCCGGTCCACAGGGCCAGCAGCTCCTCCGCCATCTGTGTCGACAGCGAATTGCCGGCGGCCGGGCGGTCGAGCGTGACGAGCAGCACGCCCTCGGCGGGGGTGTCGGTGAGGAGGGTTTCGTAAGGGGCGCGGGTCATGGGGAAGGGATAGCGGCCCGGGCGGCGTCCGCAAAGCCGATCCTCTCCCATTTGGAGACCTCTGCATAAGTGAGGCGCTGAGAAGGATTCCCTGAAGGCTGGAAGCGTGATTCTCTGAGGCGTTGATGTTGCGCCGATGGAGAGTCCGATGTCTGAGCGGCAGCTAAGCTTGGCGGAAGCGCTGGCCGATCCG
>JAUSMJ010000032.1 GCA_030645575.1 Caulobacter sp. | reverse complement strand
ATGACCTCGGAGATGGTCGTGGAGGCTCTCAACCGGGAGCCGGCCCTGACCGGCGTGGCGCCGGTGCCGCCGGAAGGCGCGGTGCTGCCGGAGACCTACGATTTCCAGCGTGGCGAGGATCGCGCCGCAGTGCTGCAGCGGATGATGGACGCCCGCGACAGCCTGCTGGCCACCCTGTGGGCCAAGCGCCAGCCGGACCTGCCCTATGACACCCTCGAGGAGGCCGTGATCCTGGCCTCGATCGTCGAGAAGGAGACCGGCGTCGCCAGCGAGCGGCCGCAGGTCGCCTCGGTGTTCGTCAACCGGCTGATGAAGGGCATGCGACTGGAGAGCGATCCGACGATCATCTACGGCATCACCAAGGGCCGGCCGCTGGGGCGCCGCATCTTCCTGTCGGAGCTGAAGGCGCCGACCCCCTACAATACCTACGCCATCGAAGGCCTGCCGCCGACGCCGATCGCCAATCCGGGCCGCGCCTCGCTGGCCGCCGTGCTCGATCCGCCGGTCACCGACTACATCTTCTTCGTCGCCGACGGCAGCGGCGGCCACGCCTTCGCCGCGACTTACGAAGAGCACCAGCGCAATGTCGAAAAGTGGCGCGCCTGGCGCGCCCGGACGGGCAAGTAGGTGGCGCTGTCGGGCATGACCGGGTTCGCCCGGGTCGAGGGGGCCGAGGGGGCCTGGTCCTGGGCCGTCGAGGCCCGCTCGGTCAACGGCCGCAACCTGGACGTCCGCTTCCGCGGCCCGCCGGGGTTCGACCTGCTGGAGAAGGGCGTCCGCGATGGCGCCCAGGCGCGCTTCCAGCGCGGCCAGGTCACGGTCGGGCTGCAGGCCAAACGCGCCGAGTCGGCCGTTGCCGTATCGGTCAATGTCGAACAGCTGGACCGCTATCTGGCCATGCTCGACCCGCTGGTGAAGGCCGGGCGGGCCCAGCCGCCGACGGCCGACGGCCTGCTGGCCCTGCGCGGGGTGCTGGCGGCTGTCGATGCCGAGGACGACCCGGGGGTCCGCGCGGCCGTCGAACAGGCCATGGCGAGCACCCTGCTGGCGGCCCTCGACGCGCTGAAGGCCTCGCGTCTGGCGGAGGGCGCGGCCCTGGCCCCCGTGCTGGGCGGCCAGGTCGCCCGGATCGACCAGCTGGTCGCCGCCGCCGAGACCGAGGCGGCCGGCCAGCCCGTGGTGATCCGCGATCGCTTCGCCCGCCGTCTGAAGGAGCTGGCCGGGGAGGCCGCGTCCGAGGAGCGGATCATCCAGGAGGCCGCCGCCCAGGCCGTGAAGGCCGACGTGCGCGAGGAACTGGACCGGCTGACCGCCCATGTCGCCTCGGCGCGAGGCCTGCTCGCGGAGGACGTCGCCGCCGGCCGTCGGCTGGACTTCCTGACCCAGGAATTCATGCGCGAGGCCAACACCCTGTGTTCGAAATCGGCCACGCCGGCCTTGACCGCCATCGGCCTCGACCTCAAAGCGGTGATCGAGCAGTTCCGCGAGCAGGTGCAGAATGTCGAGTGAGGAACCCCGCAAGACCCGGGGCCTGATGCTGATGATCGTGGCGCCGTCGGGCGTGGGGAAGACCTCGCTGACCCGCCGACTCGTCGCGGATCACCCGGACCTGCACCTGTCGATCTCGGCCACCACGCGCCAGCCGCGCCCCGGCGAACACGAGGGCCGCGACTACCATTTCGTCGATCGCGGCGAGTTCGACCACATGGTCGACGAGGACGCCTTCCTCGAGTGGGCGGAAGTCTACGGCAACCGCTACGGCAGCCCGCGCGGGCCGATCATGGACGCTCTGGCCCGCGGACAGAGCACCCTGTTCGACATCGACTACCAGGGCGCGATGAAGATCCACGCCCAGGCGCCGGAGGACTCGGTGCTGGTCTACATCCTGCCGCCCTCGCTGGCCGAGATGAGCCGCCGGCTGCTGGCGCGGTCGCAGGACAGCGAAGAGGTCATCCGCGAACGCATCGCCCGGGCCAAGGAAGAGCTCGTCCAGTGGGAATCGTTCGACTACGTGGTTCTCAACGAGGACTTCGACCGCGCCTACGCCGACCTGGCCCACATCTATCACGCCGAGCGCCGCAAGGCCTCGCGCAACCTGTGGATCGCGCCGTTCATCGACGAGCTGCTGGCCGAGGAACTGCCGCAGCTTTGAGGGTGTGCGTCCTTCGAGACGCGGACCTGAGGGTCCGCTCCTCAGGATGACGCAGAGGGCTGGGCTTCAAAGATATTCGTCATGGTGAGGAGCGGGCCCTGGGGCCCGCGTCTCGAACCACGCACGCCGCTACAGCGCCCGCGCCAGGGCCAAGAACCCTTCCACCGGCACCGTCTCGGCCCGCACGCCGGGGTCGATGCCGGCCCGTTCGCACAACGCCTCGCCGCCCAGCAGTTTCAGGCTCGACCGCAGCATCTTCCTGCGCTGGCCGAAGGCGGCGGCCGAGACCTTTTCCAGCGCGGCGATCTCGGCTTCCGACGGGCGTACGGGCAACGGGTCCAGCCGGACCACGGCCGAGGCGACCTTCGGCGGCGGGGTGAAGGCGCGGGCGGGCAGGTCCATGACCACCTTCGCGCTGCATAGCGCCTGACAGATCACGGCCAGCCGGCCGTAGGCGTCGCCCCCCACCGGCGCGGCGATGCGGTCGGCGACCTCCTTCTGGAACATCAGGGTCATCGAGACCGGCCGCCAGGGCCCCGTCAGCCACTTGATCAGCAGCGGCGTGCCGACGTTGTAGGGCAGGTTGGCCACCACATGGCCGAGGCCGCCCGCCAGGGCCGCCTCATCGACCTTCAGGGCGTCGCCCTGCACCAGGGTCAAACGGCCGTCGGCGGCCCGCGCCAGCTCTTGCAACAGGGGCAGGAAGCGGGGGTCCTTCTCCACCGCGATGACCCGGGCGCCGGCCTCCAGCAGGGCGCGGGTCAGGCCGCCGGGGCCTGGGCCGACCTCGATGACCGTCTCGCCGTCCAGCGGGCCGGCCAGGTGGGCGATCTTGCGGGTGATGTTGAGGTCCAGCAGGAAGTGCTGGCCAAAGCTCTTGTCGGCCAGCAGGCCGTGCTCGGACAGGCTGTCGCGCAGGGGGGGGAGGTCGGCGAGTTCGGTCATTGTACCCCCTGTCCGTCATCGTCGGACTTGTTCCGACGACCCATGGACACCCTGGATGACGTCACGGGCGTCGCCTTGCCGCAGCGCCCACGTCGGGGACACATCACGCATGGGTCGTCGGAACAAGTCCGACGATGACGGTTTGTGGGGGCGGCAGCTGGTTCCTCAGCCCGCCCGCCGCGCCGACATCCCGGCCGCCAGGCGGATCGCGGCGATCAGGCTGTCGGCTCGCGCCAGGCCGCGGCCGGCGATGTCGAAGCCCGTGCCATGGTCGGGTGAGGTGCGCACGATCGGCAGGCCGAGGGTCACGTTCACCCCGCCCCAGAAGTCGAGCATCTTCACCGGGATCAGCGCCTGGTCATGGTACATGCACAGCGCCGCGTCGTAGCCGGCGCGGGCCTCGGCGTGAAACAGGCTGTCGGCGGGCAGGGGGCCGCGGATGTCGATCCCCAGGTCCCGGAGCGCCTGGGCCGCCGGCGCCAGGATGTCGATCTCCTCCCGCCCGATGGTCCCGGACTCGCCGGCGTGCGGGTTGAGGCCGCACAGGACCAGGCGGGGTCGGGCAATGCCGAAATCGCGCCGCAGGGCCTCGGCGGTGACCTGGCCGGCGTTGACCACGCCCTCGACCATCAACAGGCCGGGCACGGCGGAGAGGGGGGCGTGGATGGTGACCAGCGCCACGCGCAGGTCGGCCGCGACCAGCATCATCACCGGCCCACGCGGCCCCTCCCGCGGCCCGGACGCCGTCAGGTCGGCGAGGAACTCGGTGTGGCCGGGAAAGCGGAAACCGGCGGCGTAGAGCGTCGCCTTGGCGATCGGGGCGGTGACCAGGCCGCTGACGGCGCCGGACAGGGCCAGACCCGCCCCGGTCTCGATCCAGCGGATCACTGTCCCGCCATTGGCGGGATCGGGCTGGCCGGCGACGACCGGCGAGGGCAGGGGGATGTCGAGCACCGGCAGGGCTTCGGCGAACAGGGCCTGGGCCTCTTCCGGCCCGGAGACCGCGCGCACCGGAACGGGCGCGCCGGAGGTCGAGGTCAGGGCCCGGGCGTCGCCTACGACCATGAAGGCCGGGCCCCGCTCGCGCAGGGCCAGCCACGCCTTGACCGTGATTTCCGGCCCGATCCCGGCGGGATCGCCCAGACTCAGGGCCAGAGGCGCCGTCGTCACCGCGTCTCGATGGTCGCGCTGGTGCGCAGGTCGCGCAGGATACGCTTGGAGATGTTCGACAGCTGGACGCTCATCAGGCGCGACTCGACCTGTTCGGGGGTCGGCAGCTGGGCGCCGGCCGACCGACGGCCGCAGACCATCACCAGGTGCAGGCCGAGCGAGGTGCGGATCGGCTGCGACAGCTGGCCATCGGGCGTGGTGCTGGCCGCCTGCTGGAAGCCTTCGGCCAGTGTGGACAGGTCGGCCTCGCCCAGGTCGCCGGCCAGCACTCCGGGATCGGTGGCGGCCTTGGCCTCAAGGTCGGCGCAGCCGGTCACCTGGCTCCGCAGGCCCTCCAGCGTGGTGGTGGCCGCCTGCAGCTGTTCCGGCGAGGCGTCCTCCGGCAGCGGCACGGCGATCTGCTTGAGGCTGACCATGGTCACGCTCGACCCGGCCCGCTTGTCGCGCAGATAGATGATGTAGACGCCGTCCTGGGTGGCGATGGGCGGCGAGAGCTGGCCCGGCCGCATCTGGTCGAGCACGGTGTCGACCTCGATCGGCATCTCGCCGGCGCCGATCCAGCCGGCGGCGCCGCCATTGGCGGCGGTCGGTGAGGACGAGAACTGACGGGCGACGGCCGCGAACGGCGCGCCCTGCTGCATCTGGTCGATCAGCGTCTGGGCGCCCTGATAGGCGACCTGCATCCCGCCGACGCGGTTGGCCTCGATATAGACTTCGCTGATCTGGTACTGCGGCTTGCTCGCCTGGGCGGCCAGGCGATCCAGCGTCGCCTTGATCTGGTCGCGGCCGATCCGCAGGCGGCTGCGGAAGCGGCCGCTGATGTAGCCCTGCCAGCTGATCTCGGCGCGGAGCTGCGCGCGCAGCGTCTCGGGACCGATGCCGGCGGCGCGCAACTGCGCCACGAGCTGCTCGGCGGTCATGTTGTTGGCGCCGCGGGCCATGTCGGCGATCGCTTCATCGACCTCTTCGTCGGAGGCGATGATCTCGATCTTGTTCTCGCGCTCGACCCGGCGAAGCTCCTGGAGCTCCAGCCGCTCCTCGATCAATCCGCGCAGCGCCTCGCGCTGCAGCTGCGGCAGGTTCTCCTGGGTCGGCTGCATGCCGGCCGTGAGGACCAGCAGCCGCATGCGCTGGACCAGGTCATAGGTCGAGACGATGTCGTCGTTGACGATGGCCGCGACGCTTTCAGACACCGTCGGAAGGGGTGCGGCCGGCACGGAGGGCGCCACGGGCGCAGGCGCGTCCTGTCCGTGCGCCACGGGAGCGAGGCTCAGGCTGAAAACGGCAGCCGCCGCCATAGCCAAGCCCGTCATGCTGCTCGCCGGCTTTATCAATCTGGTCGTTCCCTTGAGTGTCTGGCCCGCCGAAAACGCAAGGGCCTGGCCGAATTTCATTGCCTGTAGCCTTTATCGCCCAATGTGGCGAGCG
>JAUSMJ010000031.1 GCA_030645575.1 Caulobacter sp. | reverse complement strand
CCAGCGCCAGGCGGACAAACTCCTGCTTGCGATCCATCGCCGAGACTCCCGTGAACGGCATCTCCAGACCTCCCTGCGAGGCCCAAAGGTGTCACGGATGTCCCCGAACACCCGTCACCGATGTCTCCGGTCTGAACAGGTTGCTGGAGGAGGACGTTACGCCTGATCGACCGGATGACAATCGCCCTTTGGCCTTGATGGAATGATGCGCTCCGGTCGCCGGAGCAACACTGGCGATCAAGACATCGGGGCCGGTCTGCCCAGGGGCCAGGCACGCGCGGGGACATGCACTTCAGTGCGCGTCCTCTGCTTGCCGGGCGCTTCCCCAGTCAGCGGCTGGCAATTCTGGGGGAGGGGACACGCACTGAAGTGCATGTCCCCGCGCCAAGGAGAGGTTAGAGAAGCTCCGCCGTCACCCTCGCGCCGTCCACCCCCGTCACCCGCATGGCCACGATCTCCCCCACCGGCGCCTCGCCCTCGAACGCGATCTCGGTGAAGTCATCCGCCCGGGCCACACCGGGCTTTTCGACCAGCCCGTTCAGCATCCGGCCGACCTGACGCGCCAGATGCCGTTGCAGCGCCGCCTCGCCGGCCTGGCGCAGGCGGCGGGCGCGGTCCTTGATCACCGGGCCCTTCACGGGCGGCATCCTGGCGGCCGGGGTGCCGGGGCGGGCGCTGTAGGGGAAGACGTGCAGGAACGACAGGCCCGCCTCCTCGACCAGCGCCAGCGTATTGTCGAACGCCGCCTCGCTCTCGGTCGGGAAGCCGGCGATCAGGTCGGCGCCGAAGGCCGTGTCCGGCCGCACCGCGCGCACATCGGCGATCAGTTTCAGGGCGTCGGCCCGCAGATGGCGGCGCTTCATCCGCTTGAGGATCAGGTCGTCGCCGGCCTGCAGGCTCAGGTGCAGGTACGGCATCAGCCGCGGCTCTTCGGCCAGGCAGCGCATCAGGTCCGGATCGATCTCCGCCGCGTCGATCGAGCTCAGTCGCAGGCGGGGCAGGTCAGGCACGAGCTTGAGGATCCGCGAGACCAGCTGGCCCAGCGTCGGCTGGCCCGGCAGGTCGGCGCCCCAGCTGGTGATATCGACGCCGGTCAGCACCACCTCGCGATAGCCCTCGGCGGTCAGCCGGCGGACCTGCTCGACCACCTCGCCGGCGGCGGCGCTGCGCGAATTCCCGCGCCCAAAGGGGATGATGCAGAAGGTGCAGCGGTGATCGCAGCCGTTCTGCACCTCGACGAAGGCCCGCGCCCGGTCGCGCAGGCCGTCGATCAGATGGCCGGCCGTCTCGCGCACGCTCATGATGTCGTTGACCCGCACCCGCGCCGACGTATCGGCCAGCGCGCCGGGCGCGGCCTTGTCGGCGTTACCCAGCACCAGGTCGACTTCCGGCATGGCGGCGAAGGCGGCCGGATCGATCTGCGCCGCGCAGCCGGTGACGATCAGCCGGGCCCCCGGCCGCTCGCGCCGCGCCTTGCGGATCGCTTGGCGCGCCTGGCGGACGGCTTCATTGGTGACGGCGCAGGTGTTGAACACCACCGCGTTCGCCACCCCGTCGGCCCGCGCGCGCGCGCGCAGGGCCTCGCTCTCATAGGCGTTCAGCCGGCAGCCGAACGTGACGACCTGCACGTCGTCGGCGTCAGCGGCGAGGGAGGCGGGAGAGGTCATGGCGCAAACACAGCGGGCGGC
Source organism: Caulobacter sp. (assembly GCA_030645575.1). Classification (GTDB taxonomy): domain Bacteria; phylum Pseudomonadota; class Alphaproteobacteria; order Caulobacterales; family Caulobacteraceae; genus Caulobacter. Next base: position 168,869 of record JAUSMJ010000031.1, on the reverse strand, counting down.
CGATGTGGCCGCCCTTGTGGTGGGGGATATAGCAGAGGGGGGCGAACTGCCAAAACGGGGCTGTCAGCCCCCCCCACCACCGTCATCCCGGGCCCTGTGCCCGGGACCCCTCGATCCGCCGCACGAGCGATGATCCAGCATGACGGGTTCGGGATGCTTACACAGGGGTCCCCGGCACAAGGCCCGGGATGACGATTGAGGGGCGATCGGCCTTCCAGCCCGTCCGGGATGTCAGTAGAGAAGCAGCAGACCCCAGCTTGAGACGCAGAACCGCCATGACCGCCCGTCCTCGCCGCAGCGCCCTCTACATGCCCGCCTCCAACGCCAAGGCGATCGAGAAGGCGCGGTCGTTGCCCTGTGACGTGGTGATCCTCGACCTGGAAGACGCCGTGGCGCCGGAGGCCAAGGCGACGGCCCGCGAGCAGGCCGTGCAGGCGATCCGCGACGGCGGGTTCGGCCGGCGCGAGCTGGTCATCCGGGTGAACGGGTCCGACACCCCCTGGGGCGCCGACGACCTGCGCGCGGCCGCGGCCGCGAAGCCGGACGCCATCCTGGTCCCGAAGGTCAACTCGGCCGAGGACGTCGCCGCCTATTCCGGTCCGCTGCACGCCGACACGGCCCTGTGGGCGATGATCGAGACCGGCCGCTCGCTGTTCGCGCTCGACGCCATCGCCGCCGCCGCCGCCAGCACGCAGCTGACCACCTTCGTCATGGGCACGAACGACCTGGCCAAGGAGATGCGCTATCGCCTGACGCCCGGCCGCGAGCCCTTCTTCGCCGCCCTGTCGATGGCCGTCGCCGCCGCGCGGATCCACGGCCTGACCATCCTCGACGGGGTGCACAACGACATCGAGGACCAGGCGTCGCTTGAGGCGGTCTGCCGTCAGGGCGTCGACTTCGGCTTCGACGGCAAGACCCTGATCCATCCAAAACAGATCGACGTCTGCAACGCCGTCTTCTCGCCCTCGCCGGCCGAGGTCGACTGGGCCCGCGCCGTGATCGCCGCCTTCGCCCTGCCGGAAAACCAGGGCAAGGGCGCCATCCGCGTCGAGGGCAGGATGGCCGAGCTGCTGCATCTGGCCCAGGCGCGGCGGCTGGTCGATGTGGCCGAGGCCATCGCCCTGGCGGACGCCGCTTGAGGCTCGGCCTCGCCATCCTGTTGCTGGTGCTGGCCGCCGGCGGGGCCCAGGCCCAGACGGCGCCCGGGCCCGACGCCCAGCCGCCGGCCTATGACCCGATCGGCGACGCCATCGCCGCGGCCCTGCCGCCGGACCAGACCACCGACCAGGAGCCGGACGCGGAGCCCGACACGCCGGCGGCCGTTTCCGCCGCGCCTGTCGTGACCGCCCCGCCCCGGCCGCTGGTCATCGCGCCCCGGCGGGCGCCGACGCTCGATCGGCCGGTGATGATCGACGAGACCGGCAAGAGCCCGGACGGGCCGCCGAGTCAGACGGACCTGGGCTACGAGATGCGCATCCGCGGGTCCGCCGCCTCGGCCCAGGGGCTGCAGGGGCCGCTCGACGGCGGCTGGACCGTGCGCACCGACGCGGGCGCCGCGGTGCTGTCGCTGCAGCTGGTCGATCGGGGAACGGGCTATGGCCAGCTCGAGGGCGCCTGGCGCAGTCTCGACGCGCCGATGAGCCGCGTCGGCCTGATCGACAGCCTCGACCGCCAGCCGGCCGTCCTGACCATCCGCATCACCAAATTCCCGGGCAAGCCGACCCTGGTGCTCAGCCTGACCCCCGCCTCCGACGGCGGCTGGCGCGGGGACCTGATGGACGAGCGGGGCGTGCGGCCCGTGGTGATGACGCGGAACTGACCGGGGACGGATCGGACCAAGGGACAGGTTATCCTGTCCCTTGGGACTGGATAACCTGTCCCCCCGCACCATCGACGACCGCGACCGGGGACAGGAAATCATGTCCCAAGGGACACGATATCCGGTCCCCTCCAGCGAACTACAGGTTCAGAGTCTTGCGCGCGGCAATCACGGCCGCATCGAGACGTGACGCGTCATAACCGTCCGCCACCCCGACACCCCACACCGGCCCCGGCCAGGCCGCGTCGCCCGCGCGCCGGCCAACCAGATGCACATGCAGCTGCGCGGTCACGTTGCCGAGCGCGCCGAGGTTCAGCTTCTCCACCGGCCGGCCCAGCGCCGCGCCGATGGCCCGCACGGCCTGTCCGGCCAGCACCGATTCCTCGATCAGCCGCGCGCGATCCGCCACAGACAGGTCCTCGATCTCGCGCAGCCCGACCCCGCGCGGGATCAGGATCAGCCACGGCCAGCGCGCGTCGGTCTGCAGCCGCACATGGCACAGCGGCAGCTCGCCCAGCGCCATCGAGCCCGCCGCGAACGCCGGATCGGGCGCGAACTCAGCCACGTTTCGGAACCGCCGCCCAGTAGTCGAAGTCGAGGATCACCTCCGGCGGATAGGCGCCGTCCGCGTCCTTGTCCGGGAAGTCGGCGCACGGCCGGTCCTTCGTCGCCACCAGCCGCAGCCGCAGCGCGCCGACGCCCTCGCCGAGATCGGCCTTGTCGAGCACTTCCGACCACGCAAAGACCGTCGCGCCAGCGAAGTACGGATTCACATGCCGCCCGCCGTTGATCGCCAGCATCAGCCCGGCGTTCTGCAGCCCGTTGAAGCTCAGCGCCTTGGCCGTGGAGATCACCACCCCGCCATAGACCAGCCGCCGGCCGGTCGGGTCCTTCGACCGCTCATACTGGTTGAAGTGGACCTTGGCCGTGTTCTGGTAGAGCCGCGTGGCCATGGCGTGTTCGGCCTCCTCGATGGCCATGCCGTCGACGTGGTCGATCTTCTCGCCGACCGCGTAGTCCTCGAACGCATGCGGCGCGCCGGCCAGGGCGAAATCGTATTTCGAGACATCGAGGCCCCGCGGCAGGATCAGATCACTCGCGGCCACGGCGGCGGCCAGCTTCGGCGTCGCCTGCTCGCCGACCACCGCGTCCTCGCTCCGCTTGCGCACCATCACCCAGCGCACATAGCTCAGCACCGTTTCGCCGTGCTGGTTGTCGCCGGTGGTGCGCACATAGACCACGCCGGTCTTGCGGTTGGAGTTCTCCTTCAGCCCGATGACCTCGCTGGTCGCGGTCACCGTGTCGCCCGGATACAGCGCCTTCAGGAACAGCCCCTCGGCGTAACCCAGGTTGGCCACGGCGTTCAGGCTGATGTCCGGCACGGTCTTGCCGAACACCATGTGGAACGCGACCAGCGCATCGACCGGCGAGGCCGGCAGCCCGCACGACCGCGCGAACTCGTCGCTCGAGGTCAGGGCGAAGCGCGGGCCGTAGAGGGCGTTGTAGAGGGCCACGTCCCCGGTGGTGACCGTGCGCGGCGTGGCGTGGCTGAGCACCTGGCCGAGGCGGAAGTCTTCGAAGTAGTTGCCTGGATCGGTCTTGGACATGTGGGGCTCCGCTGCGCCATCGTGCGTCCTTCGAGACGCCCTTCGGGCTCCTCAGGATGACGAACACCAATGGCCGTCATGGTGAGGAGTGAGCCTCGGGCGAGCGTCTCGAACCACGCACGCTCCTATTGCCGCGCTCTTCGCATCCGCGAAAGGGGGCTTGAGGCCGACCCGCGCGAGGGCTAGACCCCGCGCGACCCTTTTTCCCATTCGGAGACGCCCAAGATGGCTCGCGCGAAGATCGCCCTTATCGGCGCCGGCATGATCGGCGGCACCCTGGCTCACATCGCGGCCCGCGAGGAACTGGGCGACGTGATCCTGTTCGACATCGCCGAGGGCACGCCCCAGGGCAAGGCGCTCGACATCGCCGAGGCCAGCGCCGTGTTCGGCAAGGACGTGTCGCTGAAGGGCGCCAACGCCTACGCCGATATCGCCGGGGCCGACGTCTGCATCGTCACCGCCGGCGTGCCGCGCAAGCCGGGCATGAGCCGCGACGACCTGCTGGGCATCAACCTGAAGGTCATGAAGGCCGTTGGCGAGGGCATCAAGGCCCACGCCCCGAACGCCTTCGTCATCTGCATCACCAACCCGCTCGACGCCATGGTCTGGGCGCTGCAGCAGTTCTCGGGCCTGCCGAAGGCGAAAGTCATCGGCATGGCCGGCGTGCTCGACTCGGCGCGCTTCGCCTACTTCCTGGCCGAAAAGACCGGCGTCTCGGTCGAGGACATCCACGCCTGGACGCTCGGCGGCCACGGCGACGACATGGTGCCGATGGTGCGCCACTCGACGGTCGGCGGTCTGCCGCTGCCGGAACTGGTCAAGCAGGGCTGGATGACCCAGGACGAGCTCGACGGCATCGTCAAGCGCACCCGCGGCGGCGGCGGCGAGATCGTCGCCCTGTTGAAGACCGGCTCGGCCTTCTACGCCCCGGCTGAAAGCGCCATCGCCATGGCGACCAGCTACCTCAAGGACAAGAAGCGCGTCCTGCCCTGCGCCACCTTCCTGACCGGTCAGTACGGCCTCAAGGACCTCTACGTCGGCGTGCCGGTGGTCATCGGCGCCGGCGGCGCCGAGCGGGTCATCGAGTTCGAGACCAACGACGCGGAAAAGGCGATGTTCGCGGCCTCCGTCGCCTCGGTCCAGGGCCTGATGGAAGCCTGCAAGGTCATCGACCCCTCGCTGGTCTGACGGGCGCGGGGACACGCACTGAAGTGCATGTCCCTGTTCCCCGCGTCCAACCCTCTGAAATCCCACAACTCCGTCGCGGATATCCGACCGCGCGAAATAATCCGTCCATCACCCCCTCGGGCCGCCCCCATACTCAAGCCATCCCCGCCGCATGGGGAGGGCGCATGGCCAGCGACCTTGCGGCGGCGGGGATGAGGTTCGAACGGGGACAGGCGACGGGGGGTTACCGTCGCGGTCCGGGGAAGCCCTGCCAGGCTCCCGCCCGTCGAGGGTCGATACCGGCTAAGCCTTCAAACGGCTGCCTGCCGGAGCTCTCGGAAAACGGATTTCGCGGCGCGTGACGGTCTTTCCACCTCTCGCAAGCCTACCAAACAGACATCCGGGCGAGACCGGAGCGCGCCGCACCACCTCCCCACCTCGCTGGTCACAGTGGAGATCGCGAACCCGCGCGCCGACCGTTGAATTCGGTGACAGTTTACGAATTGCCAGCGCCCCTGGCCGGCGGCCCGTCCGCAATTCGTAAACTGTCACCGAATTCCCTGGCCGGCGAGTCCCGAGCGATGGTTTCCCCCGCCTCACGAACCCGGCGCCCAATCGCGCGAACCTGCGCTAGATTCGGCGCATGATCGCTCCCGGCCCCACGCTTGAGACCGCCCGCCTGATCCTGCGCCCGACCGGCCAGGAGGACCTCGACGGCTGGGCCGAGATGATGGCCGACGAGGAGGCCTCGCGTTTCATCGGCGGGCGGCAGGGCCGGGCCCAGAGCTGGCGCGGGCTGGCCAGCATGGCCGGGTCCTGGGCGATCAAGGGCTTCGCCATGTTCTCGGTGATCGAGAAGTCGAGCGGCGACTGGGTCGGCCGGATCGGCCCCTGGCAGCCGGAGGAATGGCCGGGCACGGAGGTCGGCTGGGGCCTGCACCCGCGCGCCTGGGGCAAGGGTTATGCGGTGGAGGCGGCGACGGCGGCCATCGACTGGGCGTTCGACACGCTGGGCTGGACCGACGTCATCCACTGCATCGATCCGGGCAACGTCGCTTCCCAGAAGGTCGCGCGGCGGCTGGGCTCGACCAACCGGGGCGAGGGCCACATGCCGCCGCCGTTCCACGAACTGCCGATCGACATCTGGGGACAGAGCCGCGAGCAGTGGCTGGCCCGGCGGGCGGTCCGGTGATCCGGGCCGGCCTGCTGCTGGCGGCGCTTCTGGCGCTTTCCCCGGTCGCTGCCGGCGCCCGGGACGAGGACGGCTCCCTGACGATGTTCTTCGACGGGATCAGCCGGCGCGAAGGCGTGGTGCTGGTGGCGCTGTTCGACAGCAAGGCGGCCTATGACGCCAACACCGGGCCCGTGCGGACCCTGACGATGCCGGCCGCCGGCGGGGATTTCGCCGTGACCCTGGCGGGCCTGGCGCCGGGCCCCTACGCGGTGAAGGCGTTCCACGACCGCGACGCCAACGGCCGGATGAACTTCAACCCGCTGGGCATGCCGCTGGAGCCCTATGGCTTTTCCAACAACGCCCGCGCCCCGTTCGGCCCGCCGCCCTGGCGCCGCGCCGTCTTCGAGGTCAGGCCCGGCGGCAACGCCCAGGCGATCCGGCTGCGGTGATCTGGATGCTCCCCCCTCGGGGGAGCTGTCCGCGAAGCGGACTGAGGGGGTCGCCCGGGATCTGAGCGGACCCCCTCCGTCGCTGCTGCGCAGCGCCACCTCCCCCGATGGGGGAGGATCCTAAATCCACCCGCTGGCCCGGAGCGCCTTGGCATAGGCCCGGCTGACCGGGACCTGCGCGCCGTCCGTCAGGGTCAGGGTCGCGCGGCCGTCGCCGCGCCGGGCCTCGGCCACCGCCGCCCTGGCCACCCACCAGGAGCGGTGCACCCGCGCGCCCTCCAGCCCTTCGAGCTCGGCGACGGCGTCGGACAGCCGCATCAGGATCAGGTCCCGCCCCTTGCTGGTGTGCAGGCGCAGATAGTGGTCCTCGGCCTCGACCGCGAAGATCTCCGCGCCGCGCAGCTTCGCCGGCAGGCGCTCGAGGAACCGCGGCGGCGCGGCGCCGGCGGGCGCGGCGTGGGTCTCGGCCGGCGCCTTCTGGGCCAGGTAGTTGAGCGCCGTCATGGCCGAGGTGATGATGAACACGGGGCCGGCGTAGTAGCGCAGGTCGGTCAGGTGCGGCTGGGCCCGGCCGAACAGGGCCGTGGTGATCGCCCAGATGACCAGGGTCAGCGGCACGGTCAGGGCGACGGCGATCAGCACGCCCTGCACGACCGGGCGATCGTCGAACCAGCCGCCGCGATCGACCAGAATGGACACCAGCAGTCCGCCCAGCGCGCCGGCCAGCATGACCGTGACCCAGTAGACGAAGCGCAGCACCACCGGCGCGTCGTCGGTGCCGAACGCCCCGACCAGGGCCAGGAACACGCCGGCCAGGGCGGCCAGCCCCAGCCCGCGCGCGTGGCGGTTGGCCAGCAGCGCGGCGATCCACGAAGCGCGAACGGCGCCGCCCGTCCGTTCGCGAACGGCGGCCTGCTCTCCACGCATGTCCGACTGCGCCATCCGGCCGCCCCGCCTAAGCCGTCGTCATCGCCAGCCCGCCGGGCGCGGCGGACTTCGATCACCCGACCGGATCAAGACCGCCGCCGCCCGTCTGTCAATCGCCCCGCCGGAGCCCGTCCATGAGCCTGTTCGCCAGAACCCTGCCCGCCAGCCGCGCCGCCGGAACCCTGCTGGCCGCCGCCGCCGCCGTGACCACCATCGTCCTGTTCGGACCACAGATCCTGGGCATAGTCGCCCACGCCACGCCGCACGGTCCCGACGTGGCGCTGTTCATGGCCCAGCCGGCGGTGATCAAGATCCACATCCTGGCGGCGGTCGCCGGCGTCGGCCTCGGGGCGACGATCCTGAGCCTGCGCAAGGGCAATGGCCCGCACCGCGCGCTGGGCTGGACCTGGGTGCTGCTGATGGGCGCGGCGGCGGCGTCCTCGCTGTTCATCGTCGGCCTGAACGGCGACCACTGGTCGCCGATTCATCTGCTCAGCGGCTGGACCCTGATCATCCTGCCGTTCGCCATCCGGGCCGCCCGCAAGCACGACGTGATGAGCCACAGGCGCGCCATGACCAGCCTGTTCTGGGGCGCGTCGATCGTGGCGGGGGCCTTCACCTTCCTGCCGGGCCGGCTGATGTGGGACCTGTTCATGGGCTGAACCGGCCTTGCCAGCGGGCGAGCGCGCGGCGTATCGCAGGACGCTCTCACCTCGCCGAGCCCGTCCGGATCCCGCCCCCGATGACCTCCGCCAAGCCGCGCGTCCGCAATATCGGCCGGGGTCGCCCGTCCAAGGCCAGCGGCATCGACCTCAAGGAGGTGATCCTCGATGTGGCCGAGGCGCTGTTCGCCCGACACGGTTTCTATGGCGTCACGACCCGCCAGGTGGCCACCGAGGCGGGGGTCGATACGGCCCTGATCCACTACTATTTCGGGGCCAAGCGCGAGCTGTTCGACGCCGTGCTGCTGCGCCGCGCCGAGGTCATCAACCGTGACCGCGCCGCGGCCATGACGGCTTACGAGGCGGCCCATCCGGGATCGATGACCGCCGAGGGCGTCATCGCCGCCTTCGTCGATCCGCTCACCGAGCGGGCGCTCAACGGCGGGCCGGGCTGGAAAAACTGGCTCAACCTGGTCGCCCAGATCAACATCACCCCGGCCTGGGGCGGCGAGGTGATGCATCGCTTCTTCGATCCCGTGGTCCGCCAGCTGGTCGAGACTCTCGGCCGGGCGCTGCCCGACGCGGAGCTGGTCGATCTCTACTGGTGCTACCAGTTCCTCACCGGCTCGATGATGCTGACGGTGGCCGAGACCGGCCGCATCGACCAGCTGTCCGACGGCCTGTGCCAGTCCAGCGACCTGGAGGCCGCGCGCCGACGGCTCTACGCCTATTGCGCCGCGGGCTTCGAGGCGGTTGTCCGCAAACGGGTCAGCTGACGGTCCGCGGCGTCCGTGTGGCGCCAATTCATCACCTGGTGAAAAACTGTGGCGCCCGGGTGCGCGGGCCCTTCCGCGCGCGCCGGTCCTGACAGACAGTCCCCTCAATTCGCGTCCTGGTGAATTTAACAATCAACAGCGTCCGCCAACGGACCGGCCTGACGATTTCGGTCGGGGGCGACGCCAAATGGGAGGGCAAATCTGATGAAGTCCATGTGGAAGAGCATGCTGCTGGCCGGAGCGGCCTGGAGCGCGGTCACTGGCGCCGCCGTCGCCCAGGAAGCGACCGACACCCAGGTCGATGAGGTGGTCGTCACCGCCCGCCGCCGCGAGGAGGCGCTCAAGGACGTTCCCGTCGCCGTGTCCGCCTTCAGCGGCGAAAAGCTCGAGACCAGCGGCGCGGCCGACATCACCGACCTGCAGCGCACCGTCCCCAGCCTGACCCTGCAGGTGGCCCGCGGCTCCAACTCGACCCTGATCTCGTTCATCCGCGGCGTCGGCCAGCAGGATCCCCTGTGGGGCTTCGACCCGGGCGTGGGCCTGTATGTGGACGACGTCTACATCGCCCGTCCGCAGGGCGCGGTGCTGGACATCTTCGACGTCAGCCGGATCGAGGTTCTGCGCGGCCCGCAGGGTACGCTCTACGGCCGCAACACCATCGGCGGCGCGATCAAATACGTCACCAGCCACATCGGCGGCGAACCTGAACTGAAGGTGCGCGGGTCGCTCGGCTCGTACGGCCAGCGCGACCTCATCGTCAGCGGTGAAATGCCGCTGACCGACATGGTCTCGGTCAGCGGCGCCGTCGCCAAGTATGATCGCGACGGCTACGGCTCGAACAAGCTCACCGGCGCCGAACACTACAACAAGGACGTGCTGGCGGCGCGCGGCAGCATCGAGTTCCAGCCCACCGATTCCCTGTTCTTCCGCTTCTCGGCCGACTTCGTGCGCGACGACTCGAACCCGCGTCACGGCCACCGCGAACTGGCCCCCAGCCCGTCCAACGTCTACGACACCTTCGCCGGCGCGGGCGACAACAACTCGGTCGAAAGCCGCGGCGTGTCGTTCCTCGGCGAGTGGAACATCAGCGACAGCGTGACGCTCAAGTCGATCTCCGCCTACCGCGCCGGCGAAACCGACGGGGTCATCGATTTCGACAACACCGCGTCGCCGACCCTGGACATCCCGGCCCGCTATCGCGACCACCAGTTCACCCAGGAATTCCAGCTGCTGCTGGAAGGCGAGAAGTGGAACGGCGTGGCCGGCCTGTTCTACCTCAACGCCACCGCCTCGGGCGCGTTCGACACGGTGCTGGGCCTGGCCAACCTGACCATCGCCACGGCCGGCGAGGTCAACACCCGCAGCTACGCGGCCTTCGCCGACTTCAGCTACGACTTCACCGACCAGTTCTCGGTGTCGGTCGGCGGCCGCCTGACGCGCGACGTCAAGGACGGCTCCGTCTATCGCCAGAACTTCACCGGCATCCGCAGCCCGCTGTTTGGCAACACCGCCGCGGTCCCCGGGCTGCTGCGCACCAACCCGGCCCTCTACGCCGGCAAGGAACTGGACTGGAAGGAGTTCACGCCGCGGATCAGCGCCTCCTACAAGCTGACCCCCGACCTGACCGCCTACGCCTCGTGGGGCAAGGGCTTCAAGTCCGGCGGCTTCGACATGCGCGGCGACTTCGTGTCCTATCCGGGCACGGTGGATGGCTATGATCCGGAGTTCGTCTCGACCACCGAACTGGGCCTCAAGGGCTCGCTGTTCGGCAACCGGATGACCTTCGCCACGGCGATCTTCGACTCGAGCTACGAAGACCAGCAGATCACCACCCAGTATCCCTCGGGCCTGTCGGTGGCGAGCGTGGTCGATAACGTCGGGTCCAGCTCCATCAAAGGCTGGGAATTCGAAGGCGCGGCGCGGCTGTTCGACGGCTTCACGGCCAACCTGATGCTCAGCTACATCGACGCCTCGTTCGACACCTACGTCGCCTTCATCCCGGGCACCGGCTTCGTCGATGTTTCGAACGCCCGCGACTTCCAGAACACGCCGGACTGGAGCGGCTCGGGCGGGTTCACCTATGTCCATGACCTGGGCGACCGCGGCACGCTGACCTTCACCCCGACCGCCTCCTACCGCGGCGATTCGCAGATGTTCGAGGTCGCCAACCCGGTCCTCGACCAGTCGGCCTACTGGCTCTACGACGCCAGCCTGGTCTGGTCGTCGGCCGAGGGCCAGTACAAGGTCGGCCTGCACGGCAAGAACCTCGGCGACGAGGCGTACCGCGTCGGCGGCTACAACTTCCCGGGCGCTTTGTTCGGCAATTCGATCATCGGCTACTACGGCCCGCCCAGGACCGTGACCCTGACGTTCGACGCCAGGTTCTAGCCTCCGTCCCTCCCCGAGCGGCGGCGATCCACATGGGTCGCCGCCGTCTTCTTTACCGGCTAGGGATCAGCCATGACGGACGAGTCGACGAAAGCCGCTTCCGGCGGCGCCTATCGCTACTACGTGCTGGCGATGCTGATCGTCGTCTACACGTTCAATTTCGTCGATCGGCAGATCCTCGGCATCCTGAAAGACTCCATCCAGGTCGATCTTGGACTTTCCGATACGCAGGTCGGGCTGATGGGCGGCATCGCCTTCGCCGCCCTCTATTCGACCCTCGGCATTCCCATCGCCTGGCTGGCCGATCGCTACAGCCGCACCTGGATCATGACCGGCGCCCTGGCCCTGTGGAGCGGCTTCACCGCCGCCTGCGGCCTGGCGTCGGGCTTCTGGAGCCTGTTCGCCCTGCGCATGGGCGTGGGCGTGGGCGAGGCCGGCGGCGTGGCCCCTGCCTATTCCCTGATTTCCGACTACTTCCCGCCCAAACAGCGCGCGCGCGCGCTGGCCGCCTTCTCGTTCGGTATTCCGCTGGGCATGGGGCTGGGCATCCTGGCCGGCGGGCTGATCGCGGCGAAGGTCGACTGGAAGATGGCGTTCCTCGCCGTGGGCGTGGCCGGCATGATTATCGCGCCGCTGTTCAAGCTGACCGTTCGCGACCCCCAGCGCGGGGTCTTCGACGGAACGCCGGGGGCGGCGCCGGTCGCGGCCGCCAGCGTCGCGACGGTGTTCCGGCTGGTCACCCGCAAGGCCAGCTTCTGGCTGCTCGCGTTTGGCGCGGCCTCATCCTCGGTCTGCGGTTATGGCGTGGCCTTCTGGCTGCCGACCTTCTTCCAGCGCAGCCTGGGCCTGACCCTGACCCAGACCGCCCTGTACTACAGCGCCATCACCTTCATCGGCGGCATCGCGGGCATCTGGCTGGGCGGGTCGCTGGCCGACCGGTTCGGCGGCAAGGGCAAGGGCGCCTATGCCCTGGTGCCGGCGGCCTGTTTCCTGGTCGCCCTGCCGTTCTTCTTCCTGTCGCTGAACGCCCCGTCGCTGGCCATGGCCTTCCCGCTGTTCCTCGTGCCGACCGCTCTGAACCTGGCCTGGCTGGGGCCGGTGATCACGGCCGTCCAGCACCTGGCCCCGGCGCACATGCGGGCCACCGCCTCGGCGATGTTCCTGCTGATCAACAACCTGGTCGGGATCGCGCTGGGCACCTACTACTTCGGCTGGGCCTCGGACCTGCTCAAGCCGATGTTCGGTCAGGAATCGATCCGCTACGCCATCTACAGCGGCGGCGCCTTCTATCTGGTGGCGGCCACGCTGTTGCTCCTGGCCTCGCGGTCGCTGCGAAAAGACTGGGTGGATTGAGCCATTCCGGGCTCAACAGGCCCCCTCCGGCGGGCTTTGCCGACAAATTGTTGCGATGCGGCGCGAGCGGTTGCGCGGTCGGCGGCCCCGCGCCTATAACCCGCGCGACCCGCGCCCGCGGGCCTTTCCCAGCATCCGCGAGACCCACAGAGCGCGATGAATATTCACGAACACCAGGCCAAGGCCGTCCTGGCCGAATTCGGCGTCCCCGTTCCGCGTGGCTTCGCCGCCTTTACGCCCGATGAAGCCGCCAAGGCCGCCGAGACGCTCGGCACGCCCGTCTTCGTCGTGAAGAGCCAGATCCACGCCGGCGGGCGCGGCAAGGGCAAGTTCGAGGGGCTGGGCCCCGACGCCAAGGGCGGCGTTCGCGTCGTCAAGTCCGTCGCCGAGGTCCGCGGCAACGCCGAGGAGATGCTCGGCCGCGTGCTGGTGACGCACCAGACCGGCCCCAAGGGCAAGCAGGTCAACCGCCTCTACATCGAAGAGGGCGCGGCCATCGCCAAGGAATTCTACCTGTCGCTGCTGGTCGATCGGCAGTCGAGCATGGTCTCGGTGGTCGCCTCGACCGAGGGCGGCATGGACATCGAGGAGGTCGCCCACGCCACCCCCGAGAAGATCCACAGCTTCTCCATCGACCCGGCGACCGGCGTGTGGCCGACCCACCAGCGGGCGCTGGCCAAGGCGCTCGGCCTGACCGGCGGCCTAGCCAAGGAAGCGGCCTCCCTGCTGACCCAACTCTATACGGCGTTCCTGGCCAAGGACATGGCGATGCTGGAGGTGAACCCCCTCATCGTCACCGCCGACGACCACCTGCGGGTGCTCGACGCCAAGGTCTCGTTCGACGGCAACGCCCTCTATCGCCACCCGGACATCAAGGCCCTGCGCGACGAGACCGAGGAGGACCCCAAGGAGATCGAGGCCAGCAAGCATGACCTGGCCTACATCGCCCTGGACGGCGAAATCGGCTGCATGGTCAACGGCGCGGGCCTGGCCATGGCGACCATGGACATCATCAAGCTGTACGGCGCCGAGCCGGCCAACTTCCTCGATGTCGGCGGCGGCGCCAGCAAGGAAAAGGTCATCGCGGCCTTCAAGATCATCACCGCCGACCCGGCCGTCAAAGGCATCCTGGTCAACATCTTCGGCGGCATCATGCGCTGTGACATCATCGCCGAGGGCGTGGTGGCCGCGGTCAAGGAAGTCGGTCTGAAGGTGCCGCTGGTCGTCCGCCTCGAAGGCACCAACGTCGAGCTGGGCAAGAAAATTATCAACGAAAGCGGCCTGAACGTCATCGCCGCCAACGATCTGTCGGACGGCGCGGAGAAGATCGTCGCGGCCGTGAAGGGTGCTCGCTAGATGTCGGTTCTCATCGGTTCCAACACCAAGGTCATCTGCCAGGGCGTCACCGGCGCCCAGGGCACCTTCCATACCGAACAGGCCATCGCCTACGGCACGAAAATGGTCGGCGGCGTCACGCCCGGCAAGGGCGGCACGGTCCACGTCGGCCTGCCGATGTTCGACACGGTCGGTGAAGCCAAGGACGCCACGGGCGCCGACGCTTCGGTGATCTATGTCCCGCCGCCCTTCGCGGCCGACGCCATCCTGGAAGCCATCGACGCGGAGATCGGCCTGATCGTCTGCATCACCGAGGGCATCCCGGTGCTGGACATGGTCAAGGTCAAGAAGGCGCTGCAGGGCAGCAAGTCCCGCCTGATCGGTCCCAACTGCCCGGGCGTGCTGACGCCGGGCGAGTGCAAGATCGGCATCATGCCGGGCGGCATCTTCTCCAAGGGTTCGGTGGGCGTGGTCTCGCGCTCGGGCACCCTGACCTATGAAGCGGTGTTCCAGACCACCAACGCGGGCCTGGGCCAGACCACGGCCGTCGGCATCGGCGGCGACCCGGTCAAGGGCACCGAGTTCATCGACGTGCTGGAACTGTTCCTCGCCGACGAGGCGACCAAGTCGATCGTCATGATCGGCGAGATCGGCGGCGCGGCGGAAGAAGACGCGGCCCAGTTCCTGATCGACGAGGCCAGGCGCGGCCGCAAGAAGCCGATGGTCGGCTTCATCGCCGGCCGCACCGCCCCTCCGGGCCGCCACATGGGCCACGCCGGCGCCATCGTCTCGGGCGGCAAGGGCGGCGCCGAGGACAAGATTGCGGCCATGGAGGCGGCGGGCATCCGCGTGTCCCCCTCGCCCGCGCGTCTGGGCGAGACCCTGCTGGAAGTGCTGAAGGGCTAACCTTGAACCCTTCCCCCTCGATGGGGGAAGGGCAGGGTTGGGGGTGTGGCCGCGGTGTTTGGATCATGAGCTCCGAGGGGCTCCGCACCTCACAAGCCCTCTCGGAAGCTGCGTGCGAGCACCCCCATCCCCGACCCTTCCCCCATCGAGGGGGAAGGGAGATCAGCCTATTTTCCGCACTCCACCGAAAAATCATCTCTCACGGGAACTTCCCGGGGTCCCCGTCCGGTTAACAGAGACTATATACCCCCGCAGTTACACAGCCCTGACCCCCAAGGGCTGAAGGCGCGAGACCGATGGCGGACGACGCAGGCATCATCAATCAGGTTCTGACCGAAACCTCCTTCCTGTACGGCGGCAACGCCGCCTTCGTGGAGGACCTTCACGCCCGCTGGGCGGACAATCCGGCCTCGGTCGATGCCTCCTGGCAGGCCTTTTTCGCCTCCCTGACCGACCGCGCCGACGCGATCAAGGCGGCCGCCGCCAAGCCCTCCTGGACCAGCCACCAGGCCCCCGCCGCCCGGCCCGACTGGCTGTCGGCGCTGGACGGCCTGTGGCCGGCGGTCGAGGCCAAGCTCGGCAAGACCATCGAGGCCCGCGCCCCGGCCGCGCCCGCCAGCGACGTCCGCGCCGCCACGCTCGATTCCCTGCGCGCCATCATGATGATCCGGGCCTACCGGATGCGCGGCCACCTGCGCGCCAACCTCGACCCGCTCGGCATCGCCATCCCCGAGGGCGACGCGACCGAGCTGGACCCGGCGACCTACGGCTTCACCGACGCCGATTATGATCGCCCGATCTTCCTCGACTTTGTGCTGGGTCTGGAGACCTCGACGCTGCGCGAGATCCTGTCGATCGTCCGCCGCACCTACTGCGGCGCGGTCGGCGTGCAGTACATGCACATCTCCAATCCGCAGGAGAAGGGCTGGCTGCAGGAGCGCATCGAGGGCCGCGACAAGGAGATCGTCTTCACGCCCCAGGGCAAGATCGCGATCCTCAAGAAGCTGATCGAGGCCGAGGGCTTCGAGAAGTTCCTGCATCGCCGCTTCCCGGGCACCAAGCGCTTCGGTCTCGACGGCGGCGAGGCGGCGATCCCGGCCCTCGAACAGATCATCAAGCGCGGCGGCGCCCTGGGCGTGAAGGACATCGTCCTGGGCATGCCGCACCGCGGCCGCCTGAACGTCCTGGCCGCCGTGATGGGCAAGCCCTACCACGTGATCTTCCACGAGTTTCAGGGCGGCTCGTCGATGCCGTCCGACATCGAGGGCTCGGGCGACGTCAAGTATCACATGGGCGCCTCGTCGGACCGCACGTTCGACGACAACAGCGTCCACCTGTCGCTGACCGCCAACCCCAGCCACCTGGAGATCGTCAATCCGGTGGTGCTGGGCAAGGCGCGGGCCAAGCAGGCCTTCACCCTGCGCGAGACGCCGGACGCCGGCCGCACCCATGTCCTGCCGCTGCTGATGCACGGCGACGCCGCCTTCGCCGGCCAGGGCGTGGTGTCGGAGTGCTTCACCCTGTCGGGCCTGCGCGGCTTCCGCACGGGCGGCACGATCCACTTCATCGTCAACAACCAGATCGGCTTCACCACCGACCCGCGCTACTCGCGCACCAGCCCCTATCCCTCGGACGTGGCGCTGATGGTCGAGGCGCCGATCTTCCACGCCAATGGCGACGATCCCGAGGCCGTGGTCTACGCCGCCAAGGTGGCCACCGAGTATCGCCAGAAGTTCGGCAAGGACGTGGTCGTCGACATGTTCTGCTACCGCCGGTTCGGTCACAACGAGGGTGACGACCCGACGATGACCCAGCCCTTGATGTACGCGAAGATCAAGGACCACCCATCGACGCGTGAGCTCTATTCCCGCCGGCTGATCGCCGAGGGCGTGGCCACCGAGGCCGACATCGCCGGCTGGATCGCCGAGTTCGACGCCTTCCTCGACGCGGAGTTCGACGCGGGCAAGACCTACAAGGCCAACAAGGCCGACTGGCTGGACGGGAAATGGGCCGGCCTGGCGCTTCCCGGCGACGAGGAGCGCCGCGGCAGCACCGGCGTGCCGCTGCAGAAGCTGATCGATCTGGGCCGCGCCATCACCACCGTTCCCGACCGCATCGACGCTCACAAGACCGTCCGCCGGGTCATCGAGGGCCGCCACGCCGCCATCGTGGCCGGCGAGGGGCTCGACTGGGGCACGGCCGAGCACCTGGCCTTCGCCACCCTGCTCGACGAAGGGTTCCCGGTGCGCCTGTCCGGCCAGGACAGCGTGCGCGGCACCTTCACCCAGCGCCATTGCGACCTGATCGACCAGGTCACCGAGGAGCACTACACCTTCCTCAACAACCTGCGGCCCGGGCAGGCCAATTTCGAGGTCATCGACTCGGCCCTGTCGGAAGAGGCGGTGCTCGGCTTCGAATACGGCTTCAGCCTGGCCGACCCCAACACGCTGACGCTGTGGGAAGCCCAGTTCGGCGACTTCGTGAACGGCGCCCAGGTGGTCATCGACCAGTTCATCAGCTCGGGCGAGCGCAAGTGGCTGCGGATGAGCGGCCTGGTGATGCTGTTGCCGCACGGCTACGAGGGCCAGGGGCCGGAGCACAGCTCGGCGCGCCTGGAGCGGTTCCTGCAGTCCTGCGCCGAGGACAACATGCAGATCCTCAACTGCTCGACGCCGGCCAACTATTTCCACGCCCTGCGTCGGCAGATGCACCGCGAGTTCCGCAAGCCGCTGGTGGTCATGTCGCCCAAGAGCCTGCTGCGGCACAAGAAGGCGGTCAGCAGTCTCGCCGACCTGGCCGAGGGCTCGTCGTTCCACCGGGTGATGATCGACGGGGCCGAGGCCGGCTGCGACGTCGGCGGCGTCACCCTCAAGCCGGACGATCAGATCACCCGCGTGATCGCCTGCTCGGGCAAGGTCTACTTCGACCTGATCGACGCTCGCGCGAAATCCGGCCGCGATGATGTCTACATCATGCGGCTCGAGCAGTTCTATCCGTGGCCGATGAAGTCGGTGATGCAGGTGATGGGCCGCTTCGCCAACGCCGAGCTGGTCTGGTGCCAGGAGGAGCCCAAGAACATGGGCGGCTGGACCTTCGTCGATCCGTGGTTGGAGCTGACGCTCGACCGCATGAGCATCAAGGCCAAGCGCGCCCGTTATGTCGGTCGGCCGGCCTCCGCCTCGACCGCCGCTGGCCTGATGAGCCGGCACCTGAAAGAACTCGAGACCTTCCTGGCCGACGCCTTCGCCTGACGCCGCCGCCCCGACCCGAACGAGATACGAAAGACCTGACCATGGCCGACATCATGACTCCCGCCCTGGGCGAATCCGTCACCGAGGCGACGGTCGCCCGCTGGACGAAGAAGCCGGGTGACGCGGTCAGGAAGGACGAGATCCTCGTCGAGCTGGAGACGGACAAGGTCAGCCTAGAGGTGGCCTCGCCAACGGACGGGGTGCTGGAATCCATCGCCGCCGCCGACGGCGAGACGGTGACCCCCGGCGCCCTGCTGGGCGTGGTCGCCGCCGGGGCGGCCGCCGCCGCTTCAGCGCCGAAGGCCGCGCCCGCGGCCGCCCCGACCCCCGCGCCCGCGCCAATCCCGGCTCCCGCTCCGGCCGCCGCCGCGCCGCTGGCCCCGTCGGTGCAGCGCATCGTCACCGAGACCGGGCTCGATCCCGCCGCCGTCGCCGGCACGGGCAAGGACGGCCGCATTACCAAGGGCGACGCCCTGGCCGCGCTGGAAACCCGCGCCGCCGCCCCTGCGCCGCTCGCCGCGCCGGCCGCGCCCCGCGCCCTGCACGAGCGTGAGGAGCGGGTGAAGATGACCCGCCTGCGCCAGACCATCGCGCGCCGGCTGAAGGAAGCCCAGAACAACGCCGCCATGCTGACGACCTTCAACGAGGTCGACATGAGCGCGGTGATGGCCCTGCGCAACCAGTACAAGGACAGCTTCGAGAAGAAGCACGGCGTGAAGCTCGGCTTCATGAGCTTCTTCGTGAAGGCCTGCGTCGCGGCCCTGCGGGCGGTGCCCGACGTCAACGCCGAGATCGACGGCACGGACATCGTCTACAAGAACCACTACGACATCGGCATCGCCGTCGGCACCGAGAAGGGCCTGGTGGTCCCGGTCGTGCGCGACGCCGAGGCCATGGGCCTGGCCGACATCGAAAAGGCCATCGGCGCCCTCGGCAAGAAGGCCCGCGACGGCCACCTGGCCATCGAGGACATGCAGGGCGGCACCTTCTCGATCACCAACGGCGGCATCTACGGCTCGCTGATGTCGACCCCGATCCTCAACGCACCGCAGTCGGGCATCCTGGGCATGCACGCGATCAAGGACCGGGCGATGGTCGTGAACGGCCAGGTCGTGGTCCGCCCGATGATGTACCTGGCCCTCAGCTACGATCACCGCGTGGTCGATGGCCAGGGCGCGGTGACCTTCCTGGTCAAGATCAAGGAAGCCATCGAAGACCCGCAAAGGTTGCTGTTGGACGTTTGACGATCTTGACGAAAGTTCGGGCGAAGCGTATCCATTAGACATAGATACGGAGACGCTCATGTCCGGCTTCAAGGAAGACGGGCGGCCCTTCCGGTCAGCAGAGCCGGAGGCCCGCGCCAAGCTGTTTACCCACGGCGGCAGCCAGGCTGTCCGGCTCCCCAAGGCTTTCAGGTTCGAGGGGGGGGAGGTCAGCATCCGCAGGGAGGGCGACCAGGTGATCCTGGAACCGGTGCGGCCGCGTAGTGTCCCGCGGTCAGACGAGGAGTGGGCGGCCTTCTGGGCCCGGCTCGACGCCATGGCTGACGGTGATGTGCTGGAGGCCCCTCCCGATCCGCCCTGCGACGACAAGGGTCTCGAGTGGTGACGCTCTGTCTCGACACGAGCACGATCATCAACGCGCTTCGCGATGGCTCGACCGCCACCCGAGCCCAATTCAGGGCGGCTCGCGCGTCCGGCGCCCCGCTCGTGCTCTCCAGCCTCGTGCTCTATGAACTGGACTTTGGCGCCGGGATCAGTGGCCGGCCCGCGCTTCATCGACAGCGGTACGAAACGCTGATCGGCGACCTGCCGGTCGAATCCTTCGATGTGGGCGATGCTCTCGCCGCTTCGCGGGTCCGGCGAGCGCTGCGCGCGGCCGGCGGCCTCATCGGCGCGGTGGACATGCTGATCGCCGGCCAGGCGTTGGCCCGTGGCTGGTCGGTCGTCACGGCGGACGTGAAGGACTTCGGCCGAATTGACGGCTTGACCGTCATCGACTGGTCGTCGGGCGCGGCGGTCTGAGGCCATCTTCACGAAGGTGGCGAAGGTCATTCTGCTGGAATTATCCACCATTCCGGCATTGCTTGAACGCCGAAATCTCGGTGAAGGCGGCATGGATCTCGACAGAGGCTGACAGGCGAGCGGATTTGACCTGGCGTCAACTTGCGTTCAGCCTCCCCGCCGCGGGCCGCCATTCGAGCGGCCGATGCTCGGGGGAGCAAACGACATGAAGTTCCTGAGATGGGTGCTTGGCGCGCTCGTGCTGGCCTATGCCGGCATGAGCGGCCTGATGGGGGGCATGAACGCCCTCCACAAACTCGGCAAATTGACCACGGTCCCGGCCGAGATGCAGCGGATGGTCCCGCTGTGGGACGCGACGCCCTGGTGGCAGCTGGCCATCTGGGGCGCCGTGACGCTGCTGCTGCTGGTGACGGCCTGGCGGCTGTTCACGGGCGGCAAGGCCTTCGGCGTGTTCGTGCTGGCCATCGCGGCGGACGTCGCAACCTGGTGGTTCATACACAATCTGCCCGCCTACCAGACGGTTTTCACCAAGGCCGAGCTGCAATACGACTACTACCTGATCGGCGGCATGGTCGTGGCGGCCGTGCTGATCTGGCTGACCGAACGGGGTAAGTAACGCTTCATGGCTGACGGCGCGCTCGACATCCTCGGCTGGATCGCGCGCGCCGTCGGCCTCTTCTATCTGGCCGGCGGTCTGTTGACGCTGCGCGCCGGCCGGATGGAGGCCTTTCTCGACACAGCCATCAGCCGCGTCAGCGGTGAACCCGCTGATCGGGCCGAGCGGCTGCGCGGCTGGTCGATGATGATCATCGGCGCCCTGACCGCGATCAGCGGCCTGCTGCTCCTGCTGCTGCGCGAGGCGGCGCTCTACGCCTTCCTGGCCAACGCCGCCTGGCAGGGCGCCTATCTGCTCTGGGCGCGCCAGGCGCTGCCGCCCGGCAACCCGCTGGCCGCCGCCGGCCGCCGCCGCACGACCAACGCCTTCCTCGTCTGGCTGGCCATGACGGCCCTCGTCGCCCTGCTTTTTGAGCAGGGCATGTTGACCTAGGGGCCCGGCGCCTTAAACCGCCTCGCGCAGGGGGCGAGCGCGCCCCATATGGTTCAAGCGCACACAGCAGACAGGCGGCTCCTTCCCATGGCCCAGTACGACGTCGTCATCATCGGGGGCGGCCCCGGCGGCTACAACGCGGCGATCCGCGCCGGCCAGCTGGGGCTGAAGGTCGCCGTCGTGGAGGGCCGCGAGACCCTCGGCGGCGTCTGCCTGAACGTCGGCTGCATGCCGTCCAAGGCGCTGCTGCACGCCTCCGAACTCTACGCGGCGGCGACCGGTGGCGAGTTCGCCACCCTCGGCATCGATGTGAAGCCGAAGCTCAACCTGGCCCAGATGATGGCCCAGAAGGCCGACAGCGTGCTGGCCCTGACCAAGGGCATCGAGTTCCTGTTCAAGAAGAACAAGGTCGAGTGGATCAAGGGCTGGGGCCGCATCGACGGGCCCGGCAAGGTGGTCGTGAAAGCCATCGACGGCGCCGAGACCACGCTGGAAGCCAAGAACATCCTGATCGCCACGGGCTCGGAGCCCACCCCGCTGCCGGGCGTGACGGTCGACAACAAGCGTATCGTCGATTCCACCGGCGCCCTGTCGCTGCCCGAGGTCCCCGGTCACCTGGTGGTCATCGGCGCGGGCGTCATCGGCCTGGAGCTGGGCAGCGTCTGGCGTCGCCTGGGCGCGGAGGTGACGGTCGTCGAATACCTCGACCGCGTCTGCCCCGGCATGGACGAGGAGACGGCCAAGACCTTCCAGCGGTCCCTGACCAAGCAAGGCTTCAAGTTCCAGCTGGGTCAGAAGGTCACCGGCGCCAAGGCCAGCGCCAGCGGCGTCGAGATCACCATGGAGCCGGTCAAGGGCGGCGAGCCCCAGACCCTGGCGGCCAACTATGTGCTGGTGGCCATCGGCCGCCGTCCGTTCACGCAAGGCCTCGGCCTGGAGACGGTGGGCGTCACGCCCGACAAGCGCGGGATGATCGCCAACGACCACTTCCGCACCTCGGCGCCGGGCGTCTGGGTGGTCGGCGACGTGACCAGCGGTCCGATGCTGGCCCACAAGGCCGAGGACGAGGGCGTCGCCTGTATCGAGCTGATCGCGGGCAAGGCCGGCCATGTGAACTACGACCTGATCCCCGGCGTCATCTACACCGCCCCTGAAGTCGCCACGGTCGGCAAGACCGAGGAGGAGCTGAAGGCCGCGGGCGTCGTCTACAAGGTCGGCAAGTTCCCGTTTACGGCCAACAGTCGGGCCAAGATCAACCACGAGGGCGAGGGCTTCGTGAAGGTGCTGGCCGACGCGAAGACCGACCGCATCCTGGGTGTGCACATGATCGGCCCCAACGTCGGCGACATGATCGCCGAATACTGCGTGGCCATGGAGTTCTCCGCCTCGTCCGAGGACGTCGCCCGCACCTGCCACCCGCACCCCACCCGCTCCGAGGCCCTGCGCCAGGCGGCCATGGGGGTGGAGGGGTGGACGATGCAGGCCTAGCCGGAACGCCTGCGCTCGTGGGGGTGGAGCGGCCGACCTTTCATCAGTCGGGTGCTGATACGCCCTGAAGGCCTTGATGGAATGGTCCGCTCCGGACGGTGACCTTGGTCAAGGACCGCTTCGCGGCCGCGCAGCGGCGGGCCCTGCGGGCCCGTCCTTGACGAAGGTCCCGCCGGAGCAAGAATGCTCATCAAGACATCAGGACGATTTCCGCCGCGAGGAGCGCGAGCCCACTAAGCCCGCGGATGCGCCTTCCCGTAAGCCGCCAGCAACCCGGCCGCATCGACCGCCGTGTACTTCTGCGTCGTCGATAGCGACGCATGCCCGAGCAGCTCCTGGATCGAGCGCAGGTCGGCGCCGGCGCCCAGCAGATGGGTGGCGAAGCTGTGGCGCAGGGCGTGGGGCGTGGCGCGGTCGGAGAGGCCGAGGCGCCCGCGCAGGGTCTGCATCGTCGCCTGGACGTGACGGGGGCTCAAAGGCCCGCCTCGCACGGCGCGGAACAGCGGCTCATCGGGATCCAGCGCGAAGGGCAGGGCGGCCAGATAGGTGTCGATCGCCTCGCGCACGGCCGGCAGCACCGGCGCGATGCGCGTCTTCGAGCCCTTGCCGAGAATGCGCAGCGACTCGCCCAGCGGCGCGTCCGACCGCTTCAGCGACAGCGCCTCGCTGATCCGCAGGCCGCAGCCCCACAGCAGGGTCAGCACCGCCTCGTCGCGGACGGCCTCCCAGCCCTCGCGATCGGGGTCGCAGGCGGCCTCCGCGATCAGGCCGCGCGCCTGATCCTCGGTGACCGGGCGGGGGGCGGATGGCCGGACCTTTGGCCCCTTGACCAGTGAGAGGGCGGCGTTGGGGATGCCCAGCCGGCGGTCGAGGAAATTGTGGAAGCCGCGCACGGCCGACAGCGCCTGCGACACCGACCGCGCCGACAGCGGCCGCTCGCCGTCGCGCCGATGAGCCAGATAGGCGCGCAGCTCGGCCGGGGTGACGCCCGCCATGTCGCCGGCCGACAGGCTCTCGCCGCGATGCCGTTCGAGGAAGGCGAGGTAGGGCGAGACGGCGCCCAGATAGGCCTCGATCGTGCGCGGCGACACCCGGCGCTCGTTGGCCAGGTGATCGAGCCAGGCGGCCATGGCGTCGCGGGCGGTGGTCATCCTTCCCTTCTCCCAAGGGGAGAAGGAGGGGCCCACGACCAAAGGGCGTGGGAGGTTGAGGGGGTAAGGTCGGTCCGGCGAGGGCGTAACCCCTCACCCTCCCGTCCGCTGCGCGGCCGGGCCCCTCCCTCTCCCGTTGGGAGAGGGGAGAAGATCGTCACAGCACCGGCCATCGTTCGGCCGTCCGTTCCACCACCCGGGCCAGGAAGGCGACCAGTTCGGCGCCCATGTCGGCGGTGAAGCCCTTGGCGTCGGGCGAGCCGAAGGCCAGCACGCCTTCGCGGCCGGGCTCCCAGAGGGCGATGCGGACCATGGCCATCGAGCGGACCTGCTCACCCCGTTCGCCGAACAGGCCCCGCGCCGGGGCGTGAAAACCCATGCGGGCAAGTCGCTGCGGACCCAGGATCAGATCGCTCTGGCCCTCGACCAGGTCGTACCAGCCGGCCGGCGTGCGGCCCGGGCCCTCGATGGCGATGGTCGCGGCGACCAGGCCGAAACGCAGGCTGGCCAGGTCATCGACCCGCCGGGCGAGGTCCGAATGGTTGCGCGATTCGAGAATGTCGATCACCGCCGCATGGGTCTGGGCCTGGGCGGAGAAGTTGGCCCGGGCCATGGCTTCCAGCTTGCGGCGGACCGTGGTCTCGCGCTTGTGCGCGGCGCTGACCCGGGCCAGGGCCGCGGGGCCGAAATCGACCAGGTTGGCCGAATCGACGCGCAGGCCCAGGTCGGCCAGCAACTCGGCGTCGCCGCGAATCAGCTCGGGATGCGCGCGCAGCACGCGGCGAAGCTCGTCGGCCGCCGATTCTGGTTGTCTTGCCGCGCTCATGGTCTTCCCCTGATCGAGTGGGGAAGACGCTAGCGCTGACCTCCTACCAATCCGTTCTCAGGGGACCGGACTAGCTGTCCCTTGGGACTGCTTGTCCTGTCCCCGGACGGCGGCGAGGGGACGGGCTATCCAGTCCCAAGGGACAGGAAAGCCTGTCCCCGCTCGAACGGGCCCTACAGGATCGATTGCCCGGTCTTCGCCCAGTCCGCCATGAACTGTTCAAGACCCTTGTCGGTCAGCGGGTGCTTGAAGAGCGCCTCGAAGGTCGCCGGCGGAATGGTCGCGCAGTCGGCGCCGGCCAGGGCCGCGGCCGTCACATGGGCCGGCGTGCGGATCGAGGCGGCGAGGATTTCGGTGTCGAAACCGTAGTTGTCATAGATGGCCCGGATCTCGCCGATCAGGTCCATGCCGACCGCGCCGTGGTCGTCCAGCCGGCCGATGAACGGCGAGATGTAGGACGCGCCGGCCTTGGCCGCGAGCAGGGCCTGGCTGGCGGAGAAGCACAGGGTGACGTTGGTCTGGATGCCCTCGACCGCGAATTCACTGGTGGCGATCAGGCCATTGCGGGTCAGCGGGACCTTGACCACCACGTTGGTGGCGATGGCGGCCAGCTTGCGGCCCTCGGCCAGCATGCCCTCGACGTCCATCGCCGCGACCTCGGCGCTCACTGGGCCCTCGACGAGACCGCATATCTCGGCGATGACCTCCGCCATGGGCCGACCGGACTTGGCGATCAGCGTGGGATTGGTGGTCACGCCATCCACGAGGCCGGTGGCGGCGAGGTCCTTGAGGACGGCGGTGTCGGTAGTGTCGAGGAACAGTTGCATGAGCGGGGTTCTAGCGGCGCGGAACGCGGAGCGCCACCCGTGAGCCGAATCGCGTCCGTCCTGCTGCCCATGCCGTTGCCCGAGGCGTTCGACTACGCCGAGCCCGAGGGTATGGATCTGGCCGTCGGCGACCATGTGGCCGTGCCGCTGGGCCCCCGGGCCGTGCGCGGCGTGGTCACGGCCCTGCGCGAGGGGGCTGGCGGCAACCGGCCGCTCAAGCCGGTGCTGGAGCGGGTGGGCGACCCGCCGATGCCCGAGATGACGCTGCGCTTCGTCGAATGGGCCGCGCGCTATTCGGTCGATCCGCCCGGCCAGCCGCTGGCCATGGCCTTGCGGGGCTTAAGGGCGCCGAAGCCGAAGCCGATCAAACTGCTGGCGGCCACGGGAACCGCGCCGGCGCGGATGACCCCGGCGCGGGACAAGGTGCTGGCCGCCGCCGCCGACGGGCCCCTGCCGGGCCCGGAACTGGCCGCCAGGGCCGGCGTCGGCGCGGGCGTGGTCAAGGGCCTGCTCGACGAGGGTTGCCTGGAGCTCCGCCTCGAAATGCCGGTGACGCGCTTCGACGCGCCCGACACCGCCCGCCCGGGGCCGACGCTGAACGCCAGCCAGACGGCCGCGGCCCGGGTGCTGGCCGGCATGGCGCGCGAGGGCGGGTTCCAGGCGGCCCTGCTCGACGGCGTGACCGGCTCGGGCAAGACCGAGGTCTATCTCGAGGCGGTCGCCGCGGCCCTGGACGCCGATCCGGCGGCCCAGGTGCTGGTCATGCTGCCCGAGATCGCCCTGACCCAGGCGGTCATCGCGCGGTTCGAGGACCGCTTCGGCGCCCTGCCGGCCGAGTGGCACTCCGCCGTGCCGCCGCCCCGCCGCCGCCAGGTCTGGGAGGGCGTGGCCACGGGCAGGGCGCGCATCGTGGTCGGCGCGCGTTCGGCGCTGTTCCTGCCGTTCCCCAACCTGCGCCTGATCGTCGTCGATGAGGAGCACGACGGCTCGTTCAAACAGGAAGAGGGCTTCATCTACCAGGCCCGCGACCTGGCCGTGGCCCGGGCCAGCCTGGAGAAGTGCGCCGTCGTGCTGGCCTCGGCCACGCCCTCGCTGGAGAGCCTGTGGAACGCCGAGCAGGGTCGCTATCGCTGGCTCAGGCTGGCCGCGCGGCACGGGGCGTCCGAACTGCCGGACGTCACCCTGATCGACATGCGCGAGACGCCGCCCGAGCCCGGCCGCTGGCTGTCGCCGCCGTTGATCGAGGCGATGAAGGAGACCTACGGGCGGAGCGAACAGACGCTGCTGTTCCTCAACCGGCGGGGCTATGCGCCGCTGGTCCTCTGCCGCGCCTGTGGCGAACGGATGAAGGCGCCCGACAGCGACAGCTGGCTGGTCGAGCATCGCTATACGGGCCGGCTCGTCTGCCACCTGACCGGCTTTTCCATGCCCAAGCCCGACCGCTGTCCGCACTGCGGGGCGCAGGACAGCCTGGTGTCGATCGGCCCCGGCGTGGAGCGGGTCGAGGAGGAGGTGCGCTTCCTGTTCCCCGAGGCGCGCGTGGCGGTGTTCTCGTCCGACACGGTCTACGACGCCGAGGGCGCGCGGTCGCTGGTCAAGGCCATGACCGACGGCGAGATCGACGTGCTGGTGGCCACCCAGGCGGCGGCCAAGGGCCACGACTTCCCGCTGCTGACCCTGGTGGGGGTGGTCGATGCCGACCTGGGCCTGCGCGGCGGCGACCTGCGGGCCGGGGAACGGACCTTCCAGCTGCTGGCCCAGGCCAGCGGGCGGGCGGGGCGGCGCGAGCGGCCGGGGCGGGCCATGCTGCAGACCTATGCGCCGGAGCACGCGGTGATGCAGGCGCTGGCGGCCCAGGATCGCGACGCCTTCATCGCCGCGGAGATGGCCGGCCGCGAACTGGCCGGCCTGCCGCCGTTCGGCCGGCTGGCGGCGATCATCTGTTCTGGACCGGACCCCGTGGCGCTGGAGGCCTATGTCCGCGCCCTGGCCGCCGCCGCGCCGAACGCCGAGGGCGTGGACATCTACGGCCCCGCCGACGCGCCTCTGGCCATGGTGCGGGGCCGCCGGCGCAAGCGGTTCCTCGTGCGGGCCGACCGCTCCGTGGACCTGCAGGGCTTCCTCGCCGCCTGGCGCGCCCGCGCCCGCCCGCCCGGCTCGGTGCGGGTGGCCATCGACGTGGACCCGTACAGCTTTCTCTGATCCGCGGCGCCGTCCACCCAAACCCCGTCATCCTCGCCCTCGTGGCGAGGACCCCTCGATCAGCCGCAGGGGCCGTGATCCAGTTGGAACGGTCTGGAACGCGGACAGAGGGGTCCTGGGCACAGGGCCCAGGATGACGACGGAAGGGAGAATTGCGGCCGCCAGTGCGTTTCCTCCGGCGCCTTCGACCGTGGGGCAGGCTTAGCTGTCCCTCGGGACTGCCTGGCCTGTCCCACAGTGCTGACGAGGACTGGACATCAAGTCCCAAGGGACATGAAGTCCAGTCCCGGCGCGTCCCATCGAGGAGGAGGGCTTTCGCGGTTTTCAGCGCCGTCCGTTGGCAATCCTGGTTAGTGCAGCGTCTCGGCCGGCGGGGTTTTCTCGCGCGCCTTGCGGGCGATCATGTTCAGCCCCTCGACCAGGCCGGAGAAGGCCATGGCGGCATAGATGTAGCCCTTGGGCACATGCACGCCGAAGCCGTCGGCGATCAGCACCGCCCCGATCATCAGCAAGAAGCCCAGGGCCAGCATGACGATGGTCGGGTTGTCGTGGATGAAGGCGGCCAGCGGCCCGGCGGCGAAGAACATCGCCCCCACCGCGATGGTCACGGCCACGATCATGATCGGTACGTGCTGGGTCATGCCGACGGCGGTCAGGATCGAGTCGATCGAGAACACCAGGTCGAGCATCAGGATCTGCACGATCGCCGCGCCGAAGTTGGTGATGGCCTTGTTCTTGGCGTCCATCACGTCGCCGGTCGGGGCCGGATCGACGGTGTGGTGGATCTCCTTGGTCGCCTTCCACAGCAGGAACAGGCCGCCGGCGATCAGGATCAGGTCGCGCCAGGAGAAGGCCGTCTCGAACGTCGCGTGGCCGTCCTCGTTCAGCGAGCCGGTCAGGCCCAGATCGAACACCGGATTGGTCAGGGCCACCAGCCAGGCGATGCCGAACAGCAGGGCGATGCGCATCAGCAGGGCCAGCGACAGGCCGATGCTGCGCGCGCGCGGCCGCTGCGCCTGCGGCAGCTTGTTCGACAGGATCGAGATGAACACCAGGTTGTCGATGCCCAGCACGATCTCCATGACCACCAGGGTGACCAGCGCCGCCCAGGCGGAGGGATCGGTGGCGAGCTGCATCAGGCTGTCCATGCGGGTGTCGGGCCTTTCACGACTGGTGAACCGGATCAGGCTTACATAGCCGTTCGCGCGGCATGTTGAACCGGTTTTGAGCGATTCCCGTGGCGCGCGAATTGCACCTGCCCCGGGAACGCGCCGCCGGGGCGCCGATACGGGACAGGAAACAGCCATGCAGGACGCCGCCAACATCCGGCCTCTGACATCCCTGCGCTTCTTCGCCGCGCTGTGGGTCGTGCTGTTCCACTACTGGCCCAAGCTGGACGTGGCCTTCACCCCGGCGATGGTGGCCAAGGGCTATCTGGGCGTGGAGCTGTTCTTCGTGCTCAGCGGCTTCATCCTGTGCCACGTCTATCTGTCGGCCTTCGGCGAGGGCCGGTTCAAGTACGGCTCGTTCCTGTGGAACCGGCTGGCGCGGGTCTATCCGCTGCACCTGGCGACCCTGGCCGGGATGATCGGCCTTGGCGTGGCGGCCGGCCTGGCCGGCGTGGCCATCGACTCCGAGATCCTGCGCTGGGACGCCCTGCCGGCCAATCTGCTGATGGTCCAGGCCTGGGGCCTGGCGCCGGCCGCCGCCTTCAACCATCCGTCCTGGTCGATCTCGGCCGAATGGTTCGCCTATCTCAGCTTTCCGGCCTTCGCCTTCGTGGCGTGGAAAATGCGCGCCCGACCCTGGCTCTACGCCGCCGTAACGCTGGCGGCGATCGCCATCCTCTATCCGACATTCCAGGCCCTGACCGGCAAGTCGCTGAACCAGGCGACCATCGCCTGGGGCGCCCTGCGAATCGTTCCCTGCTTCGCGCTGGGCTGCGCGATGCACAGCCTGTGGCGGTCCGGCGCGGTGCGCGGCGTCCGCATGGCGGCGATCGGCGCCCTTTTTTCGGGCGCCGGCCTGCTCGCGGCGGTCCTGCTGGGCGCGCCGGACATGGTTATCGTGGCCACCTTCGGCGGCCTGATCCTGGGCCTGGCGGGCCTCGCCCAGCACGGTTCGACTTTTGGATCGCAGGCGGGCTTGGTGTATCTCGGCGAGATCAGCTACTCGACCTATATGATCTGCGTGCCCTGGAAGATCATCTTCGTGAACGCGGCGGCGCGAGTTCTGAATCTAGCCGATGAAAAACTTCCGCTGGGCCTGTGGCTGATCTTCCTGGTCGCCCTGGTTCCACTGTCGGCGGCGTCCTATCATCTGGTCGAGAAACCGGCCCGCGAACGCATGAAACTCATGGCCGACTCGCGGCGATCACGACGTGTTGTCACCGCCGGCGCCTGAAAAGACTCTTTTCATTCGGGCGTGACATGGTTATCCCCTCACTTCCAGTGACGGGGGAGACCTCCTGAATGCGCCAACGGACCAAAACCTATCTTGGTTCCATGGCCGCTGCGGTGGTGATCAGCCTTACGCCCACGGCGAACGCTCTGGCTGACATCTACTGGCAATGCGTGCCGTTCGCCCGACTGCTGTCGGGTATCCAGATCTATGGCGACGCCAGGACCTGGTGGGGCCAGGCCAGCGGCAAGTACGAGACCGGCCGCGACCCGCGCATGGGCGCGGTGCTGACCTTCAAGCCCACCGGCCGGATGCAGCTGGGCCACGTGGCCGTCGTCAGCCGCCTGGTCACCGACCGCGTCATCCAGATCACCCACGCCAACTGGTCCCGGATCGGCGGCGCGCGCGGCCAGATCGAGCGCGACGTGACCGTCATCGACGTCTCGCCCGTGGGCGACTGGAGCATGGTCAAGGTCTGGTACGACCCGATCCGCGACCTGGGCACCACGGCCTATCCGACCTACGGCTTCATCTACCAGAACGGCCAGGCCCTGCAGCTGGCCCAGACCGATCCGCGCTACTGGAGCGCCCAGGGCGTGACCATGGCCCGCACGGCCGCCACCCAGACCGCCTCGGCCGTCGGCCCGATCCCGTCCCCGCTGGGCGTGATCAACCAGGCCGCTGACGCCACCGACCGCATCGCCGCCCTGATCGCGGCCGCGACCGGCCAGGGTCAGTCCCAGGACGACACCGGCGACTGATCGGCCCGATCGGTTGACGCTGCCCGCCCGCCGCGCCATTCGAGGGCGGGTCCGGAGATCATACGTCCATGTTGAGGGTGCTTCGCAGCGGCGGAGGCGGGCTTGAGCCCGTGGCGCCGGGCCCCGACTGGGTCCTGCCGGACGACGTCGCCTGGATCGACTTGACCAACCCCAACCGCGCCGAGGAGCTGATCGCCGAGAAGGCGCTGGGCGTCCTGCTGCCGACCCGCGAGGAGATGGCCGAGATCGAGGTCTCCTCCCGCCTCTACCAGGAGGACGGCGCCGCGTTCATGACCGCCTTCCTGCTGGTCGGGGCAGATGGCGACGACCCGGGTGTGGAGCCGGTGACCTTCGTGCTGGCCAAGGGCCGGCTGATCACCATTCGCTACGTCGAGCCCCGCGCCTTCGTCGCCTTCGCCGCCCAGGCCGAGCGGGACGCCAACTTCTGCCGCAGCGGGGTGGAGGCCTTTCTGGGCCTGCTCGACGCTCTCATCGACCGGCTGGCCGACATCCTCGAAAAGACCTCGGCCGATGTCGAGCGGATTTCCGCCGACATCTTCCGGCCGACGCGCAGGGGTGGGTTCAAGCCGATCCTGCGCCGGCTCGGGCGCAGCCAGTCGATCGCCGCCAAGGCGCGCGGCAGCCTGGTCAGCCTGGCCCGCCTGCTGTCCTTCGCCGCCCTGTCCGACGATATCGCCGCCGGCAAGGAGCACCGCGAGCGCCTGCGGTCGCTGCAGCGCGACGCCCAGTCGCTGACCGACCATTCCGCCTACCTGACGGAAAACGTGACCTTCCTGCTCGATTCGGCGGTGGGCCTGATCAACACCGACCAGAACGAGATCATGAAGGTCTTTTCCGTCTGGGCCGTGATCCTCATGCCGCCGACCCTGATCGGTTCGGTCTACGGCATGAACTTCAGGCACATGCCCGAGCTGGGCTGGGTCGGCGGCTACCCGATGGCCCTGGGGCTGATGGGCGTGACCATGATCGCGCCGATCTGGTGGTTCCGCCGCAAGGGCTGGCTCTGACCCCCGCGAGCGGGTCCGAAAGAACCGTTCATTAAGCCGGCGGGGGCCATGATTCCGTCGTCCGAAATCCGGGGTCAGAATGTCCGCCGTCGCCAGCGCTCCCAGCCTGATACGTGTCCTCGACTACAGCGCCGTGAAGGCCGTGGTCGATGCGCACGCGCGCTATCTGAACGGCCGCAGCGGCGGCAAGCGGGCCAACCTGACCTATGCCGATCTGTCCAACATGTCGCTGGGCGGCGCCGATCTCAGCGACGCCGATTTCACTGGCGCGCGCATGGCGGCCGTGAACCTGCACGGGGCCAACCTCAAGCGCGCCATCATGTTCGGCTGTGACCTGCGGGACGCCGACCTGCGCGCCGCCGACCTCTGCCAGGCCGACCTGCGCGGCGCCTGCCTGCGCGGCGCCAACCTGGCGGGCGCCAACCTGGCCGGCTGCGACCTGCGCGAGGGCCAGATCGCGCTGCAGGGCGGGGCCCAGGAATTCAGGATCCTCAAGCACGCGCGCAAGGCCGGCGAGCTCGACTACGCGGTGCTGCAGGGCGCCAACCTCGCCGGCGCCCATATGACCGGGGCCCACGCCATCTCCGCCGACTTCACCGAGGCCAACCTGTCGGGCGCCTGCCTGAACGGCGCCAAGCTGGTCAACGCGGTGCTGGACGGCGCGGACCTGTCGAGCGCCCAGATCTTCCAGGCCGACTTCGCCGGCGCTTCGATGAAGGACGCGGTGATCAGCGGGGTCAATCTCGACGACGCCTGTTTCGAGCGGGTCGATCTGAGCGAGGTCCTGCGGGCCCCGCCGCCGATCGTCTATGTCGACGACCGTCCGCTGAGCGACCTGATCAACGAGCACGAGCTGTTCTGCAAATCGGGCGGGGCAGAGGGCGTGACGATGAAGGTGTCGCGCGTGGACTTCCGGCCACTCAAGCAGCTGCGCCGGCGCATGCTGACCGGCATGGGCGCGACCCGGTCGGTGTTCTTCGGCCTCAACATGGAGGGGGCCGAGCTGCAGGGCTGCGACCTCAGCGGGGCCGACCTGCGTGGCGCGGTGCTCAAGGAGGCCGACCTGCGCGGCGCCAAGCTGGTCGGGGCCAAGCTGAACAAGGCCGACCTGCGCGGCGCCAGACTGGGGCCGCTGATGATCGCCGAGGGCCGCTACATCCGCACCGACCTGACCCGCGCCGTGCTGCGCGGGGCCGACCTGCGCGACTGCCACGCCCCCCGCGCGCGCTTCCTCGAGGCGGACCTCCACGGCGTCCGCATCGAGGGCGCCGACCTCACCGAGGCGGAGCTGGAAACGTAGGGGACATGTACCCCTTGGTACGTGTCCCCCAATCGAGCCGCCAGAATTGGGGGACACGTACCTCCGGTACATGTCCCCATCCGGCTACAGCCCCTTGCGCAGCGGCATCAGGTCCGGGAACGCCGGCTCGCGGCCTTCCTGCTTGGCCACGAAGGTCTCGGCCATGTGCGGGCCGGAGAACATGCCCGTCTGCCAGAGGGCGATGTAGTCCAGGCCGTCCTTGATGGTGTGGTCGCGGGCATAGTTGATCATCACCTTCGACCCGGCGACGGCCAGCGGCGACTTGCTGGCGATCTCGCGGGCGGTGGCCAGGGCGTGGGCGACCACGGCCTCGTGCGTGTCGAAGACTTCGTTGACCAGGCCGATATCGCGGGCGCGCTGGGCCGGCAGGCGACGGCCGGTATAGGCCAGCTCGCGCACCCAGCCCTCGGGGATCAGCTTGCACAGCCGCGGGAAGGTGCCGACATCGGCGGTCATGCCGATGTTGATTTCCATGATCGTGAAGAAGGCGTCGGCGGTGCAGTAGCGGATGTCGCAGGCGCTGGTGAAATCGACCGCCCCGCCGATGCAGCCGCCCTGGATCGCCGCGATCACCGGCATGCGCGCCTCGTCGAGGCAGGAGAAGGTGTCCTGCAGCGCGTGGACATGGCGGCGGAAGCTCTCGCCGGCCACGTGGCGGTCGGTCTCGCCGCGGCCCTCGCCGACATTGGCGAACACCGACAGGTCCATGCCGGCCGAGAAGTGCTTGCCGGTCGAGGAGATGACGATGCAGCGGGCGCGGGCGTTGTCGTTGATGTCGCGGACGATGGCCGGCAGCTCGGCCCAGAACGCCTTGTTCATGGTGTTCATGGCTTCGGGCCGCTTGAGCTGGATATGGGCCACCGCGTCCTCGATCGAGACGTCGAAGCAGGTCCAGGCGGCGGTTTCGGCGGAATGGGCGGTCATGGGTGCTGTCCTCGCGGGTGTTGACACATTGTCGTGAGATGACGTGGGGAAAGCCAACCCCGGACGTTTGAGGACTCAAACCGGAGCTAAGCTTGGACTTCGCTCACGATCCGTTCGTCCTCACACGGGAGTCTACCATGCGCTTCACCACTACCGCCGCCATCGCTGTCATCGCCCTGGCCGCCCTTCCCGGCGCGGCGAACGCCGGCGTGTTCAGCTGCGACGCCGCCGGCGGCAAGCAGGAAGGGGGCGCGGTCATCGGCGCCATCATCGGCGGGGTCATCGGCAACCAGGTCGCCAAGGGCGAACGGGGCGCCGGCACGGTCGTCGGGGCCGGCATCGGCGCGGCCATCGGCTCGTCGATCGGCTGCAAGATGCAGGAGGAAGACCAGCGCCGGGCCGAGGCGGCGCTGAACGAGGCCCTGGCCACCGGCCGTCCGGCCCGCTGGCGCAACCCCAACTCCGGCGCCTATGGCGAGATTCGCGTGCTGCCGGCGGCCAACAGCGGTTCCTGGTACGCGCCGAACACGGTCAATGTGCGAGCCACGCCCTCGACCCGTGGCCGGGTGGTCGGCCGGATGTCGGGCGGCGAGACCTTCGGCGGGACGTCCTACAATTCGGGCTGGCTGCGGGTGGACGGCGGCTATGTGTCGAAGTCGGTGGTGCGGCCGGCCCCCGGCCGGGACGGTTGCCAGACCCTGGAGCAGACGGCCTACACGAAGAAATACGGCCGCGAGACCGAACGCTACCGCGCCTGCCGCAAGCCGGGCGGCGCCTGGGACGTGCGCCGGATCTGACGGCTATCGACTGACGCGACGTGACCACGTTAGGGAGGTGGGGATGACCGTCCCCGCCTCGCCTTTCCCCTCCGCGCGCCGTCGCGACATCGCCGTCCCGCGGGGGACCGTCGCCGGCTATGAATTCGGCCCCGCCGACCGGCCGCTCGACATTCTTTTCCTCCACGCCAACGGCTTCAACGCCGGGGCCTATGCCGACATCCTGACGCCCGTGGGCGAGCAACTGCGCGTTCTGGCGGTCGATCAGCGCGGCCACGGCCGCACGACCCTGCAGGCGGACCCCGAAGCGCACGAGGCCTGGCTGGTGTTCCGCGACGACCTGCTGGTCCTGCTCGAGGCCATGGGTGAGACGCCGACCGTGCTGGCCGGCCATTCGATGGGCGGAACGGTCGGCCTGCTGGCCGCCGCGGAGCGGACCGACGCGGCCCGGCGGCTGGTGCTGTTCGACCCGGTGGTGATGACCGCCGAGCGCCTGGCCGCCGTGGGCCCGGAGGGGCTGCAGACCTCGCCGCTGGCTGTCGGCGCCCGCCGCCGCCGCGCGACCTTTCCCGACCGCGAGGCGGCTTTTCAGGCCTACAGCGGGCGCGGGGCCTTCCGCACCTGGCCCGACGCCGCCCTGCGCGGCTATCTGGCCGACGGCCTGCTGGAGGGCGACGACGGCCAGGTTCACCTGTCCTGCCGGCCGCAGTGGGAGGCGGCCAACTTCACCGCCCATCATCACGACACCGTCGGGGCCTTCGCGCGGGTGACCGCGCCGATCCGCGTCCTGAAGGCCGAAATCGGCTCCACCTGCGGGCTCGAGGCCGACGAGATCACGGCTCTGACGCACGGCCGCGCGCGGACAGACGTCATCGCCGGAACCAGCCACTTCCTGCCGATGGAGCGCCCGGACCTGGTGCGGGCGGCGTTGAGCGAGGCGGCATCGACCTGATTGCGTCCTTCGACACGGCCCTTCGGGCCTGCTCAGGATGACGTGCGGGGGTGGGACTCAACATTCTACGTCATGGTGAGCAGCACCCGCAGGGTGCGTGTCGAACCACGCAGGGTTCTTACAGCGCCAGTCCCGCCTTCGCGTGCTTCATCAGCTCGGCCCGCGCCGCCTCGGTGATCGGGACGATCTTGCGGGCGTCGAGGTCGAAGGTGATGGCCACGGCCTCGCTCGCGCCCCAGGCCTTGCCGGTGTCGGGGTCGATCATCCAGTGGACGATGCGCTTGGTGCGGGTGTCGGCGTCCTTCAGGCCCGATCGGATCTCCAGCCGGTCGCCGGCGCGCGGCCAGTCCAGATGGATCAGCCGGTATTCCAGCACCGCGCCGCCGACCCGCTTGGGCGTCTCCTCCAGCGCCCCGACCACCGTGTCGCGGAAGCCGCGCACCAGCCGGGGGATGCCGTCCGACACCCGGCCGATGAACTGCTCGGGGCGCATCCGGCCGAACAGGTCGCAGTCGGCCGGGGAGACCGCGCCCTGGGCGATGCGGACCAGGCCCAGCGCGTCGGCCCGCTCCAGGCTGGCCAGCGACTGGACCGGCTCCAGCGACAGGCTCCGGGCCCGGGCCTGCTCGGGCAGGTCGATGGCCAGGGCGGCGGCCAGATCGGCGGTCCGTCGCGGCCAGGGAAAGGCCCGGCCCTCGGCGGGCGTGACATGGGCGACCACGGTCTGGAAGCTGGCCGCCAGGGCGCCGGAGTCCGAATGCCACAGCAGCATCAGCAGCCGCGCCGTGTCCTCGCCCATCTCCAGCACCCCGCCGGTCATGTGCAGGGCCGCGCCGGCCCGCGCCTCGCGCAGGAAGCGGATGTGCTGCTCGCGGACCATCAGGGTCGAGCCGGCGTGGGCGGTGAAGGCGTGGGGCAGGCCGAGCGCCGCGGCCAGGCCGACCAGCCCCTCGACGGCCCTGGTGACGTAGAAGCGCACATTCATGTGCCCCATCTCGTCGCATTCCCAGGTGTTGACGCCGCCGCGCCAGATCTCGACGCCGTCGCCCATGCCGGTCAGGACCGGCAGTCCTGGCAGAGGCCATGCGCCTCGACCATCAGGCTCGTCAGGTTGAAACCCTGGGCGCCGGCCAGTCGCTCGATCTCGCTCACGCCGGACGGGGCGATCTCGCGCGTGGCGCCGCAGCAGTCGCAGATCAGGAAGGCCGCCGCATGGCCCTCGCCGCCGCCGCCGCCACCCCCACCGCCGCAGGCGATGAACGCGTTCAGGCTCTCGATGCGGTGGGCCAGGCCCTGTTTCGACAGGAAGTCCAGCGCCCGGTAGACGGTCGGCGGCTTGGCCGGCGCGCCGTCCTCGCCGAAGGCCGCGATCAGGTCGTAGGCCTTCACCGGCTGGCCGGCCCGCAACAGCATCTCCAGCACCCGGCGCCGGGGCGGGGTCATGCGCTGGCCCGCCGCCTCGCAGCGCGCCGCCGCGGCCGTCAGGCCACGCGCCAGGGCGTCGGCGGTCAGGCCGTGGGCGTCGTGGTCGTGATCACAGGCGTGGGAGTGGACCATTGGACGAGAGGTAGAGACGCGCGCGCCGAAGGGCAAGCCGCTGCTAGGGTAGCGGAGTCGCCATCGCCGCGGCTTCGGCCTCGCAGCCGGACGCCGGCCGGCCGGTCCTGATCGCGTCGGCCAGCTCGCTCCGGGCCGCCTGCAGATCGGCGCGGAAGGCGGGCGAGCCATGCAGGGCGGCCACCAGCACCTCGGCGTTGGTCCGGCCCGCGGCGACCGAACTGGCGTTGTGCACGCCGCAGACCATCCGGCTCTCGCCGAAGGCCTTGCTGCGGGCGAGGATGGCGCTGGCCCGGTCGGGCGCGAGTTCGGCCATCACCAGTCCCACCGACCAGCCCCAGGTGGCGTGGCCGGACGGGTAGTCGGGGCTGCGCGCGAGCGCGACGGTCCGGTCGGCGCAGATCGGCCCGGGATCGACCAGATAGGGTCGCGGCCGCCCGTAGAGCGCCTTGGGCTTGCTGACGGCGCGGCTGACATCGGGGGCCATGGTCAGCAGCAGGCGCCTCAGGGCCGGCAGCTTGCCGGTCCGCAGATCCACGCCCACGGCGCAGCTGAGGTCCGACACGATGTGGGTCTGGGACAGGTCGGTGACCGCCAGGTCCCAGCGCGGCCCGCCCTTCAGCGTCCGGGTGGCGCGGAAGATTGCCCGGTCCGTCTCGGCCTCGGGCGATCCGGGCGGCGGGGCGGGCGGCAGCATCGCCACGGTGTCCGGTCCCCCGGCGCCGAGGTAGCCCTTCCACGGCAGGCCGGCCGACGCCGCGCCGGCGCTGGCCGCCACGGCAAGGGCGAGAGCGGAGAGGGTGAGAATCCGGAGGCTGGTCATGAAGGGTTCCGCGCTGGCGCGTCCCAGCTTCGCCGCGACCGGTTTGGCTTGCAAGCGGCGCGAACACCGCCATGCTGCCCCGAGGCGAGGAGTGGCGCATGACCTTGTGGTTGAGCATGGCGGCCGGGCTGGCGATGCTGGCTGTCGGCGGGGACATTCTTGTGCGCGGCGCGGCCAGCGCGGCCCGGCGGCTGGGCGTCAGCCCGCTGCTGATCGGCCTGACGGTTGTCGGCTTCGGCACCTCCGCCCCCGAGCTGGTCACCAGTCTGCAGGCGGCCTTCGCCGACTCGCCCGGCATCGCCGTCGGCAATGTCGTCGGCTCGAACATCTCCAACGTGCTGCTGATCCTCGGGGTGACGGCCCTGATCGCGCCGCTGGCCGTCGATCAGCGCGCGTTTCGCCGCGACGCCATCATGCTGGCGCTCGCGACCGCCGGTCTGGCCTGGGCGGTGCTGCAGGGGCGCCTGACCCGGGAGATGGGTCTGATCGCCGTCGCCCTGCTGCTGATCTATCTGCTGGTCGTCTGGATGTCCGAGCGTCGCCGGCCCGATCCCGAGGGCGAGCGGATCGCCGACGCGGGGCGGGGGCCGGCGAAGTCGGCGCCCAGCCTGTGGATGGCCCTGCCCATGGCGGCGGCCGGCATCGCCATCACCGTCTATGGCGCGCAGCTGCTGGTCAGCGGGGCGATCAAGGTGGCCCATGACTTCGGCGTGTCCGACACGATGGTCGGGCTGACCATCGTGGCGCTGGGAACATCGCTGCCGGAACTGGTCACCAGCGTGGTCGCGGCGCTGCGCAAACAGGGCGAGGTCGCGCTCGGCAACGTGGTCGGATCGAACCTCTACAACATCCTGGGCATCCTGGGCGTCACGGCCGCGATCAAGCCCATCGACGTGCCGCCGGCGATCGCGCGGCTGGACATCTGGATCCTGGCGGGGGCGACCGCGGCCATGATCCTGTTCGCCCGGCGACGCGGCAAGATCACGCGCGGCGAGGGCCTGATGCTGATCACCGGCTATGCCGCCTATATCGGCTGGCTGGTCTGGACGGCCTGATCAGGAGCGCTTCTGGCCCCAGATCAGCTGGACCTGAGACGCGCCCGCCTGACCCGAGACAATGACCTGCAGGACGCGTCCGGTGGCCTCGTCATTGGCCGCGAACTGTTTCGCCTGACCCATGTCGGCGTCCAGCTGCGACTTGAGCCCGTTGGCCCGGGCCTTGTCGCGGTAGAAGGCGAGCACCTTGTCGGGCGTGTCGGCCGTGGTGAAGACCACCATGCCCCCGTTGGTGTCCGCGTCGCCGATGCCCGAGGCCGAGGTCTGGATCTGGCCGCCAGGGTAGACCGGTGCGAAGGCGGGCAGATTCGCGACCGCCGCCGCGCCAGCGCCGCTGGTCACGGTCGCCGAACCGTCGTTGCTCCTGACGGTATAGCCCCCCGGCGTGGCGGTGACGGTCGGCTTGTCGTCGCCCTGCTTCTTGCCGCAGGCGGCCAGCGAGACGGCGGCGACGGCCGCGACGATAATCACCAGGCGCATGGCGAATTCCCCCATAGAAAAACCGCGCGAAGCGTGAGCCTCGCGCGGTCCTTCCAGATTGGCAATGACCTCGATCAGAAGGGCGGGATCAGGCGAACAGCTTCTGCCAGCGCGGCTTGACCCGGTTCTTCCAGGCGCCGCGGTGGTAGGCGTCCGAACCGATCAGCGGCACGACCGTGGTGGCCTCGGCGAAGACCATCTGCTCGTGCGTGGTCTGCACCTTGCCCCAGCTGGCCGCCTCCTTGAGGGTCGAGGAGGAGCAGGCGCCGTCGCGTACGTCGGCCACGGTGATCTGCACGGCGTAGCGGTGCATCTCGGCCTCGACGCCGAGGATTTCGGCGCAGACGACGGTGTCCTGGGCGAAGTTCTTCGGCACCCCGCCGCCGACCATGAACAGGCCGGTGACGCCGGCGGCGATCTTGATGTCGGTCAGTTCGCGGAAGTCGGCCACCGCGTCGATCATGACGTAGGGCTGTTTCGCCGCGATCCGCTCCTTCTGGTGCTTGACCAGGCCAAAGCCCGCCGAGCTGTCGACGAAGGCCGGGCAGAAGATCGGCACGCCCTCTTCATAGGCGGTCTGGATCAGGCTGCCGGGCTTCTTCGCGTTGCCCTCGCTCAGCCACTTGCCCATTTCCTGGATGAACTCGCGCGAGGAATAGGCGCGCGGCTCCAGGCGGTTGCAGATCTCCAGGATCGTGTGATCGCAGTTCTGGAGCTCTTCCTCGTCGATATAGGTGTCGTAGATGCGGTCGATGTAGTTCTCGCGCAGCACGTTGTCGTCGACCGGGCCGGCGGCCTGATAGTGCTTGAAGCCGAGGGCCTCGAAGAAATCCATGTCGACGATGCTGGCGCCGGTGGCGACGATGGCGTCGACCATGCCGAACTTCACCATGTCCCGGTAGACGTGCATGCAGCCGCCGGCGCTGGTCGATCCAGCCAGGATCAGCCAGGGCGAGCAGGCCTTGTCTTCCAGGGCCATGTTGAAGATGTCGGCGGCCCGGGCGGTGTCGCGCGAGCTGAAGCTCATCTTGCGCATGGCGTCGATGATCGGACGGGCGTCGAAGCTGGTGATGTCGATGTGCTCGACGACGTTGGCGAGCAGCTGGGCCTTGGTGTTGTTCGGAACGGGAGCGTTCATTGGTCGGGTTTCCCTGATCGTTTGAGCGCCCGTCGGAGGTCTGAACCCACACCCGGACGGAGCGACGGATGGGAGAAACGGTGTTGCGTCCTTCGAGACGCCCGCTACGCGGGCTCCTCAGGATGACGAACTCGGGGCATGCCACAAAGTTTCGTCATGGTGAGGAGCGGCGCGAAGCGACGCGTCTCGAACCACGCGGAATGGTCTTGCAGGCTACCTCTTCCGCTTCCTCTGCCCTGCCTTGCCCTTCGGGCGCGACAGCCGCACGACATTGGTGCTTTCCGCCGTGCGCGGCACGGGGATCGAGCGTCGGGCGAGGCCGAACATCGAGGCCATCGGCGCGTCGTCGTCCACGGCCGCCGTCTCGACGGCGCCGAAGCCGTTGAAGCGGGTGGACATGGCCACGCCATAGGCGCCCAGCATGCCGATCTCGACGAAGTCGCCTTCGCGCACGTCTTCGGGCAGCCAGAACGGGCCGGGCATGTGGTCGATGGAATCGCAGGTCGGGCCGTAGAACTGGAACGGCTTGAGATTGCCCTCCAGCTCTCGGGCGTCCGCGCCGCCGCGATAGCTCTTCACCGGGAAGGGCCACTTGGCGTGCGCCGCGTCGAACAGCGAGCCATAGGCGCCGTCGTTCAGATACAGGGCGTCGCCCTTGCGCAGCTCCACGCGGGTCAGCAGCGAGGTCGATTCGGCGACCAGCGCCCGGCCGGGCTCGCACCACAGCTCGGTCGTTTCCGACACGGGCATCTCGTTGAAGCCGCGGTCGATGGCGGCGATGTAGTCGCTCATGTCCGGCGGGATCATGCCCGGATAGACCGACGGGAAGCCGCCGCCCACGTCGATGACGTCGGCGAACACGCCGGCGCGCACCAGCGCCCGGCCCGTCTGGGCCATCGCGGCCTGGAACGCCGTGGGCCGCATGCACTGGCTGCCGACGTGGAACGACACGCCCATCAGATCCTGGGTCGCCCGGCGGGCGGCCAGCATCAGGGCCGGCGCCTGGTGGCTCTCGACCCCGAACTTGCCCGACAGGCTGTAGGCCGCGCCCTCGGCCGACACGGCCATGCGGACGATCAGAGTCAGGTCCTTCGCCTGGCCCGTGGCGTCGAGAATCTTCTCGAGCTCCTCGTGCGTGTCGAAGGAGAAGGTGCGCACCCCGTGGTCGAAGTAGGCGGCCGAGATGGCGGCGCGGCTCTTCACCGGGTGCATGAAGGCCATGCGCGATCCCGGGGCATGCTCCGCCACCAGCTCGATCTCGGGGATCGAGGCTACGTCAAAGCCGGTAACGCCATTGTCCACGAGGGTCCTGATGACCCAGGGCGAAGGATTGGCCTTCACCGCGTAGAGGACGTCGCCCTTGAAATTCTCCTGGAACCAGCGCGCCGCTACGGCAACGGTGCCTTGTCGCACAAGGGCGACAGGACGTTCCGGTGACCGCTCACGGACCAGGTCCAGGGGCTTATGGTACGTGTGCAATTCACGTAACCCCCAAAGATTGTTGAACCTAGCCCGGCGTTAGCAGCGCAGATGGACACGGGGTCCGCCGGGAGCGCGCGAAATAGGGTCTGCTGATCGCGATGTAAAGACTCTTTTGTTCGGCGGCGCGCGCGGGCCAGGCCCCGGGTTCCCGCGAGAGGAGTCTTCACACCCCTTCCCAGGCCCTCCGGGGGAGAGATATGCCTTGTGGTCACGAAACTTTCGCATGCCCCTTCCATGAGGGCCGGGCATCTGTGTTAGGACTCTCGCCGAAAAACCATGACGACAGACGCCGTTCTCTCGATCCGCTCGGTCTCCAAGACCTTTGGTTCCCGCCGCGCGCTCGACGGGGTCTCGCTTGACGTTGCGCGTGGCGAGATGGTCGCGCTGATCGGGCCCTCCGGTTCGGGCAAGTCGACCCTGCTGCGCTCGGTCGATGGCCTGCAGACCATCGACAATGGCCCGGGCGTCATCGAAGCCTTCGGCGGCAAGGTGCAGGCAAAGGGCAAGCTCAGCGACAAGGTGCGCGACGCGCGCATCCGCATCGGCTTCATCGCCCAGCAGTTCAACCTCGTCGGCCGGCTCAGCCTGTTCACCAATGTCGCGCTCGGCTCCCTCGGCCGCATCGGCTTCGCCCGGGGCCTGTTCGGCCGCTGGCCCGAGGAGACCAAGGCCGCGGCCATGCAGGCGCTGCACCGGGTCGGCGTGTCCGACTATGCCGGCCAGCGCGCCAACACCCTGTCGGGCGGCCAGCAGCAGCGCGGCGCCATCGCCCGGGCGCTGGTGCAGAAGGCCAAGATCATCCTCGCCGACGAACCGGTGGCCTCGCTGGACCCGGTCGCCGCCCGCAAGGTCATGGACATCCTGCGCGAGCTGAACCGCAAGGACGGGCTGACCGTCGTGGTCACCCTGCACCAGGTCGATTACGCCCTGAAATACTGCGACCGCGTCGTGGCGCTGAAGGCCGGCAGGATGGTCTACGACGGCCCCGCGTCGGGTCTCAAACGCGACAAACTCATCGATATCTACGGCCCGGAATTCGAAGACGTGTTCTGGGAAGGAGCCCCCGCATGATTCTCCGCCGCTCATTTTTGGCCCTCGGGGCCGTCGCGGCCCTGGCCCTGGCCCTCGCCGGCTGCGGCGAGAAGGCCGCCACCGGCGCCGCCCAGGACACGATCAACTTCTCGATCCTCAACACCGAGTCCGCCCAGAACATGGAGTCCTACTGGGCGCCCATCCTGGCGGACATGGAGAAGCAGACCGGCCTGAAGGTGAAACCCTTCTTCTCCGGCAGCTACAGCGCGCTGATCGAGGCGATGCGCTTCAAACAGACCGACCTGGGCTGGTTCTCCAACCAGTCGGGCCTGGAAGCCGTGCGCCGGTCCAACGGCGAGGTCTTCGCCCGCACCTTCGATCCGTCGGGCAAGGACGGCTATCGCTCGGTCATCATCGTGCCGGCGAACAGCCCGATCCGCACGCTCGACGACCTGCTCAAGTGCGACCGCACCCTGAACTTCGGCATGGGCGACAAGAAGTCGACCTCCGGCACGCTGGCGCCGATGACCTACGTCTTCATTCCCGCCGG
This sequence comes from Caulobacter sp., assembly GCA_030645575.1. Classification (GTDB taxonomy): domain Bacteria; phylum Pseudomonadota; class Alphaproteobacteria; order Caulobacterales; family Caulobacteraceae; genus Caulobacter. The sequence goes on along the minus strand of JAUSMJ010000031.1, from coordinate 125,210 downwards.
CAAGAAGCCGGAGACCTGCTTCAAGACGGTGCTGTCCGCCAGCCACCAGGCCAATCTGTTCGCCGTGGCCAACGGCCGCCTCGACGCCTCGACCAACAACTCCACCTCCCTGTCGCTGAACAAGGAGCGGGGCGAGGGCCAGGCCGACCGGGTGCGGGTGATCTGGCAGTCGGACCTGCTTCCCGAAGACCCGATCGTCTGGCGCAAGGACCTCGACCCGGTGATCAAGGAGAAGATGCGCCAGTTCTTTCTGACCTACGGCCAGGGGACGGGCCCCGAGGCCGATCGTCAGCGCGCCAACCTGCGGAAACTGAGCATCGGCGGCTTCCTGCCGGCCGACGACAGCCATCTGCTGGTGGTGCGCAAGATGGAGGCGCTCGAGAACCTCGGACAGGCCAGGGAAGGCGGCGACGCGGCCAAGATCGCCGCGGCCCAGACGACGCTGGACGCGATCCAGGCCGAACTCGACAAGAAGGCGGCCACCACGGCGGCCGCGCCCGTTTCGCCGGCCGGCTGACCCGACGATGACCACGGCCGTCACCGACACCCTGCAGCCGCCGCGCCGATCGCTGTCGGCCCAGCTGTTCGACCTCGCCCTGTGGGGCGGCATCGCCATCCTGCTGGTGATCAGCTTCGGGCCGGCCGAGATCGGCAAGTTCCCGATGCTGTTCAGCTCCGAGAGCCGCATGGGCGAGTTCATCACCGGCTTCTTCCAGCCGTTCCGGTTCTGGGACGCCGGCTGGTCGCCGTCGGACCTGACCGGCCAGGACTGGGCCCTCTACGTCGGCAAGATGTGGCAGACGATCCAGATGGCGCTGTGGGGCACGGCCCTGGCGATCATCGTGGCCGTCCCCTTCGGCCTGCTGGGCGCCAGCAACATCACGCCGGCCTGGATCCAGCAGCCCGTCAGGCGGGTGCTGGACCTGGTGCGCTCCATTCCCGACCTGGTCGTGGCGGTCATCTTCATCACCGCCGTCGGCCTGGGCCCGTTCGCTGGCGTCATGGCCATGATGTTCAACACCGGCGGCGTGCTGGCCAAGCTGTTCTCCGAGGCGGTCGAGTCGATCGACAAGGGACCGGTCGAGGGCGTGCGGGCCACCGGCGCGGGCCGGTTGCACGAGATCGTCTGGGGCGTCATTCCCCAGGTCGCGCCGCTGTGGACCAGCTACGGCCTCTACCGCTTCGAATCGAACAGCCGGGCCGCCACCGTGCTCGGCCTGATCGGGGCCGGCGGCATCGGCCAGGTGCTGATCGATTCGACCAACACCTTCAGCTACGGCCAGACCGGCTGCATCGTGCTGGTCATCGTCGTCGCCGTGTCGGGCATCGACCTGCTCTCCCAGGCCATCCGCAGCCGCCTGCTGTAAGCCGCCGGACCGAACGTCTCGCAACCAGGTTCCACCCGCGCGGGGCGCGGCCGGCCGGCGCGCCGCCGCGACCCTTCGCGCCCTGACCGACTGTCATAAAAGCGTTGCGCGACTGTCGCGGAACCTTGTTCCGGCCGTCGCCGGACTGTCGCGTCCCTCTCCTAGGTATCCGGCCGAACCCGACGCGAGGGGCGAAGGGTGAGATCGACAGGGATCCGACCATGATTTCGAAGACCTCGCTGGCCTGCGGGTCCGCGCTGGGCGCGCTGATGGCGCTGGCCCTCGCCTCGGGCGCGTCCGCTCAGGAAACCACCACCGCCTGGAAGGGCGCCCCGCAGTTTCAGAACGACAGCCTCACCTTCAAGGTCCGGGGCCGCGCCTATATCGACGCGGTGAACCAGGAGGTCGATCGTGAGACTGGCGCGGACTACAGCTCGCAGGTCACCCGCACCCGCACCGTCCGTCTCGGTGTCGAGGGGACCTGGAACCATAACTGGGCCTACAAGGCCGAAGTCCAGGTCGTCGGCGGCTCGGCCGCCTGGGAAGACCTGATCCTCGAATACAAGCCGACCGACAGCGCCTCGATCATGATCGGCAACTTCAAGACGCTGTCGCTCGAGAATGTCACATCCTCGCGCTACACCACCTTCATGGAGCGCGGACCCTATAACGACGTGCTCGGCGTCGGCCGGGTCATGACCGTCGCGGCCAAGGTCAACGGCGAGAACTGGACCGCTCTGGCCGCCGTGTCGGGCGATTCGATCAACAGCGCCGATCCGGCCGTGGTCGGCAACGACGGCGGCAGCGAACAGTCGTCGATCCAGGGCCGTTTCACCTGGGCGCCGGTCGTGACCGACACCAACCTGGTGCATCTGGGCGTCTGGGCGCGCAAGCGTGACCGTGGCGACCAGGGCGGCTTCAGCTACGCCGTGCGCAACAACACCAACTATGGCGCGCAGTTCACCACCAGCGGCGGCATCGGCGACAGCGACACCCAGATCGCCGGCGAGGCCCTGTGGATCGCCGGGCCCTTCTCGCTGCAGGGCGAGTACGCCAACATCGATATCGACCGCACCAACGGCCTCGACCAGAGCGCCAGCGCCTATTACCTGGCCGCCAGCTGGTTCGTGACCGGCGAGAAGCGCAACATGGAAATCAAGAAGGGCGAGCTGGGCCGCACCAAGGTCCTCAACCCGGTGACCGCCGGGGGCCCCGGTGCGTTCGAGCTCGCGGTTCGCTATGACAGCACCGATCTGACCGACATCACCGGCGTCGGCACGGCGGGCGAGTACAGCGCCTGGACCCTGGGCGCCAACTGGTACCCGTTCCCCTACGTCCGCTTCATGGCCAACTACAGCATGTCGCAGAACGACAACCCCGCCCTCGGCGCCGATGTGGACGTCGATACCCTGCAGTTCCGCGCCCAGTTCGATTTCTGATCGCCTTTACCAAGGACATCCTCCCATGAAGAAAATCCTCGGAACGGTCGCCGCGGTCGCGGTCATGGCCGTCGCCTCCCAGGCCCACGCGGCCCGGGACTACGTCTGGGCCGCCGGCTCCTCGACGGTCTTCCCCTTCACCACCCGCGTGGCGGAAAACTTCGCCCGCAAGACCGGCTCCAAGGCGCCCAAGGTCGAATCGCTGGGCACCGGCGGCGGCTTCAAGCTGTTCTGCGGCGGCACGGGTGAAGGCTTCCCCGACATCGCCAACGCCTCGCGGCCGATGAAGAAGTCGGAATTCGACGCCTGCGCCGCCAAGGGCGTGAAGGACATCATCGCCATCAAGATCGGCTTCGACGGCATCGTCATCGCCACCGACAAGGACGGCGCCGACTACGCCTTCAAGATCGAGCACCTGTACCTGGGCCTGTCCTCCAAGGTGCTGCGCTACGGCAAGTTCGTGCCCAACCCCTACAAGGCCTGGGACGAAATCGGCTCGGGCCTGCCCGGCAACCGCATCGTGGTCTACGGTCCGCCGCCGACGTCGGGCACCCGCGACGCGTTCCTTGAACTGGGCATCGAGGAAGGCGCCCGCCGGTTCCCGCTGCTCGCCGAACTCCGCTCGAACAACGAAAAGGGCTTCAAGGGCCTGGTCGATCCGCTGCGCGCGGACGGCTGGATCGACGCCGGCGAGAACGACAACGCCATCGTCCAGACCCTGACCCGCACGCCGGGCGCCCTGGGCGTGTTCGGCTACAGCTTCCTTGAGGAGAACGGCGACAAGGTGAAGGGCGCCTCGGTCAACGGCATCTTCCCGACGGCCACGACCATCGCCAACGGCTCCTACCCGCTGTCCCGCTCGCTCTACATCTACGTCAAGAAGTCCAACCTGGGCGTGACGCCCGGCCTGCGCGAATTCGTCGAGGAGTTCCTCTCCGACGCCGCGTCCGGTCGCGGCGGCTACCTGCAGGGTCGCGGGCTGATCCCGCTGCCGCCCGCCCAGCACGAGGCCGGCAAGGCCGGGTTCAAGGCCGGAACGGCCATGGCCCGCCCAGCCTCGTAAGCTCCTACTCCACCCAGGAAAGACCTGCGCCGCGGATCGAAAGGTCCGCGGCGCTTTTCGTTTGTGCGTCCTTCGAGACGCGATCCTTCAGGGATCGCTCCTCAGGATGACGTCGATGGGTGGACGGCATCTCTGTTCGTCATGGTGAGGAGCGAGCCTCAAGCGAGCGTCTCGAACCACGCAGGGACGGCTCTACGCCGCCTTTGGCCGCCGCCGCAGTCGCGCAAGTCGCCGCAGCCGCCGCCAGAAGCGCGTCTTCTCGGGCTCGGGGTAGGGCTCGAGGTTGCGCACGAACTGCTCGGCGCAGGACCGCCAGCTGAACTTCTCGGCGAAGGCCCGCACGGCCGTCCGGTCCAGGTCGAGGCAGGCGATCGCGGCTTCCGCCAGGCCGTCGGTGCGTCCGGTCGCCAGAACCCCGGCGTTCGATCCGGGGATGATGTCGGCCGGGCCCGGCGCGTTGAACCCGGCCACCGGCACGCCGGCGGCCATGGCCTCGAGGATCACCAGGCCAAAGGTGTCGGTCAGGGACGGAAAAACGAACACGTCGGCGCAGCCGAAATGGGCCGCCAGCTCGTCGCCGTACTTCGCGCCCACGAACGTCACGTCGGGATATTTCGCTTCAAGCTCCGCCCGCTGCGGCCCGTCGCCGACCACCACCTTGGTTCCGGGCAGGTCGAGACAGGCGAAGGCCTCGATGTTCTTCTCCACGGCCACCCGGCCGACGTTGAGGAAGATCGGCCGTTTGAGGCCCGCGTAGACGTCCGGCTCGTCGTCCCGGCGCGGATGGAAGATGTCGGTGTCCACGCCGCGCGACCAGGACGAGATGTTGCGGAAGCCGTGCCGCTCCAGCTCCTCGCGCATGGTGTCGGTGGCCACCATCATCCGGCCGGACGGCTTGTGGAACCACTTCATGTAGGCATAGCCGGCGGCCAGCGGCACCGGCAGCCGGGCCGAGACGTATTCCGGGAACCGCGTGTGATAGCTGGTGGTGAACGGCAGTTTCCACTCCAGACAGACGCGGCGGGCGGCCAGGCCCACAGGGCCCTCGGTGGCGATGTGGATCGCCTCGGGCTCGAACGACTTGAACCGCTCCTGGATCGGCTCATAGGCGCCGACGGCCAGTTTGATCTCGGAATAGGTCGGCAGCGGCACGGTGTTGAACTGGTCGGGGCTGATCACCTCGACCTCGTGGCCCATGGCGCGCATCTCGGCGACCGTGCGCGTCAGCGTACGGACAACGCCGTTGACCTGGGGTTCCCAGGCGTCGGTGGCCACAAGGATGCGCATCAGGCGGCGGCGGGCTCCGGCAGGGCGACAGGGGCGTTCCGGATCATACTGGACCAGGAACGCTGCTTCGCCCACTCCACGATCTCGAGCTGGCCGTCATGGTGTTCGATCAGGGCGGTGCAGCTTTCGACCCAGTCCCCGTCGTTGACGTACAGGATGCCGCCGAAGTCGCGCATCTCCGCCTTGTGGATATGGCCGCAGATGACGCCATCCACACCGCGCCGACGAGCCTCGTCGGTCACGGCTTCCTCGAAATTCTCGATGAACTGCAGAGCGTTCTTCACCTTGACCTTCAGGTAGGCCGAAAAGCTCCAGTACCCCAGACCCATTCGGTGGCGCGCGCGGGCGACCAATGTGTTCAGCAGCAGGAGGGTTCTATAGGACCAATCGCCGAGGAATGCGAGCCAGCGGGCGTGCTGCACGATGCCGTCGAATTCGTCGCCGTGCACGACCAGGAAACGGCGGCCGTCGGCGGTCTCGTGGATCGCGTCGCGGGCCACCACCACCCCGCCGAAATGCACGCCGCAGAAGTCCCGCGCCCGCTCGTCGTGATTGCCGGGCACATAGGTCACCTGGACGCCCTTGCGGGCCATGCGCAGGACCTTCTGCACCACGTCGTTGTGACTCTGCGGCCAGTGCCAGCCGCTCTTCAGCTTCCAGCCGTCGATGATGTCGCCGACCAGGTACAGCTGTTCGCAGTCCAGATGACGGATGAAGTCCAGCAGCATCGCCGCCTGGCAGCCGCGGGTTCCCAGATGGACATCGCTGATGAACACCGTCCGGCAGCTGAAGGTCGCGTCGTCCTGACTCATCCCTGCTCCTGAAACAGGCGCTGATGGAGAGCCTGCTAGGCTGATTGCATGTCAGTCTCGTGAAGCGACATCTCGTCCGTTGCGACGCGGCGAAGCGAACCCTAGATGAGCCCCATGTCCGAGACTTCGTCCGTTCCGCGCGATACGCCCAAGTCCCGGCGGACGCGCGCGCGGATTCTCGACGAGGCGGTGCGGGTCATCGCCGGGCAGGGTTACGCGGCCACCACCAACGCCGCGGTGGCCGAGGCGGCCGGCATCACCCGCGGGGCCATGCTCTATCACTTCCCGACCCGCGAATGCCTGCTCGAGGCGGCCATCGATCACATCCAGGCCCAGCGGGCCGCCCTGTTCCGCGACGCGGCCGACAGCCTGCCGCCGGGCGGCGACGTGACCGAGCACGCTATCGAGACCTACTGGGACCTGCTGCACCGCACGCCGTTCGTGGCTTTCGCCGAGCTGGAGGCGGCCTCGCGCACCGACGCCCTGGTCCGCGACCTGCTGGCGCCGTCACTGGCCGAGTTCGACCGGGCGCAGATCGGCGACCACTTCCTCAAGATGCTGCACGCCGGCGCCGGTCCCCGCTTCCAGGCCAGCCGCGACCTCGCCCGCTTCATGCTCGAGGGCATGGCCAGGGCCCAGATCTCCTACGACAAGGACGAGCGCGTCGAGCGCCTGCTCAGCGTGATCAAGCGCGCCACCCACATGCTCAACCGCAAGGGCGGCGTGACGGATCTCTGGCCGGAATAGAAGGGGACATGGGCCACGGCGCAGGCCGTCACTGACCGACACCGCACCGGAGCTGGCTATGGCGGCTGGGAAGGCGCGGGGGTCCAGGTTCACGCGGGACAGACACCTCGCGGTGTCTGTCCCTGAAATCACGCCTTCGCCTTCTCGGCCGCGATCCAGGCGTCCACCCGGGCTTCCAGCAGGTCCATCGGCAGGGGGCCGGCCAGCAGCACCGCGTCATGGAACCGGCGGATGTCGAACCGGTCGCCCAGCGCCGTCTCGGCCCGCTTGCGCAGGTCCTTGATCTTCAGCTCGCCGACCTTGTAGCCCAGCGCCTGGCCCGGCCAGCCGACGTAGCGGGCCAGTTCGTTCTCGATGTTAAGCGACGAGAGAGCGGTGTTGTCGGTGAAGCATTCGCGGGCCTCGTCGAGGCTCCAGCCCAGCCAGTGGATGCCGGTGTCCGACACCAGCCGGCAGGCGCGCCACATCTCCATCGAGAGCCTGCCGAAGGTCTCGTAGGGCGTGCGATAGATGCCCATCTCCGTGCCCAGGCTCTCCGCATAGAGCGCCCAGCCCTCGACGAAGGCGGTCATGTCGGCGTCGCGGCGGAACGCCGGCACGCCCTGCAGCTCCTGGGCCAGGGCGATCTGCAGGTGGTGACCGGGCACGGCCTCGTGCAGCGTCAGCGCCGGCAGCTCGTAGAGCCCCCGCTGGTCGAGCGCGTAGGTGTTGACCATGTAGCCGCCCGCGACGCCCTGGCTGGCGCTGCCGGGGAAGTAGCGGGCGCTGGTGTAGCCCTTCTCGATCTCGGCCGGCACGGGCCGCACGCCATAGGGCAGGCGCGGCAGTCGGCCGAAGAAGCGCGGCAGCTGGTCGTCGATGCGCTTGGCGATGGTGCTGGCCTTCTCGAGCAGCGCCTCGCGGGTGGTGACGTAGAACCGCGGGTCGCCGCGCAGGAAGGCGAGGAACTCCGCGTGCGTGCCCTTGAAGCCGGACTGGGTGCGCACCGCGTCCATCTCGGCGCGGATGCGAGCCACCTCGCGCTGGCCCAGCGCGTGGATTTCGTCCGGCGTCAGGCTGGTGGTGGTGAAGCGTCGCGCCAGGAAGGCGTAGTAGGGCTTGCCGCCCGGCAGGCCGCCGACCCCGAGCGCCGGCTTGGACTTCGGCAGGTACTCCGTGTTCAGGAAGGTCAGGAAACGTTGCTGCGCCGGCCGTATCTGGTCGCGGATCACGGCGATGGCGCGGGCCTTCAGCGCGGCCTGCCGGTCGGCGGGGATGGCCGCGCCCATCGTCGCGAACGGCGCCAGCAGGGGGTCGTCCCCGGGCGCGGGCCGCAGCGCCGTCTGGGCCTGGCCGATGGTGATCTTCGTGATCATCAGCGGCTGCACCCAGCCGGTCTTCACCCCGCGCCGGGCGTTGGCGATGTTGTCGTCGTAATATTTCGGCAGGGCCTCCAGCCGGTCGATCCAGGCTTCGGCGTCGGCCACGGAATTGAGCGGCGTCACCGTGGCCAGATAGGGCGCCAGCAGGTGGAAGCCGTCGTCGCTGGTGAAGGCGAACCGGCCGGCGTCGAACGAAAGGCCGGTCAGCTGGTCGCCGATGATCCGGGCGAGGAAGGCGCGGTTCAGCTGGCCCTCGGCGTCCAGCGAGGCGGCGGGGATGGCGTTCAGCCGCGCCTGGAAGGCCTGCAGGTCCTTTTTGCGCGCCATGTCGGCCGCCAGCGAGACGTCCGGCAGTTTCGACAGCGCCGCCCGGTCGCCATTCTGGCCGGCCGAGATCGGGCTCTGGGCCAGGTTCCAGGCTTCGTAGTCGGCGACCAGGGCGTCCAGAGGCGCCAGCGCTGGCGAGGTCGGGACGGTCACGGCCACCGATGTCGTCGCGCCCTCCCGCGCCTGGGCGCCGGACAGGCCCAGCGTCGCGGCCAGCGCGGCGGCCAGTATCGTTCCTCGAAGCATCGGACTCATCCCCTCATCGGCGGCCGCCAAGCTGGCGCCCCCCGCGCTCGCCCGCAAGCCGGGGCTTGGCGAACCGGCCCGGAGCGGGCCATGGTCCCCTCGTCTTATTCGGGGGGAGGGGCTCATGAGCTTCCTGACGCGGCGCATCGCCATCGATCGTGAAGTCGGCCACGTCGAAGGCCACGGCCTCAAGCCCACGCTGGGCTGGCCGCATCTGGTGGCGCTGGGCGTCGGGGCCATTGTCGGCACCGGTATCTACACCCTGACCGGCGAGGCGGCGGGCCTGGCCGGGCCGGGGGCGATGCTCAGCTTCCTGATCGCCGGGGCGGTCTGCGCGGCCGCCGCCCTCTGCTACGCCGAGATGGCCACCCTGATGCCCCGCGCGGGCAGCGCCTACACCTACAGCTACGCGGTGATGGGCGAGACGGTCGCCTGGATCGTCGGCTGGAGCCTGATCCTCGAATACACCGTGGTCTGCGCGGCCGTGTCGGTCGGCTGGGCCGGTTACGCCGGCGCCCTGATCCTCGGCTGGTGGCCCGACGCGCCCCAAGCCCTGCTCAAGGGGCCGGAGGCAGGCGGCATCGTCAACCTGCCGGCCGTGGTTATCGCCCTGTTGGTCGCCGGCCTGCTGGCGCTGGGCACGCGCGAGAGCGCCCGGGTCAACTTCGTGCTGGTGATCGTCAAGCTGGTCGCCCTGGCCGGCTTCATCGTCCTGGCCCTGCCGGCGTTCAACGCCGCCCACTTCACCCCGTTCATGCCGCAGGGCTTCTGGGCGCATGAGGTGGACGGGGTGAAATTCGGGGTGATGGGCGCCGCCTCGATCATCTTCTTCGCCTTCTACGGCTTCGACGCCATCTCGACGGCCTCGGAGGAGACCAAAAACCCGGCCCGCGACCTGACCATCGGCATCGTCGGCTCGATGCTGCTCTGTACGCTGATCTACATGGCCGTCGCCGCCGCCGCGATCGGGGCCATGGCCCCGGCCGAGTTCGCCAAGAGCCCCGAGCCGCTGTCGTTCATCATCCGCAGCCTCGGTCATTCACAGGCCGCCGGCCTGATCGCCCTGGCGGCGGTGATCGCCATGCCGACGGTGATCATGGTGTTCATGTACGGCCAGACGCGGGTGTTCTTCGCCATGGCCCGCGACGGTCTGCTGCCCAAGGGGCTGGCCAGGGTGCACAGCCGGCTGGGCACGCCGGTCGCTGTGACCCTGTTCACGGGTCTGATCGCGGCGGTGCTGGGCGGCGCCCTGCCGCTCAGCCGCATCGTCTCGGTGGCCAATGCCGGCACCCTGGCGGCCTTCATCGCCACGGCCCTCGCGATGATGATCCTGCGGATGCAGCAGCCGGCCCGGCCGCGGCGCTTCAAGACGCCGCTGTGGTGGATCGTCGGACCGTTCGCCGTGCTCGGCTGCGCCTATCTGTTCGCGGGCCTGAGCACCTTCACCATGCAGGTGTTCGTGGTCTGGAACCTGATCGGCCTGGGCGCTTACCTGGTGTGGTTCCGCACCCGGAGCAATCTGGCGAAGGTCTGACGGCTGGCCAGGAACGGGATGGGACGGTCCATCAGGTTGAGGCAGGCGTCGGCGATCAGCCCCGCGAGCGCTCCGAAGGCGGCCGTCCAGACCATGCCCAGGATCAGCCCGGCCAGCGAGGCGGGCGGCGCCTGGCCAAACTGCGGCAGCGGGACGGGGGACGCGCCACCGATCAGGCCCAGATCCACGCCCATCCAGCAGACGAGATAGGCCACCTCGGCGGTCGCCACGCCGATGCCGGCGCGGCGAAGCGTGCCGAGCGGCGAGGCGCGGAATCCTCTCTCGTTGTTCATCGCCATCGGCGATCCTCCAGCAGGTCCCGCCAAGGTAGCGAAATCCGCCGATGAGCGCCTTGATGCGAATCAAGAAGGGGATGTCAGCCCAGCGCGAGCAGTCCCGCCTCGATGGCCGCCCTCAGCACGGGTCGCAAAGTCGCCGCCCGGGTCTCGTCCACGCGGTTGTCCGCGCCCAGATGGCTGCTCTTGGCCAGCTCCATCTGGATGGCGTGGACGCCTTGCGCCGGCTGTCCGTAGCAGCGGGTGATGTAGCCGCCCTTGAAGCGGCCATTGAGCACGGCGCTGAACGGACTGGCCGCGCAGACGGCGAAGGCGGCGTCGCTGACGACCGCCGCGCAGGCGTCACCTGCGGCCGTGCCCATGTTCAGATCCGGTAGGGTTCCCTCGAACAGTCTGGGCACGACCGCGCTGATCGAATGGGCGTCCCACAGCAGGGCGTGGCCATGCCGGTCCAGCGCCGTCGCCACGGCCAGGGCCAGGGCGCCGTGATAGGGCCGCCAGAAGCGCTCGCGGCGGCCGGCGATCTCGGCCTCGTCGGGCGGCCCGTCGCGATAGACCGCCTCGCCGAGAAAGGTCTCGTCGGGGACCAGCCCCGCGCCCCATTGCCCCGGATAGAGCGGCCTGTTGTCCGGCGGGCGGTTGACGTCGATCACCAGCCGCGACCAGCGGGCCGTGATCGTCGTGGCCCCGAGCGCGGCGGCGAAGTCGTAGAGCGCCGGCTGCTCGAAGTCGGTGTCATCCAGCCGCAGCGCTTCGGGTGTCATCCGCGCGGCGATGGCGTCGGGGATGTCGGTTCCGACGTGCGGGAAGCTGATGATCAGAGGGCCGTGGCCCTGGGTGACGATCACGTCGCCGGTCATGGCGTGGCGATCCCGTCGAAGGTCCCGGCCAGCACCATCGCGCTGACGGCGGCGATATCCGGGGCGAAGTAGCGGTCGCGGTCCCAGGGGGCGGCGACAGAGCGCATCAGGGCGTGGGCCTGTTCCAACGGCGCAGAGGAGCGCAGCGGTCGGCGGAACTCGATCCCCTGGGCCGCCGCCAGCAGCTCGATCCCGACGATGGCGGCGGCGTTCTCGGCCATCTGCGTCAGCCGGCGCGCCGCGTAGGCAGCCATCGAGACGTGGTCCTCCTGGTTGGCGCTGGTCGGCAGGCTGTCGGTGCTGGAGGGGTGGGAAAGGCCCTTGTTCTCGCTGACCAGGGCCGCGGCCGTGACCTGGGCGATCATGAAGCCGGAATTGACCCCGCTCTCGGCGACGAGGAAGGCGGGCAGGCCGCTCATCGCCGGATCGACCAGCAGCGCGGTCCTGCGTTCGCTGAGCGAGCCGATCTCCGCCAGCGCCAGCGCCAGGGTGTCGGCGGCGAAGGCCACGGGCTCGGCGTGGAAATTGCCGCCGGACAGGGCCTCGCCCGTCTCGGCGAACACCAGCGGGTTGTCGGTCACCGCGCCCGCCTCGATCAGCAGGGTGCGCTCGGCATTGTCCAGCAGGTCGAGCACCGCGCCCATCACCTGCGGCTGGCAGCGCAGGCTGTAGGGGTCCTGCACCCGGTCGCAATCGGCGTGATTGGCGCGGATCTGGCTGCCGGCCAGCAGCGCGCGCAGGCCGGCGGCCACGGCGATCTGGCCCGGCTGGCCGCGGGCGGCGTGGATGCGCGGATCGAACGGCACATCGCTGCCGGCCAGGGCATCGACGCTCAGGGCCCCGGCGACCAGGGCGGCCTCGAAGATGCGCCGCGCCAGCACCAGCCCCTTCAGCGCCAGCGCCGTCGAAACCTGGGTGCCGTTGATCAGCGCCAGGCCCTCCTTGGCGCGCAGGACGATCGGCTCCAGGCCGGCGGCTTTCAGCCCCTCCGTCGCCGGAACGACCTTCCCGGCGACCTTCAGCTCGCCGACCCCGATCAGCGTCGAGGCCAGATGGGCCAGCGGCGCCAGGTCGCCCGAGGCGCCGACCGAGCCCTTCTCCGGAATGACCGGCAGGATGTCGCGCTCCAGCAGCCGCTGCAGCATGGCTATGAGTGCTGGCCGCACCCCCGAGAAGCCCCGCGACAGGCCGGCGATCTTCAGCAGCAGGATCAGCCGCGCCACGTCGTCGGGCAGCGCCGCGCCGACGCCGCAGCAATGCGACAGGATCAGGTTGCGCTGCAGTTCGGTCAGATGGTCCGGCGCGATGGTCTTCTTCGCCAGCAGGCCAAAGCCGGTGTTGACGCCATAGACCGTCCGGCCGTCGGCGAGGATGGCGTCGATGGCGGCGGCCGAGGCGGCGACGGCGGCCCGCGCGTCTTCGGTCAAAGTCACCGAGACGGGTCCCGCCAGAGCGGCCCTGATGTCTTCCCGATCGACGGCCGAGGTTCCAAGCGTGACGGCGATCATCGCGTGGCCTCCAGCGACGGCAGGTCCAGCCCCTGCTCGCGCGCGCAATCGATGGCGATGTCGTAGCCGGCGTCGGCGTGGCGCATGACGCCCGTGCCCGGATCATTCCACAGCACGCGCTCCAGCCGCCTGGCCGCTTCCGGCGTGCCGTCGGCGACGATGACCACCCCCGCATGCTGGCTGTAGCCCATGCCGACCCCGCCGCCGTGGTGCAGCGATACCCAGGTCGCGCCGCCGGCGGTGTTGAGCAGGGCGTTGAGCAGCGGCCAGTCGCTGACCGCGTCCGAGCCGTCGATCATGCTTTCGGTCTCGCGGTTGGGGCTGGCCACCGAACCGCTGTCCAGGTGATCGCGGCCGATGACGATCGGCGCCTTCAGCTCGCCGCTGGCGACCATCTCGTTGAACATCAGCCCGGCCCGGTGCCGGTCGCCGAGCCCGATCCAGCAGATGCGCGCGGGCAGGCCCTGGAAGGCGATGCGGTCTTTCGCCATGTCGAGCCAGCGGTGCAGATGCACATTGTCCGGGAACAGACGCTTCATCGCCGCGTCGGTTTTGTAGATGTCCTCGGGGTCGCCCGACAGGGCCGCCCAGCGGAACGGGCCGACACCACGGCAGAACAGCGGGCGGATATAGGCCGGCACGAAGCCGGGGAAGTCGAAGGCGTGCTCCAGCCCCTCGTCCTTGGCCACCTGGCGGATGTTGTTGCCATAGTCGAGGGTCGGCACGCCCATGGCATGGAAGTCGAGCATGGCCTGCACATGCGGCACGATCGACGCCCGCGCGGCCCGGTCGACCGACGCCGGATCGGCGGCGCGCGCCTGCTCCCAGCGCTCGACGGACCAGCCCCTCGGCAGATAGCCGTTGATCGTGTCATGGGCGCTGGTCTGGTCGGTGACCACGTCGGGCCGCACGCCGCGCCGGACCAGTTCGGGAAAGACGTCGGCCGCGTTGCCCAGCAGGCCGACCGACAGGGCCCGGCCTTCCTTCGTCGCGCAATCGATCCGCGCCAGGGCGTCGTCGAGATCCTCGGTCGCCTCGTCGAGATAGCGGGTCTCCAGCCGTCGCTCGATGCAGCGGCGCTGGCATTCGACGGCCAGCATCGAGGCGCCGGCCATGGTCGCCGCCAGTGGCTGGGCGCCGCCCATGCCGCCCAGACCCCCGGTCAGGATCCATTTGCCGGTCAGGTCGCCGCCGAAATGCTGGCGTCCGACCTCGACGAAGGTCTCGTAGGTGCCCTGAACGATGCCCTGGCTGCCGATGTAGATCCACGACCCGGCCGTCATCTGGCCGTACATCATCAGCCCCTTGCGATCGAGCTCGTGGAAATGCTCCCAGGTCGCCCATTTGGGCACCAGGTTGGAGTTGGCGATCAGCACGCGCGGCGCATCGGCATGGGTGCGGAACACCCCGACCGGCTTGCCCGACTGGACCAGCAGGGTTTCGTCGTCGTTCAGCCGTCGCAGGGTCGCGACGATGGCGTCGAAGCTGGCCCAGTCCCGGGCCGCCTTGCCGATGCCGCCATAGACCACCAGGTCCTCGGGCCGTTCGGCCACGTCCGGATCGAGGTTGTTCATCAGCATGCGGAGGGCGGCCTCCGTCAGCCAGGACTTGCAGGTCATCTCGGACCCGCGCGGGGCGCGGACGATGCGGCTGTTGCTGGCGGTCATGGGCGGTCTCCGAAGCGTCCGGCCAGCTGGAAGCCGTGGCCGGGGTGGATCAGGCGGGCGGCGGAGGCGACCTGCCCCCGGCTCCAGGTGCGGCGGGCGACGGTCAGCACCGGCGCGTCGATGGCGATGCGCAGCAGGCCCGCCGTGCGGGCGTCGGCGGCCTCGGCCCGGACGATCTGCTCGCCCGCCGCGATCGGCGCCGTGGCCAGCAGGTGGGCGGCGGGCGTGCCGGCGGTGAAGTCCTGCGCCAGGTAGTCGGGCGCGATGTCGGGCGAGACCCAGCGTTGCTCCAGCTGGATGGGCGTGTCGCCCTCCCAGTGGATGATCTCGGAACGGAACAGCGGCGCGCCGGGATCGATCTCGAACCGGCGGGCCAGGTCCGCGTCGGCCGCGACGGCCTCCAGGGCCACCACATCGGCGCGCCAGACGTGTCCGCGCGCGGCGACCTCGGCGGCGATGTCGCGGATCTCCAGCGGATGGCTCTCGGCCAGGGGTTCGCCGGTGACGAACGCGCCCACCCCGGCCCGCCGCACGATCAGCCCCTCGCGCGTCAGCTCGTCGAGCGCCCGGCGCACGGTCATCCGCGCGACGCCCAGCTCCCGGACCAGGTCGTGTTCGGACGAAATCCGGTCGCCGGCCCGCCAGCGGCCGGTGCGGATGCCGCCCAGCACGTGGCGCTTGACCTGTTGATAGACGGCGCGGGCGGCGGTGGTCATGCGGCCAGCTCCGCCACGGCCTTGCGGTAGGCCGCCGCGATGGCGTCGCGGTGGATGTGGCGGCCACCCTCGACGATGCGCCGGCTGGCCGACCAGACCTGGTCGATGGCGCCGGAGCCGGCGAACACCAGGCTGTCGAGGATCAGGTCGCCCGTGCGCCCGGTCAGCGTCGGATGGTCCGTGTCCAGCACGACCAGGTCGCAGCGGGCGCCGACGGCGATCTCGCCGGTGCGACGGCCGGTCGGGCGGGTCCCGGCGCGGGCGGCGCCCAGCCACAGGCCCGCGCCCACATGCTCGCCGGTCCCGCCGCTCATCGTGCGTTTGCGCGCCCGCAGCCGGCGGCCGTACTCGAACCAGCGCAGCTCCTCTGCGACATGGGTGGTCACGTGACTGTCCGAGCCGATGCCGAACGTCCCGCCCGCGCCGAGGAAGGCGTCGGCGTTGAAGACGCCGTCGCCCAGGTTGCCTTCCGTCGACGGACAGAGGGCGACCGTCGCGCCGCTGCGCGCCAGTTCCGCGGCCTCCGCGTCGGTCATGTGGGTGGCGTGGACCAGGGTCCAGCGGCTATCGACCGGAGCGTTAGCCAGCAACCACTCCACCGGCCGCGCGCCGGACCAGGCGAGGCAGTCCTCGACCTCGGCGGTCTGTTCGGCGGCGTGAATATGCACCGGCAGCGCCGGATCGACGGCGGCCAGCACCGCGCGGATCTGGTCCGGCGTCACGGCCCGCAGGCTATGGAAGGCCATCGCCTCGGCCCCGCTGGCCTCCAGCAGGCGCAGGTATTGGTCGGTCGACTTGATGAACCGCCGCTGGCCGTGTTTAGGCGGCAGGCCGCCGAAGCCCGAGTGGCTGTAGAGCACCGGCGCCAGGGTCAGGCCGAAGCCGGCGGTCGCGGCGGCCCGCCGGTGGGCATGGGCGGTCTCGGCCGGGTCGGCGTAGGCCCGCCCGTCCGGATCGTTGTGCAGGTAGTGGAACTCGACCACGCCGGCATAGCCGCCCTCGGCCAGCTCGGCGTAGAGCATGGCGGCGATGGCCTCCATCTGATCAGGCGTCAGCCGGTCGAGGAAGCGGTACATCGCCTCGCGCCAGGCCCAGAAGTCCTCGACGCCCGCTTTCGCCCGCTCGGCCAGCCCGGCCATGGCGCGCTGGAAGGCGTGACTGTGCAGGTTTGTGATGGCCGGGATCACGGCGCCTTTGAGCCGCTCGCCGGCCGCCTCGGCGCCGACGGTCAGGCCCGCGATCACCCCGTCCTCGACGGTAATCCGCACGTCGCGCGCCCAGCCGTCGGGCAGCCGCGCCAGATCGAGGTGAAGGGTCTGAGTCACTTGTCTAATCCTGTCTAGACAACCGCAGACTATCCATTACGCAGCCCCGATGGCAAGACAGGGCCATGCAGCGGATCGACCTTCTCCTCACCCACTGCCGCGCCGCGACCATGATCGCCGGCGGCGCGGCTTATGGCGTGATCGACGACGCGGCCATCGCGGTGAAGGACGGCAGGATCCTGTGGATCGGCCCGCGCGCCGATCCGCCGGAGTTCCAGGCCGTCAGCACGGTCAAGCTGGATGGCCGCTGGGTCACGCCGGGCCTGATCGACTGCCACACGCACCTGGTGTTCGGCGGCGACCGCATCGGCGAGTTCGAGGCCCGGCTCAACGGCGCGACCTACGAGGAGATCGCCCTGGCCGGCGGCGGCATCCGCTCAAGCGTCGCGGCGACCCGGGCGGCGACCGAGGCCGGGCTGATCAAGGCGGCGCGCAAGCGGCTGGAGGCCTTCGTCGCCGAGGGCGTCACGACCATCGAGATCAAGTCCGGCTACGGCCTGGACCTGGAGACCGAGCTGAAAATGCTCCGCGCGGCCCGCTATCTCGACGGCGACGCGCGGGTGGTGACGAGCTTTCTTGGCCTGCACGCCGTGCCCAAGGACCAGGACCGCGACGCCTATGTGACCATGATCATCGATCAGGCCCTGCCGGCGGCGCATGCGGCCGGGCTGGTCGATATCGTTGACGCCTATCTCGAACACATCGCCTTCACGCCGGTCGAGGTCTCGCGCCTGTTCGATGGCGCGAAGGCGCTGGGCCTGCCGGTGCGGCTGCATGCCGACCAGCTGTCGGACGGCGGCGGGGCGGGGCTGGCGGCGCTCTATGGCGCCCTGTCGGCCGATCATCTGGAATTCACCTCCCAGGCCGGGGTCGAGGCGATGGCCCGGGCCGGCACCGTCGCTGTCCTGCTGCCCGGCGCCTTCGTGGCCCTGGCCGAGACGCGCAGGCCGCCGGTCGCGGCCCTGCGCGCGGCCGGCGTGCCGATGGCCGTGGCCAGCGACTGCAACCCCGGCACCTCGCCGATGCTGTCGCTGCGGGCCGCGATGAACCTGGCCTGCAGCCAGTTCCGCCTGACCCCGGAGGAGGCCCTGGCCGGCGCCACGCGCGTCGCCGCACAGGCGCTGGGCCTGGCCGCCGAGACCGGAACGCTGGAAGCCGGCAAGCTGGCCGACCTGGCCGTCTGGGACATCGAGCGGCCGGCCGAGCTCAGCTACTGGCTCGGCGGCGGCCTGCTGCACCGGTCGTGGAGGGCCGGCGTGCCGATCATGGCGTAGCCGGAACAGGTCTGAAACATCCCTGAAATTGACCGGTGTCATGGCTCGCGGCCGGTCGGCGGTCCAATCGACGCCGCGGGGCATCAGGCCGTTCGGCATCCGGGACGATCGGCCATCTGGAGTACAGTCGTTGAAAGACGTGTCGAACGAAACCGAGCGCCACAACCGGCGCGCCGCCCGCCTGCGTTTCATCCGCCAGCTGCACTTCTGGGTCGCGGTGTTCGTCGCGCCCAGCCTGCTGTTGTTCGCCATCACCGGCGCGCTGCAGCTGTTCAAGCTGCATGAGGCGGAGGGCGGCTACAAGCCGCTGCCGGTCATCGAGAAGCTGGGCCAGGTGCACATCCACCAGAAGTACGCCCTGCGGCCGGTCCGCCGTCCGCCGGCCGCGCAACCGGCCCCGGCCGCCGCCGCCGCCGCGCCGGCCAGGCCGGAAGCCGAGGAGTCGGGCGCGCCGCTCGGCGAGACCCTGGTCAAATGGACCTTCCTGATCATGTCCGTCGGCATGGCGCTGTCCGCCGTGCTGGGCGTCTGGATGAGCCTGAGCAACACGCGCCAGCGCCGCCTGACCCTGATTCTGCTGGCGGCCGGAACCGTCCTGCCGATCCTGGTGCTGGTCCTTTAGTTGGCCATCAGCGTCTGGCTGATGCGGTAGGCCGCTGGCAGGATCAGCACCCCCATCAGACAGGGGAAGATGAACAGGATCAGCGGCACCATCAGCTTGGCCGGCAGGCTCATGGCCTTTTCCTCGGCCCGCAGCATGCGCTTGGCGCGCATGTCCTCGGAGAAGACGGTCAGGGTGTCGCCCAAGCTGGTGCCCATCTCCTCCGACTGACGCAGCATGGTCGCCAGCGCGCGGGCGTCGTCGATGCCCAGCCGCTCGGCGAAGCTGGACCAGGCCTCGCGGCGCGAGCGGCCGGCGCGCAGCTCCAGGGTCAGGAACCGCAGGTGCTCGCCCAGGTGCACATAGCGGCGGCTCAGCTCCTCGCCGACGCGGTTGACGGCGGCGTCCAGCGATAGTCCGGCCTCGACCGAGGCGACCAGCAGGTCGAGCAGGTCGGGGAAGCCCTCCATGTATTCGAGTTCCAGCTTGCGCCGGCGGGCCTTGACCACCTGGTCGGGGCCGAGCAGGGCGGCCACGGCGAAGCCGCCCGCCAGCAGGATCGCGCCCATGCCGCCGCCGCCGCTGACCGCCCAGGGCAGGGTCATGACGGTGGCCAGGGTCGCCAGCAGCAGGGCCACAGCCTTGGCGCCCAGGTAGACGGCCACCGCCTCGCGGCTGAACCAGCCGGCCTGGATCAGCTTGGCGCGGATCGTCGATAGCTGGGCCGGGTCCTGGATGGCCATGCGGTCGCCCAGCCGCTTCACGCCGCTGACCACGCCCGACAATGCGGCCGAGCCGCCCCCGCCGACGGCGACGACCGTGTGGCCGGCCAGCCGCGCGCGGCGCCGGGCCCCGGTCCTGACCTCGCGAAGGCCGATCATCGCCGCGCCGCCGACGCCCAGCGCGATCAGCGCCACGGCGAACCAGGTCAGCAGGGTCTGGAGTTGCAGCGGATCCATGGGCTCAGATCCTCATGTCGATCATTTTGCGCATGACCATGTTGCCGATGAACATCCAGGTTCCGAGGGCCGCCAGGCCCATCTGGACGGTCCGCTCGTGGATCACGTCGCCGTAGAAGTGCGGGCTGGCCACCTGCAGGATGGCGAACACCGCGAACGGGGCCGAGGTCAGGATGATCGCCGAGGCGCGGCCCTCGCCGGAGGCGGCCTTGATCTTCAGCCGCATTTTGTGCCGCTCGCGCACGGCCTTGGCGTTCATCTTCAGCAGGCCGGTCAGATTGCCGCCGGAACGTTCCTGCAGCCGAATGGTGGCGGCGAACAGATCCACGTCCGGATGGCGGCAGCGGTCGGCGACGCGGCCGACGGCCTGTTCCAGCGTCGCGCCATAGGCGATCTCGTCGCCGGCCATGCCGAACTCGCTGCCCAGCGGATCGGGCATCTCGCGTCCGACCAGGGCCACGGCGGTCGGCACCGGGTGGCCGGCCTCGAGGCTGCGGACGATGATCTCCAGCGCGTTGGGCAGTTGCAGGCCGACGGCCTTGGCCCGGGCGCCGGCCTTGACCTTCAGCCACATGATGGGGAGGCCCAGCGCGAACACCGGCGCGGCGGCCAGGCCGAACAACGGGTTCTTCGTCCACAGGAACACCAGCAGATAGGCGGTGAGCCCCAGGCCCGCGGCATAGAGCGCCCAGGTGCGCGGCTGGTAGCTGACCCCCGACTTGATCACCAGGTCGGAGAACCAGCGCACGAGGATGCGGCTGTTACCCTGTTCGTCCAGACCCCGCTGCTTGCGCAGTTCGACGACCAGATCGGCCAGGTTGGTGACGCTCTGGGCCAGGGCCAGGCGCTTGTTGACCTTGCGCTTGGTCCCGGCCACGCGGGCCAGCCCCCACATGGCCTGGGCCGCGGCGAACACGGCCGCCCCGATCAGGATCATGAACACGACGCGCGGATCGATGTCGGGCATCAGAGGGCGCTCCCTGCATGGTGCGTGGTTCGACACGCCGGCTTCGCCGGCTGCTCACCATGACGCACGCAAATGCACGTCATCCTGAGCAGCAGCCGCAGGCTGCGTGTCGAAGGACGCATGTTCTCCATCACAGCGCCCGCTGGGGATCGAAGTTGGCGGTGTCGAAGGGGATGCCCTTGCGGATCATCTCGTCGAGGCATTTGGGGCGTAGGCCCGTGGCGCGGAACTCGCCGATCACCGTGCCGTCCGGCTCGGTCTTGAGGCGATTGAAGACGAAGATGTCCTGCATCTGCACGACATTGCCCTCCATCCCGGTGATCTCGGTGACGCTCATCACCTTCCGCTTGCCGTCCGACAGGCGCATCACCTGCACGACCATGCCGACGGCGGCGGCGATCTGGCCGCGCACGGCCTCGGCGCTGAGGGTCATGCCGCCCATGGCGACCATCTGCTCCAGGCGGGTGATCGCCTCGCGGGCGGAGTTGGAGTGGATGGTGGCCATCGAGCCTTCGTGGCCGGTGTTCATGGCCTGGAGCATGTCGAAGGCTTCCTCGCCCCGAACCTCGCCCAGGATGACCCGGTCGGGCCGCATGCGCAGGGCGTTCTTGACCAGCTCGCGCTGGCGGATCTCGCCCTTGCCCTCGATGTTCGGCGGGCGGGTCTCCATGCGCACCACGTGCGGCTGCTGCAGCTGCAGTTCCGCGGCGTCCTCGATGGTGATCAGCCGTTCGCCGTGGCTGATGGCCGCCGAACAGGCGTTGAGCAGCGTGGTCTTGCCCGAGCCGGTGCCGCCGGAGATCACCGTCGAGACCCGGGCCTTGACCGCCCCGTGCAGGAACTCGGCGACGCAGGCCGGCATGGCCCCCACCGCCACCAGCCGCTCGAAGCTCAGCGGCTTCTTGGAGAACTTGCGGATCGAGACGCAGGCGCCGTCGATGGCGATCGGCGGGATCGCGGCGTTGACCCGGCTGCCGTCGGCGAGGCGCGCATCGACCATCGGCGAGCTCTCGTCGATCCGCCGGCCGACGGCGGCGACGATGCGGTTGACGATGCGCAGCAGGTGGTCGTTGTCGCGGAAGCGGATCGGGGTCAGTTCCAGCTCGCCGCGCCGCTCGACATAGACCTGAAACGGGCCGTTGATCAGGATGTCGTTGATCGACTCGTCCTTGAGCAGCGGCTCGATGGGGCCCAGGCCGACCATCTCGTCGAACACCTCCTCGCCCATCTGGTCGAGTTCGGCGGTGTTCAGCGCCAGCCGGCTGTCGCGCGCGAAGTCGCCGACCAGCCGGCGCACCTGGCGGCGCATCTCGGCCTCGTCCAGCTCGCCCAGCTTGGACAGGTCGATCTCCTCGATCAGCCGGGCGTGCAGCCGAAGCCGCATGTCCAGCTGCTCATCGGAGACGTGCGGGGCCGGCGGCGGCGGTGTCTCGACGACCAGAACCAGAGTCTCGGCGGCAGCGGGAGCCGCGGGCTCGCTTCTGACCGCGCGACGCAGGGAGAAGCGGCTCATCCGACGGCCCTCGCCTGGTCGCCGCGTACGGCGGGCGAGGCCATCAGCCGGTCGACCAGGTCGCCGATGTCCTTGACGATGCGCGACTTGGGCCGGTGCTGGCTGATCGGCCCCCCGAGGTTGGCCGAGGCCGCGGCGGCCTCCCAGTCAGAGGTCACGCCCCCGACAGCGCGCCGCTGCAGGGCCTTTTCCGCCTCGGCCATCGAGGGGGCCGGGCCGAACACGCGCTTGGCCAGGCGGTTGAGCACGATGCGCGGCGGTGGGCCGTCGGGCAGTTCGGCCTCGATCTCGCTGGCCAGCGACCGGGCCGCCAACAGGGCCGGGACGGTCAGTTCCGAGACGACCAGCAGTTCGTCGGAGCCGGACAGCACGTCCAGGGTCCAGGACCGGCGGTGGCGCGGCGCATCGACGACCACGGCGTCGTAGACCTGGCAGGCCACGTCGAGGATGCGCAGCACCGCCTCGGACGAGGTGGTGTCGAAGGCGTGGCAGTCGCGGGCCGAAGCCAGCAGGTCGATGCCGCCCGGCGCCTGGGAGACGAAGGCGTCCAGCAGCGAGGCGTCGATCCGCTCCGGCGCCTGGGAGGCGCGGCTCAGCAGCATGTTGGTCGGGGCGGCGAGATAGGCGGCCGCCGCGCCGTCGGCGATATTGAGGTCGATCAGGCAAACCCGGCGCGGGCCGGGCAGCCGCTCGGCCAGGGCGCAGGCCGTCTCGATGGCGATGGTCGTCGCGCCGGCCCCGCCGACCGCGCCCATCACCGTCCAGCAGCGCGAGGGCGCGTTGTGGATCGGCGCGACATGCATCGACATCAGCGGCGCGGCGGCTTCGGCCAGGTCCTCGGCCGTGAAGGGCGCCTCGAGCACGTCCGACCGCGGCAGCCGCATCAGGGCGCGGACCAGGGCCACGGGCAGCTCGGCCCCGACCAGCAGGGCCGGCGGCGGGTTGGGCGCCCTGCCCAGGGTGGCGATCGCCGCCCCGACCGCTTCGGCGCTCGCGCCGCCCGAATCGATCAGCACCAGGTCCGGCGGATCGGTCTGCAGTCCCCGGCCGTTGAGGGTCTCGGCGGCGGCGGTCTCGATGACCGCCCCCTCCAGGGCCCGACCGGCCAGCTCGACCAGTCCTTCACCGATGATCAGGATGCGTCGTCCGGAAAAATTCATCACAACACCTCAGGAACCGGTCGATGCAGGGGCGGGGGCAGGGGCAGGATAGGAGGGGCCGGCCGGGGTCATGGCGCGGTCCAGGCTGATCCCGCCGAGGATCACGTCGATGGCGCTGGGTTCGATCGAGCCCTTGAAGGGATCTGGGGCCAGCGCCCGGCTCTCCGAGGCCGTCACCAGGCGCGGGGTGACCAGGATCAGCAGCTCGGTCTCCTGCTTCTTCCAGCGCGAGGAGCGGAACAACGAGCCCAGCACCGGAACATCGCCGGCCCAGGGAATCTGCCGCGCGGTGTTGGCGTAGTCCTGCTGGAACAGGCCGGCGATGGCGAAGGTCTCGCCGTCCTTCAGCTCGATGGTCGTGGCCGCGCGGCGCACCAGGATGCTGGGCACCTCGACGTTGGAAAGTCGCAGGCTCTGGCGGTAGTCTAGCTGGCTGACCTCCGGCGAGACCTTCAGATTGATCAGGCCACCGTCCTGGACGACCGGCGTGAACTTGAGGTTCACCCCGAACGGCTTGAACTCGATGGTGATGTCGCCCTGGCCGGTGGGCACGGGGTAGGGAAACTCGCCGCCGGCCAGAAAGGTCGCTTCCTGGCCCGAGATGGCCGCCAGGTTCGGCCGGGCCAGGGTGCGGATGACGCCCTTTTCCTCAAGCGCCCGCAATGTGGCCTCGATGGTTGTCGGGCCGACATTGGTCGACAGGGTCAGCGTGCCCTGCGGCGCGTTCAGACCGATCAGGCCCGTGCCGGAGCCGAACACGATCCCGCTGTTGTTCTGGATATCCAGGTTGATGCCGAAGTCCTTCAGGGAGCTGCGGCTGGCCTCGATGATCCGCACCTCCAGCATGACCTGCTGGGCGGCTTCGACGGTCAGGTCGGACGTCACCCCGGCCGGGGCGTAGCGCTCGGCGATAGCCTTGGCGCGGGCGGCGACCGAACTGGTCGAGACCTGACCCGACAGCAGCACGCCGCCGGCCATGGGGATCACCCGGATCGGCTCGCCGGGCAGGGCGTTGCGCAGGTCGGTCTGCAGGGACTCGATGTCCTGGGCCACCCGCACGTCGATCACCTCGATCAGCCGGTGGGCCGGGTCGTAGATCAGGATGTTGGTCGTTCCGAGCGTCTTGCCGCGGACGTAGACGCTGCGGTCGGTGTTGGCGACGATCTCGGCGATATCCGGCTGGGCCACGACGATTTCGCCGGCGGCGCCTGTCAGCCGGAAGGCGACGGACTTGTCCTTGGGCACGGTGATCACGCGGCTGGGGGCCAGTTCCCCGACCAGGGTGCTGGCGACGAAGGCCTGGCCCCAGGCCGGCCCGACAGGCGCGCAGGCGAGAGCCGCCGCGCAGACGATGGCGATGCGACGCATGAGGTCAGCTCCCGAAACGCTCGGCGGGCACGGAGACGGTCTCCCGCTTGCCCCCCTGGGTGACGACAAGGCCGCGGGTTGCCGAGGCGGGGGGCGCGGAGGACGTCGATCGGCGGACGGCGACGCGTCGGGGCGGGGCGGCCGGGCCGGGCGAAGCGCCGGCCGGGCGGTCGCCGCGCAGCATCTCCGTCAGGGTCGCGGGCCGGACATCGGCGATCTCGGTGGAGCCGCTGCGGCGCAGCGACAGCGACAGGATGCCCGCCTCTCCGGCCGCGGCCAGCTTGCCCGCGTCGAGCACGCTGACCTCCAGCGTGGCGGTCTTGGGTGGGAACTTTTCGGTCGAGGCCGGATCGGCGATCAGGTCCATGCCCAGCACCCGGACGTTCTGGATGACCAGGGTGGAGATGAAGCGCTTGGTCGTGGCGGCGCCCTCGACGGCGCCCCTGTCGGCCAGCTCCTGCACCAGCAGCACATCGACCCGGTCGCCGGGCAGCACGTGGCCGCCACCGCCGGCGACCTCGTCAACCTTGATAGTGTAGGCTCGCATGCCCGGCGAGATGGTCGCCGCGACCGAAGACCTGGCCCCCCCGCCGCTGACCTTGGTCGGCAGGATCGGTTCGTGATTGACCAAGGCCGCCAGGGTGACCGGCGCACCGCCGTCCATGCCGATGACCTGCTGGATCGAGCTGTAGGCGCCCTCCGGCACGGCCGAGGCCGGCATCTTGATGACCGTGAGGTTTTTGGCCTCGAGCTTCTGGCCGAACGGCACGGCCCCGGCCGCGGCGACCACCGACGTCATGGCTGGCGCCTGCAGCTCTCCGGCCGCGGCGCGGGTGGCGCCATTCGACGCATTGGGCAGCCAGACCTTGGCCACGAATAGAGCGCCCAGGCCCAGGAGCGCGGACGCGCCAAGGCTGGCGATGGTGGCGACACGCATCCTGCGGAACCCCCGAAAAACGAGACGTCGGTTTTCGACGTCCTCCCCGATACTGCGATCAGGATTACGGAGCAGCTCTTGAAATATATTCAACGAATACAATGAAGGGCCGTAAACCCTATGTATGCGGATAAGTATTAGGCTTAATGACCGCGAACCATGTTTCGCCTGGTCGGGGCCATAATCCACAATTCGGGTAGGGCGGATGTTGTCGCGGCGAGGTCAGGGCCGTCCCATGACGGTCGGCGCTCCGAGCGGGCGCGGACCATGGGGGATCCGTCATGAAACGCACCAACTTCGCCCTCGCCGCCGGCGCGGCGCTGTCGATCCTCGCATGGCAGGCCCCGGCCGCGGCCATGGGGCCGACCTTCGACCCCAAATGCTTCGCCAATGTCGGCTGGGAGGCCAATCCTGAGTCCGAGTCGATCAAGGTCTGGGGCTGCCGGCCCGCGTCCGAGGTTCCCGCGGGCAATGCCGAGGGCTGGATCGAATACGACCGGCCGCAGGTCAATGGCACGGACGGCGGCTTCATCATGGGCCGGCTGGTCAACGTCGGCGCCGACGGCGCCTTCATCTTCGACGTCCAGGACAACGGCGGCGGCAGCGGCACGTTCGGCTACCACGTGATCGGCAAGCCGGACGGCGACGGCGTGCTGATCCCGTCCACGGTCCACATCGTGGCGTTGCCGGGCAATTAGGCTTGAGTGTGAACCGGGGCGCCGGCCAGCCAGGTCTGTGAAACCACCCGGTCGTCGCCCAGCACCATGAGGGCGAACAGGATCTCGCGGATATCGCTCACGCCGGCCAGTCTGCGCGCCAGCAGTGGCGTGGCCGCCGGGTCGAGGGCGACGAAATCGGCCTCGCGCCCGACCTGGAAACTGCCGATGCGGTCGTCGAGGCGCAGCGCCCGCGCGCCGCCGAGCGTCGCCAGGTAGAAGGCATGCAGCGGGTCGAGCGGCCGGCCATGCATCTGCGCCGCGTCGCAGGCCGCCGCCGCCGTGGTCAGGACGGAGAAACTGGTCCCCGCCCCGACGTCGGTCCCCAGGCCCACCATCACGCCATGGGCCCGCGCCCGCGCCAGGTCGAACAGGCCGCTGCCCAGGAACAGGTTCGAGGTCGGGCAGTGGGCGATCGCCGCCCCGGCGCGCGCCATCCTGTGCAGCGCCCGGTCGGTGGCGTGGACGCAGTGGCCGAACACCGACCGCCCGGTGACCAGCCCGAACCGGTCATAGACGTCGAGATAGTCGCGCGCGTCGGGGAAGGCGCGAGCGACGGCCTCGACCTCGCGCGGGGTCTCGGCCAGGTGAGTCTGCATCCAGACATGGTCGTGGCGGCGCAGGATCTCGCCCGCCGAGGCCAGCTGGTCAGGCGAGGACGACAGCGCGAAGCGTGGCGTGACCGCATAGCCCAGACGCCCACGGCGGCTCCAGTCGCGGATCAAGCCCTCGGTCTCGTCCCGGCCGGTCTCGACCGTGTCCCTCAGGCCCTCGGGGCCGCCGTCCATCAGCGACTTGCCGGCGATCAGCCGCATGTTCCGCGCCAGGGCCGCCTCGAACAGGGCCTCGACGCTGGCGCGGTGGACGGAGCCGAACACCATCGCCGTGGTCGTGCCGTTGCGCAGCAGCTCGTCGAGGAAGGCCTGGGCCGCGGCGTCGGCATGGGCCCGGTCGGCGAACGCCCGCTCGGCCGGGAAGGTGTGCGCCTCCAGCCAGTCCAGCAGCGGACCGCCGAAGGCCGCGATCATGTCGATCTGCGGGAAATGGATGTGGGTGTCGATGAAGCCGGGCGACAGGATGCGGCCGGGCAGGCGCTCGACCGGGATGTCGGCCGCCAGCGCCGGGCCAAGCTCGGCCCAGGGGCCGCAGGCCGCGACATGGCCGTCCTCGACCAGCAGCAGTCCGTCGGGGTGATGCACGCAGGCCTCCGGCCCCCCGCGCGCGGGATCGTCGAGGCAGTGGACCAGGGCGGCGCGCCAGGCGCGAACGTCGGACATGAGGTCAGGTTGGAGCCTGCGTCGCTGTCACTGGCAAGAAAAAGCCGCCGTCAGGCCGCCAGGCCCAGCCGCCGACGCGCCTCTTCGCGAGGGCTGGACGGCAGGACCATCCGCTCGGCCATGGCCCCGGCGGCGCGCACCAGCCGGGCTTCCCACGGGCGCAGGCCCCAGGCCTTGCCCAGGCCCAGGGTTTCGCGCGTCCAGGCCGGCAGCAGCTCGACCCCGGCGCGGATGAACAGGCCCTGCGCGGCCCGCAGCGGTCCGGGCAGGATCGCCGTGCGGCGCATGATGTCGAGAAACTCGAAGACGATCTCCGACCGCTCGAGCTTTGGCCGCATGGCCTGGAAACAGGCCTCAAGCTCGGCCACGGATGTCGGGGCGCCGGTCGCGCCATAGAGCCGGGCGGCCGGGGCGGACTCGGCGTAGAACCCGTCCCGCTCGGCGTCGGTCAGGGGCCGCACGAACCGGTGGTAGGCCTCCATGAAACCATAGGAGGCCGTGGCCTGGACCCAGTCCAGCAGCTCCGGATCGTCCGCGCGATAGGCCGCGCCCGCCGGGGTCACGCCGCTCACCCGGCCGTGCATCCGGCCGATGCCGGCGATCATCGCCTCGGCCTTGCCGCGCGCGCCATAGACCGTGATCATCGCCGCCAGGCCCGTGCGCTTCATGCGCGGCAGGGGATCGGTGCGAAAGCTGGTGTGGTCCCACACGCCCGAGCGCACGCGCGGCTCGGCCAGTTCCAGCAGCACGGCCGTCACCCCGCCGATGAACAGCGCCACGGGATTGGCGAACACGCGCCAGGACACCGAGTCGGGCGCGGCCAGCGCCGGCTCGCCCGCCGGGGCGCCGAAGTCGAAGGCCGGCGCGCCCGTCGGCTGGAGATAGTCCCGGGCGGCGGCGGCGAGCCGGTCGCGCAACGCGATGGCCATGGCGGGACCCCAAAGGAAAACAGTTTGCTTCACGCGGCGTCCGCCAGTCTAGGCGAACGGGCGGCAGTCTGTTCAGTTGCCGCGACGGGATGGAACTCCACGCATGAATCTCGACCTGACGCCCGACGAACTGGCCTTCCGCGACGAGGTCCGCGCCTTTCTCGACGACAACCTGACGCCCGAACTGCGCCAGGCCGGTCGCATGGTCACCAGCGTGTTCGTCGATAAGCAGTACTCCATTCCCTGGCAGAAGATCCTCCACGCCAGGGGCTGGGTCGCCCCGAGCTGGCCGGTGGAATACGGCGGCTGCGGCTGGAACGAGATGCAGCGCTACATCTTCGCCGCCGAATGCACGCGCGCCGGGGCGCCCAGCCTGTCGCCGATGGGCCTGCGCATGGTCGGCCCCTGCATCCAGAAGTACGGCACGCCCGAGCAGAAGGCCTTCTACCTGCCGCGCATCCTCGCCGGCGACGACTACTGGTGCCAGAGCTATTCCGAGCCCGGCTCGGGGTCGGACCTGGCGTCCCTGCAGATGCGCGCCGAGAGCGACGGCGACGACTACATTCTCAACGGCTCGAAGATCTGGACCACCCACGCCCATTTCGCCAACCGCATGTTCTGCCTGGTCCGCACCTGGTCCGGCGGCAAGCCGCAGCAGGGCATCACCTTCCTGCTGCTTGAGATGGATACGCCCGGCATCACCGTGAAGCCGATCATCACCCTGGCTGGCGAGCACGAGGTCAACCAGGTGTTCTTCGACAACGTTCGCGTCCCCAAGTCCGGCCGGCTGGGCGAGGAGAACGACGGCTGGACGGTGGCCAAATACTTGCTGGAATTTGAACGCGGCGGCAGCTCGGCCCCGGGCCTGCGCGGCGGCGTCGCCCGGCTGAAGGCCATGGCCGAGAACGAAGTCTCCGACGAGGGCGCCCCGCTGATCGACGATCCGGACTTCCGCGCGCGCCTGGCCGAGGCCGAGATCCTCGTCGAGTTGATCGAGATCACCGAGCACCGGGTCATGTCGGCCCTGGCCGGGGGCAAGAATCCGGGGCCGGCCTCGTCAATGCTCAAGACCCAGTCGACCGAATGCACCCAGCGGCTGGACGAGCTGGCCATCGAGATCGCGAGCCACTACGCCGCCGTGGACCAGCCCGAGGCGCGAGAGCCCGGCTCGAACCGCACGCCGGTCGGGCCGGACCACAGCCTGGTCGCCATGGCCCGCTACCTCAACAACCGAGCGGCCTCAATCTATGGTGGCTCGAACCAGATCCAGCGTGACATCATGGCCCGGCTGGTGCTCAGGCTTTAGGGAGACCGTTCATGGCCCATGCGGTGGCGACCATCGGAACCACGGACTGGGCGACCACGGTGGTCACCGGCCGGCGCAGCCTGACCCTCAAGGGTGGGGCCGACAAGGCCACCCCACTTGCGGAGATCGCCGCATGAGCGCCGCCGAAACGCCGAAACACCCCGGCAAGATCACCGCCTTCGTCATTGGCGACGCGCCGCTCGTGATCCGTCCCGCGCCGCTGGAACGGGACTGGATGAACGCCACGCACCAGCGGTTCGCCTATCGCTGCCTGCCGCTGAACATCGCCAACGGTCACGGCTGGGAGATGCTGTCTCCGTCGGGCTTCGCGGCGGGCTGGACCGGCCAGCCGGGGCTCGACGCGGTGGTCATCGGGCCGGACACAGGCACGACCGCCCCGGCGGTCAGCCACTTCGGCCACGGGATCCTGACGTTTCACATCCCGGCGCTGTTCCGCACCGAGCCCGGCTACGACCTCGTGGTCCAGGGGCCGATCAACCGGCCCAAGGACGGAATCTATCCGCTGACCGGCGTGGTCGAAACCGACTGGATGCCGTTCAGCTTCACGATGAACTGGATCTTCACCCGGCCGAATGTCCTGCTGCGGTTCGAGAAGGACGAGCCGATCTGCCACATCTTCCCGGTCAAGCGCGGCGAGATCGAAGCCCTGACGCCGGAGGTCCGGGCCCTGTCGTCCGACCCGGCGCTGAAGGCCGAGTACGACACCTGGTCGGCCAGCCGGAACACTTTCAACGCCGATCTCAAGACCCCAGGCTCCACGGCCCAGGCGGAGAAGTGGCAGAAGGTCTACCTGCGCGGCCAGACTGAAACCGGTCAGGTCGAGGCCGCCGACGACCACCGCACCAAGCTGCGGGTCAAGCCGTTCCGCAAGGCGAAGTAGGGCAACACCATTGTCATCCCGGCTCTCCGCTTCGCTGTGGCCGGGAGGATTGTGCCTCGCGCTTGCCTGACGCGGCGACAGGGGTCTCAGATGACCGCGACACACAGGGGAGAGCACCGTGGATCTGGGACTGAAGGGCAGGACCATCTTCGTCGCCGGCGCGAGCCGGGGCATCGGCCTGGGCATCGTCGAGGCCTGTCTGGCCGAAGGCGCGAAGGTGGCCATCACCGCCCGTGGGGCCGAGGCGCTGGAGGAGACGCGGGCGCGGCTCGCCGCGCGGTACGGCGACGGCGCCCTGTGGGCCATGGCCGGCGACCTGCGTCAGACCGAGGTCATCGAGAAGGCCCTCGCCGGCGCCGAAAGCGCGCTCGGTCCGATCTACGGCGCGGTGGCCAACGTCGGCCTGCATCCCTGCCCGCCGGGCATGGAGGTCGATGACGAGACCTGGGACGCCGGCTTCACCCAGAACCTGACCTCGGCCTGGCGGCTGGCCCGGGCGGCCTTTCGCATGATGGCCCCGCGCGGCGAGGGCTCGATCCTGATGATCAGCTCGATCGCGGGGCTCGGCGCGCTGGGCACGCCCCTGACCTACGGCACGGCCAAGGCGGCCATGAACCACCTGGGCAAGGAACTGGCGAAGATCACCGGCCCCAGCGGCGTGCGGGTCAACACCATCGCGCCGGGCAACATCATCTTCCCCGGCGGCGACTGGCAGGCGCGGATGGACGGCCCGCGCGCCGCGAACTGGCAACGCTGGATCGACCGCGAGGTGCCGATGAAGCGCTACGGCCGGCCGGAGGAGATCGGCGCGGTCGCCGCCTTCCTGATGAGCCCCAGGGCCAGTTTCGTGCACGGGACGGTCGTGCCGGTTGATGGTGGGCAGACCCGGTGAGTGAGCGGCGGACCCATTGTGCGTCCTTCGAGACGCGGACCTGAGGGTCCGCTCCTCAGGATGACGTAGAGGGGTGCGCAAATATGTTCGTCATGGTGAGGAGCGAGCCTCAAGCGAGCGTCTCGAACCACGCAAACCCATTGCCGCGGTCGGAATTCGGATCGACCATGGGCGGAACAAGAAAAGGGAGGCGCTTCATGGTCACCGTAACGCCCAACGCTTCCGGCTTCGGCGCCGAGATTACCGACCTCGACATTGGCGCCCCGCTGCCGGCCGACCAGCTGGCGGCGGTCAAGGCGGCCTGGGTGGAGCACGGCGTGGTCTGGTTTCCCGACCAGCCGCTGGATCATGACCAGCTGGAGGCCTTCACCCTGCAATTCGGCGGCTTTGGCCACGACCCCTATGTGAAGCCGCTGGCCGACCGGCCGCATATTCTGGAGGTGCGCCGCGAGCCGGACGAGACGGCCAGCGTGTTCGGCGGGGCCTGGCACAGCGACTGGAGCTTCCAGCCCGCGCCGCCGGCGGCGACCCTTCTGCATGCCAAGATCGTCCCGCCGGTCGGCGGCGACACCGAGTTCGCCGACGGCTGCCGCGCCTACGAGGCGCTGAGCCCGGTGATGCGGGCCTTCCTCGACGGGCTGACGACCGTCCATTCGGCGACGCGGCCCTATGGCGCCGACGGCATCTACGCCAACGAGGCGCCGGGGCGGTCCATGGGAATAATAAGCTGCGTCGAGGCCGACAGCCGGCAGGAGCATCCGCTGGTCCGCGTCCATCCGGTCAGCGGCCGCAAGGCGCTGTTCGTCAATCCGATCTACACTCTGGGCGTGGCCGGCATGACCGAGGCGGAGTCGGACAATCTGCTGACCTTCCTCTATCGCCACATGCTGCGGGACGAGTTCGTCTATCGCCACAAATGGCGGCCCGACATGCTGGTCCTGTGGGACAACCGCTGCTGCCTGCACAACGCCACCGGCGGCTATGACGGCCATCGCCGGGTGATGCACCGGACGACCGTCGCGGGCGAGCAGCCCATTCCCGTTTACGCCTGAGGACCTGACTTGGATTTCCAACTCGCCGAAGAGCACCAGATGCTCAAGGACCTGGTCGCGAAGTTCGTTCGTGATCAGCTGATCCCGCTGGAGCCCGCCGTGCTGGCCCGCGACGCCGCCGGGGAATCGATCGCCCTGACCGCCGCCGAGCGCGCGCCGATCGACAAGGTCAGTAAGGAGCTCGGTCTCTGGGGTCTCGACGCGCCCGAGGATGTCGGCGGCGCCGACCTGCCGATGGTCGCCATGGTCGGGGTCTATGAGGAGATGGGCAAGACCATCACCCCCTATGTCCTGCCGCCGGACTCGCCCAACCTGCGCATGCTGATGGCCACGGTGAACGAGGAACAGCGGATCCAGTATCTGGCGCCCTACGTCGCTGGCGAGGCGATCAGCGCCATCGCCATCTCCGAGCCCGGCGCCGGGGCCGACCCCGCCGGGATGATCACCAGGGCCGTGCGTGACGGCGACGACTGGGTGATCAACGGCCGCAAGATCTGGATCAGCAAGGCCAGGGAAGCCGACTTCACCGTCACCATGGCCGTCACCGACCCGGCCAAGGGCGCCCGCGGCGGCATCTCCGCCTTCCTGGTCGATAAGGGCACGCCCGGCTTCAACGTGCTGCGCGCCATCCCGATGATCGGCGGCCAGGTGACCTATGAGGTGGTCTACGAGGACTGCCGCGTTCCGGCGTCGAAGCTGCTGGGCAAGGAGGGGCAGGGGTTCGCGCCGATGCAGACGCGGCTGTCGACCCGCCGGCTGCAGATGGGCATCTGGGGCTACAGCCTGGCCCAGCGGGCGCTGGACATGATGATCGAGCACGCCGGCCAGCGCGAAACCTTCGGCGCGAAACTGGCCGACCGCCAGGCCATCCAGTGGTGGGTGGCCGACGCTTCGACGAAAATCCACGCCGCCCGGCTGATGGCCTACGACATCGCCTGGAAGCTCGACCAGGGCCGCGACGTGCGGGTCGAGATCTCCATGCTCAAGGTGTTCGGCACGGAACTGGGCTGGGAAGTCATCGACCAGGCCATGCAGGCCTTCGGGGCCATGGGCATGACCAAGGAACTGCCGCTGCAGATGATGGCCGGCC
The DNA here is from genome assembly GCA_030645575.1 of Caulobacter sp. Lineage (GTDB taxonomy): Bacteria > Pseudomonadota > Alphaproteobacteria > Caulobacterales > Caulobacteraceae > Caulobacter. The sequence continues at coordinate 91,713 of JAUSMJ010000031.1, read as the reverse complement.
AGATGCGCACCATGCGGATCTACGACGGCCCGAGCGAAGTGCACCGCTGGGTCATCGCGCGGGATCGGTTGGGGCTGAAGCGGTAGGCAGGAATTCGGTGACAGTTTACGAATTGCCGCTCGCCGGGCCGGCCGCCCATCCGCAATTCGTAAACTGTCACCGAATTCCCGGCGTCTCTCCCCGATAGAAAGCCTGATGGCCGAGACTTTCGACTACATCATCGTCGGCGCCGGATCGGCGGGCTGCGTGCTGGCCAACCGGCTGTCGGCCGATCCGAAGAGCCGCGTGCTGGTGCTTGAGGCTGGCGGCAGGGACGACTGGATCTGGTTCCACATCCCGGTCGGCTACCTGTTCTCGATCGGCAATCCGCGCGCCGACTGGATGTTCGAGACGCAGGGCGTGCCCGGCCTGAACGGGCGCAGCCTGAAGTATCCGCGCGGCAAGGTGATCGGCGGGTCCTCGGCGATCAACGCGATGATCTACATGCGCGGCCAGTCGGCGGACTACGACGGCTGGCGCCGGCTGGGCCTGGCCGGCTGGGGCTGGGACGACGTGCTGCCGCTGTTCCTGGCGCAGGAGGATCACATCGCGCCGCCTACGGAACATCACCGCTCCGGCGGCGAGTGGCGGGTCGAGCACCCGCGCATGCGCTGGACCGTGCTGGACGCGTTCGCCCAGGCGGCGGCGCTGGAGGGCGTGACCCCCGTGGCCGACTTCAACGGCGGCGACAACGCCGGCAGCGGCTATTTCCAGGTCAACCAGAAGGCCGGCGTGCGCTGGAGCGCGGCGCGGGGGTTTCTCAAGCCCGCTCTCGGTCGGCCGAACCTGAAGCTCGAAACCGGCGCGCGGGTCGACCGGGTGCTGATCGAAAGCGGCCGGGCCGTGGGCGTGGCCTGGTCGCGCGGCGGCCAGACGTTCGAGGCCCGCACCGGCGGGGAGGTCGTGCTGTCCGCTGGCGCTGTGGCCACCCCGGCGCTGCTGGAGCGCTCCGGCGTGGGCGATGGCGAGCGGTTGCGGGGCCTCGGCGTCGAGGCCGTTCGCCACCTGCCCGGCGTCGGCGAGAACCTGCAGGACCATCTGCAGATCCGGCCGATCTATCGGGTCAGCGGCGTGCCGACGATGAACGCCCTCTACGCCTCGCTGTGGCGGCGGCCGCTGATGGCGCTGGAGTACGCGCTGCTGCGCCGGGGCCCGATGTCGATGGCCCCCTCGCAGATGGGCGCGTTCGCCCGGTCTTCGCCCGACCAGGCCACGGCCAACCTGCAGTTCCACGTCCAGCCGCTGTCGCTCGACCGGTTCGGCGACCCGCTACATCCGTTCCCGGCGATCACCATCAGCGTCTGCAACCTGCGCCCGACCAGCCGCGGGTCGATCCATGCGACCAGCCCCGATCCCGCCGACAATCCGGCCATTCAGCCCAACTACCTGGCCACCGACGAGGATGGCCGGGTCGCCGTGGAGTCGATGCGGCTGGTGCGGCGGATCGTCGGCCAGCCGCCGCTGGCGCGCTATGGCCCGCAAGAGATGAAGCCCGGCTTCGCCATCGACGACGAGGCCGGCCTGCTGGCGGCGGCGCGGGACCTGGGCACGACGATCTTCCATCCCGTCGGCACGGCCAGGATGGGCCTGGCCGCCGACCCGATGGCCGTGGTCGATGAACGTCTGCGGGTGTTCGGTGTCGCGGGCCTGCGGGTGGCCGACGCTTCGGTGATGCCGGCCATCACCTCGGGCAACACCAACTCGCCGACGATGATGATCGCCGAGAAGGCGGCGCGGATGATTGTCGAGGATCGCCGCTGACCGGTCGGTCGCCAGGCCGGCGCGGCCCCCCCAGCTTTGCGAGGAGGATCGCTACTCTTCGACGATCGCCGCCAGATCCCCCTCGTCATAGCGGTAGTCCAGCAGTTCGCCCGGCGCGCACTCCAGCACCGCGCAAAGCTTCGACAGAGTGTCGAACCGCATCCCCCGCACCTTGCCCGTGCGCAGCAGGCTGAGCTGGGTCTCCGACAGGCCGATCCGCTGGGCCAGGTCGCGGGCCTTCATCTTGCGGCGGGCCAGCATGATGTCGAGGGTGACGATGACGGGCATCAGACGAAGTCTTCGAGTTCGGCCTCTACCGCCTCGGCTCGGCGCAGCAGCCCCCCCAGCAACAGCATGGCAAGGCCGACGACGCCAATGACAATGGCCGGGACGTCGAAATGGGCGATCCCGCCGACCGCGGCGTGACGTCCTTGCTGGACCATGACCTCGCGCACCCAATCCAGCTGCATCAGCCGGGGCTGGACCAGAACGGTCATCACGCTGCCAAGCATCAACGCCCAGCCTGTCAGCCCCAGGCCGCGCGCTGTCGCCCGCCAGACCGGGCGGGCGGCCGCCACCTGGGCGAACATCCGCGCCATGGCCAGCAGCGCGGCGAGGTAGAACAGGACCGGCGACCAGAAGGTCAACGCGATCATCGAACCCGGAAGCAGGTCGCTGACCGGCGGATAACCGGGCCTGCCGGCATGGAGCGCCGGTAGGATGAAATAGACCAGCGCGATCATGCCGCCGACGAGCAACGCGATCGAACCGGTCAGGCCGCCAAGCAGCAGGCTCTGACGCCGAAGGACGAGATGGGTGGTAGGGCTCATGGCGACCTCAGATGATCTGGTCGAGTTCGGACTGCAGCCGGCCGGCCTGGGCCATCATCCGGCCGAGCACCAGGATGGCCCCGCCGATCACCGCGATCACCCAGGTCTCGGTTTCCAGGTGGATGCCGGAGAAGCCGTATTCGCCGTCGATCCAACTCAGGATCCACGGCACGATGACCGCGCTGGCCGCCGCGCCCCAGAGCAGGGAGGAGCCGACCTCCGCCAGGCCGTTGGAATTGGCTTTCGAGAACAGTTCGCCCTCGGCGACCCGGTGGAAGATTCGCGCGGCGGCGACGACCCCGCCCAGGTAGATCAGGAGCGGCAGGAACTCGACCAGCCGCCGCAATACGGCCTCGGCGGCGAGCCTCAGCCCCATCCAGTCTCCGTGTGACAGCGCGTCGGCCGCCGGGCCGATCAGGGTCAGCAGCCTGAGCAGGACCAGCAGCTGGACGGCGAGGACGACCGTCGCCACCCAGGCGATGACTTCAAAGGTCCTGGCCTGGCCGGCCAGTTTCGAATCGAAGGCTCGGGACAGTCCCATCGAGCGCACCCTTTATGTGAGAGGACGTTATTTTTATATTATATATAAAGTTTTTGATATTTTGCAACAGGCTGTTTTCAACGACGACCGGCGCTGCGAAGCTTGGTGCATGAACCTCAAGGCCAAACTGCTGAAGGGCCGCCATGTGCGGCTTGAACCGATCACCGCCGCGCTGGGCGAGGAACTGCGCGGGGCCATCGACTGCGACCCCGAGGCCTGGGAGATCATGTCGACCAACGGCTGCGGCGAGGGCTTCAGCGACTGGTGGGGCGCGCTGCTGGGCGAGACCGAACGTGGCGAGCGCATCGGCTACGCCATCCGCCGGCTATCGGACAAACGGGTGGTCGGCACCTCCAGCTTTCTCAACATCCGCCGCATTCACAAGGGCGTGGAGATCGGCGCCACCTTCCTGCATCCGGACGCGCGGTCGGGGCCGGTCAATCCCGAGTCCAAGCGGCTGATGCTGGCCCAGGCCTTCGACGCCGGCGCCATCCGCGTGGAGTTCATGATCGACGAGCGCAACGCCCGCAGCGAGGCGGCCGTGCTCAAGTTGGGCGCGACCAAGGAGGGCACGCTGCGCAACCACAAGATCACCTGGACCGGCCATGTCCGCGACACGGCCGTGCTGTCGATCTGCGACTTCGACTGGCCGGCGGTGAAGGCGCGGCTCGACTTCCGCCTCGACCTGACCTTCGCCAGCTAGGGCGGCGGCGATTTCGCGCGGCGCGCCCGGAAAAAGCCGCGCAGCAGGTCGGCGCTCTCGTCCGCCAGTACGCCGCCGGTAACCTCCGGCCGCCAGTGGCAGGTCGGCTGGTCGAAGAACTTCGGACCATGCAGCACGGCCCCGCCCTTGGGGTCCTCCGCGCCGAACACCAGCCGGCCGATGCGGGCGTGGCTGATCGCCCCGGCGCACATGGCGCAGGGCTCAAGCGTGACCACCAGGGTCAGGCCGGTCAGGCGATAGTTGCCCAGCGCCGCCGCCGCGATGCGCATGGCCGCGATCTCGGCGTGGGCCGTCGGATCATGGGCGCCGATGGGGCCATTGCCTGCCTTCGCGATGACCGCGCCGGTGGCGGGATCGAGGATCACCGCCCCGACCGGCGTCTCCCCGCGGGCGGCGGCCTCGCGGGCCTCGGCCAGGGCCATCCGCATCGCATCGATGTCGCTGGGGGCGCTCACGTGGCGGGAACCGTCAATCCGTGCTTAGAAGGGCGCAGGTATCGCCGGGAGGCGACACAGGTCCTTTTAACGGAGCGGCGCGCATGCCTGCACAGGATTCTTCTCAACATAACGATCGTGTCGCCAAGGTGCTGGCCCGGGCCGGGGTCGCCTCGCGCCGCGAGGTCGAGCGGCTGATCGCCGAGGGTCGGGTGGCGATCAACGGCCAGACCCTGACCACGCCGGCCGTCAAGGTCGAGCCGGGCGACATCGTCACGGTCGATGGCGAGGTCGTCGGCGGGGCCGAGGCCACGCGGCTGTTCCGCTATCACAAGCCGGTCGGGCTGCTGACCAGCCACAACGACCCGGCGGGCCGCCCGACGGTGTTCGAGACCCTGCCCGAGGGCCTGCCGCGGGTCATCTCGATCGGCCGGCTGGACATCAATTCCGAAGGCCTGCTGCTGCTGACCAACGACGGCGCCCTGTCGCGGGCGCTGGAGCTGCCGTCGAGCGGCTGGGTCCGCCGCTATCGCGCCCGCGCGTTCGGCTACACGACCCAGGAGAAGCTCGACAGACTGAAGGATGGCCTCACCGTCGAGGGTGTGACGTACGGCGCCATCGACGCCCACCTCGACAAGGCCACGGGCGACCGCGACGGCGCGCGCAACGTCTGGATCACGGTCACCCTGACCGAAGGCAAGAACCGCGAGGTGCGCCGCGTGCTGGAGGCCATCGGGCTGAAGGTCAACCGCTTGCTGCGGCTGAGCTATGGCCCGTTCTCGCTGGGAACCCTGGCGGCGGGCGAGGTCGAGGAGGTCGGCCCGCGCGTGATCCGCGAGCTGCTGGCCGATTTCGTGCCGGCCGCCAACATGCCCACGGGAAACGCCGTGCAGTTCAAGCCGGCCCTGTCGGCCGGCCGCCGCAGCGGCGTCGAGGACGGCGTCGGCGGCGCGGCCCCGGCGGCCAAGGCGCATCGCAATGTACTGCGTCCCGGACAGGAGTCCGGCGAACTGAAGGGTGCGCGCCAGCCGAAGAAACCGGGCTGGGCCAAGGCCAAGCCGAAAAAGCCAGGCGGCCTGCGCACGCCGAAGAAGCCCGCGCCGGCGGGCAAGGCGAAGAAGCACTGGTCGGAGGGGCCGGCCAGGCCGCGATCCGTCGCCAGGCCGTCGGGAGCCCCGAAACCGGCGGGTCCGCGTGGGCCGCGTCCGACCGGAGGACCGAAGGGGCCTCGCGCCGCCGGGCCGGGGAAGCGAAAATAGACTCCTTCTCCCCTTGCGGGAGAAGGTGGCCTGCGAAGCAGGTCGGATGAGGGGTCGATGACCCTTTCCGACCAGATTGCTTGCTCATCCTGCCGTCAGCCGGAGAAACCCCTCATCCGTCGGGCTCCGCCCGACACCTTCTCCCGCAAGGGGAGAAGGAACTATTTCCGCCCATCCTCAGTCCGCTGCGCTTCCAGCCGCCACGCCAGGGTGCGCGTGCGCCGGACCAGCGTCCACACCGTGCCCAGCACGATGACCGTCAGCCCGAGCATCAGCATCTGGCCGTGACCGCCCCAGAGCGGCTCCAGCGCCGAAATCACGCAGGTGACCGTCAGCGCGAACATGCGGTGCGGCTTGGCCATCGGGCCGGCGAAATCGGCCGGGAAGTCCAGCCCCCGACCCAGCTCGCGCACATAGGCCGTCAGCACCGCCAGCAGGGCCGCCGTCCAGCCCAGCCAGGAGCCGGCGGTCATGCCCATCGACCAGGCCGCGTAGCCCGCGCCGACCAGGAACAGGGCGTCGGCGATGCGGTCGGGCAGCTCGTTCCAGATCGGCCCGGCGCTGGAGCCCAGGCCATGTTCCACCGCCACCATGCCGTCGAGCATATTGGCCAGCAGCCGCAGCTGGACGCAGACCGCCGCGCCGATCAGGCAGGCCGCGCGCAGTCCCGCCTGGTCCTCCAGCCCGGACAACAGCAGCAGCCCCGCCCCCAGCACCGCGAAGACGATCGAGAACAGCGAGATGATGTCCGGGCTGATTCGCGCCTTGCCGAGCATCGAGGCCAGCGCCCCGGCCCAGGCCTTCGAGCGGGTCTTCAGCGGTCGGCGATTCTCGAGGCTGTCGCTCATGCGGCGCTCCGGCGGGCCCGAACGAGGCCGGCGTTGTAGACGATGGCGTAGAGGGTCGAGACACTCCACGGAAAGGCGATGGTGGCGACCAGCTCGGGCGTGCCGATCAGCCGGTGGACCAGCACCAGCAGGACGAGGATCGACCCCGCCGTGACCGCCGGCGGGATCACGAAGGCCAGCGGCCCCGCGATCCGCTCGTCGAGCGCCTCGAGCGTCGTCTTCAAGGCCCCGGTCAGCGCGCCCGACACCGTTCCCTGGACCACCGCCGGCAGCCAGGCCGCCGCCAGGCCGTGGGCGCGGTTGGCGAACAGCGCCCAGCCGCCCATCAACAGGAAGCCGAACGCGACGTGAACCAGACTGGATTTCATCAACCTCCGCATGCGCGGAGCCTTGACCGGATCGCCGCGCGCGGCAAGGTCCCGGTGTGGGTGGTGCGTCCTTCGACACGCCGCTTCGCGGCTGCTCAGGATGACGTGCATTTGGGTCTACGTCATGGTGAGCAGCGCCCGCAGGGCGCGTGTCGAACCACGCAGGGGTGATATGCAAACCGGACTTGCGACACTGACCTCGGGCCATCGGGACGCTTGAATGGACATCATCGACAGGACCCAGGCCTTCCTCGCCGCCCAGCCGCCGGCCCTGCTGTGGGGCCTGGGCGGGATCGCCGGCCTGCTGGTTCTGGGCAGCCTGGTCGCCGCGGTCCTGACCCTGGCGAGGCCGGGCAAGGACTACCGCGAACTGCGCCAGCGCATGTCGAGCTGGTGGGTGATGATCGGCCTGCTGGCCGGCGCCCTGCTGCTGGGCTGGCAGGCGACGCTGGGCCTGTTCGCCGTGGTCAGCTTCATCGCCCTGCGCGAGTTCCTGTCGCTGGCCCCGACCCGGCGCGAGGACCGGCTGATCATCCTCGCCTGCTACCTGGCCATTCCGGTCAGCTACGCCTTCGTGGCCGCCAATATCTACGGCATCTACCTGGTGATCATCCCGGTCTACGCCTTCCTGATCCTGCCCTGGCTGATGGCGGTGATCGGCCAGACCAGGGGCTATCTGTCGAGCGTCGCCCTGTTCCACTGGGGGCTGATGACCTGCGTCTACAACATCGGCTACGCGGCCTTCCTGATGCGCACGCCGGCGGCCGAGGCGCCGGCCGGGGCGGCGGGACTGGTGTTCTTCCTGCTGGTGGCGACGGAGTTCAACGATGTGGCGCAGTACGTCTGGGGCAAGCTGCTCGGACGCCACAAGATCATCCCCAAGGTCAGCCCGAACAAGACCTGGGAGGGCTTCCTCGGCGGCTGGGCCTCGACGGCGGCGCTGATCTGGTTCGTCGGGCCAATGTTCACGCCGCTGCACGGCCTGGGCTTGGCGACCATGGCCCTCGTTCTGCCGGTGGCCGGCTTCGCGGGCGACGTGACGATGAGCGCGATTAAGCGCGACATCGGGGTCAAGGACACCTCGCACCTGATCCCCGGCCACGGCGGCATCCTCGACCGGATCGACAGCCTGACCTTCACCGCGCCGCTGTATTTCCACCTGCTGGCCTGGTTCGCGCTGGAGACGTTCTGATGGGCTGGATCCGCTGGCTGATCCTGCTGCTGGTCGCCCGGCCGGTCGCCCGGTTCCTCACCGGCGCCGACGTCACCGGGCGCGAGCATCTGCCGCTCAAGGGTCCGGCCATCATCGCGGCCAACCACAACAGCCACATGGACACCCTGCTGCTGCTGTCGATCTTCCCCAGCCGCGCGGTGATGCGCGTGCGGCCGGCGGCGGCCTCGGACTATTTCCTGCGCGACCCGGTGATCGGCTGGGTCTCGCGCAACCTGATCGGCATCGTGCCCATCGCCCGGGGCAAGGCCGGAACCGGCGAGGACGTGCTGGCCCCGGCCCGCGAGGCCCTGGCCGCCGGCGACATCATCGTCGTGTTTCCCGAAGGCACGCGCGGCGACGCCAGCGACGACATGGCGGCCCTCAAGAGCGGCGTCGCCCGGCTGGCCGAAGCCTTCCCCGAAGCTCCCGTCACGCCGGTGTGGATCCAGGGCGCCGGCCGCGTCCTGCCCAAGGGCGAGGTAATCCCGGTGCCGATGAACTGCGCCGTGCTGATCGGAGCGCCGGTCCACTGGCAGGGCGGTCGCGCCGCGTTTATGGAGGAGCTCCGCGCGGCCCTCCTCACGCTGAAGGATCAGGCCCCGCCGCTTCGCTGGAGCTGAAGGTCTTGCGCATCGTATCCGGCGCCCATCGCGGGCGCACCCTGAAGACGCCGCCGGGCGACGCCACCCGCCCGACCAGCGACCGGGCGCGGCAGGCGGTGTTCAACATCCTTGAGCACGCCCCCTGGGCCGCGGAGCTGCATGGCGCGCGGGTCATCGACCTGTTCGCCGGCTCGGGCGCCCTGGGCTTCGAGGCGCTGTCGCGCGGGGCCGGCTTCTGCCTGTTCGTCGAGACCGACGACGCGGCGCGCGGGGCGATCCGCGAGAACATCGACGCCCTGGGACTGTTCGGCCAGACGCGCATTCACCGCCGAGACGCGACGGACCTGGGCCAGCGGCCCTCGGCCATGGGCGAGCCGTTCGACCTGGCCTTCCTCGACCCACCCTACCGCAAGGGCCTGGCCGAGCGTGCGCTGGAGGGGCTGGCCGCCGGCGGCTGGCTGAGGCCCGGCGCGGTGGCGATGGTCGAGCGGGCGAGCGACGAGGCGGACGTCGTCCCGGCCGGCTTCGAGGCGCTCGACGCCCGCGACTATGGCGCCGCGCGGGTGCAGTTTCTGCGGTTCGTGGCGGCGGGCTGAATTTCACGGCGGCGACAAAGGCCAGTCGCCCCGTCCGCTGGCCGCCGGCAAGACTTCGCGAAGACTGGCCAGGCACAATCGCTGAGACCGACTCAACGCCGCCGCGCCTGAGCGTCTTTGTCACTGGACCTTTGGGCGGCCAGGCTATCGCGGTCGATTCCTCTACTGGCGTGCAACTTAAGCCGTTTCGGGCCGTTTCCGACACAGCCACGCTCGGCTACCGCCCTCGCGGGCGGCCCCGGCAGGCATGCGCACACCTCCGCACCGATTTCCGGCGCCGCCTCGGGAGAGACCCCAATGACGAAATTCAGCACCATGGCTCTTATGGCCGCCGGGGCCTTCACCCTGGCCGCCGCTCCGGCCCAGGCGCAGTACCGCACCTCGCCGGTCCAGAGCCTGTCCGGCTCCTGCCAGGACATCGAGACCCTGAACAGCGGCTATGTCACGGCCGTGTGCCGCACCAACGATGACCGTTGGCGCTGGAGTTCGATCTACTACCCCTACTGCCGCAGCGACGTCGCCAACCGGGACGGCGTGCTTACCTGCGTCGGCGCGCAAGGCAGCGCGGGAGGCTATGTCGAGCCCCGCTCGTCAGGTCAGGCGGTCGTCGGCGCGATTGTCGGCATGATCGCCGACGCGCTGCTGGGCGACAATGATCAGGAACTGTACGGCCCGGACGCGCGGTATCCGGTCTGGGGCGAGCCCGGCTACGGCGATCCCCGCACCGACCCGCGTTTCGGCGAACAGGGCTGGGGCTATGGATCGCAGGGCCAGTGGGTGTCGATCTCCCGCCGCCAGGCCTGGCTTGAGCGCCGCATCAACCGGGGCGAACAGCAACGGACGCTGACCCGTTATGAAGCGGACTCCCTGCGCCGCGAACTGTCGTCGCTCATCTACCTTGAGCGCCGCTACAGCGCCCGGGGCCTGTCGGTGAGGGAGCGGGCCGATCTCGACCGTCGCTTCGACGCCCTCAGCGCGCGGATCCGGCTTGAACGCCGGGACAGCGACGGCGGCTGGACCAACATCAACCAGCGCCAGGCGCAACTCGACGCCCGCATCGACGCCGGGGTGCGCAACGGCTCGATCAACGCCCAGGAAGCCGTCCGTCTCCGGGCCGAGTTCCAGGCCATCGCCCGGCTTGAGGCCGACTATCGCCAGAATGGCCTGACCGACGCCGAGCGCGCCGACCTGGACCGTCGCTTCGACGCCCTCAGCGCCCGGATCCAGTCCGAGAGCCGGGACGATGACGACGGCGGCTGGACCAACATCAACCAGCGCCAGGCGCAACTCGACGCCCGCATCGACGCCGGCGTGCGCAACGGCTCGATCGACGCCCAGGAGGCCGTCCGCCTTCGCGCCGAGTTCCAGGCCATCGCCCGGCTTGAGGCCGACTATCGCCAGAATGGCCTGACCAACGCCGAGCGGGCCGACCTGGACCGCCGCTTCGACGCCCTCAGCGCGCGGATCCAATCCGAGAGCCGGGACCGTTAGCGGACGTCGGATACTCGCCGCCCTGGGCGAGTGCGTGCGGCCCGCGCCGCCGCGGTATGCACCTGTTTATGTGAAGGTCCGTGTCGAGGCGTGAGGCGTCGCGCTTCGGCGGCGGGCCGGAGCGGGCGGAGGCTGGCCATCCACGAACCTGTGCCGGTCGTCAGGCCCGCTCCCGCAGCGTTCCGTCCTGCACCACGGCTCGATAGAAACAGGATCGGAAGCCCACGTGGCAGGCCCCGCCGTCTCCGCGCGGGCGCACTCTGATCAGCACCGCGTCCTGGTCGCAATCGACACGCAGTTCGACGACGTCCTGTAGCTGGCCGCTGGTCTCGCCCTTCTTCCACAGGGCGTTGCGCGAGCGGCTGAAATAGTGCGCCTGTCCGGTCTCGAGGGTCAGTTTGAGGGCTTCCGCGTTCATCCAGGCCAGCATCAGCACCTCGCCGGTGTCGGCGTGCTGGGCCACGGCGGCGACCAGGCCGGCGGCGTCGAAACGGGGAGCCAGCACCGACCCGCGCTCAAGCGCGGCGGTGTCGGGGGCGGTGGGGAAGAGGGGCTCGCTCATGAACGCATATGGCGCCGCCAAGCCTGATCGGGCCAGTCCCTTATGAACCTCAATGACCGGATCAAGGGCGCGGTCATCGCCCTGGACCGCCGCGCGAGGCCGTGGGCGGCGCGGTCGAAATGGCATGGCTGGGCCTTCGAGTTCCTGCTGTTCGGGCTGAAACAGGCCTGGGCCTGCCTGTTCGGCGGGCTGATGCTGGCGCTGCTGGTCGGCACGCGGCTGCTGTGGCCGGCCGACGCGGCGCTGCATCGCTACGACTTCCTCGTGGTCGCCGCGCTGGCCATCCAGTTCAGCCTGCTGGCCCTGCGGCTCGAGCGGCCGGAAGAGGCGCTGGTGATCCTGATCTTCCATGTCGTCGGCACGGTCATGGAGGTCTTCAAGACCGCCCACGGGTCATGGGTCTATCCCGAGCCGAGCCTGATGCGGATCGGCGGCGTGCCGCTGTTTTCGGGCTTCATGTACGCCTGCGTCGGCAGCTACATCGCGCGCGCCTGGCGATTGTTCGACTTCCGCTTCGAGGTCTATCCGCCAGTTTGGACCACCTGGCTGCTGGCGGTGGGGGCCTACGTCAACTTCTTCACCCACCACTATGTGCAGGATCTCCGCTGGCCGCTGTTCGTACTCTCGGCGGCGATCCTCGGCCGGACCTGGATCCGCTTCACCCCGGACCGGACGCCCCGACGGATGCCGCTGCTGGTCGGTTTCCTGCTGGTCGCCGTCTTCATCTGGATCGCCGAGAACCTCGGCACCCTGGCCGACGCCTGGAACTATCCGGCGCAGAAGGACGGCTGGAAGCCGGTCGGCCTGGCCAAGATGGGCAGCTGGTACCTGCTGATGATGCTGAGCTTCGTGCTGGTGTCGGCGGTGCGCCGGCCCCGGTCAGGGGGGACATGCACTTCAGTGCGTGTCCCCCTACGGACGCCTGCGGCAGGGGACACGCGCTGAAGTGCATGTCCCCGTTGGGTCAGCCCCGGTTCACGAAATCCAGGAACCGCTGGCGCAGGGTGGCGTCGGTCTTGAACACGCCGCGGAACTGGGTGGTGATGGTCGTCACGTGGCGGTGATGCACGCCGCGGGTGGTCATGCACTGGTGGGCCGCGTCGATCAGCACGGCCACGCCGGCCGGCTTGAGGCTGTCGCAGATCGCGTCGGCGATCTGCTGGGTCATGGTTTCCTGGGTCTGCAGCCGGCGGGCGAAGATCTCGACCACCCGGGCGATTTTGCTGATGCCGACCACGCGGTTGGTCGGCATGTAGGCGACGTAGGCCTTGCCCAGGAACGGCGCCATGTGGTGCTCGCAGTGGCTCTCCACCTCGATCTCGCGCAGCATGACGATATCGTCGTAGCCCTGCACGTCCTCGAAGGTGCGGCTGAGCTCCTTGGCCGGGTCGGCGGCGTAGCCTTCGAACCATTCGGCGTAGGCATCGACCACGCGCTTGGGGGTGTCGATCACGCCCTCGCGGCGGGGATCGTCGCCCGACCAGGCGATCAGGGTGCGGACCGCCTCCATCGCTTCCTCGCGCGTCGGGCGCTTGGCGGGTTCAAGATCAAGACCGGCGTGGCCGGTCAGGGTTCGCTCGCGGCTCATGGCGTCCATGGTTGCTGAGGGTCTTCCCGGGGCTGAGTTGCGCCGGAACGCCTGCCGTTCCGGAATGACGCGTGCCACCCCATTCACAGCGCGACGGACCGTGGCCTCACCCGCGCGTGAAAGCTATATGGGGCCAATAGCCGACCCGGCAAGCTCTTACCGAACGTCAATCACCCATGTCCCTGAAGCTCTACGACACCATGGCCCGCGAGAAACGGCCTTTCGTTCCCGCCGATCCGGAGCGGGTGACGATGTATGTCTGCGGGCCCACGGTCTACGGCTACGCCCATATCGGCAACGCCCGGCCAGTGGTGGTGTTCGACGTGCTGTTCCGCCTGCTGCGCCACCTCTACGGCCAGGATCAGGTGGTCTATGCGCGCAACGTCACGGACGTGGACGACAAGATCAACAAGAAGGCCGCCGACGAGGGCGTCGATATTCGCGTGATCACCGACCGCTACCTGGCCGCCTATGAGGCGGACATGGGGGCCCTGGGCGCCCTGACGCCGACGCTGCGGCCGCGCGCGACCGAGAACATCGACGCCATGCTGGCCCAGATCGGCGCCCTGATCGCGCGCGGCTGCGCCTATGCGGCCGAGGGGCACGTGCTGTTCGACACCCAGAGCTTCCCCGACTACGGCCGGCTGTCCGGCCGGCCGCTGGACGAGATGGTCCAGGTCGCCCGCGTCGATCCCGCCCCCTACAAGCGCCACCCGGCCGATTTCGTGATGTGGAAGCCGTCCAAGCCGGGCGAGCCGGAATGGCCGTCGCCCTGGGGGGCCGGCCGGCCGGGCTGGCATATCGAATGCTCGGCCATGATCGAGGCCGTGCTCGGCCTGCCGATCGACATCCACGGCGGCGGCATCGACCTGCAGTTCCCGCACCATGAGAACGAGCTGGCCCAGGGCGTGTGCGCCCATGGCGGCGGCGCCTACGCCAACTACTGGATGCACAACGGCTTCCTCGACATGGCCGGCGAAAAGATGAGCAAGAGCCTCGGCAACGTCATCATCCCGCACGATCTGCTGAAGACCGTGCCGGGCGAGGCGCTGCGCTGGGCCCTGCTGAGCGCCCACTATCGCCAGCCGCTGGACTGGACCGGCGAACTGATCGAGCAGAGCCGCAAGGCGCTCGACCGGCTCTACGGCGCCCTGCAGCGGGTCAAGGGGCTCGACGCGCCGGACGGACGGCCGCCGGCGGCCTTCCTTGAGGCGTTGAGCGACGACCTCAACACCCCGAAGGCCTATGCCGAGCTGTTCGCCCTGGCCAAGACGCTGGAGACGGCGCACGGCGAGGCCAAGGTCCAGGCCAAGGCTGACCTGCTCGCCGCCGCCAACCTGCTGGGCTTCCTTGAGGCCGACCCCGACGTCTGGTTCGCCGGCGGCGCCGACGACGCGCTGAAAGGCAAGGTCGAGGCCCTGCTCGAAGCCCGCGTCGCGGCCCGCGCCGGCAAGGACTGGCCCGAGGCCGACCGTATCCGCGCCGAGCTCGATGCGCTGGGCGTGATCGTCATGGATTCGCCGCAGGGCGCGACGTGGCGGTTGAAGGAAACGGGGTAGGACCTTCAATATTTGGAACCCTTCCCCCCTCCAAGGGGAAGGGGGCAGACTGTGAACCTGACCACCACGGCCCCGGAACAGAAATGGCAGTAAAACTCGAACGCCGCATCGGCATCCAGGCGCCCGACGAGATCGTCTGGGAGATCCTGTCGGACATTCCCGGCTGGGCGGACTGGAATCCGATCTACCCGAAAGCCCAGGGCGAGATCCGCATCGGCAACCGCTGGACGGTCGACCTGGCCTTGCCCGGCCAGGCGCCGCGGACCATCAATCCGGTGATCCTCGACTGGGCGCCCTATGACCATATCCACTGGCGGCTGGACCTGCTGCGCGGCTGGGCGCGGACGGTGCGCTTTCTCGAGATCGAGAAGATGGGCCCGGAGAACAGCATCTTCTCCAATGGCGAGATCTTCGATGGCCTGCTGGGTCCGACCATCGCCCGTCGCCTGCGCCGGCCAATCATCGAGGGCTTCGAGGCGCTGAACGCGGTGCTCAAGGAACGGTCCGAAGCGCTGTGGCAGGCGCGCCGATAGTCCGGCGGGACAATTTGCCGCCCCGGCGGGGCAAATTGCCGCAGCTACGCCCGCTGGCCCCGAAATTCAGACGTCGTTAACCATCGGAGGACGCTACTCTCGTCAAAGATGAGGGCGCTATGACCTCTACTGACAAGACCGGCCCAAGTCGCCGCAAAGACCCTGCCGGGGCAGGCTCGGCTCTCCCGTTCGTCGCGACCCCGACCTCGCCGCGCGCCGGGACGACCCCGCTGCCTCCCATCAATAGCCCGGACGAGGCGCGCGCGCTGGCCCAGGCGGTGGCCGACTACCTGTCCGCCCACCCGGACGCGGCGGGCCGCCTGCTGCGACGCCTCCCCTGAGTCCCGGCGCTTCGGAAGGACTGCCAGGGCCCCGCTGTCGCGGCGACAGGCGGCTGGTATCCGTGACGCGGCCGGGCGCGGGCGCCCAAGTGCAAGTTTCCGCGCGCGTTGCTATGTAAGGCTCCATGATCGACGACCTCTACAGCGCCAGAATCCTGACCCTCGCGGCGAACATGCCGCACGCGGGGCGCCTGGCCGCGCCACGGGGGTCGGCGGAAAAGGTCGCCAAGCTGTGCGGCAGCCGCATCGTCGTCGATGTCGATCTGGACCCCGCCGGCAGGGTCGCCGCCTTCGCCCAGGACGTGAAGGCCTGCGCCCTGGGCCAGGCCTCGGCGGCCGTGCTGGGCGCCCATGTGATTGGCGCCGGTCTTGACGAAATCGAAGCCGCGCGCGATCAGCTTGCCGCGATGTTGAAGTCCGGCGGCCCCGCGCCGACCGGACGGTTCGAGGATCTGGCCGTGCTGGCGCCCGTGAAGGACTATCCCGCCCGACATGCCTCGACGCTGCTGGCGTTCGAGGCCGCGGTGGCGGCTGTCCGACAGGCCGGGACACGAACTAGCGGCGCCGACGCGGCTTGATCGCGCGCGCCCGCGCGTCGATAAGCGCCGGGACCCGTTCACCCACCCTCGCGTCGGCATGACCCTATACGAACGCAGCGTTACGCTGGCGCATCGCGCCTACAAGCTCACGCTGTCCCCGTGGATCGGGCGCCAGTGCCGCTTCCTGCCGACCTGTTCGGACTATGCGCGCGAGGCCCTGATCACGCACGGACCGGTTCGCGGCGGCTGGCTCGCCACGAAGCGTCTGTGCAGCTGCCATCCCTGGGGCCGCTCGGGATTTGATCCCGTGCCGCCGCGAAAGTGTGAACCGCTATGATCGACCTGATTTTCCCCGACGGCTCGCTCCGTCAGTATCCGCAAGGCTCCAGCGGCCGCGATGTGGCCACGGCCATCTCGCCCTCGCTGGCCAAGCGCACGCTGCTGGTCCGGCTTGACGGCCAGCTGCTCGACTTCGATCGCCCGCTGCCCGGCGGCGGCAAGGTCGAGTTCGTCGATCGCAATGACCCCGACGCCCTCGACACCATCCGCCACGACACGGCCCACGTGCTGGCCGAAGCCGTGCAGGAGCTGTTTCCGGGCGTGCAGGTGACCATCGGGCCGAACGTCGAGGACGGCTTCTATTACGACTTCGCCCGCGACGAGCCGTTCAGCACGGACGACTTCACGGCGATCGAAAAGCGCATGGCCGAGATCGTCGATCGCGACGAAAAGATCGTCCGCGAGGTGTGGGACCGTGCCGAGGCGATCGCCCACTTCAAGGCCATCGGCGAGCAGTACAAGGCCGAGATCATCGAGGGCATCCCGGCCGACCAGGACGTGACTCTCTATCGTCAGGGCCAATGGGCCGACCTCTGCCGCGGACCGCACCTGCCATCGACGAAGGCCATCGGCAAGGCGTTCAAGCTGACCAAACTGGCCGGGGCCTACTGGCGCGGCGACCAGGCCAACGCCCAGCTGCAGCGCATCTATGGCACGGCCTGGGCCAGCCAGGAGGACCTCGACGCCTATCTCAAGCGCGTCGAGGAGGCCGAGAAACGCGACCACCGCAAGGTCGGCCGGGCCATGGATCTCTTCCACCTGCAGGAAGAGGGCAAGGGGATGATCTTCTGGCACCCCAAGGGCTGGACGCTGTACCGCACGCTGGAGGCCTATATGCGCCGCCGGACGGAGGAGGGCGGCTATGTCGAGGTCAAGACGCCCCAGGTGCTGGACCGCTCGCTTTGGGAGCGCTCGGGCCACTGGGAGAAGTTCGGCCACGCCATGTTCACCTGCGAGACGGACGAGGGCGAGAGCCTGGCCGTCAAGCCGATGAACTGCCCCGGCCATGTGCAGATCTTCAATGTCGGCCAGAAGTCCTACCGCGAGCTGCCATTGCGCATGGCCGAATTCGGGGCCTGCCACCGGTATGAACCCTCGGGCGGCCTGCACGGCATCCTGCGGGTGCGGGCCTTCACGCAGGACGACGGGCACATCTTCTGCCGCGATGACCAGATCGAGAGCGAAACGAAGACCTTCGTCGAGCTGCTGTATTCGATCTACGCCGACCTGGGCGTCGAGCTGCACAGCGTCAAACTGGCCCTGCGCCCGGACCTGCGCGCGGGGACGGACGAGGTCTGGGACATCGCCGAAGGCAAGCTGGAGCGCGCCGCGCGCGCGGCCGGCGTCGAGGTCGAGCATCTGCCGGGCGAGGGCGCCTTCTACGGCCCCAAGCTCGAGTTCCACCTGCGCGACGCCATCGGCCGCACCTGGCAGTGCGGCACGCTGCAGCTCGACTTCGTGCTGCCCGAGCGGCTGGATGCGGAATACGTCGGCGAGGACGGCCAGAAGCATCGGCCGGTCATGCTGCACCGGGCGATCCTGGGCACGTTCGAGCGGTTCCTGGGCA
The DNA here is from genome assembly GCA_030645575.1 of Caulobacter sp. Lineage (GTDB taxonomy): Bacteria > Pseudomonadota > Alphaproteobacteria > Caulobacterales > Caulobacteraceae > Caulobacter. Next base: position 73,979 of record JAUSMJ010000031.1, on the reverse strand, counting down.
TCCTGATCGAGAACTATGGCGGGGCCTTCCCGCTGTGGCTGGCCCCGGTCCAGACCGTGGTCACGACCATCGTCTCCGAAGCCGATGACTACGCGAACGTTGTCGCCGCCCGGTTCCGCAAGGCCGGCCTGCGGGTCGAGACCGACCTGCGCAACGAGAAGGTCGGCTACAAGATCCGCGAGCACAGCCTGGCCAAGGTGCCGGCCATCGCCGTGGTCGGCCGCAAGGAGGCTGAGGAGGGCACGGTCGCCATCCGCCGCCTGGGCTCGCAGGATCAGACGGTGGTCTCGGTGGACGAGGCGATCCGCCTGCTGACCGAGGAAGCGACGCCGCCCGATCTGCGGTAACCTGACCCTTCTCCCCTTGCGGGAGAAGGTGTCAGGCGAAGCCTGACGGATGAGGGGTCGAGCCGGTGATGCGGTCTCGGCCCCTTTTCGTTTTCGACCGCCTGCGCGACCCCTCATCCGACCTGCTCCGCAGGCCACCTTCTCCCGCAAGGGGAGAAGGGAAATTCGCTTGACCCCCGCCTGCGACACGCCACGCTGTTCCCTGCGGGTCCTCGGAGAGTCGCGCCGGGATGGGGACGACCCGGATGCCCAGTTTCACCGCGGCCGACGGCGTCCAGATCGCCTATGACGACACCGGCGGAGCCGGCGCGCCGCTGCTGCTGATCCACGGCTTCTCGTCCAATCGCCAGGAAGCCTGGAAGCGCACCGGCTGGTACGCGGCCATCGCCCAGCGCGGCCAGCGGCTGGTGGCCCTTGACCTGCGTGGCCACGGCGAGAGCGGCAAGCCGCACGATCCGGCCGCCTACGGCCGTGACATCCTGCGGGCCGACATCGTCAGCCTGCTCGACCATCTGGGCGTCGAATGGGCCAATGTGTTCGGCTATTCGATGGGCGCGCGGCTGGCCCTGTCGCTGGCGATGCACGCGCGCGAGCGGGTCGGCTACCTGATCCTCGGCGGCGTGGGCGGCGCGTTGTTCGACCCGTCGCCCGCGGGAGACCCGATGGCTCTGGCCATGGAGGCCGACAGCCCCGACGGCATCACCGACCCCATGCTCAGGAGCTTTCGCCAGTTCGCCGACGAACAGGGCGAGGACCGCCTGGCCCTGGCCGCCTTCGTCCGCGCCCCGGCCGAGTCGCTCACGCGCGAGGCGCTGGCGGCCGTCTCGGCGCCGACCCTGGTGGCGGCCGGCGCCCGCGACACGCTGGCCGGCGATCCGCAGGATCTGGCCGACGCCATCCGCGGCGCCAAGGCGGTCAGCCTGATCGGCTGCGACCACTTCAACGCCATCCCGCACGGCCTGCTCAAGGCGACGGTGTTCGATTTTCTGGACGGGTATCTGGACGAGACGCTGCCCTGAGGGGACTGGATTAGCTGTCCCTTGGGACTGCTTATCCGGTCCCCGTCGGCGCGATCAGGGACTGGCCATCCAGTCCCAAGGGACAGGAAAGCCAGTCCCCGCCCCCTACGCCCCCAGCGCGTAGGGTCCGCTCTTCGCCAGCGCCGCCTGCCAGGCGGGGCGGGCGTGCAGGCGGTCGATCCAGGCGGCCATGTTGGGATAGTCGGCCAGCTTGCCGAAGGCCTTGAGCACCTCGGGCACGAAGCTCATCTGGATGTCGGCGCCGCTGAGCTGGTCGCCCAGCAGGTAGTCGCGACCGGTGAGCGCGCCCTCGACATAGGCCATGTGGTTGGCGACCTCGCTCTCGATGCGCGGATGCAGCGGCGCGCCGGCCTCGCCCAGCCGCATCACGTACATGAGCAGCATCAGCGGCAGCATGGCGCTGCCCTCGGCGTAGTGCAGCCACTGTTGGTAGACGTCGTAGTCGGGGCTGGCCGGATCGGGCGCCAGCCGGCCGCCGCCGTGGCGGCGGATGATGTAGTCGATGATCGCGCCCGACTCGATGACCGTCTGGCCGTCATCGACGATCACCGGCGACTTGCCCAGCGGATGGATGGCGACCAGTTCGGGCGGGGCCAGGCGGGTCTCGGCGTCGCGCTGGTGAAAGGCGATCTCGTAGGGAACGCCCAGCTCCTCCAGCAGCCAGAGGATGCGCTGCGAGCGCGACTCATTGAGATGGTGGACGACGAGCACGGCGGTTTCCCCGGAAAATGGTTCGAAGGGCAACATAGGGCTCGCCTTCCGCGTGGCAAATTCTACCGTCTCCGGGCCAGATTGTGTGCGTGTGCGAAATGCATATAGTGCGCCGCAACAAATTTCGGGGAGAACCAGCCCATGAACGCCACCGCCGTCGATGCCACGACCGACTCCCTGGTCATCCCGGGGCTGACCGCTCTGCTGCAACAGGCGGCCGACGCCGCTGGCGCCTTCGTGGCCGACGCGAAAGGCGCGGTGAAGGCGCGCGTCTCCACCGGCGGCAAGATCGACCGCGTGCTGGCCGACGTCGAGCAGCACGCGGTGCATGGCTACGGCTGGTACGCCAGCTACGCCGAACTGCTGAACCAGGTCGCCGGCTGGGCCGCGCGGCTCGAGGCCGAGGGCGCCTTCGGCGAGACCGAGGCCCTGCTGGCCCAGCTGCTGTTCGCCGAATACTGCACGCAGCTGGTCGGCGGCATCCCGATGAACCAGGGCGAGATGGTTCGCCCGGCCGACCTGACCGCCAGCCGCGAGACCATGGACCGGCTGTTCGCCCCGGCCCTGGTCCAGCTGATGACCCAGGGCGGCGGCCAGGCCGTGAAGACCCGCGTGGCGGACCTCGTCGCCGCCGCGCGTGGCAAGCCGACGGTCGAGAAGACCGGCCTGGACGAAACCTTCGAAATGATCCGCGACCAGTTCCACGCCTTCGCCGAGGAGAAGGTCACGCCCTTCGCCCACGGCTGGCACCTGCGCGACGAGCTGATCCCGATGGCGCTGGTCAAGGAGCTGGGCGACCTGGGCGTGTTCGGCCTGACCATCCCCGAAGAGTACGACGGGGCGGGCCTCGGCAAGACGGCCATGTGCGTGGTGTCCGAGGAGCTCAGCCGCGCCTGGATCGGCGTCGGCTCGCTGGCCACCCGGTCGGAGATCGCCGCCGAACTGATCCTGACCGGCGGCACGGCCGAGCAGAAGGCGTACTGGCTGCCGAAGATCGCCACGGCCGAGATCCTGCCCACCGCCGTGTTCACCGAGCCCAACACCGGCTCCGACCTGGGCAGCCTGCGCACGCGCGCCGTGCGCGACGGCGACCGCTATGTGGTCACCGGGAACAAGACCTGGATCACCCATGCCGCCCGGGCCGATGTGATGACCCTGCTGGTCCGCACCAATCCGGACACCACCGACTATCGCGGCCTGTCGATGCTGCTGGCGCCCAAGCTGCGCGGCGACGAGGCGCAGCCCTTCCCGACCGAGGGCATGAGCGGCGGCGAGATCGGGGTGATCGGCTATCGCGGCATGAAGGAATACGAGATCGGTTTCGACGGCTTCGCCGTGCCGGCGGCAAACCTGCTGGGCGGGGTCGAGGGCCAGGGCTTCAAGCAGCTGATGGCGACCTTCGAAAGCGCCCGCATCCAGACCGCCGCCCGCGCCGTCGGCGTGGCCCAGCGCGCGCTGGAGCTTGGGCTGGCCTATGCGCTCGACCGCAAGCAGTTCGGCGGGCCGATCTTCGGCTTCCCGCGCGTGGCCAACAAGCTGGCGATGATGGCCTGCGAGGTCATGGCCGTGCGCCAGCTGACCTATTTCGCGGCGCGCCAGAAGGACGAGGGCAAGCGCTGCGACCTCGAGGCCGGCATGGCCAAGCTGATCGCCGCCCGCGTGGCCTGGGCCGCCGCCGACAACGCCCTGCAGATCCACGGCGGCAACGGGTTCGCGATGGAGTACGAGATCAGCCGCGTGCTGGCCGACGCCCGCATCCTCAACATCTTCGAGGGCGCCGGCGAGATCCAGGCCCAGGTCATCGCCCGGCGGCTGCTGGAAGACGGAAACTAGGCCGCGTCCGGAGCAGGAGCTCGGCCGCCAGAAGGTTCGGGACCCAGCACAGGAAGGCGATGGCGCGATAGGCGTCGAGCCCCGCGAACCCGACCAGCGGTCCGCCGAACAGATAGAGGCGCAGTGTCACCGCCGCGAAGGTGAGTGCGAAGCTGCGGATCATCCAGCGGCGGTGCGCCTGGTATTCTCCGAGCAGGACCGCGCGCAGGCCCATCGCCGTCGTTCCGAACCAGGCCAGGGCGAGCAGTCCAAAGCCGGCGCCGGCGATGGGTCCCGCCGTCGCGCCGAACGCCAGCAGCAGGCCCGCCGGCGCGGAGAGCAGGCAGGCGGCCACATAGATCACCCCGACGACCCGATGCCCGGCTCCCCGACGACCATCGCGCCACCTGAAGAACTGCCACGGCCCGAGGATCAGCGCCGTCGCGCCAAGCCCCGCATGGATCGCCAGCGCCATGTCGGCGAACCGGTTGGCGAGCACATTCGGCGCGCCCAGCAGGGGCTCGGGCGCGAGATAGCGGAGCGAGAACAGGCCGACCGCCAACGCAAGCAGGAGGAAGGTGATCTGGGTGGTTCGGTCTATGGCGCGGATCATCGAAGGGGCCTCTGCGTGTGGAGGCCTTCCGCTCCCATCGGGCCCAGGGCCCTGCAACGGCGGCTTCGCGGACGGGGCCGTCGCTTCGCGAACGGGGCCGCGCGGCGGCGGGGCTTGGCGCGGTGGGGGGATTGAGGTCTCATCGGGTGATGAAGGAGAGCGCACCGTCCCCGGCCATTGCATCCCTCCGGCGGTCGTTCATCGGCCGTCTGGGGCTGGTGGAGCTTCTGGTTCTCGCTCTGATCGGCGCCTTCCTCGCCTCCATCGGCGCCTTCGACACCGACACGGTCGATGCGCCCCGCCGCTTCGCCTACTGGATTTTCCCCCTGGTCGCGGGCGGCGCTTGCGGCGGCCTGATCGAGGAGCGCCTGGAGTCCAGGCCGTGGCTGGCCGGTCATCCATGGCCGCGCGCTGCCGCCCTGACTCTGCTGATGGCGGTTCCGGCGACGTTGATTGTGAGCGGGACGGCGGTCGTGCTCTTCGGGGCGCGCCTCTCGGTGGGCCACGCCCTGAACCTCTATCCACAGGTCGTGCTGATCTGCGCCGCGCTGGTGGCGATCTCCTGGCTGTCGCGGCGGGAGGTCCTTCGCCACGCGCTCCCGTCGCCGGGCGTAGCGCCGCCCGAACTGCGCGAGAAGCTTCCGCCCAAACAGGCGCGGGCCCGGCTGCTCGCCGTGGAAGCCGAGGACCACTATCTGCGCATCCACACCGAGGCCGGCGACACCCTGACGCTGATGCGGTTCGCCGATGCCCTGAAAGCTCTCGAAGGCATGGACGGCGTCCGCACCCATCGCTCATGGTGGGTGGCGCGGTCGGCGGTGGAGGAGGCGCGCTGGCGTCGGGGTCGCGGCGATCTGGTGCTGGCGGGCGGTCTGCTGGCCCCGGTCAGCCGCGCATATGCCGCGAGGGTGAGGACGCTGGACTGGGCCAGGGAAGCCTAGACCCTCAGTCCATCAAAGATCAGAGCCACCTGCCGCTCCATGATCGCGGTCAGGACGGTGGCGTCGGCGTTCTTCTGGGCGGCCAGACGATAGTTCCAGGCATAGGCGGCCATCAGGGTGTCGAGCACCAGGTCGAGGTCGGCGTCGGCCCGCACCTCGCCGCGCTCGACGCCCTCGGCCAGCAGGTCCACCAGCATGGCCTTGAAGCGGCTGTTGCGGCCGTAGGGGATGGTCGTCGCTTCCAGCGAAGGGCTGAACGAGGCCGCGATATGGGCGAGGAACAGCTTCACCCGCCGGCATTCGAAATCGTAGTGGATGGCGAATACCGAACGGACCCGGTCACAGGTGGTGCCGCGCAGGTGGCGGGTGACGCGGTCGAGCTCGGCGTAGAGGGCCTCGACCCGGTCGTCCATGACCTGGCTGAGCACATCCGCCTTCGAGGCGAAGGTCGTGAACACGCTGCCGACGGACACGCCCGCGCGCTCCGCGATGGCGCGGATGGTGGTCTCGTCGTACCCGATCTCGTTGAACAGCTCGCGCGCCGCCTCAAGAACCTTGCGGCGCGTGCCCTGCTTCTGCGTTTCTCGAACGCTTGCCAACCCGTTCCCCCCCGGGACTGCGGGCGTCCTGACCGGACGCCGCGCGTTATGCCGCACTCAGAACCTGACAGCCGCGAGTGGATGCCGGTTGCGGCCGCCGTCACGCTGTAACCGCTTGAAATAGAGCCTGTTCTTCCGGATCGGACGACTCCATCCGATCCGGACAGCCTCTAGGCCTTTACACCCGCCAGAACCAGATCGATCCGCTCGGCGAGCTTGTCTGTCTGAGTCTCGACAGAAAGGCCCTCGAACGCGGCCGGGCGGTAACCGGCCAGGTAAAGATCCCAGATCACGTCGGCGATCAGGCGCAAATCAAAGCGTTGCGTGAGTTCGCGGCGATCGACGCCGCGCTCAAGCACCTCGATCACCAGCGCGCGCAGCGGTCGCAGCGCTTCGCGGTGCAGACGTTCGGCTTCCGGCGTGCGGGTCCAGGACGCCGCGAGCGCGGCCTGGATCAGCGGCAGCTGCGCCGAGTGCGCGCGGTAGGCGGCGCCGAACATCGCCACCAGGGCGTCGCGGGCCGACGGCGCGGTGCGGGCCGCATCCTTCATCGGATCGAGCAGTGCGGCGAAATCCTCGCCCAGGATGGCGTCGAACAGGTCGGGTTTGTCGGTGAAGCTGGCGAACACCGCGCCTGTCGACATGCCGGCGGCGCGGGCGATGTCACGGATCGTGGCGCCTTCGTAGCCGCGCTCGATGAACATTTCGCGGGCGGCCTGCAGCACCTTCTGGCGGGTCTGCTGCTTGGCCATGGCGCGGCGGGTCAGCTTCTGCGGTCGCAGGATGGGGTCGTTCATACGCATGGGAATGTGATTCATCGGACCGCCTCCAAACGGGCCAGCGCGGCTTCAGCGCGCCTTTCGAACTCAACGCAATACTCTTCGACGACCTTTTGCAGCACATCGGCGTAGCGCCGGGCCAGCTCGCGGCCGTCCTGCGCGGCGTCGCGCAGATCCACGATCAACTGCCGAATCTCGGCAGTGGTTTCATCCTGTTCCGCGGCCTGGACAGCGGCGGCGGCTTGGGTCACGCCCATGACATCTCCGTCTCGTCCTCCCCGTGTGAAAGTATCCCGCGACCCACGGTGAGGGGGTTGATCGCGTTCATTGAACATGCTCATCGAGCGGTGGCGGGCCGCTTACAGCGAACGCCGATACGGGTCAAACACAAATTATACGGCGAGATTCAGACCATCTAGCGCCAAAGACACCGGTATCTATGTTCCTGTAACGGCGGAATGCGACATAAGCTCCCAGTGAACAGACTCGGTGAATCCTGGCTGCGACGGATTGTCGCCCGCCGCCGGTGGCCGGAACGGGCCGCGCGCGCTAGGCTGCGGCCATGGACACGCTGTTCGACTTCCTGATCCCGATCTCGCTGGCCGCGGTGCTGATGGCCTTGCTGGCTGGCCTCTACGCCCTCTATCGCGGGGGTGACTTCGGCCGGTCCTATTCCAACAAGCTCATGCGGCTGCGGGTGCTGCTGCAGTTCATCGCCATCCTGATCCTGGTCGCCGCCCTGTGGTGGCGAACCAGCCACGCGGGCTAGGCCGTGGTCACGCTCAACCGCATCTACACCCGCACCGGCGACGACGGCGTCACCCGGCTAGCCACGGGAGAGCCGGCCCGCAAGGACAGCTCGCGGGTTGAGGCCTATGGCGGGGTGGACGAGACCAACGCCTGCATCGGCCTCGCGCGGCTGCACACGGCCGGGGACGCGGTGCTCGACGGCATGCTCGCGCGGATCCAGAACGACCTGTTCGACCTGGGCGCCGACCTGGCCACCCCCGATCGCGGCAAGCCCGTCGAATGGGAGCCGCTGCGCATCCTGCAGTCGCAGGTCGATCGGCTCGAGGCCGAGATCGACCGGCTCAACGGCGAGCTGTCGGACCTGACCTCTTTCGTGCTGCCGGGCGGAACGCCGGCGGCGGCGGCCCTCCACCAGGCGCGCACGGTCTGCCGCCGGGCCGAACGGGTCTGTGTCGCCCTCGCCGCCCAGCCTGACGAGCCGGTCGGCGCCGCTGCGATCAAATATCTCAACCGTCTGTCGGACCTGCTGTTCGTCGCCGCCCGCTGGGCCAACGACAAGGGCGCCGGCGACGTGCTGTGGGTCCCGGGGGGGAGCCGATAGGGTACGGCCTTCGACACGCAGCCTTCGGCTGCTGCTCAGGATGACGAACACTATCGCGCGTCATCCTGAGCAGCCGCGCAGCGGCGTGTCGAAGGACGCATTCCGTAGCTACTTTTTGGCGGTGGGCGTGGCCGGAGGGGCGGCCGCTCCAGCCTTGGCGGCGGGGGCCTTTGGCGCCGGCGCCGCGGCTTCGGCGGTCGGATAGCCTTCCTGTTCGCGCTGGATCTCGCGGGCGGCCTGCCGCTCGGACCATGCCTTGCGGCTCATGCCCTTGGGCCGGCCGGTGATGCTGGGGATATAGAGCGGCGTGGCGCAGATACGGCCCTTGCGGTCCCACCAGCCGCCCCGCTCGTCGCACTTCTGCGCCGGGAAGACATAGAAGAACTGGTAGCCCCAGATCGCCGCCGTGCCGATGGCGAACAGGACCAGGAAGACAAGCTTCAGACGGTTGATCGTCGGGTTCATGGCGCGCCCTCTATACGAAGGGAGCCACGACGGCAATTTTCCGGCCTCAGTTGACCCTGGCGGAAACTTGCATTGCGCGACGGACTTGTTATCAGCCTTCCCCGCGCAAAATTTTTCGCAACGCAACAAACACGGGCGGACAAACCCATGAAGGTGCTGGTCCCGGTCAAACGGGTTATCGATTACAACGTGAAGGCTCGGGTGAAGCCCGACCAGTCGGGCGTGGACCTGGCGAACGTCAAGATGTCCATGAACCCCTTCTGCGAGATCGCGGTCGAGGAGGCCGTCCGTCTCAAGGAAAAGGGCGTGGCCACCGAGGTCATCGCCGTTTCCGTCGGCCCGACCCAGGCGCAGGAGACCATCCGCACGGCCCTGGCCATGGGCGCCGACCGCGGCATCCTGATCCAGTCCGACACCGACGTTGAGCCCCTGGCCGTCGCCAAGCTGCTCGCCGCCGTGGCCAAGGAAGAGGGCGCCGAAGTGGTGCTGATGGGCAAGCAGGCCATCGACGGCGACAACAACGCCGTGGGCCAGATGCTCTCGCAGCTGCTCGGCTGGCCCCAGGCGACCTTCGCTTCCAAGGTCGAGATCGCCGGCGGCAAGGCTGTCGTGACCCGCGAGGTCGATGGCGGCCTGCAGGTGCTCGAAGTCGCCCTGCCGGCCGTGATCACCGCCGACCTGCGCCTGAACGAGCCGCGCTACGCGTCGCTGCCCAACATCATGAAGGCCAAGAAGAAGGAAATCGCCGTCAAGGCGACCGGCGACTACGGCGTCGATGTCGCGCCGCGCCTGAAGGTGCTCAAGGTCTCCGAGCCGCCCAAGCGCACCGCCGGCGTGAAGGTCGAAACCGCCGCCGATCTGGTGAGCAAACTCAAGACTGAAGCGGGGGTCCTGTAATGGCCGTTCTCGTCGTCGCCGACAGCGACAACGCGCACCTGCGCGACACCACCCACAAGACCGTCACCGCCGCCCTGCAGATGTCGGGCGACGTGGACATCCTGGTCCTGGGCCAGGGCGCCGACGCCGTGGCCGCCGCCGCCGGCAAGATCGCCGGCGTGCGCAAGGTCATCCTGGCCGAGGGCGCCGACGTCGGTCACGGCGTGGCGGAAGCCATCTCCGAGACCATCGCCGGCCTGATGGGCGGCTATGACGCCCTGCTGGTGCCGGCCACCTCGGCGGGCAAGAACTTCGCCCCCCGCGTGGCGGCCAAGCTCGACGCCTCGCCGATCTCGGACGTGATCGAAGTGGTCAGCGCCGACACCTTCGTGCGCCCGATCTACGCCGGCAACGCGCTCGAGACTGTCCAGACCGGCGACGCCAAGAAGGTTCTGACCGTGCGTCCGACTGCCTTCAAGGCCGCCGGCGAAGGCGGTTCGGCGGCGGTTGAAAAGGTCGCCGCCGCCTCGGCCACGGGCACGACCTTCGTCTCCGAAGAGATGGTTAAGTCGGATCGCCCGGAACTGACGGCCGCAAAGATCGTCGTCTCCGGCGGTCGCGCCATGGGGTCTGCCGAGGAGTTCCAGCGGGTCATCGAGCCCCTGGCCGACAAGCTGGGCGCCGCCGTCGGCGCCTCGCGCGCCGCCGTCGATGCGGGCTACGCGCCGAACGACTACCAGGTCGGCCAGACCGGCAAGGTCGTCGCCCCGGCGCTGTACATCGCCATCGGCATCTCGGGCGCCATCCAGCACCTGGCCGGCATGAAGGACTCCAAGGTGATCGTCGCGATCAACAAGGACGCCGACGCGCCGATCTTCCAGGTCGCCGATTACGGCCTGGTGGCGGACTACAAGACCGCCGTGCCAGAGCTGATGGCCGCGCTGGGCTGATTGCCCGGCTCACAGTCTGAAACGACGAAGGCCCGGAGTTCGCGCTCCGGGCCTTTTCGTTGGCCGCTACATGTCGAACAGATCTTCCTTCAAATCCCTGGCGCCATGCAGGATGCGCTCGACGCGGATCAGGTCCGGGTTGACCGAATAGAAGATCAGGTAGCGGCCGTGCACCGCGCGGCGAATGCCGGCCTGCAGTTGGGGCTGAAGCTCGTGACCGAACGGCGCATCGGCGAGCTTCTCACAGGTCGCCCGGATTTCGGCGATGAAGCGGATCGCGCGTCGAGGGCTGTCGCGGGCGATGAAGTCGGCGATTTCCTCCAGATCCTCTTCGGACCGTGGAGAAAAGATGACCTTCATTTCGTCTGATCCGCCATGGTGGCGTACTTGGCCGTGAGGCGCGCGAACACCGCCTCGGCCGGCCGGCCGGGGCCGCTTTCCATGCCTTCACGGACGAGGCGGCGAAGCTCTTCGATCTCCATCCCCGACAGCCGGCGCTTGATTTTCCAGTCCCGCAAGGCGTCGCGGATGACTTCGCTGACGGTGGCGTACTCGCCGGATTCAACGGCTTCGCGGACGCCATCGACCATTTCGGTCGGCAGGGCCACACTGATTTTGTCGATTTTGGCCATCATCGCCTCCTGAGAAAAGGTAGCAATATTTCCTACCTGCGGCAATGCGAGCCAGGGCGTGTGCGTCCAGTCGCGCGCCCAGTGTTCGCCCCGGCATCTTCTCGGGTGCAGGGCTGACGCCGCCCCTCCGCTGCATCGCAGCAAAGGCCCTTGGCGGCTGTTAGGACTCTCGTGCTAGAAAGCCGCCACGTAAGTTTGCGGCGCGGACCTCCCCGGGATCGCCACGCCGCCGTCAAGGGCGAGACTTCATGGCGGATATCAAGTCGGTCGGCGTTATCGGCGCCGGTCAGATGGGATCGGGCATCGCGCACGTCTGCGCGCTCGCCGGCTACGACGTGTTCCTCAATGACCTGGACCGCGAGAAGATCGACGCCGGGATCAGCCTGATCGAGCACAACCTGGCCCGGCAGGTCGGCCGCGGCCTGATCGACGACGCGGCGATGAAGGCGACGCTGGCGCGCATCAAGCCGGCCGAGGATCTGGCCGCCATCGGCGCGACCGACATCGCCATCGAGGCCGCCACCGAAAACGAAGACACCAAGAAGGCCATCTTCCGGGCGCTGCATCCGCACCTGGGGCCCAACACCCTGCTGGCCTCGAACACCTCATCGATCTCGATCACCCGGTTGGCCTCGACCACCGACCGGCCCGAGCGGTTCATCGGCCTGCATTTCATGAACCCCGTGCCGCTGATGAAGCTGGTCGAGGTGATCCGCGGCATCGCCACCGACGTGGCCACCTATGAGACGGCGGTCAGCTTCGCCCGGTCGCTGGGCAAGACCACGACCAACGCCGAGGATTTCCCCGCCTTCATCGTCAACCGCGTGCTGGTGCCGATGATCAACGAGGCGATCTACACCCTGTACGAGGGCGTCGGCACGGTCGATTCGATCGACACGGCGATGAAGCTGGGCGCCAACCACCCGATGGGCCCACTCGAACTGGGCGACTTCATCGGCCTGGACACCGTGCTGTCGATCATGAACGTGCTGTACGAGGGGCTGGCGGACAGCAAGTACCGCCCCTGCCCGCTGCTGGTGAAATATGTCGAGGCCGGCTGGCTGGGCAAGAAGGTCGGCCGCGGCTTCTACGACTACCGCGGCGAGACGCCCGTCCCGACGCGTTAGAGGCTACCAGAGCACCACGGCGTCGTAGGCCGGAAAGATGGTGTCTGCGGTCACGATGGGAAGGTAGGCGTTGAGCCCCTGTGCGATCAGGATCCGGTCCCAGGGATCGCGATGATGGCGCGGCAGTCGGCCGGCCGTGATCATGTCCCCAGCGCTCGGCGCGAGCCACTCGAATCCTTCGTCCCCGAGTGCGACCTCCAGGTCGAGAGGAATCTTCTGGAGCAGCGAGTCGACCGGCCGCTTCAACTCGATCTCGTAGCCGCTGACCGCGCTGACCAGAACCGTATTGGCGGGATCATCGAGGAGATCGAACGCCGTTCGAGACAGTTGGTCCACGTCGGTGAGCCACCAGATCAGGACATGCGTGTCGATCAGGAATTTCATTCCGGCGGGAAGATCGGAGCGTCCATCAGCTCTTCCATCTCCCGGTCTGGACGCAGGAAGAGATACGGGTCGTCAAGCTTGCCGAGATGGGCCCAGGCGCCCGCCCGACGCTTTCGGGGACGGTCGTCATGCGGCTTGATGGTGGCCACCGGCTTGCCGTTGCGCGTCAGCACGACCTCTTCGCCAGCCTCGGCGCGGGCGACCAGTTCCGACAGTGTGGCCTTCGCCCGGGCGATGTTGACGTGAACGGTCATGGTTTAATGATATCACGACTTCAAAGTTGGACCAATCAGTTGGTCCAACTACCCCCAGCCCAACGCCACCGCGCTCCAGTAGGTCGCCAGCGAGGCCAGGTAGGCCAGGGTGAACATGTAGCCGAACATCACGGCCGGCCAGAGCCAGCCGTTGGTCTCGCGCTTGACCACCCCCAGCGTCGCCACGCACTGCGGGGCGAACACGTACCAGGCCAGGAATGACAGGCCGGTGGCCAGGCTCCACTGGGTGTGGAGGATCGAGGCCAGGGTCGCCTGGCCCGCGCCGTCCACATTGCCGACCGCGTAGACCGTGCCCAGCGCCGCCACGGCGACCTCGCGGGCGGCCATGCCCGGCACCAGCGCGATCGACATCTGCCAGTTGAAGCCGATCGGCGCCAGCAGCGGCTGGATGAAGTGGCCGATCATGCCGGCGAAGCTGTAGTCGATGGCCGGGCCCGTCGCGCCTTGCGGCGGATAGGGGAAGGTCGATAGCACCCAGACCAGCACCATCAGCGGCAGGATGATCCGTCCGGCGCGGTTGATGAAGATCATCCCCCGCTGCATCAGGTTGCGCGCGACGTTCTCCGGGTCTGGCCAGCGATAGGTCGGCAACTCCATCATGAAGGGCTCCGAGGCGCTCCTCCAGAACGCCGTGCGGATCACGGTCGCCACGACCAGGCCCGACAGGATGCCGGCGGCGTACAGGCCGAACATCACCAGCCCCTGCAGGTTCAGGAAGCCCCAGACCGTGGTCCGGGGGATCAGGGCGCCGATGATCAGGGTGTAGACGGGGATCCGCGCCGAACAGGTCATCAGCGGCGCGATCAGGATGGTCGTCAGCCGGTCGTGCTTCTGGTCGATGACCCGCGCGGCCATGACGCCGGGAATGGCGCAGGCGTGACTCGACAACAGCGGAATGAAGGCCCGGCCGTGCAGCCCGGCCGCGCCCATGATGCGGTCCATCAGGAAGGCGGCGCGAGCCATGTAGCCGCTGTCTTCCAGCAGCAGGATGAAAAAGAACACCGTCAGGATCTGCGGCAGGAACACCAGCACGCTGCCGACCCCGGCGATCAGGCCATCGACCAGCAGGCTGCGCAGCAGGCCCTCGGGCGTGACCGTCGCGACCGCGCCGCCCAGCCAGGTGAACCCGGCCTCGATCAGGTCGGCCACGGGCGTGGCCCAGGCGAACACCGCCTGGAACATGATGAACATCACCGCCGACAGGATCAGCAGGCCGCCGACCGGATGCAGCAGCACACTGTCGATGCGGCTGGTCCATGTGTCGGGGCGCTCGGGCGGACGAACGTGGGCCTTCAGGATGCGCTGGGCCTCGGCGTGGGCGTGACGGATTTCGGCGGCCGACGGCTCGTGCCAGACGTTCTCGCCGACGGGCATGGTGTCGGCCAGGGCCTCGGCCCGGGCGACCAGCTCCTCGATGCCGCGCTTGCGCGTGGCCACCGTGGTGACGATCGGCGCGCCGATCTCGCGCGACAGGCCCTCCAGGTCGATGCGCAGGCCCTGACGCTGGGCGATGTCGAACATATTCAGCGCCAGCACGAACGGCCGGCCCACCTGTTTGAGTTCCAGCGCCAGTCGCAGCACCAGCCGCAGGTTGGTCGCGTCGGCCACGCAGACGATGACGTCCGGCGGCGTCTCGCCGGCCAGCCGGCCCAGCACCGCGTCGCGGGTCACCGCTTCGTCAGGGCTGCGGGCGCGCAGGGAGTAGGTGCCCGGCAGGTCGATGACTTGAATCACCCGGCCGGACGGCGAGGTCAGCACGCCCTCCTTCCGCTCGACGGTCACGCCGGCGTAGTTGGCGACCTTCTGGCGGCTGCCGGTCAGGGCGTTGAACAGGGCGGTCTTGCCGCTGTTTGGGTTGCCCACCAGCGCCAGGCGCGTTGGGGCGAGGGCGGTGTCGGTCAAGCGTCGCCCTTCGGGTCGAAACGGATCTGGATGGCGGCCGCCTCGCGCCGGCGGATAGCCACGCGCATGTCGTCCAGCCGCACGGCGATCGGGTCTCGGCCGAACAGGCCTTCCTCGAGCACCTCGACCGTCGCGCCCTCGACAAAGCCCAGCTCCAGCAGGCGGCGCTCCAGCTCGGCGGCGGGCAGGGCGCCCTCGAAGGCCGAGACCCGGGCGATCACGCCGCGCGCGCCGATCCGGGCGGCGCTGAGCAGGCCGACATTGATGATCTCGGCCTCGGTCGCCGGCGGGGCGAGCGTGTCGAGGATGGCGGGTTCAGACATGGTGACGCCGAGGGTCATTGCGAATGATTATCATTCCCTGCATGGGCTGTCGATGGCGCAGAATCGCCTGTGGACCGCAGTGCGGCGTTAATACCTTGGACACCATGATGCGAGGCGCGGGATACTCCGAACGATTCGTGCAGGCGGGACGATGCAAAGGCTCACCCTTGCGCTGCTGAGCGGCGCCTACTTCTGTATCACCCTTGCCGTCGCGTTCCTGATGTGGCGCAACGGTTTCGGGGCGGGTGCGGGCATCGCCGCCCTGATCGGCGGCCTGGGCCTGGCGTTCGCCTTCCACGGCCTGATCGGCGGAGCGATCAACACCGCTCGCGTGTCCGGCGAGCTGGACAACATCCGCGAGGCCCACCTGATCCTTGCCCGGCAGATCGAGAAGATCGACGCCCGCCTCGGCGAGGTGGTCGAGACCGTCACCACCGACGCCCTGCGTCGCTCCGAGGAACTGACCAGCGAGGTCCACTCGCTGGAGGACGCCGTCCAGCGCATGGCCGAGAAGATGGAGAGCCAGCTCTCCAGCCGCGTCGCGGCCACGGCCCCTCACGCCCTGGGCCGCGGGCCGCAGTCGGCCGCCTTGCTCGACACCGTCAAGGACGCCCTGGCCGGCAACCGCGTCGATCTCTACCTGCAGCCCGTCGTGTCGCTGCCGCAGCGCCGCACGGTCTTCTACGAAAGCTTCTCGCGCCTGCGCGACGAGACGGGCCGGGTGATGATGCCGGCCGAATATCTGTCGGTCGCCGAGCCCGAGGGCCTGGTCGCCGCCATCGACAACCTGCTGCTGTTCCGCTGCGTGCAGATCGTCCGCCGCCTGGCCAAACAGGACCGCAAGGTCGGCATCTTCTGCAACATCTCGCTGGCCAGCCTGTCGGACGAGCAGTTCTTCCCGCAGTTCCTCGACTTCCTGTCGGCCAACAAGGACATGGCCGGGGCCCTGATCTTCGAACTGGGCCAGGCGGCGTTCGAGCGGCGCGGCGCGGTCGAGGCCCGCCACATGGCGCGGCTGGCCGATCTGGGCTTCCGCTTCAGCCTCGACAAGGTCACCGACCTGGATCTCGACTTCCAGGATCTGGCCCGCTCGGACATCAAGTTCATCAAGGTCGGCGCCCAGATGCTGCTCGACCAGCTGGAGGAGAGCGAGGGCCGGCTGGTGATCCGCTCGCTGCCGGACCTGCACGCCGCCGACTTCGCCCGCCTGACCCGGCGCTATGGCGTCGAGGTGATCATCGAGAAGGTCGAGAGCGAGCGGCAGATCGTCGATATCCTCGAGCTCGACATGGCTTTCGGCCAGGGCCACCTGTTCGGCGAGCCCCGCGCCATCCGCGACGCCATCCTGGCCGAGGCCGATCCCCCGGTCGAGTTCATGCGCACCAGCCTGCGCCGGGCGTCGGGCTGGTAGATCGCCGGCGTTTTTCGCCGCGATAGCAAGCATCGGAATGCGCCGTCCCTCGTGTCGGCGCACAGTCGCCTCCCGGGACGGAGGCAGACCATGACCTATGACAATGACACGGCCATCGACTGGCCGTGCATCGCCGCCGACCTCGACGCGCGCGGCTGGGCCCTGACGCCCCGCCTGCTGGACGACGGCGACTGCGCGGCCCTGGCCGGGCTCTACGACCAGGAGGCGGGATTCCGCGGCCGGGTGGTCATGGCCCGGCACGGCTTCGGCCGGGGCGAATACCGCTACTTCAGCTATCCGCTGCCGGCTGCGGTCGCGGCCCTGCGCGAGAGTCTCTATCCGCCGCTGGCCGCCATCGCCAACGGCTGGGCGCAGCGGCTCGGCGAAACGCGGCGGTTTCCGCCGACGCTGGACGGGATGCTCGACCGCTGCCACGCGGCCGGCCAGACCCGGCCCACGCCCCTGCTGCTGAAATATGGCCCCGGCGACTACAACTGCCTGCATCAGGATCTCTACGGCGAGCACGTCTTCCCGCTGCAGGCGGCCCTGCTGCTTGACCAGCCGGGCGAGGATTTCGACGGCGGCGAATTCGTCCTCGTCGAGCAACGGCCGCGCCAGCAGTCGGCACCCTCGGTGGTTCCCCTGACCAAGGGCCGCGCGGTGATCTTCGCCGTGCGGGAACGGCCCCACGACGGGACGCGAGGCGTTCACCGGCGCGTGTTGCGGCACGGGGTCTCGGAGGTGCGGAGCGGTCGGCGGCGGACGCTGGGGGTGATCTTCCACGACGCGGCGTAGGGTGCGTGGCTCGAGACGCGGACCTGAGGGTCCGCTCCTCACCATGACGAACAGGGTTGAGGCCCACCCCTCCTCGTCATCCTGAGGAGCGAGCCTCAAGCGAGCGTCTCGAAGGACGCAACATTGACGCCTCCGCCCCCACCCGATACCGCCGGGACCCATGACCGCTTTACCCGCCGGCCTCGCCGATCTCGCCAACGACTATGACGTGCTGCTGAGCGACGTCTGGGGCGTAATCCACAATGGCCGCGAGAGCTTCCCGGACGCCTGCGCCGCCCTGGCCCGGTTTCGGGCCGAACGTGGGCCGGTGGTGCTGATCTCCAATTCGCCGCGGCCGGCCTGGGACGTCGTCGCCCAGCTCGACAGCCTCGGCGTGCCGCGCGAGGCCTGGAGCGCCTTCGTCACCTCCGGTGATGCGACCCGCGCCCTGCTGGCCGGACACGCGCCCGGCCCCGTCTGGACCATCGGCCCGGAGCGGACTGGCGGACTCTACGAGGGCCTGGGCCTGACTTTCAGCGACGCCGACGCCGCGGCCTTCGTCGCCGTCACCGGCCCCGACGATGACGAGGTCGAGGGGCCAGAGGACTATCGCGAACGCCTGACCGGTCCGGCGAAGCGGGGCCTGCCGATGATCTGCGCCAACCCCGACCGCGTGGTGCAGCGTGGCGACAAGCTGATCTATTGCGGCGGGGCCCTGGCCGACGTCTACAAGGAGCTCGGCGGCCAGGTGCTGATGGCCGGCAAGCCCTATGCCCCGATCTACGACCTGAGCCTGGCCGAGGCGGCGCGCCTGCTGGGCCGCGACGTCGATACCGCGCGCGTGCTGTGCATCGGCGACGGCATCCACACCGACGTGCAGGGCGCCCAGCTGCAGGGGCTTGACTGCCTCTTCGTCGCCCGGGGCATCCATGGCGAGGCGGCCATGGGGCCGGATGGCGCCCTGTCGGCGCCGGCCGTCGGCGCTTTGCTGGCCGCCGAGGGCGTGAAGGCGAGATACGCCATGGCCGATCTGGTCTGGTAATCAACACGAACACGAGGAAGCGCGAGATGGCCGGGATGTTTTTCGAGGATATGTCGGTCGGACAGTCGGCCGAGCTGACCCGCACCGTGGACGACAAGGCGATCCAGGCGTTCGCCGAGGTCAGCGGCGACTTCAATCCCGTGCACCTGGACGAGGCCTTCGCCGCGACCACGCCGTTCAAGACCCGCATCGCCCACGGTATGCTGTCGGCGGCCTACATCTCGGCCCTGATCGCCGGCAAGCTGCCGGGGCCCGGCGCGATCTATCTGGGTCAGACCCTGACCTTCCGCCGGCCGGTGAAGATCGGCGACGAGGTCGTCGTCTCGGCCACCATCACCGCCCTCGATCCGGAAAAGGCCCGCGCCACGCTGGCCACGGTCTGCACCGTCGGGGGCAAGACCGTGCTCGACGGCGAGGCGACCATCATGGTTCCGCGCCGGACCGCCTGATGGGCCTGCGTATCGTCCACGGCTGGAAACACCTGGCGTCCGCCGATCGCGGCGCGGCCGTGGCGCTCGGCAATTTCGACGGCGTGCATCTGGGTCACCAGCAGGTGATCGCCGGCGCGGCTCAGGCCGCCCGGGCCGTCGGCGCGCCGTTGGCGGTGATCACCTTCGACCCGCACCCGCGTCGACTGTTCCATCCCGACGAACCGGCCTTCCGCCTGATGACCACCGACCAGCAGGCCCGGGCGCTCGAGGCGCTCGGCGTCGATCTGCTGTATGTGCTGAATTTCGACTTCGAGATGGCCAACTTCAGCGACCGGGCCTTCGTCGAGCAGGTGCTGCACGAGGGGCTGGGCGTGCGCCACGTGGCGGTCGGCTTCGACATCTCGTTCGGCAAGGGCCGCACGGGCAGTCCCGAGGCGATGAAGACCTATGGCGCCGAGTTCGGCTTCACCGTCTCGGTCGCCGAGGCGGTCGGCGAGGGGGCGGAAAAGTTCAGCTCCACCGCCGTGCGCGACGCGCTGCGCGACGGTCATCCACAGGAGGCCGCCGCCATCCTCGGCCGGCCGTTCGCCATCGAGGGCGTCGTGCGCCGCGGCCAGCAGCTGGGCCGCACTCTGGGCTTTCCGACGGCCAATGTGTTCATGGTCGACTATGTGGTGCCGAGGCTGGGCGTCTACGCCACCCGCACGCGGCTGCCCGACGGCCGGGTCCTGCCCGGCGTGGCCAACATTGGCAACAACCCCACCACCGGCGAGGTCGAGACCCGGCTGGAGGTCTGGCTGTTCGACTTCGACGAGGACCTCTACGGCCAGGTCATCGAGACCCAGCTGATCGCGTTCCTGAGGCCGGAGGAGAAGTTCGGGTCGATCGACGAGATGGTCCTGCAGATCCGCCGCGACGAGGCGGCGGCGCGGGGGATTCTGGGGGCGTAGATCGTGCGTCCTTCGAGACGCTCGCTTGAAGCTCGCTCCTCAGGATGACGTAGAGGGTTGGACGGCACATCTATTCGTCATGGTGAGGAGCGAGCTTCAAGCGAGCGTCTCGAACCACGCACATATTCCCCCACCGGGCGAACGCCCCTTGGCGCCGTCGCCCGCCTCGTGTTCCCTGTTAACCAATCCGGTGGGGGCCCGATGCTCAAGGCACGCAAGTACGAACGGTTCGCGCGCGCGCGCCGCCCGGCCGCGACGCGGGTAAAGCCCGAATCGTTCGCCTTTCCGCCCGACGCCTCCTTCGTGCTCGACACCCGCGTCGAGCCGCGCCTGGTGCGCGGCGAGATGGACCTGCTCGACGCCTATTCCGACGCGGTGGTCAGGGCGGTCGAGACCGTCGGCCCGGCCGTGGTCCGCGTGGCCCCGATCACCACCGACGGCAGTTTCGCGGGCGAGGGCTCCGGCTTTTTCGTCTCGGCCGACGGCCTGATCGTCACCAACAGCCATGTGGTCGGCGGCTTCTCGCGGCTGGCCGTGATCACCGCCGAGGGCCGCGCCCTGACCGCCCGCCCGATCGGCGACGACCCCGACACCGACATCGCCGTGCTCAAGGTCGAGCAGCCGGTCAAGGCGCCGTTCGCCCGGCTGGGCGACTCCAAGAAGCTGCGCCGGGGCCAGCTGGTCATCGCCATTGGCGCGCCGCTGGGCTTCGAGGCCACGGTGACCACGGGCGTCGTCTCCGCTCTCGGCCGTTCGCTGCGCGCGGAGAAGGGCCGGCTGATCGAGGACCTGATCCAGACCGACGCGGCCCTAAATCCGGGCAACTCGGGCGGCCCGCTGGTCAGCTCCAACGGCGAGGTGATCGGCATCAACACCGCCGTCATCATGGGCGCTCAGGGCCTGTGTTTCGCGGTCGCCTCGAACACCGCCTCATTCGTCATGGCCGAGATCGCCAAGCACGGCCACGTGCGGCGCGGCACCATCGGCGTCGTGGCCCAGCAGACCCCGATCCCGCCGGCCATCGCCAAATCGGCCGGCGTCACCCAGCCCTACGCCGTCTGGGTCGCCTCGGTCGACGCCGGCGGCCCGGCGGACAAGGCCGGCATGCGCGAGGGCGACCTGATCGTCGTCGCCGACGGCCGGCTGATCACGGGCCTGGACGACCTGCTGCGCGCGCTGGGCCCCGCCAGCATCGACCGACCGCTGGTGCTCGACATCGTCCGGGCGGGCGTGCGGATGAAGGTCACGGTGACGCCGAGGGCCCGGAAGCGGGGGTGACTCCATCCCTCCCCTTCATGGGGAGGGGCAGACCGCGAAGCGGTCAGGGTGGGGAAGTTAGAGGCCGTGCTCGATGCATCGGGGTGGCGAAAGACTTCCCCACCCGTCCGGGCTTCGCCCGTCCACCCTCCCCATAAAGGGGAGGGAGGCTCGCAAATCCGGCCGCCCTCTGCTACAGCGCCGCCATGACTTCGGTTCGGAAGATTTCGCGAATTATCCGCCCGGCGTGACGTCGCCGGTCGAAGGTGACGCACGCCGGGTCGCGAAACCCGTTCCTTCCAGATTTCCGAGAAAGTCCCATGGCTGACGACGCCGCTTCCCAGCGCGACTACCGCGAAACCGTATTCCTTCCCGAGACCGCCTTCCCCATGCGGGCGGGCCTGCCGACGCTGGAGCCGAAGATCCTCGAGGCCTGGACGGCCCAGGACCTCTACAACACCGTGCGCGAGGCGCGGCAGGCGGCCGGGGCGCCGCTGTTCGTGCTGCACGACGGCCCGCCCTACGCCAACGGCGCGATCCACATCGGCCATTCGCTGAACAAGTCGCTGAAGGACTTCGTCGTCCGCAGCCGCTTCGCCATGGGCTTCGACGTCGATTACGTGCCGGGCTGGGACTGCCACGGCCTGCCGATCGAGTGGAAGATCGAGGAGGAGTACCGCGGCAAGGGCCGGCGCAAGGACGAGGTTCCGACCGAGGAATTCCGCACCCGCTGCCGCGAGTACGCCGCCGGCTGGATCGGCGTGCAGATGGCCGAGCACAAGCGGCTGGGCGCCATCGGCGACTATGCCCATCGCTACGCGACGATGGACTTCAGCTCCGAGGCGACCATCGTTTCCGAGTTCCACAAGTTCATGATGAGCGGCCAGCTCTATCGCGGCTCCAAGCCGGTGATGTGGAGCCCGGTCGAGGGCACCGCCCTGGCCGACGCCGAGGTCGAGTACCACGACCACAACAGCCCGACGGTCTGGGTGAAGTTTCCGGTAGTGGATGACGCTCGGAATCCGAACGTTGAATGGGTCGGCCTAGAAGGCAACTTACCGGCGATGCACAGTCCTCTGCGGAACGCTAGTGTTGTGATTTGGACGACGACACCTTGGACGATCCCGGCCAACCGCGCCGTCAGTTACAATCCCCGGATCATGTACAGCGTCTACGAAGTTGAGGCGATGGAAGAGGGCCTCGACTTTGTACCGTGGGCGGCGCCGGGGGACAGACTGATCCTCGCCGACAAACTGCGCGAAGACGTATTCAAGGCGGCAAAGATCGCCAAATGGAAGCACATCAGGCAGGCCGATCTTTCTGGCGTCACATTGGCTCATCCACTTGCCGAGCTTGATGTTGGCTACGGACGTCCAATCCCCATGCTCGCCGGCGACCATGTCACCGACGACGCCGGCACCGGCTTCGTGCACACCGCGCCCGGCCATGGCGCCGACGACTACCTGATCTGGCTCAAGAGCCGGGCCCAGCTCGAAGCGGCCGGCATCGATACGACCATCCCCGAGACCGTCGGCCCCGACGGCGCCTACTACGACCACGTCCCGCTGTTCGCCGGCCTCAAGGTGCTGGAGACCGAGGGCAAGAAGCTGGGCAAGTTCGGGCCGGCCAACCCGGCCGTGATGGAAAAGCTGATCGAGGCCGGCAATCTGCTGGCCCGCGGCCGGCTGGAGCACAGCTATCCGATGAGCTGGCGGTCCAAGGCGCCGGTGATCTTCCGCAACACGCCGCAGTGGTTCATCCGCATGGACGAGCCGCTGGCGGATGGCCGCACCCTGCGCGATATCGCCCTCGCGTCGATCGACGCCACCGCCTTCCATCCCGACATGGGCCGCAACCGCATCCGCGGCATGGTCGAGACGCGCCCGGACTGGCTGATCAGCCGCCAGCGCGCCTGGGGCACGCCGCTGGCCATGTTCGTCGATCGCGAGACCGGCGAGCCGCTGCGCGACGAGGCCGTCAACAAGCGCATCGTCGATCTGGTGGCCAGGGAGGGCGCCGACGCCTGGTTCCTGCGCCCGGCCAGCGACTTCCTCGGCGATCACGACCCCGAGCGGTTCGAGAAGATCAACGACATCCTCGATGTCTGGTTCGACTCGGGCGCCACCCACGCCTTCACCATCGAGGGCCGGGCCGACAGCCACTGGCCGGCCGACCTCTATCTCGAGGGCAGCGACCAGCATCGCGGCTGGTTCCAGTCCTCGCTGCTGGAGTCCTCCGGCACGCGCGGCCGCGCGCCCTACAAGGCCGTGGTGACCCACGGATTCACGCTCGACGAGAACGGCGTGAAGATGAGCAAGTCGCTGGGCAACACCATCGAACCCCAGGTGATCATCAAGGAGTCGGGCGCCGAGATCCTCCGCCTGTGGGCCGCGACCGTCGACTACATGGAAGACCAGCGGATCGGGAAGACGATCCTGGCCACGGTCACCGACTCCTACCGCAAGCTGCGCAACACCCTGCGCTATCTGCTGGGCGCCCTGAACGGGTTCGAGGAGTCGGAGCGCGTTACTGATTACGCCGAGCTTCCGCCGCTGGAGCAGTACATCCTGCATCGCCTGTGGCAGCTGGATGGCGAGGTGCGCGCGGCCTACGAGACCTATCGCTTCAGCGAGGTGGTCCGGCCGTTGCTGGAGTTCTGCCAGGGCGACCTGTCGACCTTCTTCTTCGATATCCGCAAGGACGCGCTCTATTGCGACCGCCCGGACAGCCTTCGCCGCCGCGCCTGTCGCACGGTGATGGAGGCGGTGTTCGAGCGGCTGACCATCTGGCTCTCGCCGCTGATCCCGTTCACCACCGAGGAAGCCTGGACCACGCGCTTCCCCGACGCCGGCTCGAACAGCCTGCGGGTGTTCCCGGAGACGCCGGCGGACTGGCGAAACGATTGGCAATCGCTTCGTTGGCGGGCCATCCAGGATGTCGCTAAGGCGGTAAGCGAGGCGCTGGAAATCGAGCGGCGAGACAAGAGAATTGGGGCATCTCTTGAGGCTTCACCGACGGTCTATATCGCCTCTCCCATTCTCTATGATGCCTTCCACCCGCTGAGCATGAGTCTGGAAATTGATCCTGCGGAGGTCTTCCGTACAAGTCAGGCAATCCTCGTAAAGGGTCCGCCGCCAAACATTGCTGCCGATGCTATGGTTTCCGATCCGTATGTGGTCCCGACCGTGGCCGATGGCCACAAATGCGCCCGCTGCTGGAAGGTCCTGCCCGAGGTGAAGTCCGCCACCCAGCTGTGCCTGCGCTGCGAGGACGCCGTCGAGGCGTGGGACAAGACCCACGCGGGCTGATAGGTCTGACCGGGAGTTTTGGGTAATGAAGGCGGCCTCAACGCCATCAGCGCCGGTGACATTTTTTCCGTCATGGTCGGGCTTGTCCCGACCACCCATGCGCACTCACGCTCGACGGTGTTCATGGGTCGTCGGGACAAGCCCGACGATGACGACCGTGGGTGTGCCTGTCAGGAAGGCTGCATGAGTTCCGACATCGACGAATCGCCCATCGCCGAGCCCGTTTCCCTCGCTGAAGCGGCGCCGGAGTTCGACCCGGCGCCCGCGCCGTCCGCCTCCGTCCGCCCGCAGGGGCCGATGGCCTACGCCATCTGCCTGGCGGTGATCCTGGCCGACCAGCTGATCAAGCTGTGGATCCTCTATGTGTTCCAGCTGCCGGTGCTGCAAAGCGTCCAGGTGGCCGGGCCCTTCCACCTGACGATGGTCTGGAACCAGGGGGTCAGCTTCGGCCTGTTCCGCGGCGAGGCGGAGTGGGTGCGCTGGGCCCTGGCGGCGTTTTCGCTGGGCGTCGCCGGCTTCCTGGCGGTCTGGGCGCGGCGGGTCGATCGGCCCTTGCTCGGCGCGGCCATCGGCCTGGTCATGGGCGGCGCCATCGGCAACCTGATCGACCGCGTGCGGTTCGGGATGGTCGCCGATTTCATCGACTTCAAGGCGCTCGGCTTTCCCTGGGTGTTCAATCTCGCCGACAGCGCCATCTCCATCGGCGTCGTCCTGCTGCTGCTCGACAGTGTCCGCCGGGACGCGGAGCCGTAACGGAGTTGCCGTTCGCCTCACTTTTGGCGTATCGAGAGCGCCTGTTACCGGCCGGGGGCGGCCTGTTGGCCGAACGGCCCTGAGGAGCAAGGCTCGATGATCTCTACCCGCGTCGTGTGCGCCGTGGCGCTGATCGCTTCCGCCGGCCTGGCGGGGTGCCAGTCGACCTCCAAGGCGCTCGGCATCGCCAAGGTGACGCCGGATGAATTCCGTGTCGTGACCAAGGCCCCGCTGGTGGTGCCGCCCGACTATGCGCTGCGTCCGCCGGCGCCGGGCGAACCCCGTCCGCAGGAACTGCAGCCGGAAAGCGCCGCCCGCACCGCCCTGGCCGGCCAGGCCGCCGGCGCCCAGCGCACCGACGGCGAGCGGCTGCTGGTCGCCCGCGCCGGCGCCGACAAGGCCGACCCGCTGATCCGCTATGTCGTCGATGACGAGTTCGGCGACATCGCCCACAAGGACAAGTCCTTCGCCGACCGCGTGATGTTCTGGCGCAAGGACGCCCCGAGCGGCCCGACCGTGGCCTCGGCCGACGGCGCCGCCCCGCCCGTGCTGGTCGACGCCGCCGCCGAGGAGGCCCGTCTGAAGGCCCTGACCGGCGGCAAGACGGTGATCATCTCCCGCGAAAAGTCGAGCTGGGTGAAACTGCCGGGGCTGTAGTCCTTACCGCTATTGGACGAAACGAACGGGGACATGCACTTCAGTGCGTGTCCCCTTTTCGTATGCCGAGAGGGACACGCACTGAAGTGCATGTCCCTGGCGCTATTGAATCGTCCTACACTCACCCAATGCCCATCCGTCGCCTGCCTCCGGAGACCGTCAATCGCATCGCCGCCGGCGAGGTGGTCGAGCGGCCGGCGAGCGCGGTCAAGGAGCTGGTCGAGAACGCGCTGGACGCCGGGGCCAGCCGGGTCGAGGTCGAGGCCGACGGCGGCGGGCTGACGCGGATCCTCGTCTGCGACGACGGCTCGGGCCTGGCGCCCGAGGAGCTGTCTCTGGCCGTCGAGCGCCACGCCACGTCCAAGCTCTCGCCGGACGCGGACGGGACCTGGGACCTGCTGCACATCTCCACCCTGGGCTTTCGTGGGGAGGCCCTGCCGTCGATCGGCTCGGTGGCGCGGCTGAGCATTTCCAGTCGCGCGCGCGGCGCGTCCGACGCCCACGCCATCCTCGTCGAGGGCGGCGCCACCGGCGACGTCGGCCCCGCCGCCTTCGCCGGCGCCCACGGCGCGCGGGTCGAGGTCCGCGACCTGTTCTACGCCACCCCCGCCCGGCTGAAGTTCATGAAGTCGGCGAGGGCCGAACAGATGGCCATCGCCGAGGAGCTCAAGCGCCAGGCCATGGCCCATGAGGCGGTCGGGTTCACGCTGGACCTCGATGGCCGCCGGGCCCTGCGCCTGACCGCCGAGCATCCGGGGGCGGACGGCCGTCTCGCGCGCCTGTCGGCCGTGCTCGGCCGGGAGTTCCAGGACAACGCCCTGGCCATCGACCAGGAGCGGGAGGGCATCCGCCTGACCGGCTTCGCGGGCCTGCCGACCTACAGTCGGGGCAACGCGGCGCACCAGTATCTGTTCGTCAACGGCCGGCCCGTGCGCGACCGGCTGCTGCAGGGGGCCCTGCGCGGCGCCTATGCCGACTATCTGGCCCGCGACCGGCACCCGACGGCGGCGCTGTATATCGAGCTCGATCCGACCTTCGTCGATGTCAACGTCCATCCGGCCAAGGCGGAGGTGCGCTTCCGCGATCCGTCGATGGTGCGCGGCCTGATCATCGGCGCGCTTCGCCATGCGCTGGCCGGGGCCGGGCACCGGGCCTCGACCACCGTCGCCTCGGCGGCGCTGGCGGGTTTCAGGCCGCAGGGCTATCAGCCCGGGCCGTCGGCGGCCGGCTTCTCGGCGTGGCAGCAGGGCGGCTGGACGCCCCGCGCCCCGACCCCCAGCCTGCCCGGCATGGCCGAGGCCACCGCCCGGGTCGAGCCGATGGGCGACTGGTCCGCCCCGCCTCTGGAAGGCTATGGCGAGACCGCCGCCGTCATCGATCCGGTGGACTACCCCCTCGGCGCCGCCCGGGCCCAGGTGCACGAGACCTATGTCGTGGCCCAGACCCGCGACGGCATGGTCATCGTCGATCAGCACGCGGCCCATGAGCGGCTGGTCTACGAGCGGATGAAGCGGGAAATGGAGTCCGGCGGCGTGGTCCGCCAGACGCTGCTGCTGCCGCAGGTGGTTGATCTCGACCCGGCCGAGGCCGACCGGGTCATGGCCAGGGCCGACGAGCTGGCGGCGCTGGGGCTGGTCATCGAGGCGTTCGGCCCCGGCGCGGTGCTGGTGCGCGAGACTCCGGCGCTGCTGGGCGAGACGGACGCGGCGGGGCTCATACGCGACATTGCCGACGACCTGGCCGAGAACGGCCAGGCCCTGGCGCTGAAGGAGCGGCTGGAAGAGGTCTGTTCGACCATGGCCTGCCACGGCTCGGTCCGCGCGGGCCGCCGGTTGACCGCCGCCGAGATGAACGCCCTGCTGCGCGAGATGGAGGCCACGCCCCACTCAGGCCAGTGCAATCACGGCCGGCCGACCTACGTCGAACTCAAGCTGGCCGATATCGAGCGGTTGTTCGGGCGGCGCTAGAAGGCCGCGACGAAGGTCACCATCACGAAGGCCGCCAGCATCAGGACGCTCCCGGTCGCGAGGGTCACCTGCAGGATGCGCTTTACCGCCGGCGACAGCAGCTCGGGCTCGGCGGGAATGAAATTGGGAACGCGGACGCTCTTCGCCTTGGCCATGCAGGCCTCCTTGGGGTCGTTTCCTCGCGGGGCGCGTTAAACCACACCCTCAGTAGGGGGATCGTCCGCCCCCGCTTGATCCAAGTCAATCACCCGGGCCGTCAATTCTGAAGGGGGGCGCCGTCCGATCGCGCCTGCGGTCCGACGTCACGCCGCCGCGCGGCATTCCGAAGCCGCCATCGCCGACTCCATGGCCGCGGCCAGCAGTTCGGCCTTGATCGGCTTTTCGACCACGCCGCTCATCCCTTCGGCCACATAGTGCATCGCGTCCCACGGATCGGCGTTGGCGGTCAGGGCGAGGATCGGCAGCCGCCCCTGGGCGCCGGGCAGGGCGCGGATGGCGCGGGTCGCTTCCAGGCCGTCCATGCGCGGCATGCGGATATCCATGAGGATCAGGTCGAACCGGCCCGTACTCGCCGCCTCGACGGCCGCCGCGCCGTCCTCGACCGCCTCGAAGCTGCAGCCGAACATCTCGACCAGCGTCCCGGCGACGAGCCGGTTGGTGGCGTTGTCGTCGGCGATCAGGACATGCAGCGCCGGCCGGTCGAGGACCAGGCTGGCGCTGTCGCCAGCCGCCTCCCCGGAGACCGCCGGAACATCGTAAAGGACGACGTCGAACCGGACCCGCGTCCCCCGCGTCGCGTCGTTGAAGGCCGCGATCGTCCCGCCCATGCGCGAGACGATCTCGCGGCAGATCGACAGGCCCAGCCCCGCGCCGCCATGGGCGCGCCCGGCCTCGGTCTGGGCGAACGGCTTGAAGATGCTGGCCAGCCTGTCGGGGGGAATGCCCATGCCGCTGTCGCGCACTTCGCCGGCCAGGGCGACGTGCTGACCGTCCGATGTGGCGGTGAGGGTCACCTCGACCAGCCCGCTGTCGGTGAACTTCAGCGCGTTGCCGATCAGGTTGTTGAACACCTGCTTGAGGCGGATGGCGTCGCCCAGGGCCCACTGGTCGCTGGGGCCGCGATAGGACAGAGCCAGGGTGAGGCCCTTCAGTTCGGCGCGCGAACGCCACAACCCGTCCAGATCGTCGAGAATCGCCGCCACCGAAAAGCTGTCCTCGGCCAGATCGAGCTGGCCGAACTCGGCGCGGGAAATGTCCAGCGCGTCGGTCAGGAGACGCAGCAGCGTGCCGCCCGACTCGATGATGGTGTGGACGTAGGGTTTCAGATCGGTCTGGGTCAGTTTCCGGTCGAGGATGTCGGCGATGGCCAGCACCCCGTTGAGCGGCGTGCGGATCTCGTGGCTCATCACCGCCAGGAACTGCGATTTGGCGGTCAGGGCGGCCTGGGCCTCGACCTTGGCCAGGTTCAGCCGTTCGGCCAGGCGGGTCATCTCCTCGGCATGGGCGCGGTTGGCGGCGCTGGTCGCCTGGAGCAGGGACAGCAGGCTGCCGACGCCGATGTAGACCCCGTCGCGGACGACGATGAAGCCCTGCATCAGTTCCGAGGGGCGGTGCTCCAGCGCCTCGCTGGAGAAGTCGGCGGCGGGGGTGGAGCCCTCGGCGATCAGCGGGGCCGTGTTCATCAGCAGCGAGATGGGCCGCTGGGCGTAGAGAGCCCGACCATACTCGGCCGCCATGCAGAGCGTGAAGCTGTTGCGATCGACAATCCCGACCGGCTGGCCCTGATCATCGACGATCGCGATGGCGATCAGATCAGGTTCCTGCTGGAACCGGCTGTAGATGTCGGCGCCATGCGCCTCGGGCGCCATGGGCGCCGCGGGGATCGCCAGACTCGCCAGATCAGTGCCCATACCGCCCCCCTCAGGAATGCGCGGAGTCAGCACGCCGCAGGATAAGCAATCGTAAATGCGCGCCGGTGGAAATGACTATATTGTTCGCATAAAGACAATATAGATGTGACGGTTTCGTGACGCATCATGTATTAACCGGGCCGGTCTGTTGTATTGCGTTAGACGTGTTGACGCCAGTGCGAGCTGTTGCCCTGTCGCGCGGGGGCGTTTAGAGAGGACGGGTCCAACACGAGGCGACCATGTCACCCCTTGCCATCGAGGCGCGGGCCTGACGACCGGGAAAGGTCCGTCGAAGGCCCGCTGATCCGCCCGCTCTGACTCCTGTCAGCGCGCGACGTCTCACGTCTCGACATTGGACTTCTCTCAGTGAACATCTCCAAACCGCAGCAGCGCACGCTGCACGCGCTCGCCCAGGGCGGCGCGATCACCCTCGTGCGCGACGACCTCGGAGGCGTTGTCGCCGCCGAATGCTTCAACCGCGACGGCTGGCTGCTCAGCGACTGCAACCTCGTAGTCTTCAGGGCCCTCAAGAAACGGCGCCTCATCGCCAGCCGAGACGGCGGCCCCTACCGCATCACGCGGGCGGGCCTGCTCAGCCTGCGATCGCAGCTCGACAACCGGGTGACGATGAAGGGCTGGTAGGCGCGGGGGCGCGCACCAGCCCGGGGTGCGCGTCCCCCCTTCTGCCCATGAAGATCTACTGGACTGAACCCTACCCCGGCTTCAGCGCGCTGACCCCGCCGCCGGCCACGGGCGTGACGCTGTAGGTCCGAATCGGCGCGGCCACATAGGTTTCCGACAGGATCGTCGATACGGCGATGAAATCGGCCGTCGCCGCCGCCTTCGTCAGGGTCAGCAGCACGAAGCCCTTGGCGGCGTGGTCGGTGAACACCACCTCGTCGTTCCTGTCCTCGAAGCCCTGGTTCAGCGGCACGCCCTTGATCACGTCGCCGGCCCCGGGGCTGGTCACGCCGGTGGCGCCGAACTCCACGGCCACCCGGGTCCCGCCCGTGTCGTGCAGCTCGTTGGCCCAGAAGGCGTGGCTGTCGCCGGCCAGCACCAGCGGCCGGGCGCCGGTGGCCTTGAAGGTCCCCAGCACCCGCTCGCGATCGACCGGATAGCCGTCCCAGGCGTCGAGGTTATAGGGCAGGCCAAAGGCGCCCAGCGCCGACAGCTGGCTGACCGGCTTGCGGTATTCCTCCGGCAGGCCGGCGACGATCTCGTCCCATTTCGCCGCGCCCAGCTGGGCGCGGAAGTCGGGGCTGGCGACCCGGCCCATGACGATCTGGTTACCGAGGATCTGCCAGGTGCGGCCGGCGGCCACCGAACTGGCCAGCTCGCCGCCGAGCCACGCCAGCTGGTCCTGGCCAATCAGCCGCCGCTCGGGATCGAGCCATTTGGCCTTGAAGGCCGCCGCGTCGGGCTTGCCATCGACGATCGGCAGGTCCGCGCCGTAGGTCAGCTGGTGCGAGCGGGCCGTCAGCCGGGTCTCGACCATCAGCAGCGAGGCCAGGTCGCCGAACTGGAAGGCCCGGTTGGCCATGTCGGCCGACCGGCCGGGCGCCGGCTCGCGGATCGGCATCCACTCGTAATAGGCCTTCAGCGCGGCCGCCTTGCGCGCGGCCCAGTCGCCCTCGCCCTTGTCGGGGTCGTGATTCTCGGCCCCGTCTCGCCAGGTATCGTTGGCGACCTCGTGGTCGTCCCAGACGGTGATCCACGGCGCCCGGGCGTGCGCCGCCTGCAGCTGGGGGTCGGTCTTGTACTGCGCGTGACGGCGGCGGTAGTCGGCGAGCGTGACGATCTCGTGCGGCGGATCATGCGGCCGCTGGCCGGCGGTCGGCGAATCCGCCCCGTAGGAGCCGGGCCCGCCATATTCGTAGATGTAGTCGCCCAGGTGGATGACCGCATCGACGCGCTCCAGCTTGGCGATCTCGCCGTAGGCGTTGAAGTAGCCGTTCGGATAGAGCGAGCACGACGCGACGGCCAGAACGACGTCCTTGGTGGGTCCCTCGGGCAGGGTCTTCGCGCGACCGACCGGAGATTTGACGCCCGCGAACTCGAACCGAAATACATAGTCGGTGGCAGGCGAAAGCCCCCGGGTATCGATCTTGACTGTCCAGTCCTCGGCAGGGTCGGCGGTCACATCGGCCCACCAGAACTGGTCCTTCCGGTCCAGATCAGCGATCGAGCGTGCAAACTTCAGCTGACCGGACAGAGGCGCCGTGGCGCCGGGGGGCGGCGTGACGCGAGTCCAGAAGATTAGGGCGGTCGTCAGGGGATCGCCGCTGGCCACGCCATGGTCGAAACGCGGCGCGCCAGCGGGCTTCGCCGTCGCCGGCGTCGCGGTCGCACCCGCCCCCGCGCCCAGCAGCGCCAGCAGTCCGCGTCTGTTCACCGTCATGGCCGTCTCCCCCCGTTTCTTTTCATTGTCCCGGGAGTTCACAACGGGCGCATGACGCTTGTCCATCCACGCGAACAAAAAGAAGCCCCGGCCGGGGCGGAAAGGGCGGGGCTCTCTGGAGAAAGCCCTCCACCGTCATGGCCCGGCTTGTTCGGGCCAGCCATGCGCGATGAGCGTTCAACGCGTTGCCCGAAGGCTCCGCGTTCTGGTTTGACCAAGCCTGTTCCTGGGGGGCGAACAAGTTGGGCCATGACGGAATGGCGGGAATTCGCGCTCCGATGATGCGCGGCTGGCCGGTCCGCGATAGGAGTTTCCCCGCACCCAACCCATGGAGCCCCGCGATGTCGAGTGAAGGCCTTCACGTTCCCCGCGAGAAGCTGAAGCCCAGGACCCTGCTGCAGCACTACGCCATCACCTCGCTGATCGAGGAGCTGGAGGCGGTCGACTGGTATCGCCAGCGGGCCGACGACTGCGAGGACGAGAGCCTGCGCGCGATCCTGCTGCACAACGCGGCCGAGGAGCTCGAGCACGCGGCCATGGCGCTGGAGTGGCTGCGCCGCAGCGATCCGCAGGTCGATGCGAACCTGCGCGAATACCTGTTCAAGGAGGGCTCGATCACCGGCCACGAGGAACAGGCGACCGGCAAGGCGTGAC
The DNA here is from genome assembly GCA_030645575.1 of Caulobacter sp. Classification (GTDB taxonomy): domain Bacteria; phylum Pseudomonadota; class Alphaproteobacteria; order Caulobacterales; family Caulobacteraceae; genus Caulobacter. The sequence goes on along the minus strand of JAUSMJ010000031.1, from coordinate 41,337 downwards.
CGACACGCCGGACCTTCCCGACGACGACGAGGCGCTCGCGCCGGACCAGCCCGGCGAGCGGGTGATCGAGATCGCCCCGGACGAGGCCGGGTCGCGGCTGGACAAGACCCTGGCCGACCGTCTGCCGGAACTGTCGCGCGGGCGGGTGCAGGCGCTGATGGCGGCCGGCCTGGTCACGCGGGACGGCGCGGCGGTGACCGACGCCTCGGGCAAGGCCGTCGCCGGCCTCTACCGCCTGCTGATCCCGCCGCCGGAATCGACGCAGGTCGTGGCCGAGGCGATCCCGCTGACGGTGCTGTTCGAGGACGCGCATCTGATCGTCATCGACAAGCCGGCCGGCATGGCCGCCCACCCGGGCCCCGGCACGCCCGGCGGCACCCTGGTCAACGCCCTGCTGCATCACTGCGGGGCCAGCCTGTCGGGCATCGGCGGGGTGGCCAGGCCAGGCATCGTCCACCGGCTCGACAAGGACACCAGCGGGGTGATGGTCGCGGCCAAGACCGACGCGGCGCACCAGGGCCTGTCGGCCCTGTTCGCCCGCCACGACATCGACCGGCTGTACGTCGCCCTGACGCGCGGCGCGCCGAGCCCGTCGAAGGGCGCGATCATCACCCGGCTGGGCCGCAGCCAGCACGACCGCAAGAAGATGGCCATCCTCAAGACCGGCGGGCGCGAGGCGATCACCCACTATCGGGTGGAGCGCGCCTTCGGACCGCAGGCCAGGCCGCTGGCCGCGCGGGTGTCCTGCCGGCTGGAGACAGGCCGCACGCACCAGATCCGCGTGCACCTGGCCAGCAAGGGCGCGCCCTGCCTGGGCGACCCCACCTACGGCTCGGGCCCGCCCGCGCCGGCGGTCCGCGAGGCCATGGCGGCGGCCGGCCTGACGCGCCAGGCCCTGCACGCGGCGGTGCTGGGCTTCGTCCACCCGATCACCGGCGAGACGCTGCGGTTCGAGACGCCATTGCCGGAGGAAATGCGGGCGCTGGAGGAGGCGCTGAGCCGAATTCCTTCTCCCTGAAGGGAGAAGGAGGGGCCCGCGAGCCGAAGGTGAGTGGGAGGTTGAGGGTTTACGGCCTCAGCCGGCCCTCGCCGTAACCCCTCACCCTCCCGTCGCTCCGCGCCGGGGCCCTCCCTCTCCCTGCGGGAGAGGGTCATCGGAACTGCACCGAATTCGCGGGACTCCCGGGACGTATCCTGTCGGGACAAGACGAGACATCGCGGGACTCGCCGACTCCCGCATGCGTGGATTTTTTCTGACAACCCACTGACACAATCTCGATACCCGAGCGCCACAGTCAGGGATTACAAATTCCTCACTGGCCTTCAAACGGCCGGACAGGCTTCCTATCTCGGAACTCAAGGGGGCGGGCGAAGGCGTTTACGCCGCGTCCGCACGCAGAACAGGGGATGTAACCAATGGCCGCCACGTCTCTCGCCGTCATGTCGCCGGAAGGCGGGCTGTCGCGTTACCTCACCGAGATCCGCAAGTTCCCGATGCTGGCCAAGGACGAGGAGTTCATGCTCGCCAAGGCCTGGAAGGAGCATGAGGATTCCGAGGCCGCCCACCGGCTGGTCACCAGCCACCTGCGCCTGGTCGCCAAGATCGCCATGGGCTACCGCGGCTACGGCCTGCCGATCGGGGAGGTGATCTCCGAGGGCAACGTCGGCCTGATGCAGGCGGTCAAGAAGTTCGAACCGGAAAAGGGCTTCCGCCTGGCAACCTACGCCATGTGGTGGATCCGCGCCTCGATCCAGGAATACATCCTGCGTAGCTGGTCGCTGGTGAAAATGGGCACCACGGCGGCGCAGAAGAAGCTGTTCTTCAACCTGCGCAAAGCCAAGGCCGAGATCAGCGCCTTCGAGGAAGGTGATCTGCATCCCGAGCATGTGAAGACAATCGCGACACGGCTGGGCGTGCTGGACGAGGAGGTCATCTCGATGAACCGCCGTCTGTCCGGTGGCGACGCCTCGCTGAACGCGCCGATGCGCGCCGATGGCGAGAGCGAATGGCAGGACTGGCTGGCCGACGACAACGCCGTCAGCCAGGAGACCCAGGTCGCCGAGGCCGAGGAAAGCAGCCTGCGCATGGGCCTGCTGCAGGAGGCCATGGCCGAGCTGTCGGACCGCGAGCGGCACATCCTCACCCAGCGCCGGCTGAAGGACGACCCGACCACGCTTGAGGAGCTGGCTTCCGAGTACGGCGTCAGCCGCGAGCGCGTGCGTCAGATCGAGGTTCGGGCGTTCGAGAAGCTGCAGAAGACCATGCGCGCGGCCGCCCTTGAGCGGAACCTCGTCGAGGCCTGATCCCCCGCTCGTCATGGCCCGGACGAGCTGGGCGTGGCGCTTTGGAGTTGCCTATGCCGCTTTCGCGGTCCCGGCTTCGTCCCTGGGCATGAAGGTCAGCAGGTCGCGGATCGCGCCGTCCAGAGCGGCGCGGTTGATCGCGCCTTCGCCGGGCAGCTGCCGGCCGAGGGCTATGGCGGCTTCCATCAGCTTCATGTCGCCGACCGCCACCGCCGCCTTCTGCAGGTCGCTGGTCTGGGCCAACAGGGCCCGGCGGGCCTGCATCCAGTCGCTGTCCAGCGCCCCGGCCGCGGCCCGCACGATCTTCAGCGCCTGCAGCACCCGGGCCTGGTCGGGCGTCTTGCGCGTGTCCGACTTGCGCTTGCGCGGGCCGGCGTAGTCGCCCGAGTTGAACCGCCGCCGGTCGGGGCCAACGTACTGCACGGCCTCGACCCAGTCGCGCGGCTTGAGCGCCACGGCCTCGAGCCGGCGCAGCAGGTCCTTGATGGTGAACGGCTTGCGCAGGAACTCGTGCACGCCGGCGTCCCGGGCCCCGAGGATCGCCTGGGCCGTCGCTTCGCCGGTGACCATCAGGATCGGGGCCTTGCGGCAGTTGAATTCACTTCGGCGGATGGCCCGCGCCAGGCGCGCGCCGTCCATGCCCGGACCGTTGCATTCGACGAAGATGATCTGCGGATCGATCATCTTGGCCAGCTGAAGGGCCTTCTGGTCGTTCGTCGCGGTCAGGATCTGGGCCGGCGTGATCGAGCGCAGCAGGTCACCCAGCAGCTTCACCGCGGCCGGCTGCGGATCAACGACCAGCACGCGTTGCAGGTGCGGGGCCAGGCGTTGCTGCAGCTTGTCGTCGGCGGTGAACAAGGTGTGCTTCGGGCCCCTCTCTGACGGCCCCAGAATGGGGTGAACCGGTAAAGAACGGCTTGACGCCCCGGCCCTCATTTATCCCTGAAACGGATCGTGCATGAGGATCGTGTCGTCCCGCTCGGGGCTGGTCGAGAGCAGGGCGACGGGCGCGCCGATCAGCTCCTCGATCCGGCGTACGTACTTGATGGCGCTGGCGTTGAGGTCCTTGAACGAGCGGGCGCCGACGGTGCTTTCGCTCCAGCCATCCATCTCCTCGTAGATCGGCGTGGCCGCGGCCTGATCGCGCATCCCGGCCGGCAGGTAGTCGTAGGTCCTGCCGTTGATCTCGTAGCCGACGCAGATCTTCAGCGTCTTCAGGCCGTCCAGCACGTCCAGCTTGGTCAGGGCGATGCCGGCGATGCCGTTGATCGCCACCGACTGGCGCACCAGCACCGCGTCGAACCAGCCGCAGCGGCGGCCACGGCCGGTGTTGGTCCCGACCTCGCGGCCCACGGTCGCCAGGTGCTGGCCAACCTCGTCATTGAGCTCAGCCGCGAAGGGGCCCTCGCCGACGCGGGTGGTGTAGGCCTTGACGATGCCCAGCACATAGCCCGGCCCGCGCGGCCCCATGCCCGAGCCGGCGGCGGCCTGGCCGGCGACGGTGTTGGACGAGGTGACGAACGGATAGGTGCCGTGATCGACGTCCAGCAACGCGCCCTGGGCGCCCTCGAACAGGATCCGGCGGCCGGCCTTGGAGGCCTGGTCAAGCAGCCGCCAGGCCGGTTGGGCGTAGGGCAGGATCTTCGGCGCGATCGCCAGCAGATCGGCCAGCAGCGCCTTGCCGTCAGCCTTGGGCAGGCCCAGGCCGCGACGCAGCGCGCCGTGGTGCGACAGCAGCCGGTCGATCTTGGCTTCGAGCGCTTCCGGGTCGGCGAGGTCCGCCACCCGGATCGCCCGGCGCCCGACCTTGTCCTCGTAGGCCGGGCCGATGCCGCGGCCGGTGGTGCCGATCTTCTGCGTCGAGGCGGCCTCGCGCGCCTGGTCGAGGTCCCTGTGCACGGGCAGGATCAGGCAGGCGTTATCGGCCAGCACCAGCAGGTCCGGCGTGATGACCACGCCCTGTTCGGCGATCTTCTCGATCTCGGAAAGCAGGTGCCAGGGATCGACGACCACGCCGTTGCCGATCACCGACAGCTTGCCCTGAACCACGCCCGAGGGCAGCAGGGCCAGCTTGTAGACCTTGCCATCGACCACCAGCGTATGGCCGGCGTTGTGGCCGCCCTGGAACCGCACGACCACGTCGGCGCGGTTGCTCAGCCAGTCGACGATCTTGCCCTTGCCCTCGTCGCCCCACTGGGCGCCGACTACGGTCACATTGGCCATGGATACGATCCTCCCGCCTGCCGGGACGATCCAGCGCGCCCTTCGACAGGCTCCTCGGCGCGTGGACTTGGGATCGGTTGTGGGCCGCTCGGAGCGACCGCGGCGGCGTATAGCGAGCGGGATGGCTCGCGTCCACCCCCCACACAAACCGTCATGGCCCGGCTTGTCCGGGCCACCCAGGAACACAGCCCACGAAGAGTTCGCGCCGAAGGTTACGGAGTCAGCCCGCCATCACCATCACGCATGGGTGGCCCGGACAAGCCGGGCCATGACGGACTGGGGTTTACGATCCGCCGCCGGTGACCGCGCTCCACGACCGGCCCTCGCCCGTGGGGGCCCTGGCGGTGGCGGCCTTGAGCCATGCGATGTTGTTGGCCGCCTGGTCGGGGGGCAGATCCTGGCGGACCAGCTGTTCGGCCTCCGGCAGACGGCCCTGCAGCCCGACGACCAGCGCCAGGTTCTGGCGCACTCGGGCGTCGGCGCGCGGCAGGGTCACGGCTCGGCGCAGCAGTTGCTCAGCCTGCGCGAAGTCGCCATGCCCGGCGTAGTACATGGCCAGGTTGGCCAGCACGGCCGGTTCGCTGGGCGCCAGCGCCAGGGCCTGGCGGTGGGCGGCCAGCGCCTCGTCGTCGCGGTCGGCCTGTTCGTAGGCCACCGCCAGCAGCGCCACCGGGCGCCAGTCGCGCGGCGCCAGCGCCTGGGCGTGGCGGGCCGGCTCGATGGCGTAGAAGCCCTGACCCCGGCCGATCTGGGCGCGGGCGGCTTCCAGCAGCGCGTCGATGTTTTCGGGCTCGATCACCAGCACCTGTCCGGCCGCGTCGGCGGCCTCGGGATAGCGGCCCAGCTGGCGCAGGGCCATGGCCAGACCCAGGCCGGCCTGGGTGTCACGCGCGTCGATCTCCAGCTCACGGGCCCAGAAGGCGGCGCGCGCCAGCGGATCGACGCGGGCGGCCTCGGCCCGTTGGGCGGGCGTGGCCTTGACCCGCGGGGCCGGGCCCGCCGGAGCGGGCGCGGCGGTCGGCGTCGTGGCCGGAGCGGCGAAGGCCGGGGCGGCCAGAAGGGTCAGAATGGTTGCGGCGAGGGCCAGCATGCGACACATGGGAGGCGAGCCTTTGGCGAAGTCTGGCCCGCAGCCTCGCCGGTGCGGCTCAAGGAATCGTTAAGCATAAGTCGGCGCCCATGACCGAAGTCCTGCTCACCGCCCCGCAAGCCTCCAGCGGGGGCGAGACCATCCCCGTCTTCCTCGTCGCCGAGGGCGACCTCGACGGACTGTCCCCGTTCGAACGGGGACTGGCGGCGACCGCCGAGTTCAAGGGCAAGGCCGGCCAGCTGTTGGCCGTCCCGGGCCCTGACGGCAAGACCGCGCGGGTGCTGTTCGGGCTGGGCGACCCGGCGAAGGTCGAGGCCATGCTGTTCCGGGGCCTGGCATCCCGGCTGACGGTGGGCGACTACCGGCTGGAGGGGCTGCCGGCCGGCCTCGATCCGACCCAGGTGGCCGTCGCCTTCGCGCTGGGCGGCTACCGCTTCGACCGCTACCGCAAGAAGCGCGACGGCCGGGCCCGGCTGGTCGCGCCCGACGGCGCCGATGTCGCCGAGGCCCGCGAGATCGCCCACGCCTGCGCCCTGGCCCGCGACATGGTCAACACCCCGGCCAACGACATGGGCCCGCTGCAGATCGAGACCATCGCCCGCGAGATCGCCGGACGGCACGGCGCGACCGTCTCTGTGGTCGCCGGCAACGACCTGCTGGAGCAGAACTATCCCTCGATCCACGCCGTGGGCCGGGCGGCGGATCCGGCCCGCGCGCCGCGCATCGTCGAGCTGGGCTGGGGCCGGCCCGGCGCGCCGCTCGTCGCGCTGGTCGGCAAGGGCGTGGTGTTCGACACGGGCGGCCTGGACATCAAGCCCTCGGCCGGCATGCGGCTGATGAAGAAGGACATGGGCGGCGCCGCCCATGTGCTGGCCTTGGCGCGGATGATCATGGCCGCCGACCTGCCCGTGCGGCTCGCCGTGCTGGTTCCGGCGGTCGAGAACGCCATCGGCGGCGACGCCATGCGGCCGGGCGATGTGCTGGACACGCGCAAGGGCCTGACCGTCGAAGTCGGCAACACCGACGCCGAGGGCCGGCTGATCCTGGCCGACGCCCTGACCCGGGCCGGCGAGCTGGAGCCCGCCCTGACCATCGACTTGGCCACCCTGACCGGCGCAGCCCGTATCGCCCTGGGGCCGCAGGTGATCCCCTTCTTCACCGACGACGAGGCCCTGGCCGGCGAGATCGCGACGGCGTCACGCGCGGTCGGCGACCCGCTGTGGCGTCTGCCGCTGTGGCCGGGCTACGAGGAGGCGCTGGACGGGGACGTCGCGGACCTGAAGAACGATCCAGACGGCTGGGCCCAGGCGGGCTCGGTGACCGCGGGCCTGTTTCTCAAGCGCTTTGCCCCGGCGGGACCCTGGGTGCACCTGGACATCTTCGCCTGGAACCCCAAGGGCCGGCCCGGTTATCCGGTCGGGGCCGAGGCCCAGGCCGTGCGGGCTCTGTTCGCGATGCTCAGGACGCGATTCCGCTAGCCGCGCTTTCGGCGCCGGACATGAAAAAGGCCGCGGCGGGCGAACCGTCGCGGCCTTTTGATTGTCAGTCGCCGGTGACGGCTACTTCGCCGGGGGAGTCGCCGGCGCGGCGGGCGCGGCCGGGGCATCCCCGGCGGTCGCGGCGGCGGCGTCCGACGCCGGAGCCTCGGCCGGCGCGGCGGCCGGCTTCGGGGCCGGCAGCGGCAGGGACGAGCCGAGCGTGTGCAGGTAGGCCAGCATGGCGATGCGGTCTTCCTGCTTCTTCAGGCCGACGAAGGTCATCTTGGTGCCGGCGATGTGCTTTTGCGGCGCCTTGGTGAACTGGTCGAGTTCGTCCCAGGTCCACACCGGGTGGCTGGCGGCGTACTCGGTCATTCCGGCCGAATAGGCGAAGCCCGGTTGCGATCCCGGCTTGCGGCCCAGCACGCCGAACAGGGCCGGGCCGGTGCCGTTGGCGCCGCCGGCGTCGAAGGTGTGACAGGACGCGCACTTGGCCGCGACGGCCTTGCCGACCTCGGCGTTGGTCACCGGAATGACCGTGCCCCAATCGGGCGCGACCTCGGCGGCGGGCCCCGCGGAGGCTTCCTCGGCCACGGCCACGGCATAGCCGGCCTTTTCGGGCGGTTCCTGCTCGAAGACGATGGTGGTCAGCTCGCGCAGGCCGAAAATGACGAGTCCGGTCGCCAGCAATCCGCCGGCGATCTTGTTGAACGTCAGATCGCTCATGTCCGCCTGTCTCAGTCCTCTAGACGGCCCGGCGCGCCGGGCCTGAAACGGCGCCGGGAGAATCCCCCGACGCGCCCCTTGTTGCGCCGGGCTCTCTTACACGCTACCGCCCCTCGCGCAAGCCGGGCGCAGGGTTCGGCTGGCCCGAATTGATCCACGTCGCAGAACCATGAACCCGATCATCCTGATTCCCGCGCGCATGGCGGCCACCCGCCTGCCCGACAAACCGCTGGCCGACATCGGCGGCCTGCCGATGATCGTGCGGGTGCTGCGCCAGGCGGAGAAGGCCGGCGTCGGTCCGGTGGTCGTCGCGGCCGGCGACCGTGAGATCGTCGAGGCCGTCGAGGCGGCCGGCGGCCGGGCCGTGCTGACCGACCCCGACCTGCCGTCCGGCTCGGACCGAATTCTCGCTGCGCTGGCGGCCGTCGATCCGGCCGGCGCCCATGACGTGGTGATCAACCTGCAGGGCGACATGCCGTTCGTCGAAGCGGGCGTGATCGCCGCCTGCGCCGGCCTGCTGGCCCGTGAGGCCGGCTGCGACGTGGCCACCGTGGTGGCGGCCGAAGCCTCGCCGGACGACCGCGCCAACCCCGATGTGGTCAAGGCCGTGCTGGCGATGGCGGCCGACGGCGCGAGCGGCCGGGCCCTCTACTTCACCCGCTCAACACTTTACGGCGACGGCCCGGTCTGGCGGCACGTCGGCATCTACGGCTATCGCCGCGCGGCGCTGGAGCGATTTACCGCCGCTCCGCCCTCGCCCCTCGAACGGCGCGAGAAGCTGGAGCAGCTGCGGGGCCTGGAAATGGGCCTTTCGTACTGGGCCGCCGTCGCGGACGCCGCGCCCATTTCCGTAGACAATCCCGCCGACCTCAAGGAGGCGCGGGCATTCGCCAAGGCCAATCCATGAGCGTACTCCCCAAGATCGCCTTCCAGGGCGAACCCGGCGCCAACAGCGACGAAGCCTGCCGGACCTATTTCCCGGACCACCAGCCGCTCGCCTGCCCGACCTTCGAGGAAGCCTTCGAGGCCGTGAAATCCGGCGAAGCAGCGTTGGGCATGATTCCGGTCGAGAACTCGATCGCAGGCCGGGTGGCCGACGTGCACCACCTGCTGCCGTCCTCCGGACTGAAGATCATCGGCGAGCGCTTCAAGTCGATCCGCTTCCAGCTGATGGTCAATCCCGGCGTGAAGCTGGAAGACCTCAAGACCGCCGCCTCAATGCCGTTCGCTTTGGCCCAGTGCCGCAAGGTGCTACGCCAATACGGGCTGAAGTTCGTCTCCACGGGAGACACCGCCGGCGCCGCCAAGGAACTGTCGGAACATCCAGACTCCACCCGCGCGGCGATCTCGCCGCGGCTCGCGGCGGAGATCTACGGCCTCGACATCCTGCTCGAGGACATCGAGGACGAGCACAACAACACCACCCGCTTCCTGGTGATGTCGCGCGAGGCGGTCGAGCCGGCGGCGGACCTCGCCTGCGTGACCAGCTTCGTGTTCCGGGTCCGAAACATTCCGGCCGCCCTCTACAAGGCGCTGGGCGGGTTCGCGACCAACGGCGTCAACATGACCAAGCTGGAAAGCTACATGGAGGGCGGCGCCTTCACGGCGACCTTCTTCTACGCCGAGGTCGATGGCCGGCCGGAGGACCGCGGCCTGGCCCTGGCCCTCGAGGAGCTCGGCTATTTCTCGGAGAAGGTCGAGATCCTCGGAGTGTTCCCGGCGGACGCGTTCCGCGATCGGGTCTAACGTTTCCATAGTCCGTCATGGCCCGACTTGTTCGGGCTACCCATGAACTCGGTGCTTCAGAAATTGGCTCGGCGATGCCATCGCGCGTCATCTGGCTACCGACGTGCGCTTGGGTGGCCCGAACAAGTCGGGCCATGACGGTGTTAGGAAAGCGCCCCAACGTTGCTCTTCGCTTGGGTGCATTCCCGGTCTAGCTTCTCCTCATAAGCAGCCTGGGGAGGCAACCATGATTCAAGGCAAGCCCATCTTCGAGTCCGTTCTGGCGCCGGTGCTGGCGCTGATCGTCTGGTCCTTGCTGATCTGGGTCTGGATGTACGCCAAGCGCATCCCGGCCATGAGCAAGGCCAAGGTCAACCCGCAGGACGCCCGCTTTCCGGGCGCGCTGAGCGGGTTGCCGGATGATGTCCGCCAGGCCGCGGACAACTACAACCACCTGATGGAACAGCCGACGATCTTCTACGCGCTGGCGTTCGTGACCTATCTGCTGAGCCTGCAGAGCCCGTTCACCGCGGCCATGGCCTGGACCTATGTCGGCCTGCGGGTCGCGCACAGCCTGGTGCAGCTCACGGTCAATCTGGTGCTGGCGCGGTTCCTGGTGTTCGCCCTGTCGACCGTGGTGCTGATGGTGTGGGCGGGCTGCGTGGTTGTGGGCGCCACGCAGGGATAGCGCGCGGGAACATGCACTTCAGTGCATGTCCCCGCGCCTAGGCTTCCCCCTCCGCCCAGCTCTTGACCAACTGGTGGGCGATGGCCAGCGGCGGGGGGGCGAAGCAGCCGTCGTAGCCGCCGGCGATCAGCTGGCGGGCCTCCTCGCGGGTGAACCAGCGGACGGCCTCCAGCTCGGTCTGGTCGGGCCGGGCGTCGGCGCTGTCGACCTCGGCGATCAGGCCGATCATCAGCGAGTTGGGATAGGGCCAGGGCTGGGTCGAGTGGTAGTGGACGCGCGTCGCCGTCAGCCCAGCCTCCTCCATCAGCTCGCGGGCGCAGGCCTCCTCGACGGTCTCGCCGGGCTCAAGGAAGCCGGCCAGGGCCGAATGCATGCCCTTGGGCCACATCGCCTGACGGCCGAGCAGGCAGCGCCCCTCGAACGTCGCCAGCATGATCACCACCGGGTCGGTGCGCGGGAAATGCTCGGCGTTGCACGACGCGCAGACCCGCTTCCAGCCGCCTTCGGCGACCTCGCTCTGCTCGCCGCAGGCCGCGCAGTGGCGGTGCTTGCGTCGCCATTCGAACATGCCCTTGGCGGTGGCCGTGATGGCCGCCTCGGCCGCCGGCAGGGCCATGGCCACGGCCCGCAAGTCCTTGAACGCGCCCAGGCCCGCCAGCGGCCCGTCGCAGGGATCGAGCCCGCCCTCCATGTCCACGGCGAACACCGCCGTCTCCTTCCACAGGCCGAGAAACAGCAGCCGCTCCCAGCCGCCGGCCAGCTCCAGCCCCATGTGGGCCGGCACATAGGCCAGCTGGGTCCCGCCGTCCTTGCCCGTCTCGGTCAGGGGCTGGCCGTTCCACAGCGGCAGGGCCAGCGACCCGGCGTCGGTCAGCAGACCGTCGAGCCAGGCCTGATCGCCCCGTCGCTCGCTGACGCGGTTCAGCGGGTTGCCGGAGAAGACGTTGGAGATCGCGGACAGGGGCATGGGCGCTTGTTTCCACCAACGGCGTTGCGAGGCAAGTGTTCGCAGCCACTCCTCATATCTCTAATCCGTCATGGCCCGACTTGTTCGGGCCACCCATGAACACGGTGGTTGGGAATATGGCGTTGGACGGTCAGCGCCCCATCGGCGCGCCTCAATGTGCATGGGTGGCCCGGACGAGCCGGGTCATGACGGCGGTGGGCTTGGGGAGAGGTGTTGCGCTTGCCCCTCCGATCCACGATATAGGCCTTGGAGATCGGCGATGGGCGGACGCCTCGCCAACCTGGTCAGGGCCGGAAGGCAGCAGCCACAACGAGATTTGCTCCGGGTCGTTGTCCGGTCTCCACCCTTCCCCTTGTCTTGCCCCTTCAGTTTTTTCCGCTCATCCCCGCGAAGGCGGGGACCCAGGCTTTTTCTGGGACGCGCGGCGCTCTACGATAAAACTCCTGGGTCCCCGCCTTCGCGGGGATGAACGGGTGTGAGAACATCAGGTCGATGCCCGATTCCAACACCCCTCTTGAACCGCCGCCCTGGGAGGACGATGTCCCCGAGCGCGATCCCGACACCGCGGATATCTTCGGCGCGCCGGAGCCTGAAGCCGCGCCCGCGCCAAAGCCACTCCCCGCGCCGGTCGAGGACCAGGGCGCGGCCTACACCGTGCTGGCCCGCAAGTACCGGCCGCGCACCTTCGAGGACCTGATCGGCCAGGAGGCCATGGTCAGGACCCTGACCAACGCCTTCGCCAGCGGCCGCATCGCCCACGCCTTCATGCTCACTGGCGTGCGCGGGGTCGGCAAGACGACCACCGCCCGCCTGCTGGCGCGCGCGCTGAACTTCGAGAGCGACACCGTCCACCAGCCGTCGGTCGATCTGACCGTCGATGGCCGCCACTGCCGCGCCATCGTCGAGGGCCGGCACATGGACGTGCTGGAGCTCGACGCCGCCAGCCGCACCAAGGTCGATGAGATGCGCGAGTTGCTGGACGGGGTGCGCTACGCCCCGACCGAGGCGCGCTACAAGGTCTACGTCATCGACGAAGTTCACATGCTGTCGACGGCGGCGTTCAACGCGCTGCTGAAGACGCTGGAAGAGCCGCCGCCGCACGCCAAGTTCATCTTCGCCACCACCGAGATCCGCAAGGTGCCGGTGACCATCCTTTCCCGCTGCCAGCGCTTCGACCTGCGCCGCGTCGAGCCGGAGGTGCTGGTGGGGCATCTGGGCCGGATCGCCGAGGCCGAGGACGCCCGCGTGGACGCCGAGGGGCTGGCGCTGATTTCCCGGGCGGCCGAGGGCTCGGTGCGCGACGGCCTGTCGCTGCTCGACCAGGCCATCGTCCAGGCCGAGCGAGGCCAGATGGTCACCGCCGCCGTGGTCCGCGACATGCTGGGCCTGGCCGACCGCGCCCTGACCATCGCCCTGTTCGAACAGATCATGAGCGGCGACGTGGCCGCGGCCCTCAAGCAGTTCCGCGACCTGTGGGGGTTTGGCGTCGATCCGGCCCAGGTGATGCTCGACCTGCTGGAGCACAGCCACGGCGCTTCCGTCGCCAAGGCGCTGGGGCCTGACGCCCTGCACCTGCCCAAGGACCAGGCCGCGCGCCTGACGGCCATCGGGGCCACGGCCTCGGCCGGGACCCTGTCGCGGCTGTGGCAGATGTTGCTCAAGGCCTACGAGGAGGTGCGCCGCGCGCCCGACCCCTCGGCCACGGTCGAGATGGCGCTGATCCGCCTGTGCTACGCCGCCGACCTGCCGGGGCCGGAGGAGGCGCTGAAGGCCCTGCGCGACGGCGAACCGGTGACGGGTGGCGGTGGCGTGACGCCGTCCGGCGGGGGTGGAGCCACGGCCTCGGCCCGCGGCGCCTTCGCGGCCCAGGTCCAGGTCGCCGCGCCGGTCGCCCAAACCGCGCCCCAGGCCACGACCGCCCTGGCCTCGTTCGACGACGTGCTCAAGCTGATCCAGTCCAAACGCGACATCACCCTGCTGATGGATGTGCAGCAATACGTCCGGCCGATCAGCTTCCGGCCCGGCGCCATCGAGTTCGAGCCGGCGCCGCGCGCGCCGGCCGACCTGACCCGGCGGCTGTCGTCGCGCCTCAAGGAATGGACCGGCCAGACCTGGCTGGTGGCCACGGCCGGCGGCGGCGGGGCCGAGAGCGCCTGGGAGCGCCAGAAGCGCGAGGAACGCGAGGCCCGCGACCAGATTCTCGCCGATCCCTTCGTCATGTCGGTGATGGCCGCCTTCCCCGGCGCCGAACTGCTCGGCGTGCGCCAGCTTGCGGTTCCGCAGGGGGAGGCGGCTAGCGTCAATCCCGACGAGGATGTCGAGGAGGACTGATCCTTCCCGCGTGCTTCGAGACGCGGACCCGAGGGTCCGCTCCTCAGCATGACGGGCAGTGTTGGATTTCCCCCTCTTCGTCATCCTGAGGAGCGAGCCTCAAGCGAGCGTCTCGAAGGACGCACCATGGATCAGCGCCGCCAGATGCGCCGACCATCAGGGAGTTGAACTATGTCCAAGGCAAACGGCCGCAAGGCGATCTTCATCACGGGCGCGGCCTCGGGCATGGGGCTGGAGACGGCCCGGCTGTTCGCGGGGAAGGGCTGGTACGTCGGCGGCGTCGATGTGAACAAGGACGGCCTGCGCGCGCTCGAACAGGAGCTGGGCTGGGACAACTGCATGGTCCGCGAGCTCGACGTGACCAACCGCGACGCCTACCGCGCCGCCCTGGCCGAGTTCACCGAGGCCACCGGCGGCAGGCTGGACGTGATGTTCAACAACGCCGGCATCGGCCGGGGCGGTCCGTTCGCGGACATGGCCTGGGAGGACGTCATGGCGGTGATCAACATCAACCTGGTGGCCGTGCTCAGCGGCATCAACTTGGCCATCCCCTATCTGAAGGCGACGCCGGGTTCGCTGTGCTTCTCGACCTCGTCCAGTTCGGCCATCTTCGGCATCGCCAACATCGCCGTCTATTCGGCGACCAAGCATGCGGTGAAGGGCTTCACCGAGGCGCTGTCGGTCGAGCTGAAGGCCGCCGGGGTGCGCGTCGCCGACACCCTGCCGGGGATGATCGACACGCCGATCTTGCCTGACGAGGCCAAGGCCAACGCCCCGACCGAGGGCATGTGGCGCCTGACGCCGCCGCGCGAGGTGGCCGAGGCCGTCTGGGCCGCCTACCACACCGACAAGATCCACTGGTACGTGCCGACCGAGCTGGAGGCCTACGACCTGGTGGTCACCCAGCACCCGGAAATGGTCCGGGACCAGATGGCCCAGTCGGGGATGTTCAACGCGTCGAACGGGTAGCGTTGCGTCCTTCGAGACGCTCGGCTGGGGCCTCGCTCCTCAGGATGACGTAGAGGGTTGGGCTTCAAATGGGTTCGTCATGGTGAGGAGCGATCCGTCAGGGTCGCGTCTTGAACCACGCACCCTTTCCCCGCTGCCACAGCCTGCTAAGACAACCCCATGGCCGCCACCGCCGGACCCGAGATCGAGCGACTGATCGCGCTGCTGGGCAAGCTGCCGGGGCTGGGGCCCCGGTCGGCGCGTCGGGCCGCGCTGGCGTTGCTGAAGCGCCGGGAACAGCTGCTCGATCCCCTGACCGACGCCATGGTCGACGCCCGGGCCAAGGTGCGCACCTGTTCGACCTGCGGCTCTCTGGACACCTCCGACCCCTGCGCCATCTGCGCCGACCGCACGCGCGACGGCGGATTGCTGTGCGTGGTCGAGGAGGTCGGCTCGGTCTGGGCGCTCGAGCGGGCCAGCGCGTTCCGCGGCCGCTACCATGTGCTGGGCGGACTGCTGTCGGCGCTCGACGGCATGGGGCCGGACAAGCTGCGCGTCGCCGAGCTGTTGAACCGGGTGCGCGAGGGCGCGGTGCGCGAGGTGATCCTCGCCCTGCCCGCCACGGTCGATGGCCAGACCACGGCCCACTACCTGGCCGAACGGTTGCAGCCTTCAAACGTGCCGGTGACCATGCTGGCCCGCGGCGTGCCGGTGGGCGGCGACCTCGACTGGCTCGACGACGGCACCATCGCCCAGGCGCTGAGAGCGCGGCGGCCGGCCTAGGCCATCAGGTCGTAGGGATGCTTCCAGCCCGGCAGGGCGCGGATGCGGTCCAGCCAGGCGCCGACGCCCGGCCAGCGGGCCAGGTCCAGGGCGATCTGGTCGGCGTAGAACAGATAGCCGCAGCAGGCCACGTCGGCCGCGCTGACCGTCTCGCCCATCAGGAACGGCCGGTCCGCCAGCTCCTCGTCCAGGCGGTCGAGATCGGCCTCCAGCCGACCTCGCAGCCAGGCCTCCAGCACTTCCGCGCGCGGCCCCCACTTCAGATGCAGGCGCAGGTTCGGCAGGGACAGGCCGATGCGGTTGGCCTCCCAGAACAGCCACTCGGTCAGCCGGTCGGGATCGCTCTCCCAGCCCAGGCGGCCAGTCGCGCGGGCCAGGTGCAGCAGGATGGCGTCCGACTGGACGATCGGCCGGCCATCGACCTCCAGCACCGGAACCTCGCCGAAACGGCTGGCGGCTCGCCAGTCGGCCCGCCGCGCCTCCCGCGGAACGGACAGGTCCACCGGGCGATACTCGTGATCGATCCCCAGCAGGGTCAGGGCCAACCTGACCTTGTAGGAATGCCCGGAGTCCGGATGACCATAGAGAACATAGCGGGTCATCGGCGGCTCCCTTGCGGCGCGGAGACGCTTTGCTAGCACGCCGATTCCGCCTAAGGAACGGAGCATGAACGATCCTGCTGTCATGGCGCTGGCAACAGCCGCCGTCTTCGCCGTCGCCTTTCTCGGCGTGCTGGCCCTGTGGCTGCGTGAGCGCGGGCAGTCGGTGAAGCTGGCGACCGAGCTGGCCGGGGCCGTCGAGCGGGCCCGTCTGCAGGAGGACGCCCGCGCGACCCTGGGCGACTATCTGCGGGCCCAGGCCGAACAAACCGCCACCGCCACGGCCGAGGCCCTGCTCAAGCGCACCGACGAGACGTTTCGCAATCGCGAGCTGCTGCACCAGGAACGGCTGGCGGCTCAGCTGAAGCCCGTGGCTGAGAGCCTGGCCAAGTTCGAGGCCCAGGTGACGGCGGTCGAGAAGGCGCGCGCCGAGGAGACCGGCGGGCTGAAGGCCCAGATCACCGCCCTGATGGAGGCCTCCACCGCCACCCAGGCCGAGGCCCGCAAGCTGTCGGCCGCCCTGCGCCGCGGGGCCGGCGTGCAGGGCCGCTGGGGCGAGCAAACCCTGCGCAACGTGCTCGACGCCGCCGGCCTGTCGGCCCAGTACGACTTCGTCGAGCAATTCAGTCTGGATACCGAGGAGGGCCGCCGCCGGCCCGACGTGAAGGTGCGGATGCCGGCCGGCGCGGTGTTCGCCATCGACGCCAAATGCTCGCTAAACGCCTTCATGGACGCCCAGGAGACGACCGACGAGACGGCCCGCGACGCGGCCCTGACCCGTCACGCCCAGAGCGTGCGCGGCCACATGCAGGGGCTGTCGTCCAAGGCCTATTGGGACCAGTTCGGCGACGAACGCTCGCCCGACTTCGTGGCCATGTTCGTGCCCGGCGACGGCTTCCTCGCCGCGGCGCTGGACCGGATGCCGGACCTGATGACCGAAGCGATGGACAAGCGCGTGCTGCTGGTCACCCCGACCACGCTGTTCGCGCTGTGCAAGGCCGTCGCCTATGGCTGGCGGGTCGAGGAGCAGGCCGCCAACGCCGACAAGATCGCCGCCCTCGGCCGCGAGCTCTACAAGCGCCTGTCGGTGATGGGCGGCCATGCCGCGAGCGTCGGCAAGGCGCTGGAGGCGGCCGTCAGCCGCTACAACCAGTTCGTCGGCTCGCTGGAGGGCCAGGTGCTGACCCAGGCCCGTCGCTTCGAGGACCTCAAGGTCGATCACGAGGGCAAGGATATCCCGCAGATCGAGCCGGTGGAGACCGCCGTCCGATCGCTGAACAAGCTGGCCGTGTCCGAGGCCCCCGCCTTGACGGCTCCGGACGGCGCCCCTACCTCCTGACCGAAATGTCCATCCGCCGCATCCTCACCGTCGATAACGCCGCCGATCTGGCGGTGCTCAAACAGGTCTCCGCCCCGGTCGAGGGCGGCGTGACCGACGCGCTGCGCGCGCTGATGGATGACATGCTGGAGACCATGTACGCCGCGCCCGGCATCGGCCTGGCCGCCGTGCAGGTCGGCGACCCGCGGCAGATCATCGTCATGGACCTGGGCGACCGCGCCGGCGCCGAAGAGGGCGACGAGACCGGCCAGCGCAACCCTCGCTATATCATCAATCCGGAGATCCTCTGGGCGTCCGACGAGATGGCTTCGTACGAGGAGGGCTGCCTGTCGGTGCCGGAGGTGTTCGACGACGTCGAACGGCCGGCCCAGGTGAAGATCCGCTACCTGAACTACGCCGGCGACACGGTCGAGCAGGAGGCGGACGGCCTGTTCGCCGTCTGCATCCAGCACGAGATGGACCACCTCAAGGGCGTCTTGTTCATCGACCACCTCTCGCGGCTGAAGCGCGAACGGGCGATCAAGAGCGTCAAGAAGGCCGCCCGGGCGGCGTGAAAACTCTGATCCTCCCCCATCAAGGGAGCATCAACGCAAAAATCTACCGCCTCGTGGTATCGCCCGCCGCGGCCCGCTGCTCCTCGGCTTCGCGTCTGGCGTCGGCCGAGGCGTCGGCGACGCCTTCCTGGACATCGCCGGCCGTGTCCTTGACCGCATCGACGGCTTCGGCCCCGGCGTTGCCGATGGCCGCCCCGGCTTCCTTCACGTCGGGATCGGCGGCGATTTCGCCGGCCGCTTCCTTGACCTCGCCGCCCACGGCGGCCGCGCCCTCGCCGACGTCCTGACGATCCTGTTTGGAGCAGGCGCCCAGGGCCAGCCCGATGGCGGCGATCGCGACGATGACGTGCGTGCGCATGGGAGATTTCCCTTCCCGGTTTCATTCCATCGATCAACGATCCGTGAAGCGGCCGGTTCCCGGCGCCTTCCGCCCGGCCTTCGGTCCCGCTAAACCCCGCCGATGCGCCTGGCCTTCCTTGGAACCCCCGACTTCGCCGTCCAGAGTCTCGCCGCCCTCCTCGCGGCGGGCCACGAGGTGGTCTGCGTCTATTCCCAGCCGCCGGCGCCGCGAGGCCGCGGCCAGATTCTGCAGCCCTCGCCCGTGCATGCCTTCGCCCAGGCCCATGGCCTGATGGTGCGCACGCCGGCGTCGATGAAGACGCCCGAGGAAGTGGCCGCCTTCCAGGCGCTGGACCTGGACGCCGCCGTGGTGGTCGCCTTCGGCCAGATCCTGGTCAAGGCCGTCCTCGATGCTCCGAGGCTGGGCTGTTTCAACGTCCACGCCTCCCTGCTGCCGCGCTGGCGGGGCGCCGCGCCGATCCAGCGGGCGATCATGGCCGGAGACTCCGTCACCGGCGTGCAGGTCATGCGCATGAGCGAGGGCCTCGACGAGGGGGCGGTGCTGGCGACCGAGACCGTGCGCATCGGCCCGCTCGACACGGCCGGGACCCTGCATGACCGGCTGGCCGAGGCCGGCGCGCGGCTGCTGCCGCCGGCGCTGGCGGCCATCGCCGCCGCAACCGCGGTCGAGATGCCGCAGGCCGCCGAGGGCGTGACCTATGCGAAGAAGATCCGGCCCGCGGAAGCGCGCATCGACTGGTCGCGCCCCGCGCACGAGGTCGATTGCCACATCCGCGGCCTGTCGCCATTTCCCGGCGCCTGGTTCGAGGCGCCGGCGGACAAGGGACCCGTGCGGGTCAAGGCGCTGCTGAGCCGCGTCGAGGACGGCTCGGGTCCGGCCGGCGCGACACTGGACGACAGGCTGCTCGTCGCCTGTGGCTCGGGCGCGGTGCGGCTGCTGCGGGCCCAGCGCGAGGGCAAGGCCGCCCAGGACGCCGCTGACTTCCTGCGGGGCTTCCCGGTCGCCGCCGGGACGGCGCTGGCCTGATGCCCCGCTATCGCCTGACGATCGAGTATGACGGCCGGCCCTACCGCGGCTTCCAGGCGCAGGCCGGGCTGCCCAGCGTGCAGGCGGCCATCGAGGCGGCCGTGCTGGGCTTCACGGGCGAGACCCTGCGGATCCACGCGGCCGGCCGCACCGACACCGGCGTCCACGCCACCGGCCAGGTGATCCATGTCGATCTGACGAAGGACTGGCCGACGGACGTGGTGCGCGATGCGCTCAACGCCCATCTGGTGAAGGAGGCTGTCGTGGTGCTGGACGCCGCGATCGTCGGCGGTGACTGGCACGCCCGCTTCTCGGCCACCGAGCGGCGCTACCTTTACCGCATCCTCAATCGCAAGGCCCCGCCGGCCCTCGACCGGGGCCGGGTCTGGCACGTGCGCAAGCCGCTGGACGCCGGGGCCATGCATGACGCCGCCCAGGCGCTGGTCGGCCATCACGACTTCACCACCTTTCGCGACATGCAGTGCCAGGCGAAGTCGCCGGTCAAGACGCTGGATGTCGCCACCGTCCGGCGCGAGGGCGAGGCGGTGCTGCTGACCTTCGCGGCGCGCTCGTTCCTGCACCGCCAGGTCCGGTCGATGGCCGGTTCGCTGGTCGAGGTTGGCCTCGGACGCTGGACGAAGGATGATCTGGCGGCGGCGTTGGAGGCGCGCGATCGCACGGCCTGCGGCCAGGTGGCCCCGCCGGACGGCCTGTACCTGACCGGCGCCGGCTATGCCGAGAACGCCTCGAAGTAGCGCTCGATAATCCGCTCGTAGGTCGCCTGCAGGTCGCGGATCTGGCTCACCGGGACCCGTTCATCGACCGCGTGCATGGTCGCGCCGACCAGGCCGAACTCAAGCACGGGGCAGAGTTCGCGGATGAACCGGGCGTCGGAGGTGCCGCCCGTGGTCGACAGGTCCGTGGTCTCGCCCGTGGTTTCCCGGATCGCCGCCGCGACCACGTCGGTGAAGGGGCCGGGTCGAGTCAGAAAGGCCTCGCCGCTGATCACCGAGGTGACGGTGACCTTGCCGGAAAACCCTTCGCCGGCGGCCCGGGCGGTGTCGGCGATCCAGGCCTCCAGTTCGGCGCCTGTGTGGGCCGGATTGAAGCGGATGTTCAGCCGGGCCTTCGCCTCGGCCGGAATGACGTTCGACGCCGTGTTGCCAACATCGACGCTGGTGATTTCAAGGTTCGAGGGTTGGAAAGCCTCGTAGCCGCCGTCGAGCACCCTGGCCTGCAGCCGTGACAACAGGTCGATCATCACCGGGACCGGATTGGCCGCGCGGTGGGGGTAGGCGACGTGCCCCTGGGTCCCCTCGACTGTGATCCAGCTGTTGATGCTGCCCCTGCGGCCGATCTTGATCATGTCGCCCAGCCGGGCCGAACTGGACGGTTCGCCGACGATGCAATGGTCGATCGCCTCGCCCTCGGCGGCCAGAACCTCGACCACCTTGCGGGTGCCGTCGAAGGCCATGCCCTCCTCGTCGCCGGTGATCAGGAAGCTGAGCGAGCCCTTCGGCTCGCCGCGCGCCAATATGGCGGCGACGGCGGCGACGAAGGCGGCGATGCCGCCCTTCATATCGACGGCCCCCCGGCCGACCAGAACACCGTCGGCCAGGGCGGCCTCGAACGGCGGGCTGGTCCAGGCCCCCGCATCCCCCACCGGCACCACGTCGGTGTGGCCGGCGAAACAGAGGTTGGGCCTGGCGGTCCCCCGGCGCGCGTAGAGATTCTCGATCTCGCCGAACTTCATCCGCCGACAGGCGAAACCCAGGCCCTCGAGAGCCTGGTGGACGATATCCATCGCGCCGAGGTCGGCGGGCGTCACCGACGGGCAGCGGATCAGGTCGCGGGCGAGGGCGAGGGCGTCGATCTGGGTCATCGCCTCCCGTTTAGGGCGGGGCGGGCGATCGCGCAAAGCCCCAGAAACGGCGTGGCCCGCCGCCACCCCGGAGGCGCCCGTTTCGGGCTACCCAATCCGGGCCGCCGCTTCATTCACAGCGGGCCCCGACCCGGCCAGATCGGCGGGTCAGCTTCAGGAGGACGCCATGCTGCATTTCAATCCTCACCTGCCGCCCCCGGGGATCTTCGGCCTGTTCGGCCGCACCCTGGGCCGGCGTGTCCGCAATCCGTTCAGCGCCCTTTCGGACGCGCGACCGGAGGCGGCTCATCCCGAGCGATATTACCTGCATGTGCGCTCCGTTTCCGCCGACGGCTTCGCCCATCTGTTCCAGTTCGGTCTGGTCGATGACCAGGGCGACGTCGCCGCCAATGTCTTCGTCCGCGGCCGCAGCCCGGTCGCCGGACCGGATCAGGGCGTGGACGACGGCGACCCGCCGCCTGTGCCGGCCATCTGGTGGGACCAGCTGGAGGAGGCGATGGAACCCTGCCGGGGCGCCTGGATCATCGCCTTTGGCCGCACCCTGCACGGCTCCTTCCTGCCCTCCGGCGTGCGGGACGACGTCACCAGCCTCGACTGTGGGCGGGCGCGGTTCATGAAGTTCGCGCGGCGACGGGGCCTGGCGGTGTCGCCTGGCCAGATCGTCGGTGTGAACGACGCCCGTCGGCTGGTCGGCCTGCCGCCCGTGCGGTCGGCCGACGCGGCCAGCCGGGCGCAGGGGCTGCGCGACCTCTGGCGGTGGATGGATCTGGCGGAGCGGCCCTAACCGGGCCGGACGCCATCCCAGAACAGGGGGCTGAGCGCGTAGAAGAAGCCGTCGATGTCGCTGGCGGGGCCCGGATAGTAGAGGCCGTCGGGCTCCCGCACGACCAGGCTGCGATCAACCAGGGTGGCCAGCTTGCGCCGCACGCTTTCGCGGGGAATCCGGGTGATGTCGGCCAGGCTCAGCACGTTCAGCCCCCGCCGCCGCTGGATCACGGTGCCCGCGCCCTTGGCCCGGGCCTCGGCGACGGCGTTGGCCGAGGCCAGATCGGTCAGCATGAACACCAGATGGATCAGGAACTGGTCGAGATCGCCGTCGTAGCGTCCCCTCATCCGCACCAGCACCGCCGAGAACGAGCCGCCCCATCTGTAGAAGAAGCGGGAGACGTCCTGCCCCAGAAAGTCGGTCACCCAGCGGTCGGTCGGCGCCGGCGGCGCGGGCCGGGTCTCGACTGGTGTCGCTGCTTCATTCGCGGCAACGCCGACAAATCTGTTAAGATTACTTTTGGTGTAACTGGTGTGTTCGCCGCATGGATATGTGTAATCGATGGATCGAGCGAATCTCGCGTTAATCATAGACCGCATGAGAGTTGACCCACCACTTTCCTGCCGCTTGGAGTACGGCAGAGACATCAAGTCTCATAAGTGTTCAACGCTTGAACGCGTATGGAGGGTGCTTTTCTGTGGAGGGCGGTGGATGAATACTGGGGATGAGTCAGATCGCTGAGCGGAGCCGCCGTGACCTCCGCCGGGCCGGCGCCGGGCCAAACCGGTTGGGGCCCTTCGTGCCCGAGAAAAGACCGATCTCCACCAGGGCCCAGAGCTCGAAGGCCAGACCCGCCAGCGCGGCCGCCAGGGCCGGCGTTCCACCGTCCCCAGTCTGCTCGGTCAGCCAGCTGGCCGTGGCGAAACAGGTCGCCGGAGCGGCCCAGAAGGCCAGCAACCACCAGGCGCTCTTGTCGCGGTCATGCAGCCGCCGCACGGTGACCGCCAGCGCGGTGACCAGAACGGGCAGGAGCAGCAGCAGGGGAAGCGCGGCGATGTCGCCCGCGCCCATCGCGAGAAAGATCGTTGTCACCCAAAGAACGGCGATCACGGCGGAGCCGGCGAGTTGAACACGCCAGTAGGCGATACGGGACGCGCGGCCCCGGAACGAGAACAGGCTGGCGATCCGCTGCATGGTGCGCTCCCCCGGGCTCGACCGTAAGGCGAGCGGAGGGGCCCTGTCTAGTCGCGCAACAGGTCGTTGATCGAGGTCTTGGACCGGGTCTGGGCATCGACCGTCTTGACGATCACCGCGCAGGCGAGGCTAGGGCCGAAGCCATGCGGGTCAGGCAGGCTGCCGGGCACCACGACGCTGTAGGGCGGGACGTAGCCGCGATGGACCTCGCCGGTCTTGCGATCGACGATCTTGGTCGTGGCGGTCAGGAACACGCCCATCGACAGCACGCTGCCCTGGCCGACGATGACGCCCTCGACCACTTCCGAGCGGGCGCCGATGAAGCAGTCGTCCTCGATGATCGTCGGGTTGGCCTGCAGGGGCTCAAGCACGCCGCCGATGCCGACGCCGCCCGACAGGTGGACCCGCTTGCCGATCTGGGCGCAGGAGCCGACCGTGACCCAGGTATCGACCATGGTCCCCTCATCGACATAGCCGCCGATGTTCACGAACGAGGGCATCAGGATGACGTTCTTCGCCACATAGGCGCCGCGGCGGACGATGGCGCCGGGAACCGCGCGGAAGCCGGCGGCCTCGAACTGCGGCGCTTCCCAGCCGTCGAACTTGTTGGCCACCTTGTCCCACCAGGGCCCGACCGCGCCACCCAGCGTTCCGGCGCGCATCACGACGTTGGGGTTCAGACGGAAGGACAGCAGCACCGCCTTCTTGGCCCATTGCCGGACCACCCAGGCGCCATCGACCTTCTCGGCCACGCGCACCTGGCCGGAATCGAGCAGCGACAGGGTCTCCTCGATGGCCGTGCGGACGGGGCCCTGGGTGTCCGGCGAGACGCCGTCGCGGGCCTCCCAGGCGGCTTCGATCTCGGTTTCCAGGTCGGCGAGCGTCACGGCGGTCATGCGTCGGATCCCCTCACCCGCGCGCCATTGAGGAAGGCGGCGAGGTCGTTGGTGCGGTGGTTGATGAAGGCGGCCGTCGAGGCGGCGGCATGCGGGCCGACCAGCACCGTGGTCATGCCCAGCTCGGCGGCCGGCGCGAGATTCTTCTCGCTGTCCTCGAAGAAGGCCGCGCCCTCCGCGCCGACCGCGTGGAGGGTCATCATCTTCTCGAACGTCGAGCGGGCCGGCTTGGGAATGTAGTCGGCGGCGGCGATGTGGAAGATATCCTCGAAGGCGTGGGCGATCTCCATCCGCTCCAGCACGCGCACGGCGTGGGCGGCCGAGCCGTTGGTGAACACCAGCCGCCGCCCGGGCAGGCGTTGAAGGCCCGCCAGCAGCGCGGGGTCGGGCGACAGGGCGTCCAGCGAGATATCGTGGACGGTGGTGAGGAAGTCCTCGGGATCGACACCGTGGTTGTTGGCCATCAGGCCGGCCAGGGTCGTGCCGTGCTCCTCGTAGTAACGCTTCTGGATCGCCCGGGCCTGATCGCGCGGCAGACCGGTGATCTTCTCCATGAAGTCGGTCATCCGCCCGGCGACCAGGGTCATGACCTCGCTCTCGACCGGGTAGAGGGTGTTGTCGAGATCGAATAGCCAGGTGTCGATATGGGTAAGGTCGGTCACGCCTTCACCAGGGTTCCTGCGCCATGCTCGGTGAACAGCTCGACCAGCATGGCGTGCGGCCGACGGCCATCGAGGATGACCACCGCCTCGACCCCCGCATCGACGGCGGCGATGGCCGTCTCCAGCTTGGGGATCATGCCGCCGGTGGCCACGCCCGTACGGATCAGCTCGAACGCCTCGGCCACGGTCATCTGGCGGATCAGGTCGCCGTTGGCGTCCTTGACCCCGGCGACGTCGGTCAGCAGCAGCATGCGCTTGGCCTTCAGCGCCCCGGCCAGGGCGCCCGCCACGGTGTCGGCGTTGACGTTGAAGGTCTGGCCGGACTCCGAGACGCCGATCGGGGCGATGACCGGGATGTAGTCCTTCTCCGAGTCGATCAGCACCTTGATCAGGGCCGGATCGATCTTCTGCGGCTCGCCGACGAAGCCCAGATCGACGACCTGTTCGATGTTGCTGTCCGGGTCCTTCTTCGTCCGCTTGGCCTTGGTCACGGTGATCAGCCGCGCGTCCTTGCCCGACAGACCCACGCCCCGCACGTCCGCCTCGCGGCCGGCCAGGGTGATCCAGTTGGCGATTTCCTTGTTGATCGCGCCGGAGAGGACCATCTCGGCCACCTCCATGGTCGCCTCGTCGGTCACCCGCAGGCCATCGACGAAGGTCGACTTGACGCCGGCCCGGTCGAGCATGGCCGAGATCTGCGGCCCGCCGCCGTGGACCACCACCGGGTGCACGCCCATCAGCTTGAGCAGCACGGCGTCGGCCGCGAACAGCCGGGCCACGTCGTCCTGGCCCATGGCATGGCCGCCGTATTTGATCACCACCGTCTCGCGGTCGTAGATCTGGATGTAGGGCAGGGCTTCGGCGAGGGTCTTGGCGGTCGCCCAGCCGGCTTCCTCGGTCTTGTCGGTCAAGGCGCTGAGCTCCCGGAAATTCGCCGCCGTGCGATAGCGGATGGGGGCCGGTGTGTCACCGCTCTTCGAGGCTGTGGAAGATGCGCAGGATGAACACTTCCCCAGGCGTGGTCCGGTACTGGATGACGTAGCCGGCGCGGCCGAAGCGCACGAACATTTCGCGCAGGTCGCCATCCGGCGAGAAATGACCACGCTCGGACATCTGGTTGAGCGACCTTAGCCTGTTGCTGATTGCCGCGACGGCGGCCTTCCACGCTCTGGGATTCTTCGGGCTGAGAAAGTCGGATAGGCGCGCGATATCACGTCGCGCCAAGATCGAGATTTCGACCCGCCGCTTCAAGCCTTGGCGGCCTGCCGCTTTTCGATCTCCTCGGTCAGCTCAGCAATGAACTCATCGACCGACATCGTAGCGGCGCCTGTTCTCTGGTGCTCGTCCCATCGCTCCCGGGCGATCGTCCAGCGGTCGCGAACCGGGGGTTCGAACACAGCGCCCACCTCCTCCACGCCGGGCTGTTGCGCCGTGAGTGGAGTTTCGTCGTCAGGGGACTTTCGCAGGCCAGACATAGGATCAACATACGCCGACAGGCCGCCCATGGAAAGCTCTATCTAAACGGCGGTTCATCGAAGGCGCGCAACTTTCGAGAGTGCAGATTCGCCCCCTCGGCCCGCAGCAGGTCCACCGTCGCGATGCCGATCTGCAGGTGCTGGCCGATGGCCCGCTCATAGAAGGCATTGGCCTGGCCGGGCAGCTTGATCTCCCCGTGCAGGGGCTTGTCCGAGACGCACAGCAAGGTGCCGTAGGGCACCCGGAAGCGGTAACCCTGGGCGGCGATGGTCGCGCTTTCCATGTCGATGGCCACGGCCCGGCTCTGGTTGAAGCGCAGGGCGCTGGAGGTGTAGCGCAGCTCCCAGTTCCTGTCGTCGGTGGTCACGACCGTGCCGGTGCGCAGACGGCGCTTGAGGCTCTCGCCGCTCTCGCCGCTGACCAGTTTGGCCGCGTCGTAAAGTGCCCGCTGCATCTCGGCGATCGAGGGGATGGGGATATCCGGCGGCAGGATCTGGTCCAGCACATGATCGTCGCGCAGATAGGCGTGGGCCAGGACGTAGTCGCCGATGGTCTGGCTGCCGCGCAGGCCGCCGCAATGACCGATCATGATCCAGGCCTGGGGCCGCAGCACGGCCAGGTGGTCGGTGATGGTCTTGGCGTTGGACGGGCCGACGCCGATGTTGACCAGGGTC
This sequence comes from Caulobacter sp., assembly GCA_030645575.1. GTDB lineage: Bacteria > Pseudomonadota > Alphaproteobacteria > Caulobacterales > Caulobacteraceae > Caulobacter. The sequence continues at coordinate 14,645 of JAUSMJ010000031.1, read as the reverse complement.
ACCCCCTGCCCGCCGGGCGCCATCAGGTGATAGGCCGGCATCTGGTGGCGTCGCCAGGGACCATTGGCGATGGCCATCTCGCCGTTCGGCGTGTCGGCGGTCACCACGATGTTGCCCGGCGCGGACAGGGCGGTGAACCGCGTGCCCGGCGTCTTCAGCTGCTCACAGCCCCAGCGCACGAACTCATCGACATAGCGGTGGTAGTTGGTGAACAGGATGTACTGCTGCACGTCCTCGGCCGGCGCGCCCGTGTAGTGCTTGAGCCTGGCCAGGGAGAAGTCCGTCCTCAGGCCGTCGAACAGGGCCAGGGGCCGGGTCTCGCCCTCGATCATGTCCCAGGAGCCGTCGGCCACCTCGTCGCCGATGTGGGCCAGCTCGGTGGTCGGAAACCAGCGGGCGATCTCGCTGGCGCTGACGTCGGCCAGGGCCAGGTCGCCGCCGTCCAGCACGTAAGGGAACGGGATCTCCTGGGTCGAGCGGCCGACGTCGAGCGTCACGCCGAAATCCTGGATCATCAGGGCCAGCTGTTCGACCAGGTATTCGCGGAACATCTGCGGCCGGGTGACCGTCGCCGCGTAGTGGCCCGGCGTGCCGATGCGGGCGTAGGCGCGGCTGATCCGAGGATAGCCGTTCTCCGCGCTCCAGTGCAGCCGCAGCTCGGGATAGACGAACGCGCCATCGGCCCGCAGGGCGGGGTCGGGGCGGGTTCCGGTTGTCAGGAAGGTCTTCAGGGCGCCCCTCAGGGCGGAGACGGACCGTTCGTATTCTTCGATAAGCCGCTCGACGATGGCGGCTGCTTCTTTCTCATGTGTCATGACCGCTTATAGCGGGATGTTCGCCGATTGGCGAGACGGCCGCTTCCCGCGGATGAAGGGGTTCAGTCCTGACGGGGCTTGCGGGGCGAGAATCCGGGGCCACATCTTCCGGCATGAACAACACGCTTCGCACCTTCGTCCTGCTCGCCGCCCTGACGGCAATCTTCGTCGTCGCCGGCTACCTGATCGGCGGAACCGGTGGCATGCTGATCGCCCTGGTCCTGTCGGTGGGCATGAACCTGTTCAGTTACTGGAACGCCGACCGCATCGTGCTGTCGATGTATCGCGCGGTGGCGGTTAATGAGACCCACCCCGATCCGCTGATCCGCAACTACGTCGCCGACGTTCACGCCCTGGCCGACGGCGCGGGCCTGCCGCGGCCGAAGGTCCATGTCATCGAGACCGACCAGCCCAACGCCTTCGCCACCGGCCGCGACCCGGCGCACGCGGCCGTCGCCGCGACCACGGGCCTGCTGCGGATGCTCGACCGGCGCGAGATCCGCGGCGTCATGGCCCACGAGCTGGCCCATGTGAAGAACCGCGACACCCTGACCATGACGGTCACCGCGACCATCGCCGGGGCCATCTCGGGCCTGGCCAACATCGCGTTCTTCTTCGGTGGCGACCGGGACCGGCCCGGCGGCGGCTTCGGCGCCATCCTGGTGGCCATTCTCGCCCCGATCGCGGCGGCGCTGGTTCAGATGGCCATCAGCCGTGGCCGCGAGTACGAGGCCGACCGGCACGGCGCGGAAATCAGCGGCGATCCCGAGGCCCTGGCCAGCGCCCTGCGCAAGATGGAGACCTTCGCCCACCGCACCGTCAACGAGACGGCCGAGCGCAACCCGGCCACCGGCCAGATGTTCATCATCAATCCGCTGACCGGGCGCGGCGCCGACAACCTGTTCTCGACCCATCCGAACACGGGCAACCGGGTCGAGGCGCTGCTCAAGCTGGCCGGACGACCCGCCGTCGGGACCGCCGTTCCGCGAACGGCGCGGTCAGGTCCGTGGGGCTAGTCAGCGCCTCCGGGCGCGAGGGTCCGACACAAACTCCGGCGCAAGCGCATGGACGCGGGCGACGATCCCGGTGAAAAAGGGCGTTCGGATTTCCGGGGACGCCGCATGAATCGCCTGTTCACCACCCTTATCGTTCTGGCCATGATCGCCGGGGTCGCCGTCGGCTGGGCCTGCAACCAGTACCTGAGCCCGGACCAGACGGCCGAGGCGGTGACCTGGTTCAAGGTGGTCACCGATGTGTTCCTGCGGCTGATCAAGATGATCATCGCCCCGCTGGTCTTCACAACCCTGGTCGCCGGCATCGCGCACATGGGCGACGCGGCCAGCGTCGGCCGGGTCGGGGCCAAGACCATGCTGTGGTTCATCACCGCCTCGATCTTCTCCCTTTTGCTGGGCCTGGGCATGGTTCATCTGCTGCAGCCGGGCGTGGGCCTGACCCTGCCGGTCCCGGAGGCCTCGGCCGCGGCCGTGGACGCCTCCAAGCTGACGCTGCAGGAGTTCGTCACCCACGTCTTCCCCAGCTCGATCTTCGACGCCATGGCCAAGAACGAGATCCTGCAGATCGTGGTCTTCTCGATCTTCGTGGGGGTCGCCGTGGCCGCCGTGGACGACAAGGCGCCGGCGGTGCTGGGGCTGGTCGAACAACTGGCGGCCATCATGCTCAAGGTGACCGGCTACGTCATGCGGCTGGCGCCCCTGGCCATCTTCGCGGCCCTCGCCAGCACCGTGGCCAAGTACGGCATCGACATCCTGGCCATCTACGCCAAGTTCATCGGTGGCTTCTATCTGTCGCTCGGCGTGTTGTGGATGATGCTGGCCTTCGCCGGCCTGCTGCTCGTCGGCCCGCGCATCTTCCGGCTGCTGGGCATGGTGCGCCAGCCGATCCTGCTGGCCTTCGCCACCGCCAGTTCCGAGGCCGCCTATCCGCGCACGCTGGAACAGCTGCAGCGGTTCGGCGTCAGCCGCCGGGTGGCCTCGTTCGTGCTGCCCCTCGGCTACTCGTTCAATCTGGACGGGTCGATGATGTACTGCACCTTCGCCACCCTGTTTATCGCCCAGATCTACGGCATCGAGATGACGGTCGGCCAGCAGATCACCATGCTGCTGCTGCTGATGGTCACGTCCAAGGGCATGGCCGGGGTGCCGCGCGCCTCGTTGGTGGTGATCGCCGCCACCCTGGCCTATTTCGACCTGCCGGAGGCCGGCATCGCGCTGATCCTGGCGGTCGATCAGATCCTCGACATGGGCCGCTCGGCGACCAACGTGGTCGGCAACTCGGTGGCCGCGGCGGTGGTGGCGAAGTGGGAGGGCCAGCTGGGCCCGCACGAGGACGACGACCCCGTCGCGGCCTAGGCGCTCCCGAAAAAGGGCTTGCCTTCCGCGCGCGGCGCCCGCGCATCCTTGGCGTCTTCCCCGCAAGGAGGACGTCGCCATGAGCGTCTCCGTGACCCGCGACGGCGCGATCACCGTCGTCGCCATTGATCGCCCCGACCGCCGCAACGCCGTCGATGGTCCGACCGCCCGCGCCCTCTACGACGCCTTCAAGGCCTTCGACGCCGACGACACGGCCGCCGTGGCGGTGCTGACCGGCGCGGGCGGCAATTTCTGCGCCGGCGCCGACCTGAAGGCCATCGCCGGCGGGGGCGGCAATCGGGTCGAACGGGCCGGCGACTTCGGGCCCATGGGTCCCACCCGCCTGCGGCTGTCCAAGCCCGTGATCGCCGCGGTCGAGGGCTTCGCCGTGGCCGGCGGGCTGGAGCTGGCCCTGTGGTGCGACCTGCGGGTCGCCGCGGCCGGCGCGACCTTCGGCGTCTTCTGCCGCCGCTTCGGCGTGCCGCTGATCGACCTGGGCACGGTGCGCCTGCCGCGGTTGATCGGCCAGTCGCGGGCCATGGACCTGATCCTCACCGGACGGCCGGTCGCGGCGGACGAGGCGTTGGCCATGGGTCTGGCCAATCGCGTCGTTCCCGACGGCCAGGCGCTCGACGCGGCCACCGCCCTGGCCCGGCGGATCGCCGCCTTCCCACAGGGCTGCCTGCGCAACGACCGCCGGTCGGCCCTCGACCAGTGGAGCCTCGACTGGGACGCGGCCACGACCCGCGAGGTCGAGCTCGGATTCGAAACCCTCGATTCCGGCGAGACGGTCGCCGGCGCCGCGCGGTTCGCCAGCGGCCAGGGCCGAGGAGGGGCCTTTCAATGAGTGATACGCCTGAGAAAGACGCGCTCGACCCGGCCATCGCCGACCGCATTCGCGCGGCCCTCAACGCCCAGGGACTGTTCCGCCATCTCGGCGCCGAGGTCGGCGCGATCGGCCGGGGGACGCTGGAAATGATCCTGCCCTTCCGCCCCGAGGTCGCCCAGCAGCACGGCTTCTTCCATGGCGGCGCGATCGGGTTCCTGGTCGATAACGCCACGACCGCTGCGGCCGGCACCGTCATCCGGCCGGGCGAGGCGGTGCTGACCGCTGAATACAAGCTCAATGTCCTGGCGCCCGGCGTCGGCGAGCGGCTCGTCTGCCGGGCGACCGTCATCAAGGCCGGCCGGATGCTGATCCCAGTCGAGGCGCAGGTGTTCGCCCGGGACGCCGTCGGGGGCGAGAAGCTGATCGCCGTCGGCCTGGCCACCATCGCGGTCATTCCGGCCGAACGGGTCGGCGGCCGGGCCTGACGTCCAGGTCGGCCGACCCGCCCTCTCACCGACGCCGCTCGCAAACGCCCGCTTGCGCTTCGCCTGACGCATCGCTAGGTTCCGCGCCTTCGCACTCAGGGGGTCCGCCCCCAACACCCGGCGTCTACGGAGAGGTGGCAGAGTGGTCGAATGTACCGCACTCGAAATGCGGCGTGCCTGGAAGGGCACCGTGGGTTCGAATCCCACCCTCTCCGCCACCAACGCCCGGCCAGGTTCGCGACGGTCTGACGCCACGCCACCCAATCCCACGGCTTCGCGGGACTATTGACGTTACGGTTCCCTACCGGCCGCGCCGGATCTCGATCTCGACTCCCACCGACCGGAGGAAGTCCGTCGGCAGGACGCCGCCCGCACAGATGATCACGGTGTCGTTCGCCAGACGGTCGACCTGTCCGGCTCGCTCGAGCTCGACGGTCTCCGGGTCGATCCGCCGGACCTCGGTCTCCATCTTCAGGCCCAGCCGGCCGGCCGCGTGGGCGGCGTCCACGCGCGACCGGTTCTTCGCCTTCGCGCGGGCGAAGCCCGCGCCCCGGTAGGCCAGGGTCACCCGGGCGTCCGTTTCCTCGACGAGGGTCGCGGCGGCCTCCAGCGCGCTGTCGCCGCCGCCGACCACCAGCACATCCCGACCGGCATACTGGCGCGGATCGATCAGCCGGTAGACGACCTTGGACAGGTCCTCGCCCGGCACATCCAGCCGCCTGGGCGTGCCCCGCCGGCCAATCGCCAGCAGCACCGCCGCCGCCCGCAGGGTCCGCACGGGCGTGCGCACGGTGAAGCCGTGGTCCGCCCGCTCAAGCGCCTCGACCCGTTCGCCGTAGTCGATCTTCAGCCCGACCCTGGCGATGACCTCCTTCCAGAAGTCCAGCAGGGTCTCCTTGCCGACCTCCCGGAACTTCATCTTCCCGTAGCCCGGGAGCACCGCGGGCGCCGTCATCACCAGCTTGCCGCGCGGATAGTGCGAGACCGTGCCGCCAAGCACTTCCTGTTCGAGGGTCACGGCGCGCAATCCCGCGACCTTCGCCGCCAGACTGGCCGAAATGCCCGCCGGCCCGGCCCCGACAACGATAACATCCGCGTCCAGCGACCTGTCGCGCCGGCCCTGCTTCAGCCGCCCGGCGATTTCGCCCATCGCCTGCTGTCCCTGCTCGATGGCGTTGCGGATCAGCCCCATGCCGCCCAGCTCCCCGGCGATGTAGAGGCCCGGGACGTTGGTCTGGAAGTCGGGGCCCACATGGGGAAGCTCGACGCCCCGTCGCTCGGTGCCGAACACCAGGGTGATGGCGCCGACGGGGCAGGCCGCGCGGCAGGCGCCGTGGCCGATGCACTCGCTCGGCGCGACGAGATGGGATTTGCCGCGGATCAGGCCCAGCACGTCGCCCTCCGGGCAGGCCCTCACGCAGGCCCCGCAGCCGATGCACAGCACCGGATCGATCAACGGATGCAGCGAGGTCGGCTCGTCGAGCCCGCTGGCGCGGGCCTCGCTCAGCAGGGCGAGGCTCTTGCGCTCCGACCTGCGACGCAAGAGCAGATGGATGACGACGACGAAGACCAGCGGGGCGAGATAGAACAGCCAGCGCTCGTCGATCATCATGGCGCCGTCAGTTCACGCCAAGGTCGCGGGCGGCGGCCGTCAGGCGCGCCTTCGCGGCCGCGTCGTCGCTGAAGACGCCCAGGGCCTTTTCGCGCGCGGCCCGGGCCAGGTCGTCCTGGCCGAGGGTCTTGCGCGAGCGCATCAGCATGATCCAGCCATCGACATCCCTTGGCGAAGCCGCCAGGCGGGCTTCGAGGCGACCGACCATGCCGCCGATCATCGCCTGCTGATCCTCGGCCGGAAGCTGCCGGGCGGCGGCCACGTCGGAGGCGGTCGGTCCGGCGACGGTCGCGGCCGCGGGCTCGGGTTCGGGTTCGGGTTCGGGCGGAAGCCGGCCCGAGATATCCACGCCACTGGCCGATGCGATGCGACGGATTTCCGCGCGGACGGCGGGGGCTGCCCGGGAGTCGGGCGCGGCCGTCGCGAGGATGGCGAACAGGTCGTTGATCGCGCCCGTCGGGTCGCCGCCGGCCTGCCGGAGCCGGGCCAGGTACATGCGGGCCCGCTCATCCCGGGAATCCGCCGCCAGCGCCGCCCGGAAGGCCTTCTCGGCGGCGGGGGTGACCACATCGCCGGCGACCTTGACCTGGGCCTCGCCATAGGCGGACTGGAAGCCCGCGTCGCGCGGCGCCAGCGCCACGGCCTTGGCATAGGCCGTGACCGCCTCCGGGTACTTCCGGGTCTCGAAGTAGGACCAGCCCAGCATCCGCCAGCCCTCGGCGTCGTTCGGCGAGGCTTCAAGGCGTTTGGCCAGCCGGTCGATCATCGTATCGACGTCCGGCAGGCCGGCCCCGGCGGCGGACGCCCCCGCGGGCGGAACGGCGGCGGGCGGCGGGGGCGGCTCTCCCGTCGCCAGGAACAGCGCGACCGCGGCGACCAGCACGGCGACCACGCCGCCGCCGACGAGGATCGGCGTCCGGTGAGCGGCAAAGCGGGCGGTCAGCGACGGGGACGGTGCGCCGGCCGGCGGCGGGGCCTCTTCCGGCGCAACGGCCGGGGCGGGCTCGTCGGCCGTGGGCCGTTTCGCCAGCAGCAGCGGCGCGGCGATCACCGCGGCCGCCAGGACCGCCAGCAGCAGATAGACAATCCATACAGGCATCAGAGGTCTTCCATATCCGGCGCGAGGTCGTCGGTGTCATCGGGCGCGCCGGTGCGCGCGGCCATCAGCAGGGCCACGCCCGCCACGACCAGGATCAACAGCGGGCCGAACCACAACAGCAGCGTGTCGGCCTGGAACGGCGGCTTGAGCAGGACGAAATTGCCGTAGCGCTCAACGAGATAAGCCTTGGCCTGAACGTCTGTGTCGCCGGCGGCGATCCGTTCACGGACGAGCAGCCGCATGTCCCGCGCGAGCGGCGCCGACGAGGCGTCGATGCTCTGGTTCTGGCAGACGACGCAGCGCAGTTCCTTGCTCAGGGTTTCGGCCCGGGCCTCGAGCGTCGGGTCCTGGAGCATCTCGTTCGGCTCGACGGCCAACGAGACAACCGGCGTCATCAACATCGCCAGCACGAGGGCGGCGCCCACGGCGTGGCGCAAGGGACTGGTCATTGCCCCGCCTCCAACTTCGCGATCAGGGGCGCCATCTCGTCGCGCCAGCGCTCGGGGGTGATCGGGCCGACGAGCTTGTAGCGAATGCGTCCGGTCTTATCGATGATGAAGGTCTCGGGCGCCCCGGAGACCCCCAGGTCGAGCGCCAGACGGCCTGTCTGGTCGTTGCCGACGCGGGCGTAGGGATCCCCGAACCGGGCGAGCCACGCGGCGCCGTCGGCCGGGTCGTCCTTCCAGTCGATGCCGTGAATCTTCACGCCCCGGGCCGCGAGGTCCATCAGCGTGGGATGCTCCAGCCGGCAGGCCGAGCACCAGGAGCCAAAGATATTGATCACCGTCACCTTGCCGGTGATGTCCGCGGTGGAAAAGCCAGTGTCGTTCTCGCGGACGGGCCCCAGCGCGAAAGTGGGGGCGGGCTTGCCCACCAGCACCGACGGCAGGGCCGCCGGGTCATTGCTCAGGCCGAACGCCAGGGCGATGGCCAGGACGATGAACACGGCGACCGGCGCGATGGCGGCGAGCAGCACGACAGGTTTGGGCAGGGTCATGCCGGCGCGCTCCCGGAGGTCTGGACCTCCCGCGCGGGCTGGCGTTCCGGGGTGAGCCAGTTGCGGCGATCGAACAGCGCCACGCCGCCGCCCAGCGCCATCACGCCGCCACCCAGCCAGATCCAGACGGCAAGGGGATGACTGTAGTAGCGGACCGTCCAGCGACCGTCCTCGGCCTGGTCGCCCAGCGCGACATAGAGGTTGCCCAGCGGCGTCACCCGAACCCCGGCCTCGGTCGTGTCGGACTGTCGTTCCGGGTAGAAGCGGCGTTCGGGGAACAGCAGGCCCGGCTTGCCCGCGCCCCGGCGGATCTCAATACGGCCCCGGACGAACTCGTAGTTGGCCTCCCGGCCGGGCTGGACTCCGGTCAGTGTCAGCGTGCGGCCAATGAACGGGACGCTCTGTCCGGCGCCCAGCATGGCCACGCCTTCCTGCTTGAACAGCGCGCCGCCGGCCAGGCCCGCGACCAGCATGCCGATCCCGGCATGCGCCAGCACCAGGCCGAAGGTCGCCGGTGGCAGGGCCTTCAGCAGAGTGAGGGACTCCGGGAGCGAGACCTGCCCCACGCGGGTGCGGCGGACCAGGATCATCAGCGACCCGACGACGATCCAGGCCGCCATCGCCAGCCAGAGCGCCGCGATCACCTTGGCGCCATGGGTCCCCGCCGCGACCAGCACCAGCACCGTGAAGCCGACGAACAGCGCCGGCGCGAGACGGCCCAGCAGCCCCTGACCGGAATCCCGCCGCCAACTGAGCATCGGGCCGATCACCATGACCAGCAGCAGGGGCGCGGCCATTGGCACGAAGGTCATGGCGTAGAACGGCGCGCCGACCGAAATCTTGTCCTCGGTCAGCAGATCGATGAGCAGCGGATAGAAGGTGCCGAGGAACACCGTGCCGGTGACGGTCACCAGCAGGATGTTGTTGAGGACCAGACTGCCCTCCCGACTGACCAGGCTGAACACGCGGCCCGCGCCGAGCGTGGGCGAGCGGATCGCGTAGAGCGCCAGTCCGCCGCCGGTAGCCAGCACCAGCAGGACAAGGATGAAGGCGCCGCGCGCCGGATCGACGGCGAAGGCGTGCACGCTGGTCAGAATGCCGGAGCGCACCACGAAGGTGCCCAGCAGGCTCATGGAAAAGGTCAGGATGCCCAACAGGATGGTCCAGCGCACCAGGGCGAAGCGGCGTTCGACCACCAGCGCCGAGTGGACGAGCGCAGTTCCCAGCAGCCAGGGCATCAGTGAGGCGTTCTCGACCGGGTCCCAGAACCACCAGCCGCCCCAGCCGAGCTCGTAATAGGCCCACAGCGATCCCAGGGTGATGCCGATGGTCAGGCAGATCCAGGCGATGATGATCCAGGGCCGGGCGTAGCGGACCCAGACGGTGTCGGACCGTCCCTCGATGAGCGCCGCGATGGCGAACGAAAAGGCCGTCGAGAAGCCGACGTAGCCCAGATACAGAAGCGGCGGGTGCGCCGCGAGACCGGGATCCTGCAGCAGGGGATTGAAGCCCGCGCCTTCGACCGGAACCGGGAACAGGCGCGCGAACGGGCTGGAGGTGAAGATGATGAAGGCGAGAAACCCGAGACTGATCAGGCCCTGAACGCCAAGCACCCGGGCCTTGAACGGCGCGGGCATGTTGCGTCCGAACATGCCGATCGCCGCGCCGAAAAAGGCCAGGATGAGCACCCACAGGAGCATCGACCCCTCGTGATTACCCCAGGTCGAGGTGATTTTGTAGAACATCGGCTTGATGGTGGCCGAATTGGCCGCCACGACCATCACCGAGAAGTCCGAGACCACGAAGAGCCAGACCAGCAGGGCGAAGGCGAGCGCGATGAACATGAACTGCGCGAGGGCCGCCGAGGTGGTGACGGTCATCAGCCGCGCGCTCCGGCGCCGGGCGCCCCATAGACCCGCGACGACCTGCACCGAGGTGATAATGAGAGCCAGGATCAAACAGAACCGACCGACCTCGGCAATCATGAACACCACTCCCGGCTGCATGCTTTAATAGTCACGATGCCCACACATACTCAAAATGGGCATCTTTGGCGCGAAAATTTGCGCCAATACCCACATTTCTACCGAATTTTGACTAAATTGCGCTTCGATCACGAGTCACAACATAGGCTATCCAGTCTATGCGTCGTCTGGTCGCAAACGCGGCGCCGTTGAGTCAAGTGTCGGGAGCAGCTGTGAGGGATCGATCGGGCGGCAATGGCGGCGGCGCGCTGGCCATCACGGCGTTTCTCGCGAGCACGTCGGCGACCGTCGGCTGGGCCTGGCTGCACCGGGAGGACGCGTTCCTGGAGGCCGAGCGCGGCCCCGGCTACGCCATCGGAATTACGGGCGCGCTGATGATGGTCGCCCTGCTGGGCTACCCGCTTCGCAAGCGGCTTCGGTTCATGCGCGGCTGGGGCGCCGCGTCGGGCTGGTTTCGCTGGCATATGATTCTGGGCATTCTCGGCCCGGCGCTGATCGTCATCCATTCGGACTTCATCCTCCGGTCCGCCAACGCCACGGTCGCCTTCGTCTCGATGCTCACCGTCGCCGGCAGCGGGCTGGTCGGCCGCTATCTCTATGGGCGGGTCCACCGCGGACTGTATGGCCAGCGCCTGGAGGCCCGCACCCTGCGGGAAGAGGCGACGGGCTCGCGCGACCAGCTGGGCGGCGGCCTCGCGGCCTCGGACGCCTGGCGGGCCGAGGTCGAGACCTTTGAATCCCGGGTTCTGACGCCGAGCCGGACGCTGCGGCAGGCCCTTGGACGAGCCCTGTCCGTCGGCGGCGAGATCCGCCGCGGCCGCAAGGTCGCCATGACGCTGATCGATGCGGCGCTGGGCCGGCAGGCAGCCGCGAGTCAATGGGACGCCAGAACGCTGAAGGCGCGTCGCGGCGAGGCGCTGAGGCAGCTCGGCGACTACCATCGGGCCGTTCGACGGGCGGCCTCCCTGGGCCTCTACGAGCGGCTGTTTTCGTTGTGGCATGTCCTGCACGTGCCGCTGTTCATAATCCTGGTATCGACGGTGATCATTCACATCGTCGCCGTTCACCTCTACTGACGCCCCGTGCCCGCCGCCTCGCGCCTTCTCAGTCTGTTCGGCCTGCTGCTTGCGCTTTGCCTGGGCCTGTCGACGACGTCGTCGGCCCAGACACTGATCGAGAAGCTGGTCTCACCAGGCCCGCTGGCGACGGCGCACGCGCGGTTCGAGGCGCGCTGCCAGTCCTGCCACCAGTCGTTCAAAAAGGACGCGCAGAGCGGCCTGTGCCTCAGCTGCCACAAGCCGGTCGCGGCCGATATCGCCGCCCGCACCGGCTATCATGGCCGCAACCGGCAGATTCCAGGAGCGGTCTGCAGCAGCTGCCACACTGATCACATCGGTCGGAACGGCCGACTGGTCCGGATGGATCCGGCGGCCTTCAACCATGCCCTGACCGACTACCCCCTCAAGGGCGGCCACCTGCGAGTCGCCTGTGCGAGTTGCCACAAGCCGGGCGCGAAATTCCGCGCCGCTCCGGCCGCCTGCGCGAGCTGTCATGCCGGCAAGGACCCTCACAAGGGCAAGCTGGGGCCAGGATGCGCCAGCTGCCACAACGAGACGAGCTGGAAGGAGGTCCGGTTCAACCACGCCTCGACCGGATTCCCCCTCGTCGGCGGCCATGCCCGCCCGGCCTGCCTGACCTGCCACGCGGACAAGACCTTCCAGGGCGCGTCCTCCGCCTGCGCCTCCTGTCACGCGAAAGACGACGCCCACAAGGGGACCCTGGGCCCGTCCTGCGCCAGTTGCCATGGCACGGTGGCCTGGAAGCCGGCCCGCTTCGACCATGGCCGCACGGGTTTTCCGCTCGGCGGCGCCCACGCCAGGCTCGCCTGCGACAGCTGTCACGCCCAGGGTCGCTACCGGGGAACACAGCCCGCCTGCATTGGCTGTCACCGCGACAAGGACCTCCACGCCGGTCGCCTCGGCCCGGCCTGCGCCGACTGTCACAACGCCAGCGGCTGGAAGGTGACGCGGTTCGATCACGGCCGGACGGGCTTCGCGCTGTCGGGCGGACACAGGGCCCTGACGTGCGGGGCTTGTCATGGCCCCGCCCCCGCCCGCGAACCTGCCCGGGCGACAACCTGCGTCAGCTGTCACGCCGGAGATGACGTCCACAAGGGCGGCAACGGGACGACCTGTGAGCAGTGCCACCAGACGACCAGCTGGAAGACGGCGACGTTCGACCATGATCGCCAGACCCGCTTTCCGCTAACCGGCGCCCATGGCGGGATCGCCTGCGCGACCTGCCACAAGCAGCCGCCCCGGGAAGTCCGGCTCGGGACCGCCTGCATCGACTGCCATCGCCCCGACGATTCGCACGTCGGCCAGCTGGGCTCCGACTGCGCCAGCTGCCACGCCCCCGTGACCTGGAAGAGCCCGGTGCGGTTCGATCACGGCCTGAGCGCCTTCCCGCTGGTCGGCAAACACGCGGGTCTGGCCTGCGCGACATGCCACCAGAGTCCGCGCTTCAAGGACGCGCCGACGGACTGCGCCGGGTGCCACCGCGAGGACGACCCCCACAAAGGCGCCTACAAGGGCGACTGCGCGGGCTGTCACAATCCGGGCGGCTGGGAGCACTGGACCTTTGATCACGGCCGCACGGCGTTCCCGCTCGACGGTCGTCACACGGATCTGGCCTGCGGTTCCTGCCACCGGCCCGGAAAGCCGCGCCCGGTGGCGTCCTGCGGAAACTGCCACCAGGCCGAGGACATTCACCAGGGCGCGTTCGGGCCAGGATGCGGCCAGTGTCACACCACGAGTGACTTCCGGGCCATCCACCCCTCATTTTGAGCCATGATTTCCCGGCCACTCGAGCATTTGACCTTAGCTTTCGTAAGGTCTTTGCGGCTAGGTTAGGCGTGGGGAACGAAGGTTGCGAATCTGCGCGGACTCTGTCCGCGGGTTGAGGATTCGATGACCCTTGAGCGCGCGCATGGAGGCTTTGCGGCAGTTCCCTGCCGTCGTCTCGCGTTGCTCTTCGCGGTTCTGATCCTCGCATTCCTCGGCGTCGCCTCGCAGAGCATCGCCGCGCCGTCCAAGCCGTCCGCCGTTCCGGCCGGGTTTGACCACCTCAAGACCGGCTTCCCGCTCACCGACGCCCACAAGACCGTAACCTGCGAGAGCTGTCATACCGGCGGCGTCTTCAAGTCGACCCCACGCGAATGCGCGAGCTGCCACGACGGCAAGCGCGCGCCCGGCAAGCCACCCCGCCACGTCCCGACAAGGGGCCAGTGCGACGACTGCCACGGGCCGGTGGTCTGGAGCGAAGCGCGCTTCAATCACAGCGACGCCGAGGGCGACTGCGCCAGCTGCCACAACGGAACGATGGCGCCCGGCAAGCCCGCCAACCACCTGAAGACGACGGCGGACTGCGCCTCCTGCCACACGAGCAGGAGCTGGGGCGGCGCCCGGTTCGATCATACCGACATCAGCGGAAGCTGCGCGTCCTGCCACAACGGGACCACCGCCACGGGCAAGCAGAGCGGTCATATCGCCACCTCCGCGGCCTGCGACAACTGCCACACCACCTCGAACTGGACGACCGTCCGGTTCGACCACGGTTCCGTCACCGGGACCTGCGCCAGTTGCCACAATGGCGCGACGGCAAAGGGTAAGCCGAGCGGGCACGTCTCCACCTCGGCTGCCTGCGACAACTGCCACACAACGTCCAACTGGACGACCGTCCGGTTCGACCACGGCTCGGTCTCCGGGACCTGCGCCAGTTGCCACAACGGGACCACCGCGCCCGGCAAGCCAGCGACCCACATCGCGACATCGGCCGCCTGCGAGAACTGCCACACCACCTCGAACTGGACGACGGTCCGGTTCGACCACGGCTCGGTTTCCGGGACCTGCGCCAGTTGTCACAACGGGACCACCGCCCCCGGCAAACCAGCGACCCACATCGCGACCTCGGCGGCCTGCGAGAACTGTCACACCACCTCGAACTGGAGCACGGTCCGGTTCGACCATGGCTCCGTCACGGGGACCTGCGCCAGCTGTCACAACGGCACCACCGCCCCTGGCAAACCGGCGACGCACATCGCCACCTCGGCGGCCTGCGAGAACTGCCACACCACCTCGAACTGGACGACCGTCCGGTTCGACCACGGCTCGGTTTCCGGGACCTGCGCCAGTTGTCACAACGGGACCACCGCCCCGGGCAAGCCGGCGACGCACATCGCGACGTCAGCCGCCTGCGACAACTGCCACACGACGTCCAATTGGAGCACGGTCCGCTTTGACCACGGCTCGGTCAGCGGAACCTGCGCCAGCTGCCACAACGGCACCTCCGCCCCCGGCAACCCGGCGACCCTCATCGCCTCCCCGGCGGCCTGCGAGAACTGCCACACCACCTCGAACTGGACGACCGTCCGGTTCGACCACGGCTCGGTCAGC